>CAYXHF010000006.1:0-80551 GCA_964464815.1 uncultured Faecalibacterium sp.
AGGGCGCTGCCCTTGACCTGCGAAGGGGAGACTTCGTCTCGTTTCATTCGGCCCTTTCGAAACCCATTTTGCGATGGGGTTGGCGCGATATAATGACTGTTTCCGCGTGAAAGGCTTTACTTTGGTGGGCTTACAGGGAAAAAAGTTGCGAAAAAGTCCAAAAAACAGTTGAAAAACAATCTTGTTTGTGCTATAATCTCCTAGACTACGCACCTTTGTCCTGTGGTCCTTGTGCTATGGAATTCCCCGTAGTGAGTTGCCACAAAGGGACAAAGGGTGGTTAAAACAAGGAGGAAATTTACCATGGCAGTCATTTCTATGAAGCAGCTCCTGGAAGCTGGCGTCCACTTCGGTCATCAGACCCGTCGTTGGAACCCCAAGATGGCTCAGTACATCTTCACTGAGCGTAACGGCATCTACATCATCGACCTGCAGAAGACCGTTCGCAAGATCGATGAAGCGTATGCCTTCATCCGCGATACCGCGATGCAGGGTAAGACCATCCTGTTCGTCGGCACCAAGAAGCAGGCTCAGGAGTCCATCGAGTCCGAAGCCAAGCGCTGCAACATGTACTATGTCAACAACCGTTGGCTGGGTGGCATGCTGACCAACTTCCGCACCATCCAGACCCGTATCCGCCGCCTGAACGACATCGATAAGATGGAGGCCAATGGCCAGTTCGAGCTGCTGCCCAAGAAGGAAGTCATCCAGCTCAAGGCTGAGCGTGAAAAGCTGGAAGCGAACATCGGCGGTATCCGCGAGATGAAGAAGCTGCCCGGCGCTCTGTTCGTGGTCGATCCCCGCAAGGAGCACATCGCTGTGACCGAGGCTCGCATCCTGAACATCCCGATCGTTGGTATCGTTGACACCAACTGCGATCCGGACGAAATCGACTATGTCATCCCCGGCAACGACGACGCTATCCGCGCTGTCAAGCTGATCGCGGGCAAGATGGCCGATGCTGTGCTGGAAGGCAAGCAGGGCGAACAGTCTGCGGAAGAAGCTCCCGTGGAGAAGACCGAGGAGTAATCCAAACCGTTTTTCACTTGAATAAGAACAGATTTGGAGGATGAAACTTATGGCGAATATCACTGCTGCTCTGGTCAAGGAGCTTCGTGAGCGCACCAACGCTGGCATGATGGATTGCAAGAAGGCGTTGATGGAAAATGATGGCGACATGGACAAGGCCATCGACTGGCTGCGTGAAAAGGGCCTGGCTCAGGCTGCTAAGAAGGCTGGCCGTATCGCTGCGGAAGGCGCTGTCGTGTCTTACATGACGCCCTGCGGCTGCACCGGCGCGCTGGTGGAAGTCAACTGCGAGACGGACTTCGTTGCCAACACCGATAAGTTCAAGGATTTCGCGAATTCTGTTGCTAAGCACGTTGCGATGGCCAACCCGGCTGATCTGGACGAGCTGATGAAGCAGAAGTTCGTTGACGACGAGAGCAAGACCATCGAAGACATGATCTCCGATGCGACCGTTGCGATCGGCGAAAAGATCACCGTCCGCCGCTTCGAGCGCTATCAGACCGAAGGCGTCGTTTCTTCCTACATCCACATGGGTGGCAAGGTTGGCGTCATGGTCGAGGTTGCGACCGATGAGGCTGGCAAGAATTCCGACCTGGTGAAGGAATTCGCCCACGACGTGTGCCTGCAGATTGCGGCTGCCAAGCCCGAGGCTGTGCGCCGCGAGGAAGTGGACGCTGACAAGCTGGCGAAGGAAGCCGAAATCCAGCGCGCGAAGGCTCTGGAATCCGGCAAGCCCGAGAAGATTGTGGACCGTATCGTTGCGGGCCAGATCGAGAAGTACTACAAGGAAGTGTGCCTGCTGGACCAGCTGTTCGTCAAGGACGGCGACAAGACCATCACTTCTTTGATGAACGAGACCGCCAAGGCTGCCGGCACCACGCTGGACATCATTCGCTATGCCCGTTTCGAGCGCGGCGAAGGCATCGAGAAGCGCAAGGACGACCTGGCCGCGGAAATCGCCGCGATGCAGAAGGCTTAATTGCACTTTCCGCTGGCGAAAATATGCATTGACAAAGGGAAGCTGCGGGAAACTGCGGTTTCCCTTTTTCGATGCCACATCAAACAATGCCACAATTGCCCCTTGGAAAGACGTGTGGACCTCTTGAAAAAAAGGGCCGTATGGAGTACAATAGGGGATGGAGAAAATCGCATTCCCTGCTTTTGCGGGAGAAAAGAAAGGAGTGCGTTGCTTTGACAGAAAAAAAGAAACGGAACAGGCATGTGAAATCCAAGCCGTCTGCACCCGAAGGCCCATTGCATGGCCTTTCATCTGATGAGCAGCGCACACCCGATGAGGATGCTGACTGGAATCCGCACATGATGGATGAATTGCCCCTGCTGCCCTGGGAGGAGGAGCAATTCGACGACTTCTGGTCGCAGGAGGACGACGTAGCATTCAAGAAGCTGCGCACGGACATCAACTGATGTGCAGGAAAGGCGTCACGTCCGCAACAGAAACAAAAGGAGGAACTCTCATGGCTGTATATCAGCGTGTTTTGCTCAAGCTCTCTGGTGAAGCCCTCAAAACGGGCAATGATTTGTTTGACTTCGATCAGGTCCACCGCACGGCTTCTGTGATTAAGAAGATGGCCGATATGGGCACGCAGATTGGTATCGTGATTGGCGCGGGCAACATTTGGCGTGGCCGTCAGGGCCCTGCGGCGAATATGGATGCGGTCACGGCCGACCAGATGGGCATGCTCGGCACGGTGATTAACTGCCTGTGCATGGCCGATGCCCTGCGCAAGGAAGGCGTGGATGCGGTGGTCATGTCTGCGGTGGATATGAACCGCTTCTGTGAGCCGTTCAATGCCATGACGGCGCGTCGCTATCTGTCCGAGGGGCGCGTGGTGCTTTTCGCGGCTGGCTCGGGCAATCCGTTCTTCTCCACCGACACGGCGGTTGCGCTCCGTGCCATTGAGATGGAGGTGGATGCCATCCTGATGGCCAAGAACATCGATGGTGTGTACACCGCTGACCCGCGTGTGGATGCCACGGCGACCCTGATTCACGACATCACCTACCGTGAGGCGCTTCAGCAGGGCCTGAAGGTCATGGACGCGGCGGCCTTTGCGCTGTGCGCGGAGAACAAGGTGCCGATGGTTCGCGTGTTTGGTCTGGACGTGCCGGAAAACCTGATTGCCGTGCTGGAAGGCAGTGACATGGGCACGTTTGTCCATCCATAAAAAACGCGAAGAATGGCGGAAAATCATGCCGCACATGCAAATTCCTCTTGCCATTTTTCAAAAAACCGTATACAATAGGTAGTGCAAGCAATTCCCCCGATAAGAAGGAGGTTTTTATCTATGACGATGAAGGAAATTCTCGATGGTGCGAAGGAGAAAATGTCCAAGAGCATCGCGGTTTACCAGAATGAAATGACCAGCCTGCGTGCTGGCCGCGCCAATCCGCGCGTGCTGGATCGCATCACGGTGGACTACTATGGCACGCCCACGCCTCTGGCGCAGGTGGGCAACATCAACGTTCCCGAAGCGCGCATGATTACCATCAAGCCCTGGGAAAAGAAGATGATTTCTGCCATTGAAAAGGCCATTCAGAAGAGCGACCTGGGCCTGAACCCGACCAACGACGGTGAAGTCGTTCGTCTGGTCTTCCCGGACCTGAACGAGGAGCGCCGCAAGGAGCTGACCAAGATGGCCCGCAAGAGCGCTGAGGCTGCTAAGGTGGCTGTCCGCTCCATCCGCCGCGACGCGGTTGAGCAGATCAAGAAGCTCAAGAAGGACTCCCTCATCACCGAGGACGAGCAGCGCAAGGGCGAAGAGGATGCCCAGAAGATTACCGACAAGGCAATCAAGGACATCGACGCCATCTGCACGGCGAAGGAAAAGGAAATCATGGAGGTCTAAGACTCCGTGGAAGTGCAAGAAGTGCTGGGCATGCGCCTGGAAGATGCGCTCAAAGTCTGTGAGGCGCACGGATTTGTACCGGAGATTGTCTGGACGCAGCCGCCCAAGGGCCGCGAGCAGGGAACGGTTCGTGTCATCCGTGTGCGCGGCAACGCCCTGACGGTCAGCCGCTTTGAGGACGAATTACAGACGGCACGATAAGGTAAAAGCAAGGCGATGCGTAGTCTTCCCTGCGGAAGTCTGCGCATTTCCTTTATCCAGCGGGAGAACCGCATCAGGAGGAAGAAACGATGGCAAACGCATGGCTGCAAAAAATGCAGGAGCGCATGCACAAACGCACACATCATCCCCATCATGCCATGACGCGCGAGGAATTCCAGAAGCTGCCGCGCCACGTGGCCATTATCATGGATGGCAACGGCCGCTGGGCAAAAAAGCACCGCCTGAACGTCGCCATGGGGCATCGCCAGGGCACGGAAACGCTGCGTGAGGTGATTCGCCACACCGACGATCTGAAAATTGAGGCGCTGAGCATTTATGCCTTCTCCACGGAGAACTGGAAGCGCTCTCCCGAAGAGGTCGGCGCACTGATGCAGCTGATTTTGGACTTCTTCGCATCCGAAATTGATGAATTGGACGAGAAGAACGTTCGTATCCTGATTCTGGGCGACAAATCGGCGCTGCCGGAAAAGCAGCGCGAAGCCATGATAGAGGCCGAGCGTCGCACGGCGGACAACACAGGTCTGCGACTGAATATTGCGCTGAACTACGGCGGTCGTGCGGAATTGACGCGTGCGGCGCGTTTGCTGGCCGAAAAGGTGGCCCGTGGCGAATGCACAATCGACCAGATTGATGAGGATGCCTTTGCCGACCAGCTTTACACGGCTGGTCAGCCGGATGTGGATTTGATGATTCGCACCAGCGGCGAGATGCGCCTGAGCAATTTCCTGCTGTGGCAATGTGCGTATGCGGAGTTTGAATTCCCGACCGTGCTTTGGCCGGATTTCAGCGTCGCGGATTATGACGAGGCTCTTATTGCCTTTGGCGGCCGCGAACGCCGCTTTGGCAAGCGCTTGTCCTGATCCTAATTTTCATCTACCCCATGACATAGACGCAAATTAGTATGATAAAAAACACGCACAGGGACGATGAAGTTCACACTTGGTTCTTATGCCCATGCTATGCTACAAAAGAGATGATATAGCATCATGGCGTATTGAGGAGGAATAACCCATGAATCAAAAAACAGTCATTGGTCTGCTACTGGCGCTGGCCGCAGCGCTGGTGGTTCTGATTGGCGGCTGGGTAGTGGCCATTGTGGTGATGGTTGTGATTTGCTTTGGCGTGCAGGAGGAGTTTCACGCCCTGACGCAGGCCGGACATCGTCCGGTGTCCTGGCCGACCTGGCTGGGCATGGTGGCGTCGCTGCCCCTGACGCTGCTGTTTGGGACGAAGATGATGTTGCCGATTATTATGGGCATCTGCTTCCTGACCATGCTGTGCGTGATTTTCCGCAACGAACCGAAGCTGGAGGATGCGGCGCTGAGCATGCTGCCGCTATTGACCATTGCGCTGCCGGGCATGAGCGTCATTTCCTTTACGGACATCACGCCCAAGGCGTTGCAGGTGACACTGCTGGCGCTGATGGTCGGCATTCCCTGCATGGCCGATGCCATGGCCATGTGGGTCGGCAAGGCATTCAAGGGTCCCAAGCTGTGTCCGGCGGTCAGCCCGAACAAGACGGTTTCCGGCGCGATTGGCGGCCTGCTGGGCGCGCTGCTGGCGGCGCTGGCGATTGGCGGCTTGGCGCAGCTGTTCTCTGGTGCGGCCCGTGCGGTGCTGCCGGCGTGGTATGAATACCTGCTGCTGGGTCTGCTGGGCGGCGTGGCAGGTCAGCTGGGCGATTTGTTCTTCTCGCTGGTCAAGCGTCACTGCGGCATCAAGGATTTTTCCAACCTCTTCCCGGCACACGGCGGCATGCTCGACCGTCTGGACAGCATATTGTTCATGGCGATGCTGATGCTGTGCTATCGTATGCTGGCGATGTAATCCATTTGTTGATTTGTGCGGGAGAATGTAATGATTCTGCCGCACAAAGCTTTCCAAGGAAAATTTTTCCGCACTGGAAAGAGGGCGCATGGCGTGGATTGCTATGCGCCGCACCCTTGTCCCACAACACCGCTGAGGAGGAGCATGCATATGAAGACCATTTCAATTCTGGGCTCGACGGGTTCAATCGGCACACAGGCGCTTGAAATTGTGCGCCTGCATCCCGACGAATTCCGCGTCACGGCACTGGTGGCGCGCAGCAGCCGCGAAAAGCTGTTTGAGCAGGTTCGCACCTTCCGCCCGGAGGTGGCCGGTCTGACGCAGGAAATCCCGATGTCGGAAATTCCGGAGGATGTGCGTTTCTGCCGCTGGGTGATGGGCAAGGAGGCGCTGCATGTGGCGGCGGCTGAAGTGCCATCGGACATGGTGCTGGTGAGCGTGGTCGGTATCGCAGGCTTGCAGAGCGTGATGGATGCCCTGGCGGCATCGCGTCAGGTGCTGCTGGCCAACAAGGAGGCGCTGGTGACAGGCGGCCATCTGGTGATGGATGCGGCAAAGCGCATTGGCAAGCCGATTCTGCCCGTGGATAGCGAGCATTCGGCCATCTTCCAGTGCTTGCAGGCAGCTGGCGGCAATCCGGTGACGAAGCTGCTCCTGACGGCCTCTGGTGGCCCGTTCCGCACCTGGACGAAGGAAGAAATGCAGCATGCCACGCGCGCACAGGCGCTCAATCATCCCAACTGGGCGATGGGATCGAAAATCACCATTGATTCGGCCAGCATGTTCAACAAAGCGCTGGAAATGATTGAGGCGCACTGGCTCTTTGATGTGCCGCCGGAAAAGATTCAGGTGGTCGTGCATCCGCAGAGCATCATCCATTCGGCGGTGGAATTTGCCGACGGCGCTGTGCTGGCGCAGATGGGTGTGCCGGATATGCGCGTGCCGATTGCCTATGCCATGACGTACCCGCGTCGCGTGACGACGGGCATCAAGCCGCTGGATCTCTTCTCTATCGGGTCGCTGACGTTTGAAAAGGGCGATCCGGAGCGCTTCCCGGCGCTGCGGCTGGCGGTGACGTGCATGAATGCGGGCGGCGCGGCCTGTACGGTGCTCAATGGCGCCAATGAGGTGGCGGTGGATGCCTTCCTGCATGATAAGATTGCCTTTGGGGATATTAACCGCATTGTGGAAGGGACGCTGGACACGTGCGGACATCTGCCGGCGGCGACGCTGGAGGACATTTTCGCGGCGGATCAGCAGGCACGGCGCATTGCCGAGCAGCTTGCCCTGCAATAAATATCAGAGAGGAAGGCTATGAGCATTCTATCCATATTGGCAGCGATTCTGCTGCTGGGCATTCTGATTACCGTTCATGAATTTGGTCATTTCTTCTTTGCACGGATTACGGGCATTGAGGTGCAGGAGTACGCCATCGGCTTCGGGCCGAAGCTGATTGGCTGGACGGGCAAGTCCGGCACGAAGTTCTCCCTGCGCTGCTTTCCGCTGGGCGGCTATTGCATGTTTTATGGCGAGGATGACGCAACGGGCAAGTCTGTGGACGATCCGCGCGCGTTCTACCGTCAGCCGGTGTGGAAGCGCATGCTGTCGGTCGTGATGGGCCCTGGGCTGAACTTCCTGTTGCCGCTGCTGGTGCTGTTTGTGTACTTCTGGTGCAATGGTGCGCTGGTGTATCAGGCCGTGATTGCCGATGTGACGCCCAACGGCCCGGCCTATGTGGCTGGCATGCAGGCCGGCGACGTGGTGCTGTCCGTCAACGGCACATCCGTCGCGCAGGACAATGCGGCAACGGACGTGACCCGGCTGGTCGCCGCGGCCGGTGAAGACAAGATGCAGCTGGTGGTGCTGCGTGGCGAGGAATATGTGACGCTGGAAATGACGGCGGCGTATAACGAGGAAGTCGGACGGCCACTGATTGGCGTACAGATTGCCAATCGGGCGCTGGACGAGATTCGCCCAATCGGCCCGGGCGAAGCGATGCGCCAGAGCTGGGACAGCTGCGTCTATGCGGCAACGTCCATCTGGCAGGCGCTGAGCAATATGGTCACAACGGGCGAAGGGCTGAACGATGTGGGCGGCGTGGTTGGTACGGTTGCGGTCGTGAGTGAGCAGGTTTCCACCTACGGCTTCTCGGCGTTCATCAATGCCCTGGCGCTGATTTCCATCAATCTGGGCATCATGAACCTGCTGCCGATTCCGGGCCTCGATGGCGCACGCCTGCTGTTCCTGCTGCTGGAAGCGATTCGCCGCAAGCCCATTCCACAGCAGAAGGAGGCGCTGGTGAATCTGGCGGGTCTGGCGCTGCTGTTCGGCCTGATGATTTTCTTGGTATTTAAGGATGTATGGACCCTGATGGGGAGATAAGGAGCAAACGATGTACAAGACCAGTGAAGTACAGGTTGGGAAGCTGACAATGGGCGGTGGCCATCCGGTATGGGTGCAGTCCATGACCAACACCGACACGCGCGATGCACAGGCAACACTTGCCCAGATTCGTGCGCTGGCGGATGCCGGATGCGACATTGTGCGCGTCAGCGTCTATGATGAAGCATGCGCACAGGCCGTGCGGACGCTGGTGGATGCATCGCCCGTGCCGCTGGTGGCGGATATTCACTTCAACCACCGTTTGGCCATTGCGGCAGCGGAAAACGGCATTCACAAGCTGCGCATCAATCCCGGCAACATCGGCGGTGAGGCGCATGTGCGGGAACTGGCAGCCGCCGCGAAAATGCATCACATCCCGATTCGCATTGGCGTGAACACCGGCTCGATTGAAAAGGACATCCTGCAAAAGTACGGCGGCCCGTGCGCCGAGGGCTTGGTGGAAAGCGCCCTGACGCATGCGAAAATGCTGGAAAACGTGGGCTTTGATGACATTGTGCTGTCCATGAAGGCATCCGACGTGCGCCTGACCATTGATGCATACGAGCTGGCGGCCAAGCAATGCTCCTACCCGCTGCATGTGGGCGTGACCGAGGCCGGTCTGCCCGGACAAGGGACAATCAAGAGCGCCATTGGCATTGGCGCATTGCTGGCGCAGGGCATCGGTGATACCATCCGCGTCAGCCTGACGGGTGATCCCATCACCGAACCAAAGGCCGCGTGGGATATTCTGCGCGCGCTGAATCTGCGCACGCATGGTGTGCAGCTGGTGTCCTGCCCGACGTGTGGCCGCACGTGCATTGACGTGGCCGGTATTGCCGCGCGTGTGGAAAAGGAACTGAGCGATATTCAGGTGCCCTTGAAGGTCGCGGTCATGGGCTGTGTGGTTAATGGCCCGGGTGAGGCACGCGAAGCCGACATCGGTATGGCCGGTGGCAAGCGTGGCGGCGTCCTGTTTGTCAAGGGGCAGGAGCCGATGGTGGTTGAGGAGAATCTGGCCGACGAACTGATTCGTCTGGCCCGCAAAATCGCCGCCGAAAAAGCAAAGCAAGCGGAAGGCTGATTGTAAAAATCCGCCCGGCAAGCGCACTCAAACCTTGGCTCTCCCTCTGGGAGAGCTGTCGGCCATGGCCGACTGAGAGGGCGCTCCACACCAGAAATTCAGATAAAAACGGGCGTCATACGGCGTTCCCATAAGCAGGGGACAAAGGCGGCGCTTTTGTCCCTCTTTTTGTTCCAATAGCAAACCGAAAAACGAGGAAGGAGTAACAGGATGAGCTACGATGAGCTGCTTGCCAAGATTTATGCGCAGCTTCCGCATCTCAAGGGCAGCCTGAAAGCGCCGCGCGTGGTGTACATGCAGTCGCAGGGAAAGGTGTACATCACCTTTGAGTCGGATGTGCTGGTGGAAGAAGCCTCGTTCCTGCAATTGGAAAGGCTGCTCCGTTCGGCGTTCCCGCAGCGGCCGCTGGCCTTGCGCGTGGTGTCGCCGGGCCTCAAGGATGACTTTCTGGAAAACATCAGCAAGTACAAGCAGGTGCTGACCGACTTCCTGCGGCGCAATTATCCGGCCTCCGTCAGCTGGATGGAGCAGATTGACTGGCGCAGCACGGAGGATTGCATCACCCTGACCTTCCCCGATACGTTCAGCATGGAGTACATGGCCAAGCAGAACGTATCCCAGCGTTTGGCGCAGGCGGTACGGGATATTTTCTCTGCCGATGTGAAGGTCGAATTGACCGTCTCCGGCGATCAGGAAAAGCGGCTGGCGGAGCTTCGTCAGGAGCGCATGCAGGCAGAGGCTGTTGCCTACACCAAGGAGCAGCTGGCCGCCGCCGCTGGCGTGGAGGCTGCTCCACCCAAGGAGAAGAAGGAACGCAAGCCTTCCGCGCCGCGCGAAAAGAAGGTGGTCGAGGAGGTTGTGGAGGAGAAGAAGGACTCCATCTTCCCCAAGATGACCGACCACGCCATCGGCAAGCCCATCATGGGCCGCGCTATCGCCGATCGCCCGATGGAAATGAAGGAGCTGGCCAGCGATTCTGGTCTGGTCGTGGTGCAGGGCGACATTTTCAAGCTGGAAACGAAGGAGCTGAAGGGTGGCGAGCTGCTGCTGGTCACCTTTGCCGTGACCGACTATACCTCCTCTATCCTCTGCAAGACGTTCATGCGCTATCGCCGCTTGCCCTTTGGCAAAAAGAAGGACGACGAAGCGCCGCCGCCCATCACCGATGAGGAGCGTCAGGCCGTGATGGACAAGGTGAACCAAATCAAGATGGGCATGAATGTCAAGATTCGTGGCGAGTGCATGTACGACAATTTCGCGCACGAATTGTCGATTTCCGTGCGTGACCTCGTGCCGATGGAGAAGATTGTCCGTCAGGACACGGCGGAGGAAAAGCGTATCGAGCTGCACATGCACACCAACATGTCCACCATGGACGCCATGACGCCCGCAGGTGACTTGATTGCCCGTGCAATTGAATGGGGACATCCGGCGGTGGCGATTACCGACCACGGCGTGGTGCAGGCGTTCCCGGCGGCCTTCAATGCCGTCAAGAAGAAGCCCATCAAGCTGATTCCCGGCTGTGAGGGCTATCTGATTGACGAAACGCAGACGGTGCAGAATCCGGATGAGCGCGACATCAACGCGCCCATCATCGTCCTGGACTTTGAGACAACGGGTCTGAACACCGCGACGGATCGCGTGATTGAAATCGGCGCCGCGAAGCTTGTTGGCGGCACGATTGTGGACTCCTTCTCCATGCTGGTGAATCCGAAAATGCCCCTGCGGCCCAAAATCACGGAGCTGACGGGCATTACCGACATGATGCTGGCCGACAAGGAGACGGCGGCCACGGCGATTCCCAAGCTGATGGAATTCATTGGCGATGCGGCCATTGCGGCGCATAATGCCGCCTTTGATGCGGCTATCCTGAAATCGGAGCTACGCCGTTTGGGTCAGGAATTCTCCGCACCCGTGCTGGACACCCTGACGCTGTCGCGCAAGATGTATCCGGAGCTGAAATCCTTCACGCTCAAAAGCGTGTGCAAGCAGCTGGGCGTGAGCCTGAAAAACGCGCATCGTGCGGTGCATGATGCCACGGCCACGGCGCTGTGTCTGGCGAAGATGCTCAAAAGTCTGGTGGAGGAAAAGCAGTTCACGCACCTGAAGGACCTGAACACCCTGAAGGGCGGCGCAATCGGCGAAAGCTACCACGTGATTTTGCTGGTGAAGAGCCAGGAGGGACTGGTGAACCTGAATCGTCTGGTGTCCATCGGGCATCTGGACTATTTCCGTCGCCGTCCGCATATGCCGCGACGCTTCATTGACCAGTACCGCGAGGGCCTGATTATCGGCAGCGCCTGTGAGGCGGGTGAGCTGTTCCGCGCCCTGCGCAACAATGAGCCATGGGATAAGCTCAAGGAAATCGCGTCCTGGTATGACTATCTGGAAATTCAGCCGGTAGGCAACAACGCCTTCATGATTCGTCAGGGCTATGTCAAGGACGAGGAAGAGCTGCGTGACCTGAACCGTCAGATTGTCCGTCTGGGTGAGGAGCTTGGCAAGCCGGTTGTGGCTACGGGCGACGTGCACTTCCTTGATCCGCACAATGCCGTCAATCGCGCCATCATTCAGGCGGGCATGGGCTTTGAGGATGCAGACAATCAGCCGCCGCTGTATTTCAAGACGACGAACGAAATGCTGGAAGAATTCGCCTATCTGGGCGAGAAAAAATGCCACGAGGTCGTGATTGACAATCCACGCATGATTGCCGATCAGGTGGACGAGCTGCGCCTGTTCCCCAAGCACCCCAAGGGAGAGGATACCTTCCAGCC
Organism: uncultured Faecalibacterium sp.; assembly: GCA_964464815.1. Lineage (GTDB taxonomy): Bacteria > Bacillota > Clostridia > Christensenellales > Aristaeellaceae > UBA11524. The sequence continues at coordinate 12,183 of CAYXHF010000006.1, forward strand.
GCTATGGGAGGACGCAGCGGACAACATCCAGAACATGACCTGGGGCACGGCCAAGGAGCTGTATGGCGAGGAGCTGCCGGAAATCGTCACGGCGCGACTGAACAAGGAGCTGAAATCCATCATCGGCTACGGCTTTGCCACGCTTTACAACATTGCTGAGCGTCTGGTGAGCAAGTCTAATGAGGACGGCTATCTGGTCGGCAGCCGTGGTTCGGTCGGCTCCAGCCTCGTGGCGCGCATGTGCGGCATCACGGAGGTTAACGCACTGCCGCCGCATTATCGCTGCACGAACTGTCACAAGGGCTTTTTCGATGTGGACAAGAGCAAGTACAAGGTCGGCGTTGACCTGCCGGACAAGGATTGTCCCTTGTGCGGCCAGAAACTGACCAAGGACGGCTTCGACATTCCGTTCGAGGTCTTCCTGGGCTTTGAAGGCGACAAGGTGCCTGATATTGACCTGAACTTCTCCGGTGAATACCAAAACCGCGCCCACCACTATGTGGAGGAGCTGTTCGGTCATGACCACGTGTTCCGCGCCGGTACAATTTCCGGTCTGGCAGAAAAGACGGCGTATGGCTATGCCGCCAAGTACTGTGAGGAGCGCAACATGCAGGTCGGCAACACCGAGAAGGAGCGTCTGGCCAAGGGGTGCGAGGGTGTCAAGCGCACCACGGGTCAGCATCCGGGCGGCATGGTCGTTGTGCCCAAGGAATACGAAATCTATCAGTTCACCGCCGTGCAGCATCCGGCGGACGACCTGGAATCCGACTTTACGACAACGCACTTTGACTTCAACTCCATGCATGACATTCTGGTCAAGCTGGACTGTCTGGGTCACGACGACCCGACGGTATTGCATATGCTGGAGGAGCTGACGGGCATTGGCTACAAGGATGTGCCGCTGGACGATCCGGCGGTGCGCAGCCTGTTTGCATCGCCTGAGGCACTGGGCGTGACGACGGAGGACATCGGCTGCACCACGGGTACCTTCGGCGTGCCGGAATTTGGTACGTCGTTCGTGCGTGGCATGCTGGATGAAACGAAGCCGACGACGATGGAGGAGCTGCTGCGTATTTCCGGCCTGTCGCACGGTACGGACGTCTGGCTGGGCAACGCGCAGGAGCTGATTGCAAACGGCACGGCCAAGCTGAGCGAATGCGTCTGCTGTCGTGACGACATCATGAACTACCTGATTGACAAGGGTGTGGCGCCGAAAATGGCCTTCACCACCATGGAGAGCGTCCGTAAGGGCAAGGGCTTGAAGCCGGAGATGGAACAGGCGATGATTGAGCACAATGTTCCGCAATGGTTCATGGACTCCTGCAAGAAGATTAAGTACATGTTCCCCAAGGGACACGCCGTGGCCTACGTGACGATGGCCCTGCGTGTGGCGTGGTACAAGGTGCATCGGCCGCTGGCGTATTACTGCGCGTACTTCACCGTGCGTGGCGACGGCTTTGACGCTATGACGATGCTGATTGACCCGGCCACGATTCGGGAGAAAATTAAGGAAATCAAGGCAGATCCCAATGCAACGGCGAAGGACAAGGAAGCCGTGACCAGCCTGGAGCTGGTGCTGGAAATGAACATGCGCGGCTTCAAATTCCTGCCCTGCGACTTGTATAAGAGCGATTTGAAAAAGTTCCGCATGGAAGGTGAAACAGGTTTGCGCTGTCCGTTTACTTCTCTGGGCGGTCTGGGCGAATCTGCGGCGGTCAATATCGTTCGCGAACGTGACAAGGGGCCGTTCCTGTCCATTGAGGACTTGAAGGATCGCACCCGTGTGTCCAGCGCGGTCATTGAGCTGCTGCGCACGCACGGTTCTCTGGAAGGGCTGAGCGAAACAAGCCAGGTGTGCATGTTCTGATACCTTGCGGTAATTTTCGCATCAGGCGCCTTGGTGGAATCTGCAATTCGGAGGAAATATCGTATGAAAAAAATCATCCATCGCGCGCGTGTGGTGGCTGTCGGCACAGAGGAGGACATGACGAATCTGTGCCGCACGCTGCTGGCAAACTGCGACATGCTGGAAACGCCGGATGATCGGCCACCGTACAGTCTGGAAGAGCTGCTGGGACAAATTTACCACGAAGCGGCGGCGCTGGGCGAAAACGAGAAGGGCTTCTACTACGGCATGACGGCCTTCAAAAGCTATGGCGATGCCGTGGAGGGCAGCTGCCATCTGGACATCCGGCGCCATGATACAGGACTGTGGCTGGCCTCCTTCCAGTATGAGAGCGAAACGCCCTTCCAGCGGGAGGACTGGCTGTCCCTGCATGAGCATGCAGGGCGCGTGCCGATGCTGTCCATCCACGCCAGCGAGGCGTTTGCCGCCGACAAGGGCATGACCGTCTTCACCGGTGGTCAGGTCATGGACGACTGGTCGCTGATGGGCGAAATCTGGCTATGGCTGATGCGTCAGTACGAGGTCGGCAATCCGCCGGAGGAGGCAGTGAAGGCACTGGAAGAGGTGGAGCGCACCATGCAGGAATGCGACTTTGATCAGAGCATCGGGGAGCTGCTACAGGGCTGTATCGACCACCTGAAGGACATCGAGGCCCACACCGCCCAGCCGGAGGCGCTGTGCGAATTGATGGACATTTGCCGCGAAAAGAAGGACTTCCAGGGGCTGTTTATGGTGCAGTGCCGCATTGCGGAAACGCTTCTGTGGGACATGGCGCGTCAGGACCTGTGGCTGGCGAATCTGGAAAGCACCCTGCATGCATGGCAGGAGGCACATCCGGCATAACGGATGCGTGTCCCGCATACCCTTTGAGCAAAGAAGCCGGAAGGGGTGTGCGCCATGAAGGAGCAAACGATGCCGCAAAAGCCATGCGGTTTGGTGATTGAGGACAGAAAAAAGGCCATTTTGAGCGGCGTCAAGCAGGTGGAACGCTTTGACGATGCGGCGGTCATTCTGGAAACCTGGGGTGGCCGCCTGACGCTCACAGGGCGCAATCTGCACGTATCGGCTTTGCAATTGGAGGAAGGCCGTCTGCTGGTCGATGGCGACATTGACGGCGCGGCATATGAGCAAGCCCGCACGGCCCGCAAAGGCGGCTTCCTGCGCCGCGCACTGGGATGACGCTGGAGGTGCTGTTTGCCGAACAGGGGCAGGCGGCGTGCTTTTTGCAAATGGTGCTGTGCGGGTTCATCGGTGCGGCACTGCTTTCGCTTGGTGGCCTCTGGGCGACAAAACGCTGCCTGCAATGGCTCTGGGACGTGCTGCTGGTGGTGGCAATGACGCTGGCGGTGGCCGTGGTGCTGCTGCAAGGCGGCGAGAGACTGCGGCTGTATGCGCTGCTGGGGCTGATGCTGGGCGCGGCGCTGTATGAAGCGGGCATTCATCCGCTGCTGCGTCGGGTAGCAAGGCTGCTGAAAAAAAGTTGTGTAACCAGCAGGAGAAAAGCAGGAATTGTGCGCCGGCACGAAGAATAGAACATACATTACGTTATCTGTATCATAGCATGCAAGAAGGAGGAAGATGCGATGGAGCGCAAGGTGTTTCGCTGGAAGCCACTGCTACTGCTGCTGGCGGTGCTGCTGGTGGTTTTCTATGTCATCATGGCGCAGTCGCGTCAACAACTGGCGGAGCTATCGACAGAGAGTAATATGCTACAGCAAACGCATGCAGACCTGGATCAGGACAACAAGACGCTGCGCAAGACGCTGGAGTATGTCGCAACGGATGCCTATGTGGAGGAGGTTGCGCGCAGTGAGTTTGGCTATCTTCGTGATGGAGAAATTCGTTTCCGCTTCTCCAGCATCGACGTTTTGCGTGGCTATACGGCGCAGGAGTATCAGCTGCTGACCGAGGAATTACGGAACTAAGGGGTGTATTGCGTCTGCAATCGCCCTTTTTTGTTACCCACAGATGGATTCGGGAGAAAAAAGACGGGAGAGAAACAACATGAGAGCAGCAGTCATTGGCATTGGATCGAATTCGGTAAGAATGCTTGTGGCGGAAAATGTGCAGGGTGAAATGCACAGAATCAGCCGCGATCGCGAAGGAACACGTCTTTTTGCGGGACTGGACGAGAAGAAATGCTTGTCGCAGGCGTCGATGGAGGCGTCCTGCGCGGCGGTGAAGAAGATGGCGCAGGACGCACGCGCGCAGGGTGCGGAGGAGGTGCGCCTGTTCGCCACCAGCGCCACGCGTGACGCCAGCAACCGCGCATTCTTTGCGCAGCTGCTGCATGAGCAGACGGGCTTGCAGCTGGAAATCTGCTCCGGCGATGAGGAGGCGGCGCTATCCTTCCTTGGCGCAACCGATGGCGGCGACTCGGGCGTGATTGACATCGGTGGCGGCTCGACGGAAATCATCGTGGGCAACGGATTGAATATCCGCTGTGCCTTCTCCTGCCAGATGGGCGCGGTGCGCCTGTTCCAGCGCATCCCGATTCGCGACCATGGCGATCTGGAGGCCGTGGAGCAGGTTGCAGCAGACATTCTGGAGGAGCAGCTGCTGGAATATCCGGCGCTGACCATGCCGTCCCATTGGCGCGGTACGGGTGGCACCTTCACGACGCTGGCCGCGATGGTGAAGGGCATCTACTGGTCGGACAGAACCTACATGCATGGCACCGTGCTGCGCCCGGAGGATGTACAGCGCCTGGAACGCTCCCTGGCCGACATGACCCTTGAGGAGCGCAAGCGCCTGCCCGGCCTACAGCCCAACCGCGCAGATATTGTCGTGCATGGCATCTGCATCCTGCGCGCTATCATGCAGCGGATGCGCATTCAGGAAATCACCGTGAGCGAATACGGCAATCTCGACGGGTATTTCAAGCGCGAATACATGATGAAGCGCTGATTCAAAGCCTCCTTTTTGATGGCTTTGTGAAGAAAAAACGCGCTTTGCGGGAGAAAATTGACCATTTTCGCAACAATTCAAAATTTTTTAACAGGATTGACGCCAGTTTTGCTTGTCAATACCCTCCAATTGCGGTATAATAAATGAAGTACCCCTTTGCGGGAATGTACAGAGATAGGAGAGAGTATTTCTATGCAGAAAAAAGCTCTGCTGGCGCTGCTGCTGATGCTGACGATGGTTCTCAGCGGCTGCTCCCTGATTGTCAAGGACGAAGCGGTTGACGCGGCGCGCGTCGTCATTCGTGTGGGCGACAAGACCTATACCAAGGCTGAGGTGCAGGCACAGGTGGACAGCACCGTGCAGCAGTATCAGTATCTGTATGCCATGTACGGCATGACCTTTGACACGACCGACACGGAAATGATGGACAGCATCACCGACAGCGTGATTGATGGCCTGATTGAAAATGCCGTTCTGCTGGCCAAGGCCGAGGAGCTGGGTCTGGATCAGAACCTGACGGACGAGGACAAGGCGCAGATTGACGCCGATGTCGCGGACGAAATGGATTACCTGCGCCAGAGCGCGGCGTCCTCCTTCGGTCTGGATCTGGAAGCGGATGCGGACGAAATCACCAAGAAGCTGGAAGAGCTGGGCTACACCGAGGAAATGGTGTACCAGAATGTGTATGACTACGCCCTGATGGACAAGGCGGAGGAATATGCGGTGAAGGACGTGACGGTTTCCGAGGAGGAAATCACCGCCGAATTCAACACGCAGGTTGAAAACGCCAAGGCATCCTATGCGGACAACCTCTCCGCGTATGGTCAGGCCGTCCTGAACGGCAGCACGGTGTACTATCGTCCGGCTGGCTATCGCAACGTCAAGCAGATTCTGATTCAGTTCGCTGAGGAAGATTCCACGCTGGTGAGCGAAATCCAGACGGCCCTGAACAACGTGATCACCGAGCAGAACAATCTGGCGAACATGATGTATTCTCTGGGCGCGACGAACATGGACGACCTGGCCAATCAGGTGACGGTCGAGCTTGTTCCCGCGACGGAAACGCCCACCGCGACGGTGGAAGTTGCCAGCTCCACGCCGGCCTTCACCGAAGAGCTGGACGAGACGGTGTCTGCAACGGCTATCTCCCTGGCAGAAGCGAAGGCCAAGCGTGCCTTCCTGGAAACCCAGCTGGTGAAGGCGCAGGAGCAGGCGTATGCCAACATCGACGCCGAAGCGGATGAGGTGCTTGCTGCCCTGGCCGCTGGCGAGGATTGGGATGCGCTGGCTGCGGCCCACAACGACGATCCCGGCATGCAGGCTGGTGCGGCCAATGCGGAAACCGGCTATCCGGTCTGCGAAGGCTTCACGCAGTTTGACGAGACGTTCGTGAACGGCGCGATGGCGATTGCCAACGTCGGCGAGCATTCCGACAAGATTGCGGGCAGCTACGGCTACTACATCATCCAGTACACCTCCGATGTGACGGAAGGCGCTGTGGAGCTGGACACGGTTCACGACAGCATTTCTGCCACCCTGCTGACCAGCAAGCAGTCCACCGTCCGTGACGAAGTGGTTGCCCAGTGGGTGAAGGACGCCAACGCCACCATCAACAAGAAGCCGCTGGAAGACTAAGCGGTAAGCGCGTGTGCAAAAAGCACATGCATGGATTCGTACAAAAACGGCGCATGTCTGAAAATGGACATGCGCCGTTTTATCATGGTTTTCTTTTGTCTTCGGTGTGCGTCCTCTCAGTCGACCAAGGATGGTTGGCTTATCCCCATGCAGTGCTGGATGTGGGGAAATGTTGTGGATAACAAAACGACCTCCCGGAGGGAATGGCCTTCGGGAGATCGGATAGGATGGAGAAAATCAGCAGCTGGCGGCGTAGCCCTTTTCGTCCTTCATGATGTGGACGATGGTGCTGTTGGTGCTGCCCATGCCGATGCAGACCAGCTCGCCCAGATGGGCAATCAGGCGGTCAAAGCTTTCGTCCAGAATGCCGTCCTGGGCGTGAATGCCGCCGCCTTCCAGCGCCAGACAGGCGGCCTCAACGGCCAGACCTGCGCTCAGGGCAACCTTGCTGGCGCAGCCTTCCTTCGCGCCGTCGCAAATCATGCCGCTGACGGAGCCGAGAATGTTGCGTGCGGCCTGTACCATGGTGGCCTCATCGCCACCCAGCAGGTACACAACGCCAAGCGATGCACTCAGCCCTGCGGCAACACCGCAGGCGCACACGCTGGACAGGGGACCGATAAAGCTCTTGATATAGACATTCGCCAGCGCCGCCAGAGAAAGCGCACGCAGCTCCTTCTCCTCAGCAATCTGGTAATGCTGGGCCACGGCATCCACGGTCAGGAAGAGCGTCAGGCCCTGATTGCCACTGCCCGTGGCGGTCATGACGGGCAAGGGAACGCCATGCATGCGCGCATAGGAGGCCGCACCGGCCATCCGCTTGGCGGCGGCGCAGGGAGAAGCATCCTCCAGGGTGATACGCGGCAAAACACAGCGCGCCAGATTGTCCGCAATGGCGCGGTTGTAAATCGTGCGGTTCATGTCCAGTGCGTCACGCAGGAAGGAAAGCTTTTCAAGGGACACAGCGTCGGCAAAGCGGATGAACTCCGCCAAAGAGCCGTGATGCGCGGCTTCGCTGGCCTCCTCCTGTGCGGTGGCTTCTGGCGCGGAGAAGGGCGCGTGCTCAATAGAGGCAATGTGGTCATGCTCGCCTGTGGTGATGACACGCACCGTGTCGCAGTCGGTTTCCAGAACGGTTTCGATGTACAAGCCACTGACATGCTCCGCAATTTCGACAGTGACCTTATCGCGCAGGAGCTTGCCCGCACAAAGCTGCTCCGCCGTGACGGTGTGCAGGGCGTTCATGCCCGCATCGGCGTCACCAGCCGTGATGCCCAGCGCAACGCATAAATCCACGCCGCGCTCATCCGCACCGGGAATGCCAACGCCCATGGCGTTTTTGAACAAATACGCATCCAGTCGCGCCGTCACGCGCTGAACGTCACCTTTGGCGGCCTTGCGTGCCGTGGCGGCATTCAGGGCAATGGCTGCTGGTTCGGTGCAGCCGGTGGAAGGGGCAAGAGAGCCACGAATCAAATGCAGACAATGTGCTTCATCCATCGGGAGTATCCTCTTTTCCAGTGAAAGGGAAAAAACCTTCACCTGTTTTCGCTTTATTCATTTCGCCTTCCGGATGCGAAAATCCTGCTTTTTATACTAATTTACGTCTAAAACATGGCCGATGCGGAACAATCCGCCGTGCGAATGTCATGGAGTAGATGAAAATTAGTATTCAACGAAAGAAAAACAAAATCCCCTGCTTTCTGCCGTTCGTGGCATGAAAACAGGGGATTGCATTATGCGTTGAAGTTGAGATACTCTTCCTCCGGCGGCGGCACGATTTCCGTGCGTGCCTCCTGAAGCATCAGCATCTTTTCGCCCTGCATGTCCACCACCTTGCACTGTGCGGTCATGCGGAAGTAGGCTTTCGTGCTGGGCTTCTGGATGCCCTGCGTAATCCAGCCGATGGGCTGAATGTCGTTGGCACAGCAGGTCATGGCCATGCGGCCGAACATGTAGTACCCCTTGGGCAGGGAGCGGTCAGCAAACGCCTGACCCACAAGGCGCACGGTCTTGCGGTCGTAGCGGTCGGCATGGTCAAGCGAATCGAGATAGAAGGTCGGGATGTTTTCATCCGAAATCTCGATGACGCCGGCTTTCATGTCGTAGGGCAGATCCTCATCTGCCACACCGTCCTCGCTCGTGCCGTCGGTGTTCTCAAAGATGATGTTCGTCTTGGGATTGACGGCCTTGAGCTGGCGACGCCAGGGACTCTTGCTTTCACCCGGCTTGCAGCGGTTGACCAGAATCAAATCCGCCACCTTCATTGGGTCGGTCAGCATCTGACGCATGTTGGTGAAGTAGTTGTCAAAGGTCGTTGCATCCACGGTGGTGATAATCTGCACGACCTCCCATTTGCGCGGGAGCATGCATGCGCCCAGACGCTCGATGGTCCAGATGCTGTTGTATTCGATGATGACGCGCTCGGGCTGGTATTCCTTGTCCAGCGCCTCCATCTTCTTGGTGTTCATTTCATCGGCTTCATCCAGCACGACGACGGAGGTGTTTTTGGCACTTTCGTACTCCTCCACGCCCTCTTCGCAGCAGATGACAAGCGTCTTCTGGCCACGGGAGAAATTCTCATCCGTCAGCATGGAGTTAATCAGCTGGGTTTTGCCACTTTCCAGAAAGCCCGTCACCAGATAGACGGGAATGAATTCTTGTTCGCTCATGCCTTGAACAGCTCCCGCAGTGCTTTTTCGTCGATGTGGGCGCCAATTACGCACAGGCGGCCCGTGTAATCCGCGCTGCCGGGACGGAACTGGCTCTCACCCGGCACATAGTCAAACTGGAACCATTCGCCCGCCGCATTTTGCAGGATGCCCTTGGCGCGCAGCACCGTGCCGTACTCCTCTTCGTCAGAGAGCTTGTCCAGCATGGCCTTGATTTCGTCCTGCTCGTAGCGGTTGGCCGTTTCCACGCCGATGGAGACGAACACGTCGTCCGCGTCGTGGCCATGGTGATGGTGGTGATGACCGCAGGAGCAGCCTTCGCCGTGCTCGTGGTCATGCTCATGCTCGTGATCATGGTCATGATGATGGCCGCAGCAGCACTCCTCGCCGTCCTCGTGGTGATGGTGATGATGCTCGTGGTCGTGGTCATGCTCATGCTCGTGGTCATGGTCATGATGATGATGGCCGCAGCAGCACTCCTCGCCATCCTCGTGGTGATGGTGATGATGCTCGTGCTCGTCCTCATCCTCATCGTCGTCATCGTCCAGGTGAAGCTCCATGGGCTTGCCGGACTCAATGACCTCCAGCAGGGTGTCTGCGGACAGCTCGTCCCAAGGCGTGGTGACGATGCGGACGCCCGGATGCTGCTCCTCGACCAGGGCGCGGCTCTTTTCGATGCGCTCGGCGCTCAGCAGCTGGGTGCGACTGAAAATGACCGTCGCGGAGGTCTTAATCTGATCCAGGAAGAATTCGCCGAAGTTCTTCATGTACATACGGCACTTGCCTGCGTCCACCACGGTCGCGCAGCCGCCAATGACCAGATCGCTGTGGCGCTCCTTGGCATGCTCCACGGCCGCCAGAATTTCGCTCAGCTTGCCCACACCGGACGGCTCAATCAGCAGGCGGTCGGGATGATACTTCTCAATCAGCTCGTCCACGGCCTTCTGGAAGTCGCCCACCAGCGTGCAGCAGATGCAGCCGGAGTTCAATTCGTCCACGATAATGCCGGAATCCTTCATGAAGCTGCCGTCCACGCCGACTTCGCCATATTCGTTTTCCAGCAGGATAATCTTTTCCTTGCTGACGCTGCCCGTGAGCAGCTTCTTGATAAGCGTGGTCTTGCCCGCGCCGAGGAAACCGGAAATAATATTGACCTTTACCATCGCTCATATCTCCTTATTCATCACAATTGCGAAAAATGGAATGACTTTCGCCAACCTACATTATAACACATTCGTCAAGGGGGTTCAAGATGTCGTTACACGCAGGGGAAAAGGGATTCATAACGTTACAATATATGGAAAGCAAAAGGCGATTGCTTGCGTTAGCATGTAGTCACCACAAACAACCAAAGGAGAGGCCCTCTTCAGACCTCTCCTGGGAAAACATTCAATTATCGCACCAGCGCCCGGACTTCCTCGACCGTCATTTCCTGCTGCACAGGCGCGGAGGCTTCATCGAGATAGCGATACACCGCGCTTTGCAGGGCGCGTGCCTCGGGATAGGCTTGCAGCTGGTGCAGCCCGAGAGATGATACCAGCAGATGTCCACCGCCGCAGCGGCATTCCAGCAGCTGCGCCATCGGGCGCAGGTAGGCGTAGCTGTCCATCTCGGCAATGATGCACGCCATGCGGCGCGGCAGCACCATGGCGCGCTGATTGGCCAAGTGCCACCATTGCCACGTGCTGTGGCGCTTTGTCGGGAAGGAACGGAAAATCGGATGTGCATCGTCTATCAGCTGCCCCATGCATCCGGATTGCTTCGGGAATGTCCCCACGGACCAGAAGTCCGGAGAGAACTGCGCCTGTACGGAGGTCGGGAGCGCTTCGGCGGTGCTGTCCGGCGACAGATAAACCGTGCCACCCGCAGCCAAAACGGCAAGCGCGGCATCGTCCAGCTGGCGGCATTCGTGTACGCGGCTGGGACATACGGGCGTGACCGCTGGATAGACGTAGAGCGGATAGGTGTTGCGGTGCGAATTGATGGTAATGGTCAGGGTCAGCTCCGCAGGGGCTATGATGGCCGGGAGTGCAATGGAAAGCGCACCCAACGTTCCCAGCGTGCCGCAGGGAACGTGGCATGCTGGCATCCTGCCGCGCAGGGAGACGCCATTGCCTTCCAGCGTCCAGCAGGGCGTGCCGGAGACGGCTTCGCGGCTGTAGTTGGACAGAAGCACGGGTGCGTGCAGCATTTCCTCGGCCTCGTAGGTGTATTTCGGCAATCGCACCAGCGGCAGCACGTCGCGGAAGAATGCGTGGAAACGCTCCGGCTGTGCAAAGGCGTAGGGCTTGGGGCAAAGGTGGCTGTTCAGCATGCCGACCAGCGCCGTGCCCTGTCCGGGAAAGTCCTGCAAGCCCAGCAGGGAAATGCCGCTGTAGCCTTCGGTGCGCAGGGCGGCCTCGACCTCCTCGCGGTAGCATAGCAGGGCGCTTTCGCCAGTGGCTTCGACCTGCCGCTGCCAGGTGTCCAGCATGCCTTTTTCGCGCACATGGCGGCGAATGTAGTCCAGATTGACAGCACGGGTGACGCCGGTAAAGTCGTCAATTTCCGCAAAGTCGGGCAGCACCTCGTATTGGCCGACCTCAAAGGAGATGAATGGCTTGCCGGACTCCTGACGCAGGATAGACAGCGCGGCGGTGTAGTCATGGCATGCGCTGGGTGCATCGTGGTTCAGATACCCCTGCATTTCGGCGTAGGTGGCACGCAGCTGTAAATCACGCAGGTTGCTGGAGGTGTAAAAATCGCTGCTGTCCTGGTGTCCCCACCAGCCGTAATGCGGATTGGAGGCACAGGCGAACAGGCGCGTGCTGTCCAGTGTGTGGGCAAGTGACAGCAGTCCTTCCATGCGCTGATGGCCAATGTCACCGCTGGCCAGCTCGTTGCCAAAGGTCATCATCACAAAGGAGGGATGATTCGCCAAATGGCGCAGGATGGCGGTCAGCTCGTCCGTGTAGTAGCGCAGACTGGCGTCGTCCTCAAAGGCGGTTTGCGGATTCCAGTGGCTTAGCTCCGGCTGCATGAGCATGCCCAGCTCGTCAGCCGCAAGGAAGGCGGCTTCGGGCGGCGTGTGGCTGTGGAAGCGCATGCAGTTCACGCCATAGCGGCGGTACGTGCCAAGAATCTCCCGCCAGCTTTCGACATTCATCGGTGGATAGCCGGTTTCAGGGAAGACGGCGCAGTTCGCTTCGCTGCGCAGGAAAACGCGGCGCTGATTGAGCGTCAGGCAGCTGTTTTGCACGCAGAAATCGCGCACGCCGAAGGAAATGGTCTGCGTGCTGTCAGCAAAGGTGGCCGTCAGCTGATACAGCTGGCCGTCGCTTTCGTCCCAGCGGCGCACATCCGGACGCAGGGCCAAATGATGGAAGGATAGCGTTTGCACGCCCGGCTGGATGGAAACGACCTCCTCCACGGGCGCAGCAAGGGCATCGCTGGTCAAACGCAGGGTCGCTGTCAGTGCCGTGGTGGCGTCCACATCCACCAGCACATCGATTTCCGTTCCGTGCGGGTAGACGCGCACGCCGGAAAGGAACACGGGTGCTTCCTCGCGCAGACGCACATAGCCCAGCAGACCGTTCCAGTTTGTCTGCGTCTCGTCCGTCGCGGCAGAGGAAAAGACAATCGCGTCATGCGGCCATGTGGGATAGCTGTTGTCGCTGATGAAGGTGATGGTGTCCTCACCTTGCAGCAGCCCTGTGACCTCAAAGGAGTACGGCGTGCTGATGGAACACAGCGTGCAGGGTGGCACAGGACGGCCATTCACCTCCAGCGTCAGGTGGCGACTGCGCTCCACGTCCAGAAAAATGCGCTTGCCCGGTGTCGGATAGTAGGAAAGTGTGCGTGAAATTCGTGCCGCACCCTCGTAGGTAACGACGCGTGTCAGGCGTGTGCGGATGCCGTCCTGCGTCTGGTAAAGGGCGGCGTTGGTGTCGTTGTCGGGATGCCACTTCTTGCCGCCTACGTCCGCATGGCCAATGTGGCTTTCATCCAGCGTACCGGGAATGCGGATGGGTGCGGTCTGGCCGGGAATTTCACATTGCCAGATGCCTTGTAAATCAAGCATGCGTTTCACTCCTTGTTCAGCAGCGCCAGGTGAACAATCGCGCCCTGATGCGCCGGGTCAATTTCCAGCGTTGCACGGAAGGCGTTTTCGGCGCGGGCCACGTCCTTCAGGCCGAGACTGCCCAGTCCAATCAGGAATTCGCAGTGCGCCTGGTTGCGTAGGGTCAGATCATCCTCAAAGAGCTGCAGGTCGGGCAGGGACACGGCAAAGTAGTCAATCGTCACCTCGTCGTAATAATGCTTTTCGGCATAGGCAATCAGCTTGTGGAAGCGGCTTCGGGCGTGTGTTTCGTCGCCCAGGGCGCGTGCGGCGAGTCCCTGATAGAGAATCATGTCAGCAGGCTGATCGTTGTAGTACATCATGCCAGCGGGTTCTTCATTGCCGGCGGCGGCCAGCGTCAGGTGATGGCGCGCTTCGTCTGCTTCGTGCAGCTGCTGACAGGCCAGTCCCAGATAGTAGTGGATGTTGTTGTCCTTGGCGCCTTCCAGCTTGCCTTCGCCCAGATTGTGCGGGAAGACGAGGGCGCGGGAAAGCAGTGACTTGGCCTGTACGGCATCACCAGCGGCGAGCGCTTGCTTGCCAAGCTGGGTCAGCGCCAGCGCGTATTGGGTCGTGACCTTGCCTTCGCCACCTTCCCATGGATGGAAGTGGCGGTGCAAAATGATGTCAAGCGATGCTTCGTAGCGTCCAAGGAGATTGAGCAGCGTGCAGTATTCCACGGTCAGGTCGTCACGCAGCAGCACGGTGGACAAATGCTGGTGGAGGAAATCAAACCGCGTTTGGACGGGCATACGCAGCTTTTTGTACAGCTGGTCAAGCTCCAGCAGCACGCGGGCGTCCTGCTCATCCAGCGCGTAGGCACGCTCCATGCACGTGCGGGCAGCCTGCGCATCATGGCGCTTGTTGTAATACGCCAGGGACAGATTGCGCCAGACGGTCGGGAAGGTGTCGTCGTGGTCGCGACTGCGCTCCCAGCAGGCAATTGCCTCGTCATACTGGCGCTTGTCATACCACAGGCAGCCCAGATAGTAGGCAGCCCTGGCGTCCTGCGGCGCATGCGTCATGGCAAAGCGCAGGACGGCAATGTCTTCCAGCTTGTTGGGAAAGCAGTAAAGGCTTTCGGCCTGCTCGGCGGCGGTAAGCTCGGCCATATCGCCGCTGTAACAGGCCAGATAGTAGTGAATCATTGGATGCTTGACCGGACAGCGGGAGAGAATATCCACCGCATCGGCAATATAGCCGGCCTCGGCATAATCGATGGCGCACTCGATGAAGCTACTGACGCGCCCGTTCATCATCCGCAACGCGCCGTCCGTATCGCCGGATTCCAGACGCGACACATAGTCAAAGGCGTCCAGCGCCAGATTCTCCTCGTACCAACGTGCGGCCTCCTCGTGACGGCCAAGGCTGTCCAGAATCATGCCGCGAAGTGCACGCGCCTTCAAATTGTGGCTGTTGCGCACCAGCGCGCGGTCGATGTGCTCCAGCGCCAGGTCGTAGTCGCCGCGCTTGCAGTCGATGCAGGACAGGTGATAGAAGCTGGTCTCCTGCTCGGCGGCGGTCCAGGTCGCTTTGTAGAAGGCATCGTAGGCGTCATCGTCGCGATTCTGATAGCGCAGGCACAGGCCCAGATTCATATAGCACTCCGAAGAGATGGGATTGGGGTTGCACTTTGTCATGCGGGCAATGGCGGCGCGGAAGTGACGCTCGGCCTTGCTGAATTGTCCGCGGCGCAGCAGCAGCAGCCCGTAGGCGTTGTTGACGCGGCTGTCACCGGGATCGCGCTTCAAAGCCTCCTGATAATACGGATCGGGCAGGTAGGTCGCATGGCGGTATTGCTCCAAATGCGTGGCCGTGAGGTACAATTCCTCGTTGGTCATGATGTCCTGCGGCAGCTTTGCCGGTGGCATCGGGTCGGGAATGGATTCGATTTTCTTTTCCTTGGGCGTATAGCGAAGCAGCAAGCGCCCGGAAAAGGCATACACCGAGACGGTCAGGGACGTGTCAGCGCCCGCAAAGGGGCAGGAGAAGTCCAGAATCTCCTCCGGCGACAGGTTGCACGTCTCCTCATGGAGCAGCTGCCCATCCTGTGTGAGTGTGACGCGCGCGCCCGGAAAAGGCTGTGTGGCATAGACAATCACGTGCGCTGATTGGTCGGCGGTTGTCAGCGACAGGGCGCATTCACGGCACGCATTGCTGACATAGCCGCATTTTTTGTAGGGCATGAAGTACTGCGTGAACGTCTTTTCCTCATACGGCTTGAGCCAGGTGAAGTCGGGCTGATTGTCGCAATACATGCCGGTCATCAGCTCGATGTACGGGCCGTTTTCATCCGTCAGGTTGCGATCCCATGCCTGACCGAAATCGCCATTGCCCCATGTCCATTGCTTTTTGCCTGGGCTGACGTGATGGTCGGCAATGTGCAGCAGGCCAGCTTCCTTCTGGTAGTCATAGCCGCCCATGAAGTTGTATTCGCTGCCAGCACACATATAGGAGGTCGGCACAGGAATGTTTTTATAGCGCGAAATGTCCACGCCAGCGGAGTAGTCATGCTTGTAATACACGCCTGTTGCAATCGGGAAGGCGCTGACATCGCGCTTGCCGTGGTCGTAGACGGCGTGTGCATCCGGCGGAAACACGGACTGTGTGTGGTCATTGACCGCGACCGCCGGATTGGCCCACCACAGGAAGGTCTGCGGCAGGCTGGTGCGGTTGTACAGCTGTCCCTTGATTTCGATGTACGCCTTGTCCGGATAGACGGTGAAGGTCATTTTGCCCTTCGTGCCATACATCTGATCCACCTCGGACAGCTCCACGGACTTGCTGCCGTCAGCATTTTCGGCAATGCGCCAATCCACGGGCGAAAAGGTCGTCGGGCGGTGATGCTGCGGCCAGTTGAATTCAATGCCGCCGGAAATCCATGGCCCGGTCAGGCCGACCAGCGCGGGCTTGATGACCTCGTTGTAATACACAAAGTCATACCCGTTTGTCTTGTCCAGCGCCCGCTGAATGCGGCCACCCAGCTCGGGCAGCACCATCACCAGCAGATAGTCGTTTTCCAGAAACACGGCGGTGTAGGGCTTGTCTTTTTTTTCGTCCAGAAGTGTATCCACCACTGGCAACGGATAGACCTTGCCGCTTGACCCTTGATAGACGCGCTTTTCCAGAAACATGGGATTTTTATCCGCTGCGGCGATGCCGTATGTCGGGATGAGGACGGTTTCGACGCGAATAGCTGCTTGACTCATGTGGATGCTTGCTCCTTTGCGTGCTGGGTGGTCGGGTGTGCCTCCTTGCGGCATGCGGTGGGCGTGATGCCCTGCGTCCGGTGGAAGGCGGCGGTGAACATGCTCTCGGAGGAATAGCCGACCATGCCGCTGATTTCCGACACGGGCAGCTGGGTGGTGCGCAGCAGATACCGGGCATGCGCCATGCGGTTGGCAATGATGTACTGGCGTGGTGTCTGCCCGATGGCGCTGCGGAAGACGCGGATGAAGTGGTATTCGCTCATGCCAACGCCCCTGGCCAATTCCGCAATGCTGGGTTCATGGCCGATGGATTGGTGAATGCGCGTGACGCATCGGTCGATGAGGCTGGTGCGGTCACCTTCGGTGGAGACGTTGATGGCAGCTGGCGGCTCGGTCATGGCGGTCAGCGCTTGGGTGAGCAGGAGCGCCATGGTGGTTTCACTCAGCAGATGATGCTCGTGGAACATGTTGAACAGGCTCGACAGTGCATCGCGAATGACTGGCAAGCGGTGCGTGGAGAAGACGCGGCCGTTCTGGCGCAGAATCATGTGCCAATAGCCACGCGCCGCCGGGCCGTCCAGATGCACCCACAGGGCATGCCAGCCAGTATCGGAATGGTAACGGTGCGGCTTGGTGCTGTCAAGCATGACGACCTGATCTGCGTGCGCGGTGAATCCTTCGCCTTCTGTTTCGATTTGCACCTCGCCGGAGAGGATGACCTCCAGCAGCAGACCGTCAAAGGAGGCCCGTTGCAGGTCATAACCGGCTTCATACGTAAAATCGCCCACGCACAGGACGTAGAGAAAGTGCGCCCGTGCCAATTCGCTGGGCGAAAAATTATAAAACGATGATGTGGGCAGCACATGCGCTTCGTGGGAAAGCATGGCATACACCTCCCTTTGCTTGCCCTCATTGTAGCATAGCTTTTTTGCCTTGCATAGAGGCTTTGTTGCGGGAAATTGTCTGAAAATTGCGGTTTCCGCAGAAAAGGGCGGTGAAGCAGGCATATGCAGCAGAAAAGAGCAATCTGGAGGAATCCTGTCACATTCTTGACAAAAAGAAAAAACATGCATACAATAGGGAATAGCGGGAAAGCTATATCCCAGACATCACGATTGTGGAGGAATTGAGCATGGCAAACAAGTATGCCGGCACGCAGACGGAAAAGAATCTGCGCACGGCGTTCTCCGGCGAATCGGAGGCGCGCAACAAGTACACCTATTTCGCATCCAAGGCCAAGAAGGACGGCTTTGAGCAGATTGCGGCCATCTTCCAGAAGACGGCGGACAACGAAAAGGAACACGCCAAGATGTGGTTCAAGGAGCTGAACGGCATCGGCAGCACGGCGGAAAATCTGCTTTCTGCCGCTGAGGGCGAAAACTACGAGTGGACGGACATGTACGCCGAATTTGCCAAAACGGCAGAGGCGGAAGGCTTCCCGGTGCTGGCGCACAAGTTCCGCATGGTCGCGGCTATCGAGAAGATGCATGAGGAGCGCTATCGTGCGCTGCTGCACAATGTGGAAATGCAGGAGGTCTTTGCAAAGAGCGAGGTGAAGGTGTGGGAATGCCGCAACTGCGGCCACATCATCGTGGGCGAAAAGGCACCGGAAATCTGCCCGGTATGCGCACATCCGCAGGCGTATTTCGAGATTCATGCGGAAAATTATTGATCATCAGGGGCAGCAGGGAGAAGCGGTTCTCTCGCTGCCCCTTTTCTGATGAAAAATCTACTGCCCTTTTTTGAAAAAAGATTTTGGACAGTAGATGGGATAATAAAGGCACGTCGTGGATATTGCGAGCTGGCTGCTGGATGTGTAAAACGAAGTCTGAACTAAAAAAAAACAACCAGCCTTTCCTCAAACAATGCAGGGAAGGCTGGTTGATTGCATATACGTAGATAACGTCACCAATTGATTTCGCGCGGCATTTTCATTTCCAATTCCTGATTCTTGACCGAGACACGCATACCGGGTGCGATGGAATGGGTGATGAAGGCGTTGCCGCCAATCACGGCGTCATGACCAATGACGGTTTCGCCGCCGAGGACGGAGGCGCCGGAGTATATGGTCACGCGGTCGCCGATGGTCGGATGACGGCGGTGTCCGCGCAGACTCTGGCCGCCACGCGTGGAGAGCGCGCCCAGCGTCACGCCCTGATAGAGCTTGACGTTGTTGCCAATCACGGTCGTTTCACCAACGACAATGCCCGTGCCGTGGTCGATGAAGAAGTATTCGCCAATCGTCGCGCCAGGATGAATGTCAATGCCGGTGCAGCTGTGTGCATACTCCGTCATGATGCGCGGAATCAGCGGCACGTGCAGCAGGAATAGCTCGTGCGCCAGACGGTTGACCGTGATGGCCAGCAATCCCGGATAGGCAATGATGATTTCGTCCAGACTGGTGGCGGCAGGGTCGCCGTCGTAAAACGCCTGTAGGTCGGTGGAAAGCAGCGCACGCACATGCGGAATGCGCGAAAGAAACGCCACGGTCATTTCCTGCGCCTGACGGTCAATGTCAGCAGCGGCCTCCTCTGTGACGCTGATGCCGCAGCGAAGGGCAATGGCAATCTGTTTTTGCAGATGATACGCCGTGTCCTCAATCAGGGCGGAGAGGGAATGCTCCGGGTCAAAAACACGATAGGTCGTGTCACGGAAATAGCCGGGAAAAACAATGCGGCGCAATTTGGCAATCAGGCTGATAATCACATCGTGATCGGGCTGATTGAACGGCTCAATGCGGTCGATGGGGCGCGAAAGGGAATAGTCACCAAGAATCTCCTTCGTCAGACGGGAGATGCTGGATGCAAGCAGTGTGTCCGGCATGCGCATGACCTCCTTCATATCCGAAAAACAGGTGCGTTGGGATGGAGAAAATACGCTATCTATTGTACACCTGAAACGCGGAACGTGTCAATTCCCTTGCGCATTTTGGCAAAGCGTGATATACTTTTGCATGGATACCGATTTCGGAAAGGAAGAGGAAGAACAATGAGACAGCAATTGATTGCGCTTCGTCGCGCGATGGCTGAACATCACATGGATCTCTACATTATCCCCACGGATGACTTCCACGCATCGGAATATGTGGGCGAGCATTTCCGTGGCCGTCACTATGTTTCTGGCTTCACTGGCAGCGCGGGTACCCTCGTTGTGACGCAGGAGGAGGCCGGCTTGTGGACGGATGGCCGCTATTTCATTCAGGCGGCACAGCAGCTGGAAGGCAGTGGCATCGAGCTGCGCAAAATGGGCGAACCCGGCGTGCCCACGATCATGGCCTATCTGGAAAAAACGATGCATGAGGGCCAGACGCTGGGCTTTGATGGCCGTGTGGTGACGGCGCGCCAGTATGAAGGCTACGCCAAGCTGGTGGAAAAGAAAAATGGCAAGCTGGCCACGGATTGCGACCTGCTGGATGAGGTGTGGGAAGGCCGTCCGGCCCTGTCTGCCGCGCCCGCATGGGAGCTGCCGGTGTCCCTGACCGGCAAGAGCCGTCAGGAAAAGCTGGCGCAGGTTCGCGCAGAAATGGAACAGCTGGGCGCAGATGCGCTGATTATCTCCTCCCTGATGGACGTGTGCTGGCTGATGAATCTGCGCGGCAACGACGTGGACTGCACGCCGGTGATGCTCTCCTTCGCGGCGGTGACGCAGAAGGAAGCGGTGCTGTTTGTCAATCCGGCAATCCTCAGCCGTGAGATTCAGGCGGCCTTGCAGCAGGATGGCGTGACGATTCGTCCCTATGCCTGCGTCTATGAGTACGCCAAGAAGCTCCCCGCTGGCTCGACGGTCATGATGAACCTGCATGTGGTCAACAGCCTGATTCGCGCCTGCGTGCCGGATACGGTGACGGTCATTGACCACGCCGACCCGACGGAGCTGCCCAAGGCCATCAAGAACCCGACCGAGGTTGATGGCTTCCGTCAGGCGCATGTGCAGGACGGTGTGGCTGTGACGCGCCTGATGTACTGGCTCAAGCACAATGTGGGCAAGATTCCGATGACGGAGCTGAGCGTGGCCGAAAAGCTGGAAGAATTCCGCTGCGAACGCCCGGATTACATCGGACCGTCCTTCTCGCCCATTATTGCTTATGGCGCGCATGGCGCGATTGTGCATTATTCCCCCTCGGAGGAGTCCAACATTCCTGTTGAGCCGCGCTCACTTCTGCTGGCCGATACGGGTGGACACTATTTGCAGGGTTCGACCGACATTACCCGCACCTTCGCCATGGGCGAAACGACGGATGAGGAAAAGAAGTTCTTCACCCTCGTCCTGAAGGGCAATCTACACCTGGGCCACGCCCACTGGAAGCACGGCTGCACCGGCGGCAACCTGGATTATCTGGCGCGTGAACCTCTTTGGCAGATTGGCATGGACTACAACCATGGCACGGGCCACGGCGTTGGCTATGTGCTCAGCGTCCACGAAGGCCCGCAGCGCATTCACTGGCGCACCAATCCGGTGGTGCTTGAGCCTGGCATGGTGACGAGCAACGAGCCTGGCTTCTATCTGGAAGGGAAATTCGGCATTCGTCACGAGAACCTGACGGTGGTTTGTGAGGGTGAGACGAATGCGTATGGTCGGTTCATGCATTTTGACACACTGACGATGGTTCCGTTTGATTTGGATGCGGTAGATGTACGGTATCTGAATGAGGATGATCGGGCATTGTTGAATGCGTATCATGAGCAGGTATATGAGACGTTGAAGGGATATTTACCGGAGGAAGAGGCTGCATGGCTACGCCACGCAACGCGCCCCATCTAAGGGAAAGGAAAACCGGTTCTCAGCCTAACATGCGGAAAATGTCAATGATATCGCGTCAACTCAATCGCAAAACGGGAGTCGAGAGGGTCGAAGACCCTTCGCGGGTCAAGGGCAGAGCCCTTGCGGGTGCAGGGCAGCGCCCTGCTGGGTTTGTGCAAAGCCCAATAAAACCCGTTCAACACGCAAAAACAGACCAGCGCCCTCTCAGCTATCGTCCAAGTTGTCCACGCTCGCAGAGCCGCGCCGCATTGCAATCCCCGCGTAGAGCATTGTAACTAAATTCCTATCGCACCGCACCAATTGGACTCTCCAAAACCGCTTGCAACAACGAATGACATGTGATATGATGGAGTGTAAATGACGGAGGTGAATGCGCATGAATTCTCGCAATGCTTATCCAGCGTTGACCATCACCCAGTTGACCATTCATCTGGCCGGGGCGCTGCTGGAGCTGTATGCGGATGACACGCAGGAGATTCAGGTCATGGCCGCAGGCGATGACCATGATATGAAGACAATCCAGATTACGCAGGAAGGCGATTCGCTGTTGATTGAACAGTCGGCAACGGCCTATGCGCCAGCGCCTCGCGTGCCACGTTGGTTGCAGGTGACGGTGCGTATGCCGAATTCCTGGAAGGGAAAGGTGGATGTGCGCACGACGTCGGGCAGCGTGCATGTGCGGGGCCTGTGCGTGAGCGATTTGTCGGTGGACTCCCTGTCGGGTGCGGTTATGCTCACGGATGTGGAAAGCCTATCCCTGAAGGTGAAAAACGGTAGCGGCGGCATTTCGGGTAATACCCTGTATGGCGAAGAATGTAGCCTGTTCACCACGACGGGCATGCTGTCCATGGATCGCATGGCGTTCCGGGATGTGTCGCTGTCCTCGGTCAGCCGGGGCGCAATTCTTTCCTTTGCACAGATGTTCTCGAGCTTCCGCGGTGTGTCGGCTGGCGGCGATATTTCCCTGACCGTGCCAGTAGCGGAGTGCGACGCGATTTTGCGTAGCGCATCGGGACGAATGCTGACGGATGGCGTGTCGATTGTGGCGGGTGCGCCGTCGGTGCGCGTCAAAACGGTTTCCGGTAACTTGTCCATACACCGCTTGACGGATGAGGACGAAACAGAAATGCAACAATAAACGTAATTTTGAGGAGGAACAAAACAATGGCAAGACAGAACTTTGGCTTTGGCGGTGGCAATAACATGCAGCAGCTGATGCGTCAGGCGCAGAAGATGCAGCAGGCGATGACGGAGGCGCAGGAGAAGCTGGATGCGCAGGAATATGAAGCGCAGTCCGGTGGCGGCGTCGTGTCGGTGAAGGTGAGCGGCAAGCGTGAGCTGCTGTCCCTGACGATTGATCCCAAGGTGGTTGATCCCGACGACGTGGAGATGCTCCAGGATCTGATCATGGCGGCTGTCAACGAGGCGCTGCGCAAGGGCGAAGCGAATCGTGAGGACACGATGAATAAGATGGCGCCCGGCATGGGCGGTATGGGCGGTCTGTTCTGATGTCGGGACAAATAGAACCCATTGAGCGGATGGTGTCGGAGCTGTCGCACCTGCCCGGTATCGGGCGAAAGACGGCGGCGCGACTGGCCTACTATATCGTAGGGATGCCGCTGGAGGATGTACACGCACTTGCCGCTGCTATCTGGCAGGGGCGAAAGGCGATTCGCTATTGCGAGGTGTGCGGCAATTTCTCCTCCGGGGAGAAGTGCGCCGTCTGTGCGCAGGAGGAGCGCCATAATGGCCAGATTTGTGTCGTGCGTGACCCGCGCGACGTGGCGGCCATGGAGCGTATGCATGATTATCATGGCTTGTACCATGTGCTGCATGGCACGCTGTCGCCCATGGATGGCGTTGGCCCGGAGGATATTCATATCAAGGAGCTGCTGGCCCGTTTGCAGAGCGAGCAGGTCAATGAGGTCATTCTGGCAACCAACCCTGATATTGAGGGCGAGGCCACCGCAACGTATATTGCCCGGCTGATTAAGCCCATGGGCATTAAGTGCAGCCGCATTGCCCACGGCGTGCCGGTCGGCAGCGATCTGGAATATGCTGATGAGGTCACGCTCTCCAAGGCCATGGAGGGCAGACGCGAGCTGTAAGCGTGGCGGCCAAAGACAATTGGAGGGAAAGCAACGATGTTTCTTGCTGATACGCATTCGGACACGCTTTTCGCCTTGGGCGTAGGCGCGGCTACCCTGCAACAAACGGACATTACGCCTGAAAGACTGCGCCAGGGACAGGTGAACCTGCAAACCTTCGCGCTGTGGAGTGGCCCGGAAGGCCCCAAGGGCGATTACGAGACGTTTGCGGAAAAAGCCTATGCGGCGGCGAAGCAGTTTACCGATGCGGGCATTCGTCAGGTGGATGATCCGTCTGAGGTGAAGGAAAACGAAAACGCCTTCCTGCTGTCGTTTGAAGGGTGCGAGGTGTTCCAGAAGAGTACGGAAATGGTGTCCTTCTGGCGCGAACGTGGCATCCGCATTGCGGCGCTGGTGTGGAATCATCCCAATGATTTCGCCACGCCGGCAGAGGTGGATGATACCACCCATCTGACGCAAAAGGGCATCCAGACCGTGCGCGCCATGCAGCGTCAGGGCATCAGCATTGACGTGTCGCATTTGAATGAAGCAGGCTTCTGGGATTTGTTCGCAAAGGGCGAGCGGCCGCCGATGGCAAGCCATAGCTGCTGCCGTGCGCTGTGCGACCATAGCCGGAATCTGACCGATGACCAGATTCGCGCCATGATTCAGTATGGCGGCTATATCGGCGTCAATTTCTACCCGGTCTTCCTGTCTGCGGATGGAAAGGCCGATAGCGTGACCATTGCCCAGCACATTGACCATATCTGCCAGTTGGGCGGTGCGGACATTGTGGGCTTCGGCAGCGACTTTGATGGCATTGAGGTTTCGCCGGAGGATGTGCGTCATCCGGGCGAAATGGGCAATCTGCTCACGGCCCTGCGGAACTATGGCTACAATGAAGAAGCGCTGGAAAATATCTGCGGCAAAAATCTGTTGCATTATTTTGCGCGGTTGAAGTAAGCGAATAAGCATCAAAAACGCTCTGTCTGGCAAGAATAGCCGGGCAGGGCGTTTTTTCTGCCCGCGGAGGCAATGGGATGATTGAGCTAAGCAATATTACGCGCTCGTTTCCCGCAAGGGGAAGAGATGCGCCGCCAGCGATGATTTTGCGGGGCGTGTCGATGCATATTCCACCGGGCGCGTATGCGTCCCTGACGGGCGCAAGCGGTTCGGGAAAGAGTACGCTGATGAACATTCTGGGCTGCCTTGACCGGGCGAGTAGTGGTACATATCGCCTGCATGGTCGGGATGTGTCGTCCCTGTCGCCAAAGGAGCTGGCGGCGGTGCGTGGAGAAGAAATCGGGTTTGTGTTTCAGGGCTTTCAGCTGATTCCGCGCTTGACGGCGTTGGAAAACGTGATGCTGCCGCTGATGCTGTGCGGTGTGTCGCTGACAGCGCGCAGGAAAACGGCGGAACAGCTGCTGGAACGCGTTGGACTTGCGGAAAAGATGCAGCATTATCCGGCGGCACTCTCCGGTGGACAGCAGCAGCGCGTGGCAATTGCGCGTGCGCTGGTGCGGCGGCCTGCGCTCATTCTGGCGGATGAGCCGACGGGAAGCCTCGACCCGCAGGCGGCGCGGGAGGTGATGGCGCTGATGGAGGAGCTGAATCGCGCAGGGCAAACCATCCTGATGATTACGCATGATCCGGCGCTGGCTGCACGGGCCACACGACGCTATCAGCTGCTGGACGGTCGGGTGATGGAAAAATGATGGCAAAAGTATGACGAAATTGTGTCAGGATAGCTTGATTTTTTTCATAAGTCAGGGTACAATAGAGAAGAACCGCGATGCGGCAAATCATACAGAGGTGGAACAGGGCAATGGGAAAGCGTATTTTGCTGGTGGATGATGAACCGCTGATTCTCAAGGGCTTGAAATATACACTGGAACAGGATGGCTACGAAACGGAAACGGCGCTGGATGGTCAGGATGCGCTGGATAAGTTTTTTTCGGAAAGCTATGACCTGGTGCTGCTGGATGTGATGCTGCCCAAGGTGGACGGCCTGAGCGTCTGCCAGCGCATCCGGGAAAGCTCCAGTGTGCCGATTATCATGCTGACCGCTAAGGGCGATGACATGGATAAGATTCTGGGTCTGGAATATGGCGCGGATGACTACATGACAAAGCCGTTTAATATTCTGGAAGTGCGTGCGCGCATCAGGACGGTGCTGCGCCGTGCGGGAACGCTGCCGGAAGGCAATTCGCGCATCATCCGCGTGCATGATATGGAGGTCAACCTCTTCAAGCGCACGGTGACGCTGGGCGGGAAGGAAGTGCGCCTGACGGCCAAGGAGTTCGACCTGCTGCACATGTTCATTACCAACCGCGGCCGGCCGTTCTCCCGCAAGGAAATGCTGGAAGCTGTATGGAAGTATGATGAATACACCGGGGATGCCAGAACGGTCGATGTGCATATTCGCCGTCTGCGCGAAAAGATTGAGCGCGACCCGCAGAGACCGGAATTCATCTTCACGAAATGGAAGGTGGGCTACTATTTCACCGATAAGGACTAAATGCCGCTTGTTGCAGGCATGGAAGCATGGGGCGACATCGATGCGCTGGAAGCTGATGCTGATGTTTCTGAGCATTATCGGCGCGTCCTTTGCGATTATGGCCTCCGTCATGACGGGCCTGGTCAGTGATACATTGTATATGCAGCGCACCCGACAAGCCACACGCTCTCTGGAGCAGATGGCTTCGTCGGTTGCGCCTTTTTTTGCATCCGCGCAGATGGAAAGCGTGAGCGATATGCTTGCGCAGCAGGCGGGTGAAATGGGCGGCCGCTTGCTGGCCGTTGATATGGATGGTAAGGTGCAGCTGGATACGTATGGCCAAATCAGCGGTCAGCGGCTGTCTTTGCCGGAGACGGTGACGGTTCTGCTGGATGGAGAGGCATCGGCCTTTGGCATTCACCGCATGGAGGAGGCAGGTCAGGCGCAGTATGTGGCACTGGCCGCCGCCGCGATGGAGACGCAGGGCGTGCGCATCGGTGCGCTGGTGATGTCCCTGCCGGTGGATGAACTGCAAAGCGCGCTGGAAACAGTGGAGGAACAGCTGATGACCATCTTTCTGGTCACAGCGGCGGCGGCGCTGGCGGCGGCATTGCTGCTTTCCGGCATGCTGACGCGCCCCATCAATGCGCTGACGCAGGCGATTCGCCGCATGGGACGAGGTGAACTGTCGGCGCGTGTGGAAATCAGCGCCAGTGGCGAATTGGGTGAATTGGCGCGCAGCTATAACGCGATGGCGGAGCAGATTGAGCATTTCGACAAGAGCCGCAGTCAGTTTGTCGCCAATGCGTCGCATGAACTCAAGACGCCCTTGGCGACGATGAAGCTGCTGCTGGAAAACATGCTCTACCAGCCTGATATGCCGCAGGAGCTGCGCACGGAATTCATGCAGGACATGAATCACGAAATCGACCGCCTGAACGGCATCATCACGGATTTGCTGACGCTGACGCAGATGGACAGCCATTCCACGGCCTTGAAGCTCAGCCGGATTGACCTGTCGGCGCTGACTGAGGAAACGCTGCACACCCTGCAAATCGCGGCTGAAAGCAACGGACAGCACTTTACCGCCAATGTTGCCCCCGGTATCGTCATGCAGGGCGATGAGGGCAAGATAAGTCAGATTTTCTATAACCTGACGGACAACGCTATCAAATACACGCCCAAGGACGGCCATATCACGGTGACGCTGGCGCAAAACGGAGGCGAAATCACCTTCCGCGTGCAGGATGACGGCATCGGCATCCCGGAGGAGGATCAGAAGCATATTTTCGACCGCTTCTACCGCGTGGATAAGGCACGCTCCCGCGCCACTGGTGGCACGGGCCTGGGACTGTCCATTGTGCGGCAGCTGGTGCTGATGCATGGCGGCAGCATTGACGTTTCGTCCCAGCCGGGCAAGGGCTCCAGCTTCCTGGTTACGCTGCCCAAGGATGCAAAGCGAGGTGATGCGCCGTGAAGCAAGCATGGAAACGCTTTGGCAAGGATGTGCTGCTGCTGCTCATGGTCGTGGCGGCGGTATTTCTGGTCTGGAAGGTCGCGGAGGAAAGGCTGGAGGAAGAGCCGATGCAGAATGTCTCCGTGACGGCGCGGCCGCAGGATGATGCGGTGCCAGCGGTGGACAGTGCGCATGCGCTGAGCCGCGAAACGACCGCACGCGTCTGGTACCGCTTGCAGGACGAGCCGATGCTGGCGCCTGAGGAGCGGACGATTTCGCGCCGCGCGAATGAGACATATGAGACGGCACTGCTGCGGGTGCTGCTGGACGGCCCGACGCTGGGTGCGACGGAGCTGACCGGGCTGTTTCCGGCAGGAACGCGGGTCATTTCTACCGCGCGACAGGGCGATATGCTCTTTGTGACGCTGTCATATCAGCTGATGAACTTTTACGGCGACGAACCGGAAAATTGGCGCAAGGATGCGCAGTGGACAGCGGAAATGCAGCTGCGCCGCCGTTTGGCGATGCAAGCCATTGCTGCCACGGTGACGGAAAACACCACGGCGCAGCAGGTTGTCATTTTGGTGGAGCAGCGCACGGAAAAAACGGATTCGATGCGCCTGAGAGAAAAATACTATCTGCTGGACGAAAAGGACGAATCCCTGGCGTCGCCGCTGGTGCGGGATGAGAGCGTACTGCTGACGGCATCCGGCACGATGCAGACCATCCTGACGGCACTGACGCAGCAGGATTATCCGCGGTTGTATCGGTATTTGGCGCTGCAAGACGCGCAAAGCGGCGAGAAACGCCCGGAATATGATGCATTCGTGCAGACGATGCAGTCCTTTGCACCCATGACTACCTGCGTGGCATCGGGCGGGAGTGTGTTCAAGACCTCGGCGGTGTTTGTCCTGTCCGGCACGCAATTGCAGCAGGGCAGGGAGGTTCCGTTCACGGCGCACACCCTGCACCTGACGCGCCAGAACGGATTATGGCGCATTTCGATGGGACAGCTGATAACGTTGATGGAGGAAAAGCCATGAAGCGATTGTTGATTTTGCTTTTATGTCTGCTGCTTGCGCTGTCCTCCTGTACCAGGCAAAGCACCCTGACGCCATCAAATACACTGCCGCCGCCAGCAATGCCCTACGACGCGCCGAAGGATATGCAGGGCATGCAGACGGAAACCACCTTCGCACTCTATCTGCCCGCAGAAAATGGTCAGACGCTTTTGTGTCAGTACGAGACGGCAACCATCAGCCGTATGGTGCATCCGGCGGAGACGGCCCTGACGCTGCTGCTGAATGCGGTGGCGCAGGATGGTGCGAAGCCCTTGTCGGACTATGGCACGGTGGCATTGGCGGCAAGTGACGGCGTGCAGGTGTCGGGCAATGTCTGCACGGTCAATCTGGCCTCTGGCGCGCTGCAAATGTCCATTCAGAATCTGTACACGGTCTGCCTGTCGATTTCAACGACGCTGTGCGCCCTGCCGGATGTGTCGTTTGTGAACATCCTTGTCGCGGGACACCCGGTGGCCATGGATGTGCGCAATCTGCTGCCGTTGGGAGCGCTCTCCTCGGCATCGGGTGCGGATTTGACGCAGCGGTGGAACCAGCTGGTCGCCCAGCGCACAAGCGTTGGCGGTGTGGCGGCGCAAACGCCTTTGAGCAGCGCGGTGGTGCTGTATTTCCCCTTGATGGATGGACGTGGCCTGACAAGCGAGGTGCGCCAGCTCTCCTTTGATGGCCAGGACCCGCAGCAGCTTGTCTATGGCTTGCTCGATGCGCTCTCTGCTGGCGCATTGCAGGCTGACAATGTGCCAGCTATGCCGGATTTGCGCACACTGCTGCTTCTGGCGCCGGAGGTGACGAAGCTATCCAGCGGCCGGCAATCACTTTCACTGCACTTTGTGCCGGATATGCTCCAGCAAACGGCCGCCATGGGGCTTGATCCGGTTGCCTTGATGGGTGCAATCACCCTGACCATGACGGCCTTTGTGCCCAATGTCGAGCAGGTGGTGATCTGGGCCGGTGATGCGGCGCTGGGCAGCCTGTATTCTCCGCGGCACGGCACGCGCATTACGCCCGGTGGCGTGATGACCAGAGACATGTTCACCGCCCTGCTGACCGACCCGGTTACGTCCTGGGACAGGCGGGAAGACGCGCTTGTCCGCGTGACGCTGAATCTGCCGGCAGACAGCGCATGGCGCATGGAGGTGCTACTATCGCCGATTTTCCAGCGCATGGGCGTTTCCGGCAGCATGGAGGCGGTGGACTTTGCGGGCATTGCAATGCAGGGTGACACGATGCTGGTGAACTTCACCCCTGATGTGGCACAGCGAATTCAGGCATCCGGCGTGAATCAGCGCCTGCTGGCCTACAGCCTGACGGGAAGTATCTGCCAGCGGTATCATGTGCGGCGCGTGCGCTTCTTCTTTGGCGGCGAAAGCGTCGATTCGCTGGATGGAAACGTGATGTGGTCTGGAGAATTCCTGCCTGACCCGATTGTGCTACCGTAAATTGCTGCAAAGTTTACGAAATTCCATCGTTTGTTCAAAATTCGTTCATGACAAGGTCAAAAAGAACCAGTATAATAAAAGACGTAATCAGTTGAGAAAACTGATGGAAATCAGCACAAGGTATCCAGCAGAGCAGCTGCTGGAAAAATGTGAAGGAGGCAATCCAATATGAAATTCCGGAAAGTGATGGGGACGATTGCACTGGGCTTGACGTGCGCGATGATTGGCACGGGTGCAGGTGCGGCAGTGCGAGATATGTCGGCCTCCGCGGAGGCTGTTTCGGCGGCTAACACCAATAACACCGTGGTCGTCACCAGTCCTTTTACGGCGGCTATCAGCCAGGTGCGCAACAGCGTGGTGGGCGTGAGCAACTACCAGAAGGTGCGCTATGGCAACTATGGCAACAACTTCTATTATGGCTTTGGCTACGGCTTCGGGTATGGCAAGGGCTATGACAAGGAAGAGCCGGAGGAGAAGGAAGAGCTGGCATCCACCGGTTCGGGCGTCGTGATTGGTGAAGGCTTCGTGCTGACCAACTACCACGTGGTGGAGGATGCATCGAGCCTGCGCGTAACCGTGACGGATGAAAACGATGAGACGACCGAATACGCCGCTGTGCTGGTGACCTATGACGAAGCGCTGGATGTGGCCATTGTGTATGCTACGGATCTGGATCTCCCGGCGGTGCAGCTGGGCGACAGCGATTCCCTACAGGTGGGCGACTGGGCCATCTGCATCGGCAACCCGCTGGGCTTCACCAAGACGACCACGGCGGGCATCGTCAGCGCCCTGAACCGTGCGGTGGAGTCGGAATCCTATGACAAGTATGGACGCAAGTCCACCATCAGCAACGCCATGATTCAGGTTGATGCGGCCATCAACTCCGGTAACTCCGGCGGCGGCATGTTCTCCGTGACGGGCGAATTGATGGGTATCCCGACGCTCAAGTACACCGGTTCGTATTATTCCGGCAGCACGGTGGAAGGCATCGGCATGTGCATCCCGATTAACGCCGCCAAGCCGCTGATTAACAAGGTACTCTCCGGCGAAATCACCTTCACCGCGCCCGAAAAGCTGGGTGATGAGGAAAACAGCGACACGACCGAATCCGGCTCGCTGGTCGGCAAGCCGCGCATGGGCATCACCATGAAGAATCTGGCCAACAGCACCGCGCTGCGCAAGGGCCTGATTCCCAAGGGCGTCTATGTGGCCGAGGTGGAGGCGAACAGCCCTGCCGAGAAGGCTGGCATGCAGGTGGGTGACATCATCGTGGACGTCAACGACACCGTGATTACCTCCACCACCGAGCTGTCCGAAAAGGTCGGCGAATATGGCGTGGGTGACACGCTGCGCATCAAGGTCTACCGTGTGGAAGGCCTGGCTAACTACAGCGGCAACGATGACATTCCCGATGGCGAGTACATCGACATGGATGTGACGCTGGAAATTCTGGATGAAGTGAAGCAGTAACCTTATGGGGCGCTCTTCTGTGCGAAAGGCATGGGAGAGCGCCCTTTTGCATGCTTGCAAAATGCCTATTGACAAGTGCCTTCTGTCTTGTTATAATCAAAATGTGCGTTATGCAATAGGTGTTACAGAATAATGATGTACGTGCCGAAGGAGGAAATGCACATGAACATTCAGACGAAACGACTGACCATTGCGCCCTTGCAATTGGACATGGCGACGGCGCTGCATCTGCTGTCACTGGATGAGGACAACCGCCGCTTTGTGCCGGATGAAGTATTCGAGACAGTCGAGGTGGCCGAGGAGACCCTCCGCTACCTGATCCACTGCTATGAAGCAGAGGACGGCCCGCTGGTCTATGGGCTGCTGCTGGATGCGACGCTGATTGGCTATGTGCAGGCCGTACCGATGGAGGATAACGCGTGGGAAATCGGCTATCACATCGGCAAGGATTACACCTGCTGCGGCTTCGCGACGGAGGCGGTGGAAGCCTTCCTGCCGGTCATCATGGACAAGCTGGACTTGCAGGAAATCCAGGGTATCTGCTTGCAGGACAATATCGCATCGTGCAAGGTGATGTATCGCTGCGGGTTCATCAAGGCGTTTGAAGGGCCTGGGCTGTATCAGGGGCAGGAAAGGGAAATCTGCCGATTTGTGTACAGGAAAGAAAATGCATAAAAACAGGCAGTGCAGCCTTCCCGCAAAGGGGAGCGTTGCACTGCCTTTCTTTATACGAATTTTTATGCGCCATAACGCGCGACAAAGCGGTCTGTACCGGTGATGATTTCCTCACTGCTCAGTCGGCCGGAAAGCTCCAGCACCTTGATGGGACTGCGCACGATGTACTCCCGGTAGGGCGCAAGCACGTCACCCGGCAGGGTGCAGGGCGCGTAGTGATCCAGCGCGTCCACGGCATCGTGGATGTGCATGCCGACAATCATGTCCGCGACCTTCTGCGATAGCGGCAGCTGCTGCAAGCCCATTTCCACCATCATGATGGCGTGGCCTGTGTCCAGCCAAATGCCGACCGGGCTGCCTGCAAAGCGCTCGGCAATCAGGTCGAATTCGCTGAAAATCGGGCATTGGTGGCACATGGCGCGGTTTTCCATGCCCAGACGAACGGGCAGGTTGTTGCGCGCAACGTAATTCGCCAATTCGTCAATGGACTTCATCATGCGATCCAGATACGGCTGTGCCTGACGTGCGGCCATCATCTGGGCATGCAGACGGCGGTATTCGTCCGAATCCTGCTGGTGCGTGGCAATGAGCTTTTTGAGCGGTACATCGAACGCATCCGGGGATAGCGGCACCTCCGTCGGGTGAAAGACGACCGCGCCTGCACCCAGCACACAGGCCCATTCCACACTGCCCTTGGCAAGCTCCACGGCCTGTTGGCGAAGCGCCTCGTCCTCATAGCCCAGCATGATGGAGTCGGTGTCAAAGCGCTTATCCAGCGTCTTGGGGAACACGTTGTGGACGCTGGAAACCTGAATCGCGCCCTCTGCGATGCGGCGGCGAATGCCGGAAAGCCATTCGGTGCGCACCTGATAATTCAGCTCCACACGGGAGAAGCCCAGCGCGTTCAGCTGGTCAATCAGCTCCTCGCCCGAATGCGCCTTGCGGAAGTTCCACATGGTCGAAATGGCAAGGTCTGCCTTGGTGAAAGACATCGGGGATACCTCCTTTGGAAAAACGCAATTTTCTGCATCAAGGGGTAATTTCTCCATCCATCAGCAAAAATCCTGCTGAAAAAACGGGCACGCTGATGAAGGCGCGCCCGTTTGCATATTACGTCGTTTCTGCTTCTTTTTCGCTCTCGGAGTAATCGAAGCCACGCAGGGACAGCTCCTCGGCGCGATGGCATGCCACCATGCGGCCATCCACCTCGCGCAGCTCGGGTGCTTCGCAACGGCAGCGCTCCGTGCAATAGCTGCAACGCGCGTGGAAGTAACAGCCGCTGGGCGGATTGGCCGGATTGGGAATCTCGCCACGCAGCGGAATGCGATCCATCACCGCATCCGGATCGGCAATCGGCACGGAGGACATCAGCGCCTCGGTGTAGGGATGCTTGGGATGCGCAAAGAGCTTTTCCGTCTCGCCAAACTCGACCATCTTGCCCAAATACATCACGCCTACCTTGTCCGAAATGTGCTCCACGACGGACAGGTCATGGCTGATGAAGATGTAGGTCAGCTCCATTTCCTTCTGCAAGTCGCGCAGAAGGTTGATAATCTGCGCCTGAATGGACACGTCCAGCGCCGACACGGCCTCGTCACAGACGATAATCTGTGGCTTGAGAATCAGGGCGCGTGCAATGCCGATGCGCTGGCGCTGACCGCCGGAGAAGGCGTGCGGATAGCGCATCAGATAGCTGGTGTTCAGGCCGACCTTGGCGGCAATGTCCTTGATGAGCGCCTCACGCTCGTGCTTGGGCATCTTGGGATAGTTGGCGCGAATCGGCTCACCGATAATGTCCAGCACGGTCATGCGCGGGTCAAGGGAAGAGTAGGGATCCTGGAAAATCATCTGGATTTCCTTGCGGATAGGCTTCATCTGCTTTTTGTCCAGCGTCAGGAAGTTGACCGTTTCGCCGGAAAGCGTCTTGTAGAGGACTTCGCCCTCGCTGGCATCCAGTGCGCGCACGATGCAGCGTCCCAGCGTCGTCTTGCCGCAGCCGGATTCGCCGACGATGCCAATCGTTTCGCCCTTGTGGACGTCGAAGCTGACGTTGGTGACGGCGCGAACGCAAACGCCCTTGGAGGTGAAGCGCTTGGAGACGTTGCGAACCTGCAAAATCAGCTCACGCTTTGCTTTTTCCGTCATTTACGCTTCCTCCTTTCCGGCGCATGCCTTGCAGCGGTGGCAGGCGACGCAGTGCGTGCCGTCCAGACACAGGGTTTCAGGATCCTGCACGTTGCAGACGCCTTCAATGCGCTCCTGACAACGGTCGTAGAAGCCGCAGCCCGGCTTCAGGTTCAGCGCCAGCGGCACGGTGCCTTCAATGGAGAAGAGCTTGTCCTGCTTGAGCGTGCCAATCTTGTGGACGGAGCCCATCAGGCCGCGCGTGTAGGGATGCTGCGGGTTTTTGTAGATTTCCCGTGCTGTGCCGGTTTCCACAATTTTGCCCAGATACATGACCGCCACGCGGTCGCACATCTTGGCCACCGTACCCAGGTCATGGGTGATGAAGAGAATCGCCATGCCCAGTTCCTTTTGCAGGGACTGCATCAATTCCAGAATCTGCGCCTGAATCGTCACGTCCAGCGCCGTGGTCGGCTCATCCGCAATCAGCAGGCGAGGACGGCACACCAGCGCCATGGCAATTAGCGCACGCTGGAGCATGCCGCCGGAAAACTCATGCGGATACTGGTCATAGCGCTTCTCCGCATTGGCGATGCCGACCAGCTTCATCATGTCCAGGCTGATTTTCTTGGCCTCCTGCTTGTTCTTGGTGATGTGCAGA
This sequence comes from uncultured Faecalibacterium sp., assembly GCA_964464815.1. Classification (GTDB taxonomy): domain Bacteria; phylum Bacillota; class Clostridia; order Christensenellales; family Aristaeellaceae; genus UBA11524. Next base: position 46,860 of record CAYXHF010000006.1, read on the forward strand.
AGGGTTGCCTCGTTAATCTGGTTGCCGATGGTGTACATGGGGCTGAAGGCGACCATGGGCTCCTGGAAAATCATCGAAATCTGCTTGCCACGGATGGCGCGAATCTCCTTTCCGCGCGGATTGAGGGTCAGCAGGTCAATCACCTGTCCCTGCTCATCGCGGAAGAGAATTTCGCCCGTGGAGCGGCACTTCTTGTCGTTGATGCCCAGAATCGCCTTGCTCGTCAGCGACTTGCCGCAGCCGGATTCGCCGACCAGACCCAGCGTTTCGCCCGGATGAATCTCAAAGTCCACGCCACGCACGGGCGTTAGAAGACCTTCGTCCATCTTGATATTGACGCCCAAATTCTTCACTTGGATAATGGGCTGTTTTGTTTCACTCATTGTTATTCAGCCCTCCAATCACTTGTAGGGGTCGGCCGCGTCGCGCAGACCGTCGCCCAGGAAGTTAAATGCCAAGACGGTGATGATGACGAACAGGAGCGGAATCATCTTCCAGGGACACTGCGCGACGGAAACGAGATCCTCTGTTTCCTTGAGCAGCACACCCCAGCTGGTTGCGGGCGACTTCATGCCCAGACCCAGGTAGCTCATGGACGTTTCGCCCAGAATCGAACCGGGAATGCCCAGCGTCAGGTTGACAATCAGGTAGCTCAGGAAGCCCGGCACAAGGTGCTTGGTGATGATCTTGAAGTCGCTCACGCCTGCCAGTCGGGCGGCGGTCACGTAGTCTTCCTTACGCAGGGAAATGAACTTACCACGCACCACACGCGCCAGACCCGTCCAGCCGATGAAGGAGAGAATGATGGTGATATACAGATACATCGCAGAGACGGAGATGTCCGGCGGAATGGCCGCAGACAGCGCCAGCCACAGCGGGATGGACGGAATGGCCGACAGCACCTCGATGATGCGCTGGATGATATTATCCACCAGACCACCGAAGTAGCCGGAAATGCCGCCAATCAGGATGCCCAGCACGAAGCTCAGCGCGGCGGAAACGAAGGGAATCGTCAGCGACACGCGGGAGCCATAGAGAATGCGGGAGAAAATATCACAGCCGGTGGAGTCCGCACCAAAGATGTTGATGCGCACTGTCTTATCGACCTCACCCGCTTCATTGACCAGCCCGTAGAGGTGCAGGTTGGACGGAATCAGCCCGAAGAGCTTGTATTCGCCGCCCTCAACGAAGAACTTGAGGTAGTATTTGCTGCTGGTGTCCTCCACAATCTTCTTTTCCAGCACCAGCTTGCCGTCCACTTTGGTCTTGATGTTTTCCTTTTTCAGCTTGTAGACGTAAGGACGGGAGAAGCTGCCGTCCTCATCGCGCCAGTGAACGGTGGTCGGTGCGGTATTTTTGTACAGGGCGGAGAATTCCTCCAGACCATAAGGGGCAATGAAATCGGCAAAGAGTGCGCCCAGATACAAAATCAGCAGCAGCAGCAGCGACAGGCGTGCCAGCTTGTGCTTTTGCAGCTTGCGCCACATCAGCGTCCATTGTGACGCCATGTAGTAGGATTCATCGTTGACTACTTTTTTGCGAAACAGCGCCACGTCCGTCAGCTCCTTTCTGTGAATCTGATGCGCGGATCAAGCCAGGCCAGCGCAATGTCGCTCAGCAGCGTGCCGACAACGACCAGAATGGCCTGAATCATGACGATGGTACCAGCCAGATACATGTCCTGCGATTTCAGGGCGGTCAGAAGCACCGGGCCTTGAATTTGCAGGTTCATGACGATGGCCGACACGGTCGAGCCGGAGAAGATGGTGCGCAGCGAGCCGGACATGCCGGACACGACCGGGTTCAGCGCCGCACGCAGGCAGTACTTGTAGGTAATCGTCGCCTCGGAGCAGCCCTTGGCGCGTGCGCACAGCGTATACTGGCGTGCCTGCTCATCGAGCATCTGCGCACGGACAGTACGGATGATGCCACACGTGCCGGACGTGCCGATGACAATCAGGGGAATCAGGCAGCGGAACAGGAATTCCGGCACATACTCCCAGCGCATACCGTTTTGCAGCATTTCGGTGCTGAACAGTCCCAAATACATTTGTCCTGTAGCCGTGTAGACCCAGTACATAATGAGGATGGCTAGCAGGAAATTCGGTGTTGCCGTGCCCAGAAAGCCGAAGAACGACCAGATGTAGTCGCCCGCCGAATACTGGTGATTGGCGCAGTAGATGCCAATGGGCAGCGACACGACGTATTGGAAGATGAGAATCACAAACGATACGCCCAGCGTCAGCCACAGGCGATCCATGATGACACTCCACACGCCACGGCCATATTCAAAGGAATAGCCAAAATTGCCGTGCAGGACGATGTCCTTGACCCAGTTGAAGTATTGCACAATCCATGGATCATCAAGGCCGTAATGTGCGCGCAGCTCCGCAATGTCTGCTTCCGTGAACTGCTCGCCCTCTGCTGTCATGGCTGCCACGTAGGAGTTCACATAGTCTCCCGGAGGCAGCTGAATGATGAAGAAAATCACAACGGAAATAATGATGATCGTAGGAATGAAGAGAAGCAGACGTTTGCCGACATATTTAAGCATCTGTGCCTCGCAGCCTTTCTACGCAAATTTCGTTAAACCTGGAATGCGGGAGGCCATTCTTTGAAAAAAGGACAGCCTCCCGCAACGAGTGAATTATGGACGTTTACTCGGCGATGTACCAGCACTGGACATGGGCCAGACCCAAGTCACGATAGATGTCGGACCAAACGCCATTGGGCAGGAAGTTGTGGATACGGGCATTCACCGCATGATACGTGGAGGCAGCCGCCACATAGGCGATGGACCAGACGTTGTCTTCATGCAGCTTGAGCATTTCCTTGGTGATTTCCGTGCGCGTAGCCGTGTCGGAGGTCGTGTCCAGCTTTTCCTTCAGCTCAATCAGCTTGAGCAGGTCGCCGGTGGCGGTTTCCTTGTTCATGTTGCCGTACCAGACAACGTTCGTGGCCGTACCGGGCACCATGGAGTTGGGCTTGAGCGCGATGGAGATGTCGCCCAGACCCGTCACCGGGAACAGCATGCACTCGATTTCGTTGGCCAGCAGCATGTTGTCGATGTTGGAGCGGTCATAGTCGCGGAAGGTCGTCTTGATGCCAGCCGCGTCGTAGTAGGGCTTGAGGAGCTTGTAGGTATCGGCCGCGCCGCTATCGGCGACGGAGACGATGTTCAGCGCAAAGTCCGTGCCGTCCGCGAAGTCGTAGAAGCCGTCCGTGCCCATCACCAGACCAGCGCCTTCCAGCAGGGTCTTGGCCTTGGCCACGTCGTATTCGGTCCACTTCGTCGCCCAGGACTCGGAGTAGCCCAGCATGCCCTCAGCGGGAGCCGCCTGGCCGCCTTCCAGCCAGCCGTCGGAGTACAGGTCAGCAAATTCCGTGCGATCCACGCAGATGGACAGTGCCTGACGGAAGTCAGCGTTGTTGAACAGCGCGTTCAGCTTTTCATTGGCGATGGACAGGTTGCAATGCAGCTGCGTGCCGACATTGCCCCAGTCGCTGCCGGCCCATTCGTAAACGTTGATGGCAACGCTTGCGGAATCCTGAATGGTGGCCAGTGCTTCCATACCAACGGTCTGGAAGTCAACCGTGCCGTCCAGCAGGAGCATCAGGGACTGATCCACGTTCTGGATGGTGGTGTAGGTAATCTTGTCGATGTAGGGCAGCTGCTGACCGGCGGCGTCCACCTTCCAGTAGTAGGGGTTGCGGACGTACTCGTAGTAGTCACCCTTGACGTCGCGCTTGCCTTCCTCAGTGGAGAGGACGAAGGGGTTCAGCGTCGGGACGCCGGAGTAGTTCCAGAAGTAGTACAGCAGTTCCTTGCCGGCCTTGGAGGCATCAGCAAATTCCACGCCGCAGATTTCCTTGGCCTTGGCCAGGGCAGCGTCGTTGTCCTTGTTGATGATGTCTTCCACCATGCCCTCAAAGATGTGCTTGGGCGCATAGTGCCACTTCAGATCCACGCACAGCGCTTCGATGAAGTCGTACTTGGGGGTCGCGAAGGTGACGGTGAAGGTCACGTCGTCAATCTTCTCCACCACGGCCGGATCGCCATTGGCGTCCTTGTGGCAGGCGCGAACGCCCTTGCTGTCGGCCTTGTTCAGGCAGACCTTGTTGTAGAACCACACGCAGTCCTCCGCAGTGAAGGGCGCGCCGTCGGACCACTTCATGCCTTCACGCAGGTGAATGGTGTAGACGGTGGAATCCTCGTTCACGTCGAAGCTCTTGGCGACGTTGGGTTCCACAATGCCTTCGGAGTTGAAACGGAACAGACCTTCTTCGATGATCTTGCCCGTCGTCCAGGAAGACGTGGAGGCGGAGGTCTTCAATTCGCCGCCGTAGGTGCCGATTTCCAGATAATCAGCGGTTTCGACCATGGGTTCAGCAGGCAGACGCTCCGCAAGCGGCGGAACATCCTTGTCGTCCCAGTACGGAGCCTGGGTGTAGGTCGTGCCTTCAGCGACACACAGCGAAGCCATGCTCACGAGCATGATCAGCGCCAGGAACAGGGAAACGAGCTTTTTCATGGGGAATCCTCCTTTATTTCACCCACACAGGGGAGGCAGATGCTTCCCGCGTCCGTATGGGTTGAAGTCGATTGGAAAAGCAAACGATTACAGGTGTCTGTCCTTGCGTCCGGCACGGATGCGAATGACCTTCTCCACCGGTGTGTAGGCGGTGAAGTACACCGTGTAGTGCTTGTCAGAGAGTGGATACGCGCCGCCCATGCGGTCGGTAAAGTCATGCGATGAAAACGCATGGTCAATGGTGATGGTTTCGCCCGTCGGGCCGCAAGCCTCGACAACGCCGTCAATGACGTTGATGCTTTCGCCGGCCTTGGCGTGCTGGAGGAAATGCTCCGTGCGCACATAGCCACCCGGCAGGAAGGAAAACTCCATGCGCAGCGGCAATTGGTCGATGCCCTCGGTGCGGATGTGCAGGTCAATGCCATCGGGGCGCTTGACAATTTCCAGCGTGGTATCCAGCGGCAGTCCCTCTGTCTTGGGACGGCGGTGCGGATTGTCCATGGCCCACCAGTCGGATGTATCCGGCTTTTCGGGGAAGGGCAGATAGTACCATCCGGCGGCATGGGCGCGCATGCGATAGCCTGTGGGCGTGCGCTCCAAAGTGTCGGACAGGAAATTGCGCCTGTCGCAGAGGTTGGAATAAATCGTCATGTACATGGAGAAGGCGCCGTGCTGGAAGTACAGGCAGTTGGCCTTTCCGTTGAGCAGGGAGCAGGACCAGCGCCCGGAACGAATGCGGGCAATGTCGCTATCGGGGAAAAGACGATCGACCTGCTCAAAGGGACGCAGGAACGCGCTGTCCGCGCCGTAGCCGTCCATCTCCGGGAAGAGCAGCAGCCATTCCACACCGCTGGGATACGTGCCACGACGGCGACAATCCTGCCAAATCCATTCGGCCATCGCGCCCAGCTCCGGACGCTTGAGGAAGTAGCCGACCAGCAGGTAGAGGATGTAGTAGCTTTCCGCATACACCTTCTTGCCCAAATCCTGACGGGTGGAATTGTTGGTGAAAACGCTGCCGTCGGGATCGAAGTAGGCGTACATCATTTCCAGATTGCGCGCCGCCGCTTCCAGATACATCGTGTCGCCGGTGGCCAGGAAGAGACGAATCATCTGGTCGTCATTGACCTGATTGTAGTTGCCCGCACTGCGCTCGGCAAATTCGCCGTCGCTGTTGATGTCAAGTCCTTCGCGCAGATACTCCTGTGCGCGGAGGGAAAGGGTCTTGTTGCCCGTAATCTTCTCACAGCACAGCAGGCATGCGGAAATGGCCCAGCGGTGATTAGGCGTATGGAAGCCGCCCGCCGCGATGCCACGCGAGGTGGAATCAATCAGGCGATACAGGCGCTGACGCATGAAATCGGCTTCAGGAGCGCGACACTTTTCCAGCAGCCAGTAGCCACACAGCACCGCATTCATCATGAAAGCGGTATCGGGCGGTGAGGCGTAGTTGCACGGTGTCAGGTCGAAGCAGCCATCGGGACGCTGGTGCGCCTCCATGTAGGTCAGGTCGGCGCGAATGGCCTCCGCAAGGCGGCTGTTCAGATACCAACGGCTGTCCGGTGTGCAGAAGGCCGCCATCATGTCGCCCAGAAAGAAGCCACTTTGACGCGGTTCAACGTGGAAATCAGCCGTCCAGAAGCCGCCATAGCGCGGGTCATCCGGTTCAGTGATTTGGCGCTGCAGGAGGGAAGCAATATACGCATCGTGCTGATGAAGCAGCTCGGCGCGGTGGCTCGGAAATGTCATCGGGAAACACGCCCTTCAATGATGCAAGGCCAGAAAAGGGCCGTTGCATAAAATTTAGAATTGGTCAGATTTGATACAACTATTATAGCAAATTTGTTTGGAAGTTGCAATAGGCAAAAAATAAAAAATGCAGTTTCAGAAAAGTTTCACAGCCGGAAGAAGCGCTTCTTCTTCCGGCTGTGAGATATTTTCTTTTAGAACCGCACGATGATGTCCGTGCCCTTGTTTACCTCGGAGTGCAGGGTGAGCTGTGCATGATGCACCTCGGCCACATGCTTGACAATTGCCAGTCCAAGTCCCGTGCCACCAGTCTGACGCGAATGGCTCTTGTCCACACGGTAGAAGCGCTCGAACACGTGCGCCTGATGCTCCGCCGGAATGCCGATGCCGTTGTCACGCACGCTGCACACCACGTGGCCGTCCTCGCGGGAAAGATGAATGTCAACCTTGCCGCCCTGCGGTGTGTACTTGATGGCGTTTTCAAGCAGATTGTGGAACAGTTCGCGCAGCAGCACCGGATACCCTTCAACGCTGTTCTCCGTGCCTGTCAGGGCGACGGTCAGTTGCTTTTCCGTTGACATCGGCTCGAAGCTTGTCACCAGCTCCTCCAAAAGGGGCAACAGGGGCGTTTGCTCTTTGAGGCCAAGTCCCTGACGCTCGTCCAGACGCGACAGGGCCAGAATATCGTTGACCAGGGCAACCAGTCGCTGTGCCTCCGCGTGAATCTTGCCAGCAAAGGCAGGAATGTCCTGCTGCTGTGCGATGCCGTTTTCGATGATTTCCGCATAGCCGGAAATGGAGGTGAGCGGCGTCTTGAGTTCATGCGTCACGTTGGCGGTGAATTCGCGGCGGCTGGCCTCAGCGGTATACTGGGCGGAAATGTCCAGTGCCAGCAGCACCACGCCGCACACCTTGTTCTCGCGAAGCACCGGACTGGCCGAAATGCGGAAGGTCTGCTGACCGCGCGGCAGCACCATGTCGCCGGAGGTGCCATGCTGTGCGCCATCGACAATTTCCAGCACCGCCGCATCACGGCACAGACTGAGCAGATCCTTGCCGATGCTCTGCTGATTGTCGGTGGCAAAAATCGTGGCGGCGCTGTCGTTGATGGACAGAATGTGGTCGGAGACATCCAGCAGGACAAGTCCTTCGCGCATGTGCTGCATGATGGCGTTCAGGTCGGCATGCGCGCGCGACAGCTCGTTCATCTGCTGGCGAATCTGGCTGTATTGCTTGTCCAATCGGCTCAGCAGTGGAGAAAGCTCATCGTATACGTCGTTTTCCAGCGGCGCATCCAAATTCAGCGTGTTGATGGGCTGCACAATATGCGCCGCGGCACGGCGTGCAATGAACAGCGACACCGCCACAATCAGCGCCAGTGCCATCAAAAACTGCGGCCATGCATGCAAAAACAGCCCCAGAACCGATGAGCGCGTGCTGGCAATGCGAAGCACGCGGCCATCTGCCGTGCGCAGGGCGTAGTAGAGCGTCACATCGGACAGCGTGTCGGAATACCGGACGCTTTCGCCAACGCCGTTGGACAGTGCCTCCTGCACCTCAGGGCGTTCGGCGTGGCTTTCCAGATGATCGCTGACGCTGTCATACAGGACGTTGCCGTCTTGGGCGATGAGGGTGACACGCGTGGTCGGTTCAAGGGCTGCATAGTAATCAAGATCCGTCTGGCCATCCTCCACCGCGCGAACCAGATAGGCCGCCTCGGTGCGCAGGGCCGCGGAAATGCGGCTTTCATAGCTGGAATACATCGTACCCGCCAATAGCACACAGCACAGCAGCAGTACGGCTACAGCTGTGAGCAGAATGCTGCGGAAAATGCGTCGCTTAATCATCCTTTTTCTCCTCCAAAGCGGTATCCGACGCCACGGACGGTTTCAATCCGGCTGCCGTATGCGCCCAGCTTGGCGCGCAGGGTCTGGATATGCACATCCACCGTGCGTGAACCGCCGTCATAGGCCATGTCCCAGATGCGATCGAGCAGCTGGTCACGGGAGAAGGCCGCACCACGGTTTTCCATCAGCAGCGAAAGCAGCTCATACTCCTTGAGCGTCAGGGAGATTTCCTGCCCATCGGCGAAGGTACGGTGCGCACGGCGGTCGATGGTCAGGCCGGAAATGGTCAGCGTGTCGTTGTCCTCCTTGGCGGCACAGCGGCGCAAAAGTGCCCGGATGCGCGCAATCAGCTCCGCCATGCCAAAGGGCTTGGCCAGATAATCATCCGCGCCGTAATCCAGCCCTTGCACCTTGTCCATTTCCGTGCCCTTGGCGGTCAGCATCATGACCGGCAGATGCGCCGTCTCGTGCTTTTCGCGAATCAGGCGCAGGAGAGACAGACCGTCCTCGCCCGGTAGCATGATGTCCAGCAGCACCAGAGAAGGCACCTCCTGCTCCAGCGCATGGCGGAAGGAGGCACTGTCCGCAAACCCGCGGCAGGGCAATTGCATCTGCGTCAGGGTGTATACGACCAGCTCCCGGATGTTGTCATCGTCCTCAACGTAGTAAATCATGTCAAGAATACTCCTTTATGGCGGCCGGTCAGGGCGTATTCGACCCATTCGGCAATGTTCTGCGCGTGGTCGCCAATGCGCTCGTAGTACTTGGCAATCATCAGCAGGTCAACAGCCTGAGAACCGGCATCTGCGTTTTCACGAATGGCGGCAATCAATTCGTCCTTGACGGTGACGAACAGCTCGTCAATCTTGTCGTCCATCGCCATGACCTGCTGGGCCAGGGTAACATCGTTGCGCACATAGGCATCCAGCGCACCTGTGACCATCTGAATGGCGTTTTCGGCCATTTGCGGCAGATAGTCCAGCTGCTTGATATAGGGCGCCTTGGACAGATAAATGACGATTTCCGAAATGTCGGAGGCCTGATCGCCAATGCGCTCCATGTCTGTTATCATTTTAAGCGCAGAGGAGATAAAACGCAAGTCCTTTGCGACGGGTTGCTGGTGCAAAAGCAGCTTTAAGCACAGCGCTTCAATGTCGCGCTCGGCCTGGTCAACGTCCTTGTCGGCGGCAATGGCCTCCAATGCGGCCTCCACGTCCTGCTTTTCCAGGGCGGTCGTGGCGCTGCGGATGGCGCGCTCAATCAGCGCACCCATTCCCAATAGCTCGTGGTTGAGCACGTCCAACTGCTCATCAAAACGACTTCTCATGATGTCTTCCTCCTGTTAACCGAAGCGTCCGGTAATGTAATCCTCCGTCCGCTTGTCCTGCGGCATGGAGAAAATCTTGGCGGTTTCGTCGTATTCCACCACCTCGCCCAGCAGGAAGAAGGCGGTGCGGTCGGAGATGCGGGCGGCCTGCTGCATATTGTGCGTGACCATGACGATGGTGTAATCCTGCTTGAGCTGGAGCGCCAAATCCTCGATTTTGCTGGTGGAAATCGGGTCAAGGGCCGAGGTCGGCTCGTCCATGAGCAGCACCTCCGGCTCAACCGCCAGCGCACGGGCGATGCAAAGGCGCTGCTGCTGGCCGCCGGAGAGGCCGAGTGCGTCCTTCTTCAGGCGATCCTTCACCTCGTCCCAGATGGCCGCCTGACGCAGGGAGCGCTCAATCAGGTCATCCAGCTTGGCCTTGGAGCGAATGCCGTGCGTTCTGGGGCCAAAGGCGATGTTGTCATAGATGCTCATGGGGAAGGGATTGGGCTTCTGGAACACCATGCCGACGCGCTTGCGCAGCAGCGCCGTGTCCAGATCGTGGTAGACATCCACGCCGTCCAGCAGCACCTGGCCGGTGATGCGGCAGCCCTCCACCAGGTCGTTCATGCGATTGAGGGACTTGAGCAGCGTCGATTTGCCGCAGCCACTCGGGCCGATGAAGGCGGTGATTTCCTTCTCGTGAATGGCAAGATTGACGCCTTTGAGCGCATGGAACGCGCCGTAGTAGAGATGCAGATCCTTGATGTCGATTTTCATGCGTGTTTCCCTCCGATTTTGCGGGCAATCATGGCAGAAAGCGTGTTGATGATGAGCACCATGACCAGCAGCACCACGGCCGTGGCATAGCTTTGGTTGATGTACAGACCTTCATTGGAGATGGTGTACATATGCACCGCCAGCGTGCGCGCTGAGTCAAAAACGCTTGTGGCGGCCTCCGGAACGGTACCGGCGGTGTAAATAAGGGCGGCCGTTTCGCCGACGATGCGGCCAATGGCCAGAATCACGCCGGAGAGGATGCCCGGTACGGCGCTGGGCAAAACGACCTTGAACGTCGTGCGCAGACGACCTGCACCCAGTCCGAAGCTGCCTTCACGGAAGCTGTCCGGCACGGCCAGCAGCGCCTCCTCGGTCGTGCGCATGATGGTCGGCAGCACCATGATGGAGAGCGTCAATGCGCCGGAAAGGAGCGAAAGCCCCATTTTCAGCGTCACGACAAAGAACAGCGAGCCGAACAGGCCGTAAATGATGGACGGAATGCCGGAAAGCGTCTCGGCCGTCATGCGCACCAGTTTGACAAGACGACTGCCACGCGGCGCATATTCCGTCAGGTAGATGGCTGCGCCAATGCCCAGCGGCACGCACACAATCAGCGCCAGCAGCGTCATCAGCAGGGTGTTGATGATGGCGGGCATCATGGATACGTTGCTGGAGGTGTATTTCCAGGAGAATAGCTCCGGAGAGAGATGTGGAATGCCCTTGATGAGGATATAGCCGACAATCATTCCCAGCACACCGACGGTGAAGATTGCGCCCGCATACACGGCGATGCGGTACAATTTTGCCTGGATTTTCATCATCCGTTCCTCCTCTTGAGTATGCTGGTTAACACATTGATCAGCAGGATGAACACAAACAGCACCACGGCCGTGGCAATCAGTGCCTCACGGTGCAGGTCGGTCGCATAGCCCATTTCCATGACGATGTTGCTGGTCAGGGTGCGAACGCCCTTGAGCAGTCCCTTGGGCATGGTGGTGCGATTGCCGGCGACCATCATGACCGCGGTTGCCTCGCCAATGGCGCGACCAATGCCCAGAATGATGCCTGCCATGACGCCGGATTTCGCCGCGGGCAGCACCACGCAGAAGACGCTGCGCTCGTGCGTTGCGCCAAGGGCCAGGGCACCCTCATAATACGTATTGGGAACGGCACGCAGCGCCGATTCCGACACAGTGATGATGGTCGGCAGAATCATCATGCCCAGCAGGACACTGGCCGTCAGCAGGGAAGAGCCTGTGCCGCCCAGCGTGTCGCGCACAAAGGGCACAAGCACCACCAGGCCGAAAAAGCCATACACGACCGACGGAATGCCCGAAAGCAATTGCACCGCCGGGCGCAAAAGCTTTGCCACCCGGCTGGAGGCAAAGTGGGACAGGAACAGCGCCGTCATAAGGCCCGCTGGCACACCAACCAGCAGCGCACCACCGGTGACGTACACAGAGCCAAGAATGAAGGGAAGAATGCCGAAAATCTCCTGACCGGGCTTCCAGCGCTGGCCGGAGAGAAAATCCCAGATGCCGATTTTCGCCATGCCGGGAATGCCGTTCAAAAACAGGAAGGCGCAGATGAGGATAACGGCCAGAATCGAAACAAGGGCCGTAAAGGTGAAGACCGCTTGCGCGGCCTTCTCCTTTGCAGCCTGAAGGTTGATTTTACTCATTGATGTCGCTCCAGTCGGTGATGTCGCCGATGTAGATGTTCTTGACCTGCTCGCTGGTCAGGGAGGTCATGGGGTTATCGTTGCTGACGATGACCGCGATGCCGTCCATGGCGATGGTCATGGGTTCAAGACCAGCTTCCAGCTCGGATGCCTTCAATTCGCGGGAGGCCATGCCGATGTCGCACACGCCGCTGATGGTGGAGGTCATGCCGGAGGTGGAGTCACTCTGCTGCAGCTCGATTTCCACCTGCGGGTTCAGCGCCTCGTAGGCTTCCTTGAGCTTTTCCATGACCGGCGTCACGGAGGAGGAACCTGCGATGACCACCTTGCCGCTGACCTTGCCGCCCGCAAAGGCCTCAGCGTCGGCCGTGACGGCGATGTAACCATTGGCTTCCACAATCGCCTGACCATCGGCGCTCATGACGAAGGCGAGGAAATCCTGCGCCGCATCGGAAAGCGTGGCAAGCGTGGCGATGTTGAAGGGACGCGCAATCAGATAGCTGCCGTTCTTGATGTTCTCAACGCTCGGCTCGGCGCCATCAATGCTCAGTGCCTTGACCGTCTCGTTCAGAGAGCCCAGGGAGATGTAACCAATCGCGTGGTCATCGCCGGACACGCTGGTCATCATGACGGAGGTAGAATTCGTAATGTCGCAATCGTCGGTGGTGTAGTCAATCTTATTGCCTTCCGCGTTCTTCTGCTCGATGCCGAACAGCTCGATGAAGGCGCCGCGCGTACCGCTGCCGTCCTCACGGGAAATCACGTGGATGTCACCGCTGAAGGCGTTCTCCGCCAGCGCGGCCGCGCTGCAAAGCAGCAGGCACAGGGTCAAAAGGATGGACATGACTTTCTTCATACAAAAAACCTTCCTTTCATTTCCTTGGGGTACAGCTGTATGATACAGCTGGAATATACCAAAGAAATGAAAGGAAGGTAAAGTTTTTGTAAAATAGCGCTTAGTTTGCGGCGGTGAGCATCAGGAATGTCAGTCCCTGCCCGTAAGCAGTGGGCTGAATGGGAATGGTACGGTAGAAATCCTCCGTTGCGCCAACGGGTGTGCCGTAGCTGACGCCGCCGACCGTGCCGTCTGCCTCCACCATGGCAAGGACGCCGTGCAGTGCCCTCCTGGCCGCCTCGTGGCAGCTTTGGGGCAATAGCCCTGTCTTCACGCCGCGCAGTAAGCCATAGGCGATGGCCGCACTGGCCGACGTTTCCAAATACGAATCCTCATGGTTGAGCAGCGTGTGCCAGAGTCCGGTTTCCTTGTCCTGCAAGCGGCACAGCGCCAGACATTGCTCCTGCCACGTGTGCAGAATCAGGCGGCGCACGCTGTCATCCTCCGGCAGCCATTCCAGAAAATCCACGCCGCCGCAGGTGAACCAGCTGTTGCCGCGCGCCCAGAAGGCACGCCCGAAGTGATGCCGCCCCTCAAACGTCCAGCCGTGATACCACAGCCCGGTTGCAGGGTCATGCAGGTATTTGATGTGCAGCAGGAATTGATATTTCGCTTCCTCACACCAATCGGGGCGACCAAGCGCCACGCCCGCACGGTAGAGGAACAGAACCGTCATGAACAGCGTGTCGTCCCACAGTTGCCCAGGGTTTGGCTCGTGCGTGGTGATGTGCTGGAAGCCGCCTTCCTCCGTGCGTGGCAGCTCCGTCATGACCCACGTGGCCCAATCTTCAATCAGTGGGCGATAGCTTTCGTCCTTCGTCTGCTCATACAGCAGGGTCAGGGTCAGCATGGGCGCGGTGGTGTTGATGTTGCGTGTGGGCAGACCGGCGGCGAGATGGCGCGCATACCACGCCTTCAGCTCCTCCAGAATGGCGGTGTCGCCCGTGGACAAATAAATTTTCATCATCGCATAGACCGCAACGCCCTGCGGCCATTCCCACGTGTCCAGGCTCATGTGGTCGCCAAAGCTGCCTTCACCGCCGTGTGCGCCACGCAGACGGCTGAATACCAGATCGGCATATTCTTTGTATGTCATGGGTATGTCCTCCTGTGAAAAATCGCTGTGTTGTATTTTGAGTATAGCAGAATCATTTGTCGATTGCAAGCGCATTGCACCGGAAAAGGAAATATGCTATAATACAGGCAAGCATTTTCGGTAAACAGATTTTTTTCCGAAAGAGGAGCGTTTGAAGCATGAATCATCTGCCAAGACAGCAGCGCCAGCGCATTCAAGCCTGGCGGCAAGCATTGAAGCAGCAGCTCTATACCCCTGTGGGAGAGGTGTCGTTTTGCGGCGCAACCACTCTGTCGCGCCTGACGCCCGAGGAGGCGGCCACGTGGCCCATGCAGCCCTTCCCAGTAGGGACAAAATGGGGCGCATGCTGGGAATACGGCTGGTTTCAGGCCAGCGTCACCGTGCCGGAGGACTGTGCGGGCAAGCGGCTGGTGCTTTTGTCCGGACTGGGCGGCGAACAGCTTGTGTATGTGGATGGCGTGGCCGTCGGCAGCAACGACAAGGGGCATGATGCCCTCACCTTGCGCAAAAGCGCCAAGGCAGGCGAAACAATCCGGCTGCTGATTGAAAGCTACGCCGGGCATGGCGCACGACTGGAAGAAATGATGCCCTGTCCACCGGAAAAAGCGGCTGTTCCGCCGGTGACAGCGCCGCAGTGTACGGTCAGGAAAAGCGTCCTTGCCATTTGGCAGGAGGATGCCTATCAGCTGATGCTGGATGTGGAGATTCTCTGTGATTTGCTCAGCCACCTGCCGGAAAAATCCCTGCGCCATCAGCGTGTCGCGAAGGCGCTGATGGATTTCACCTACACCGCGGATCTGGAATTGCCCCTGCCGGAGCGGCTGGAAAGCTTCCAACGCGCACGGGCGGTGCTGGCACCTGCACTGGCGTGCCGGAACGGCTCGACCGCGCCGACAATGTGGATGCTCGGCCAGAGCCATATTGATTTGGCGTGGATGTGGCCGGAGGAGGAAACGTGGCACAAGGTCGCGCGGACATACGCCAACCAGCTGTCCCTGATGGAGGAATATCCGGAGTATCGCTTTTTACTATGCGAGCCAAAGCTCCTGGACATGCTGCGCATGCAGCATCCGGCATTGTGGGATAAGGTCAGGGACGCATTTTCGCGTGGACAAGTGGATGCGGACGGTGCGTTCTATATTGAGTGCGACACGAATCTGCCCAGCGGCGAAAGTCTGATTCGTCAGCTGATGCGGGGAAAGGCGTGGTTCAGGGATACCCTGGGCGTGGAAACAAAGGTCGCCTGGCAGCCGGATACGTTCGGCTACAGTGGCGCGCTGCCGCAGATTCTGCGCAAGCTGGATATTCCGTATTTCGCCACGCAGAAGCTGCTCCGCGCTGACCCGGAGTGCGAGCGTTTCCCATACCAGAACTTCATCTGGGAAGGCATTGACGGCAGCACGGTGGAGGCACTGTCCTTCTTCAAGAACAACGCACAGGTGACGCCGAGCCAATTCTGTCAGCGCTGGGAGGAAAACCGCACGCAGACGGAAGACATTGACACGCTGCTTTATCCGTTTGGCTTTGGCGACGGCGGCGGCGGTGCAACGCGGGACATGCTGGAATCGGTGCGGCGTATGCAGGACCTGGAAGGCTTGCCGCGCGCAAGGTACGGCACGCTGCGTGGCTTTTTTGAGGAAACGGCCCGTCAGGCACAGGGCAACCGCTGGGTTGGTGAGCTGTACCTGAGCTGGCATCGTGGCACGTATACAGTGCAGCGCAAGACAAAGCAGGGTATCCATCGCCTGGAACGCATGCTCCATGAAGCGGAAATGTGGTTGGCGACTGCGGACAGCCAGACAAAGGAAACGGCACAGCCTGTGCTGGCAGAAGCATGGGACACGCTGATGTTCTGTCAGTTCCATGATGTGGCGGGCGGTGTCGGCATTCGCCGCGTGCATCAGGAGGCAGAGCAAAAGCTGTCGGTACAGCTGGAAAAGGTCGGCCAGTGGCTGGCAGGCGTGCGCGGTGAGGTCGATGGTGACGGCAGGGCGGCGCTGATGAACACGCTGCCGTGGAAGCGCACCGGTTGGGTGAAGCATGCAGGAAGGTATGAACGCGTCTGTGCCCAGCCCGGTGGCATGAGCCTGTATCGGCTGTCGGATGCGGCAGCTGCTGGTGTATCTGTTACGCCGATGGATGCTGTCTGGCGGCTGGAAAATGCGGTGCTGTCCGTGGATGTGGACGCAAGTGGCGCAATCATCCAGTGTGTGGACAAGCGCAATCGGCAAAAGCTGCTCTCACTGGGGCAGGCGATGAACGACTGGCGGCTCTATGAGGATGTCGAGACGGTCTACGATGCCTGGGAAATGGATCGCGATTGGCGCAAACGGGAGCGCAAGGGTGTTTTCCAGACACGGGTGTGCATCGGCGACAACACGCCGGAGCGCGTCTCCCTGCTGGTGGAGCGTACCTTTGGCCAAAGCCACGCCGTGCAGGAAATCATTCTCTATGCAGACGGCGACCGGATAGAATTTGAAACAAGGCTTGACTGGCAGGAGCGCCGCAAGCTGCTCAAGGTGCATTTTGCCTCGAACGTGCTGGCGGAGGATGCCCTGCATGAGATTCAGTTTGGCTATCTGCGTCGTCCGTGCCATTCCTCCCATGCCTATGCGGCGGATCGGTACGAATCCTGCTCCCAGCGGTGGACGGCTATGTGCGAGGAAAATCGCGGCTTCGCCATCCTGACAGATGGCATTCGCGGCGTCTCGACGGATCGCGGTGAAATCGCGCTGTCGCTGCTGCGCGCGCCACTGGTGCCGGATGACACGTGCGACCGTGGCATGCAGACCTTCCGCTATGCGCTGATGCCCTTTGCGACAAGCTTTATGCAAAGCGGTGTGGTGCGTGCGGGTTATGAATTTGCCGAGCCGCTGCGTCTGCTCCATGTGGCAAACGTTCCGGAGAATGCACGCTTCTGGTGCGAAGGGGAGGCTGTGGTGCTGGAAACCATCAAGCCTGCGGCGGATGGCAGTACAGATGTGATTGTGCGTTTGTATGAAAGCTTGCGCACGACGGCGACGACGGTCGTCCATCTGCCATGGATGGCGAAGATATATCGCGTGTCCATGGATGAACAGAAGGTACTGGAGGAAATGGAGACATCGGATTGCGTGTCCCTCATGCTGCGTCCCTTTGAAATTGTGACCCTGCGTATTCGCAGAACAGACGAATGATGGAGGATGTGGCCATGTCCTACGAAACGGCGAAACAGGAATTCCTGCATCCGGCAGACGAATTCACGCCCATTCCCTTTTGGTTCTGGAATGATGAGCTGACGGAAGAAACGCTGCTGCGCCAAATCGAAGCTTTTGACCAGAAGGGCGTGAAGGGCTTTGTCATTCATCCCAGAAAAGGCTTGCCGCTAACGATTCCGTATCTGTCGCAGCGCTATCTGCATTTTGTACGCTTTGCGGTGGAGGAGGCGGCGCGGCGTGGCATGCGCGTTGTCCTCTACGACGAGGCGATGTATCCTTCCGGCGCGGCGCATGGCATGGTCGCGGCTGAAAATCCTGAATGGGCCTCCAGATGCCTGACGATGGAAACGGCAGACACCGACATACCGGATGCGCCGGACATTGTGGCGGTCTGCGCGGCGCATGTGGTGGCAGAAACGGCGCACTCGATTACGCTGGTGGCGCAGGAAAACGGCGTTTACGCCTGCCCGAAGGATGGGCGCGTGCTGCTGTGCTTCCGCTTTGGCTTCTCCGGCGGCACGATTCGCGGTGTGCATCCGCTGGAGGATGACGGTGAGGAAAATGCACCGCGTTCGGCTGACCTGCTGAACCCGGAGGCCGTGCAGGCATTCATTCGCCTGACGCATGAAGCGTACTATGCGGCCCTGCCGGAGCATTTTGGCAAGACGGTCATTGCCTTTTTCACCGACGAGCCGGATATTACCGGCCGCAACGCCAAGCCGGGCTGCAAGGCATGGACGAAGGACTTTCTGACAGCCTTTGGTCGCAAGGAGGAGCTGCCGGCGCTATGGCTGGATGTGGGCGAAAAAACGGAGGAAATCCGCACGCGTTATCGCCGGGCAGTCAATCGGCGGCTGAAGGAAAGCTACTATCAGCAATTGGCCGACTGGTGCGCGGCGCACGGCATTGCGCTGACAGGTCATCCGGCGAAGGGCTGGGATATTGGGTTGCTTGCGCCCTTCCAGATTCCGGCGCAGGATGTGGTATGGCGCTTTGTGCATCCGGGCAACGGCATTTCCGGCGCGGAAAGCGTGCTGGCGAAATGCTCTGCCGACCGTGCGCGACTGGATGGCCGCCGCCGCAACGGTAACGAGTGCTTCGGCTGCTGCGGCCCGGCAGAAGCACAATGGGCCATGACGATGGACGACATGAAGTGGTACATGGACTATCTGTTCGTGCGCGGCGTGAATCTGCTGTATCCGCATGCGTTCTTCTACTCCCTGCGGGATGGTCGTGGTGACGAGCGTCCGCCGGATGTGGGCCTGAACAACCTGTGGTGGCCGATGTATGACCGCGTGGCGATGTACATGCGCCGCCTGTCATGGCTCATGACGGACAGCGAGGACATGGCACAGGTGGCCGTGCTGTGCGAAGAGGACAGCATGCCGTGGGAAAACTGCATCCCACTATACGAAAATCAGATTGGCTTCCACTATCTGCCCCAAATGATGGTGAAGACGCATGGGGCGCGCTATGCCTATCATGTGTCGGGTGATGCGGACGTCGCGGCACTGCCGCGGGATGTGCGGCTGGATGCAGCGCGCCCGGCACTGCGCACGGCGCATGTGCGCAAGCTGGGGCTGGATTACTATCTGCTGGTGAATGAGGGCGAGGAGGCCGTTCATGTGCCGATGCAGGTGGACGCCTGCGGTGCGGCGTACTGGTGGAACGCCTGGACGGGCGAAATCAGCGAAGCGGCAACGGATGCACAGGGCAAGTATCATCTGACGCTGCCGCGCCGCGAAAGCATCATCCTGTGCATCGACCCGGCGTCTGCGCCGCATGAAGCGCAGGCAGTGACCGCGCATGTGCAAACCAAGACGGTGCTATCCGGTTGCACATGGACGCTGACGCGCCAGGACACGGGCGAAAGCGTCACAGTGACGGCAGACGAGCAAGGCTGCCTGGCTGGTTGGGAAACCTTCTGGCCGAGCTACTCCGGCTGGGTGCGCTATGAAGCGGACATTCCCAGCACGACGCATGCGGCACAGCTGGTGCTGGAGGGCGTGACCAGCATGGTGACGCTGGACAGGACGCAGCCGTGGCAGTGCTGGGCGCCCTATCGTCTGGACGTGCCGGCAGGGGAAAGCCATTTGTCTTTCCTGTGCTGCAACACGATGGCGAATCAGCTGGACAACAAGGCATGGCCGTCCGGCGTGACAGGCGCAATCCTTCTTTGTGAATAATAATGTACGGCTGCCCTGCGAATATCGCGGGACAGCCGTACATGTACATTATTATGCAATTAACGTTCCTCTTCCGTTGGTAAGCTGGTTTGCGGTGGAACGATGGAGGTATCCAGCTCGTTGCGGCGCTTTTTAGGCAGTGTTGCGCCCTGCGGCGGCAGCTGCTGCGCCCAATCCTCGGGCAGCTCAACGGCCTTCTTCTTGCCGAGCTTCTCGTCGGTGGTCAACAGGACCTCATTCCATTTTGACAACAAAATCGGCACGGACAGGCGCATCCACCAGCGCGGCGCATAGAGGAGCATCAGCCGCTTTTCTGTCCATAGCTGAACACGGGTGATGTCCTTCCAAGCCATTTCGCGCTCCTCCAAAACGACGCGGCCATTCAGGTCAGCCGTTTCCATCAAGGCGGCGGAGCGCCCATGCAGATGCAGCTTCACGCGGTTTGCATCCGGCAGCGTCGTGCGGACGTGAAAGCCGGTCTTATCCACCACACAATAGAGTTCGTCCTCACCACCCAGCGCGAACACGATAAAGGTCACCAGCACCGTCAGGAGCAGCAGTGTTCCCATGACCCACAAAAAGCCGCCGGACAGCAGCGACTGCACCCCAGCGATGCCACCAAAGACCAGCTCAATCAGGAAGGCAATGACCGTTGCGGCCATCAGGATAGGCAGGGCAATGCGCATCACCTCGTTCCAGCACATCCAGTCAAACGCACGCTGGCGCTGGTACATCCACGCGACGCGGTGCGAATTCGCGGGCGGCTTCTTGCCGCATACCGGGCACGCTTCACCCTCGGGAACGTCCATGTTACATTTCTTGCAGTAGAGTGTTTTGGTCAAGTTATTCACCTCACGGGGAATATTGTACCATGAATCGCGTGCTTGTGCAATTCCTTCCCCGGAAAAAGACTAGCATCTGGTGACAAAACGTGCTATAATCAGGAAAACCAATCATGCATGAATGGAGGGAATCAAGCATGAACGAAAATATCATCAAGCGCAACGAGCTGCTTGCGCAGACGGTCATCAAGGGTCTGGAATCGCGCAACATGTCCGGCTACTACGCCGCCACGCGCGAGGAGGCGCTGCAAAAGGCGCTGGAGCTGATTCCGCAGGGGAGCAAGGTCGCCATGGGCGGCTGCGCCAGTGCGGCGGAAATCGGGCTGGTGGATGTGCTGAAAAGTGGCGCGTACCACTACCTCGACCGCAGCAAGATGGAGCCGCGCGAAGGACTGCTTGCGGCATACGATGCGGACATCTTCCTGTCCAGCGCCAACGCCATGACCAGTGACGGCATTCTGGTCAACATCGACGGCAACTCCAACCGTGTGTCGTGCATTGCGCAAGGGCCACGGCAGGTGATTTTCATTGTGGGCATGAACAAGGTCTGCGACGACCTGGACGGTGCGATGAAGCGCGCGCGAAATGTGGCCGCGCCCATCAATGCACAGCGCTTCAACATTAACACGCCCTGCAAGAAGACGGGCAAGTGCTTTGACTGCAAGTCGCCGGACACGATTTGCTGCCAGTTCCTGATTACGCGCTATTCGCGGCATCAGGGGAGAATTCACGTGATTCTGGTGGGAGAAGCGTTGGGTTACTAAAAATCAGCAACGGAGTGTATCTGTACGGATATGCTCCGTTTTTTGATAAAAAAAGCAGTCCCCATCTGTTTCCAGAAAGGGACTGCGGGAATGCACCGGGAAAGTGGGGGAAAATTACGCCTTCTGCGCTTCTTCCACAGCCACGGCCACAGCGACGGTCGCACCGACCATGGGGTTGTTGCCCATGCCGATCAGACCCATCATCTCCACGTGCGCGGGAACGGAGGAAGAACCAGCGAACTGCGCATCGGAGTGCATACGGCCCAGGGTGTCGGTCATGCCGTAGGAGGCAGGGCCAGCAGCCATGTTATCGGGATGCAGGGTACGACCCGTGCCACCGCCGGAGGCAACGGAGAAGTACTTCTTGCCAGCTTCAATCATTTCCTTCTTGTAGGTGCCGGCAACGGGGTGCTGGAAGCGAGTGGGGTTGGTGGAGTTGCCCGTGATGGACACGCCAACGCCTTCATGCCACATGATGGCAACGCCCTCACGGACATCGTCCGCGCCGTAGCAGTTGACCTTGGCACGCTCGCCGTCAGAGTAAGCGGTCTTGTTCACGATGGTCAGCGCATGGTCTTCCTTCACGTCGGCAGACAGGTAGTCATACTTGGTCTGCACATAGGTGAAGCCGTTGATGCGGCTGATGATCATGGCAGCATCCTTGCCCAGGCCGTTCAGGATGACGCGCAGGGGGTTCTTACGAACCTTGTTGGCATTGCGGGCAATGCCGATAGCGCCTTCCGCAGCGGCGAAGGACTCGTGGCCAGCCAGGAACGCGAAGCACTCGGTCTTCTCGTCCAGCAGCATGGCGCCCAGATTGCCGTGGCCCAGACCAACCTGACGCTGGTCGGCAACGGAACCGGGAATGCAGAACGCCTGCAGGCCCTCACCAATGCAGGTGGCGGCTTCCGCAGCGGTCTTCACGCCCTTCTTCAGCGCGATGGCAGCGCCCAGCTCATACGCCCACTTGGCGTTTTCAAAGCAGATGGGCTGAATGCCTTCCACAATCTTATAAGCGTCAACGCCCTTAGCGTTGTTGTACGCCTTCAGGTCTTCCCAAGAGGAGAAGCCGTACTTTTCCAGAACAGGCTGCAGCTGAGGCATGCGGCCTTCGTAGTTTTCAAACAGAGCCATTATCACATACCTCCTCGATTACTGATGACGGGGATCGATCCAGGCGACCGCGCCGTCTTCGGCCTTGAAGCGGCCGTAGGTGCCGATGTTCTTCTCGTACGCTTCGTTGGGGGTCATGCCCTTCTTGATCGCGTCCATCATCTTGCCCAGGGACAGGAACTGATAGCCACAGATCTGGTTATCCTTGTCCAGAGCAATCTTCAGCACGTAGCCTTCGGCCATTTCCAGGTAACGCGGGCCCTTTTCCAGGGTGCCGTACATGGTGCCGACCTGGCTGCGCAGGCCCTTGCCCAGGTCCTCCAGACCAGCGCCGATGCGCAGGCCGTCGTCAGAGAACGCGGACTGGGTGCGGCCATAAACGATCTGCAGGAACAGCTCGCGCATGGCGGTGTTGATGGCGTCACACACCAGGTCGGTGTTCAGCGCCTCCAGGATGGTCTTGCCGGGCAGAATTTCACTGGCCATAGCGGCGGAGTGGGTCATGCCGGAGCAGCCGATGGTTTCAACCAGGGCTTCCTGGATGACACCCTGCTTCACGTTCAGGGTCAGCTTGCAGGTGCCCTGCTGGGGAGCGCACCAGCCAATGCCGTGGGTCAGACCGGAGATGTCCTTAATCTCCTTGGCCTGAATCCACTTGCCCTCTTCCGGGATGGGTGCCGGGCCATGATTCGGGCCCTTGGCGACACAGACCATTTCTTCAACTTCCTTGGTGTACTGCATCGAATAGGTTCCTCCTATCTACATGATAGTCCTGCGATAGGCATGCAAAAAACGCACGCCCATTATTGCGCAAGAATAGTATACCATATTTTTTCCCGATTGTGTAGAGGAATTTGCGATTTCAAAGAATTTTCCACCGTCTGCTGGCACAAAAAAGCGCCTTCCCCGCATATAGTGTGGGCAGGGAAGGAGCGTGCGGAATGAGTTTGAATGAATTGCGGCAAAAGGATGTCATCAACACACGGGACGGCCACTGTCTGGGAAAGCCGATGGACCTGGAATTCTGCGCGCTGGATGGGCGCGTGACGGCCATCATTGTGCCGGGTGAATTCAGCTTCGTCCATATGCTGCGCGGGGAAAGGGCTGGCATGGTCATCCCGTGGGAGAACATCTGCAAAATCGGGGACGATGTCATCCTGGTGGATGTGGAATTGTAACACTTACGCTTCCGGCAGGGTGTTTTCGTCATAGACGGGAATACCGCGCTGGGCAAGCGCCTGCGCCAAAATGCCCTGTCCGGGAATCAGGGTGTGGCTGAACGTGCCGTCATAGATGCCGTTTGACCCGCACGTAGGGCTTTTGGCCTTGAGGATGGCCATGGCAATCTCCTCGCCCTCAAGGCGGTCAAGCACGTCCTGCACGCCCTTGCGGAACAGGGCCGTGAAATCTTCGCCCGTTTGGGCAATCACGCGGCCGTCGCGCAGCTCCACTGGCGTGCGCGGTGCGCCAAGACCGGTCAAAATCTCCGGGCAGACGGGAATGTACTCCTTGCCCTGCAAATAGCGAAGCACCGCTTCATGGCGGTTGTTGCCGCCGTTGTACTTGACGTTTTCGCCCAGCAGACAGGCGCTGACGATGATTTTTCCGGCCACGATGTTTTCCTCCTGGATCATTCAGATAAGCGTTCCTTGATTTCGCGTCCCTGACGCAGGAGCGTGCGCATGCCTTCGCGGTTCTCATCGCGCAGGGCATCGCGATATTCGCTCATACGGGTGACAAGATCCTCGACAATGGGCAGGAGTGCCTCGCGGTTGTCAAAGAACAGCTCCGTCCACATATCCTCATTCAGGCGTGCCACGCGCGTCATATCGGCAAAGCTGCCCGCGGAGAAGCCTCGATGCTGGTCGGCCAGGGGACACTTGACATAGGCGCTGGAAACGATATGCGCCAGCTGGGAGGTATAAGCAATCATCTCATCATGTACGCGGGGCGTGGTGAACTGCACCCGGCGGAAGCCAAGCGTCATGAAGAAATCCCGCGCACGCTGCAAAAGCGCCGGATCATCATCGCCCTGGCCGCAGAGAATCATGGAGGCGTTGTCGAACAGGTCGTCTCTTGCATACTTAAAGCCGCTGTATTCGCGCCCGGCCATCGGATGGCCACCCAGATAGTGCCACTGATACTGGCGCGACAGCGGGAAGAGCTGCTCACAAATCACCTGCTTGACGCCGCCACAGTCAATGACCAGACAGTCCGGCTTGAACTGTGAGGCATGCTCCTTGACATAATCGACAATGCCCTGCGGATAGAGGCAGACAAGCACCACGTCACAAAGCGGCAGCGTATCCGCGTTCAATTCGCCGTCAATGGCCTCCATCAGGAAGGCACGGTGCATCGTATCCGCATTCAAATCAGCGCCATAGACCGTATAGGGCGTATGGAGCTTGATGGTCTTGGCCAGTGAACCGCCAATGAGTCCCAAACCGACAATGCCAATGTGCTGCATAAAAAAATCCTCCGTTCTTCTGCGTGATGCCAGGCATCACACGCTACAACGGAGGATTTCGACACGTCAGGCGGTTTTTCCTGCCGGAAAACAGGATTTACGCCTGAACAGTTGCCTTTTGCTCCTTTTTCTTGGACTTTTTGTTGGTTTCTTCGCCAATCTTGGGCACATGGTATTCGCACTTTTTGTCAAAGCGCACGGATTCCGGCGGCACTTCCAGCTCCTCGGGGTGCTTGAGCAGATGCGACATCATGGCGAAGAACTCCGCATAGTGCGCACCGGAGCAGACGCGCTCGTCGGCGGTGATGCCCATGGGCAGGAAGCGCTTCATGCGCGTTTCACCCTTTTCCACCACGGCAATCTTTTCCACCGTGCCCATGCCGAAGAACAGGCTGGTCGAGCCGAAGTTGTAGATGTGGTGGTTGACGTGGTGCAGGCCGATGGAGGCGTTGTTGGTGATGTACATGCTGGTGTGGAAGGGCAGCTCGTCCAGCAAGGCACCAGGGCACAGACCATAGCGATCCAGCAGGCGCACAAGGGTGACAATCGCCGTCGCCACGCCCGGCACGGCCAGCGCGAACTTGGCCAGCTTGTCGGCAAAGTTCGACGTTTCATCGCCGCGGTTGGCGTTAATGACGGCATCCATGCGGTCGCGCACGTCGTAGATGGTGTCCGTCAGATCGTACTTGATCTTCACGGCCGTCTCGCCGGAATGATGATCCTGCGGATTCTTGAGCATGGTGAAGGAAACGGCGCACATGTTCCGGGAAAAATACTGCTTATTCATGATGTAGCGGTTGATTTCCGGATGCTGGGACACCGTGCGGACAAAGGCGGCAATGATGATTTGCATGAAGGTAATCTTCTCGCCCTTGGCCGCCTGAGACGCAATGTAGCGCGTCAGCAGCTCGTAGTCAATCTTGTGCTGAAGGAAAACCTGTGCGTCACAGCGCATGGGCATGACGTAGGGCGTGATGGCAACGATGGGGTCAATGGACGATACGCGACGTCCATCGGGACGGAATCCAAACATGACAGTAACCCTCTTTCTGTTCTCTGCGGCACGGAAATGAATGAAAAATGAATGAAATGGCCGCTGTCATTATTGTAAGGATTCTGGCGAATTTGTCAATCCTTTGCGCGATTTTTGCCCTTTTCGGGGTGAGAAAATCAGCAAATCGGGCTTTCCTTCGGGCCGAGATAGGCGTGGGTGAGCGTTTCTGTCGGGCCGATGAGCAAGCGCTCCAAGGCGAAATTCGGGTCAAGGGCAGTGATGGTGATGTCATTGACGCCTGCATGGCAGGGAAGTGTCACCGACACCTTGCGGATGTGGTCAAGCATGGCCTGACTCCAGCGTGCATCGCTGTATTCACCGGCGCGGTAGTCACTGGGAACGCACACGAGTGGCGCGGTCGTGCCGTCGGGCGCGGTCAGCAGGCAACGCATCGGCACGCCGGGCAGGACAGGAGAGGTCGGCGTGAGCCACAATTCCAGCTGCTGCGTGCCGTCTGCTTCGGCAAAGAAGCGGTAGGTGACGCTGGGCGCATCCTGTCCTTCGGGGAAGGATGCCATGGCCGGATGTACCTTGACGGCGCTGCCGCTGCGGCCATAGCCAGGCAGGACGCGGAAGGCAGCATCGGGCGTGTCGTGGTGCGCCACGAAATGCGCGGCATCAATCGTCACGACATGATGCACCGGACGATAGGCAGGAACAGCGGTTGTTGCTTCCTTTTTCGCGGTCACAACGACGTTCACCGTGCCATCATCGGCGCGGATGGACAGGACGCAGCGCTGCACGTCGTCGGTCAGACAATCGCGCTGTACGCGCAGGGTGACGGTTTGCAGGAGCGTCACATCGCCCGAAGCCGGGTCACAGGTGAGCCACGGCGCACCGCCTTCAATCTGGTAGTGCAGGACGCCCGTGCCCGCATTGGCGATTTCCAGCTGCACCTGTGTCACACCGGCGTCGCAGAAGTCGTCCACCAGCACCTCAGCAGGCTGGCCATAGCGGCGGCCGAAGATGGCCTCGCTGTCGGCACGGGAGACGGAAAGGCGCGGCGCTTTCCACGGATAAACCGTGGTGCGCAGGGGAAGCTTGCAGCCGTCCTCGTTCCAGGCGGTGAAGCCGATATGCGCCTCCTGCTCCATGCCGCGCCATTTGCCGTTACGGAAGGCGGCGTAATCGGCACAAAGCTGAGCGTCACGCTGCATGGTCTCGTCCACCAGCTTGGCGTAGACGTTGGCAACGGGTCGCGCCTGTGCGGCGTAATGCGCATTGCGGCCGGAGAACAGATGCATGTGCAGCAGATTGACGCTGGCGCAAACGGGTAGGTGAATCATGCTGTAGAAGGCATCCTTGCTTGCGCCGGAAAGGGAGACGTAGAGGGCCTCGCTGCGACGGAGCAAATCCGTGCCAATCGCCTCCATACGGCTGCTTTCCTGCTCGGCGCAGGGATGATAGATGCTGGCATTGAGTGCCTCAGGGCGACGCTTGCCGTTCAGGTCGTACAGGTCAATCAGAATCTGCTGGGCCTGTGCCTGCTCGGCAGAGGAAAGCGTGGGGAAGGTTTCACGAATGAAGAATTCAACCCAGCGCAGGGCGTTGTCGGTTTCGCTGCTGCCCCAACGGTCGTAGTCGTAGGCCAGAGACAGGAACTGATACAGCGATACTTCATTGCCCTTCAGGTCGCCTGTGTTCAAAATCCAGACGTCGCGAATGCCCGCGTCGTAGGCCAGACACATCTGCTCCCAGAGCTTGGTGAAGGGCGTGGAGGGCATCCATTCATAGCTGACAGGTGCGCCGTGATAGTCCACGTGATAATACATGCCCCAGCCGCAACCACGCTTGCGAAGCGCCTCGGTCGTTTCGGGCGTAGGGAGACTGCGCATAAAGCCGAAATTGTCTTCACAGAGCATGCAGACGGTGTTGCGCAGACCGTCCCAGTCCTTGAGACCGGCAACCTCGTCATTGCCGTAGAAGAACGGCTCGACTTCCTTATACAGCGCCAGCAGACGCGGCTGATTGCGGGATTTGTCACCGGCATGGGCGTCAATCAGGCGCTCCTGCGTGGTGATGACATCCTTCAAATACTCGATGTTGGCGCGCAGGGAGGCGTTTTCACCCAGCATGGAGCTGTCCGCCTCGCCACGCATGCCGATGGTAATCAGATGCTCGTACTGGCCGGAGCGCTCCAGTCCCTCGGCCCAGAAGCGGGTGATGCCGTCCCGGTTGCGCACGAAATTCCAGTCCGTGCCGAATGCACCACCGGCGCGAACGGTACGCTGGAACTCCTCGCCCGCACGCAGACACGGCTCGTGGTGGCTGTTACCAACGACAATGCCGTATTCATCGGCCAGACGCTCGTTCTCCGGGCCAGGGCCGTCATCGGCGAAGACGCTGGCCCACATGGCCGGCCAGAGGTAATTGGCCTTCAGGCGCAAAAGCAGCTCAAACACGTGGTCATACATCTGGGCATTGACGCCGCCAAAGTGCGACATGCACCACGAACCGAAGCAGGGCCACTCGTCATTGATGAACAGGCCGCGATACCGCACGCTCGGCTCATGGGAGACACAGCAGAGCGCATCCAGCGCCACGTTATCCTGATGCTGCGGCTCGGCGTCGCCCCAATAGCACAGGGGAGAAACGCCGATGAAGCGCGACAGCTCGAACATGCCGAACTCCGTGCCGCGCTTGTCAGAGCCAATGATGATGAGCGCCTGATCGACAATGGCAATGGCGTAGCATTCCCACTTGCCGCGAATCTGCTCCGCCTGCGGGAGCTTGCCCGCCTGAATGAGCGCATCACAAAGGGGACTGCACCCCAGCGTCGCGCAAAGAATATGCGGCGCATCCGGTGCATGACGCAGCAGCGCAGGCAGAGCGCCTGTCACCTTCTGCACATCCTGCATGACCTTACCCGCAACGCGCAGGACACCTGCGTGCGCGGTTTCTTCAACGACGAAGGGGAGCGCCACCTGATTATGTAATAGATGCATGGAAAACACCTCACTTGTATCAGCTTGTTAGCCCCATTATACCATAAAGCAAGGTGGAACGTAAAGCTGATTCACTCGTTTTTTGCGGGAAAAAACGTAAAGATGCAAAAAAGAAGGAACAACTTGCGGTGTCTTGGCGCTCCGTGCGTGGCAAGCCCTCTCAGTCGGCCAAAGGCCGACAGCTCTCCCAGCGGGAGAGCCAAGGGGTAGTTTTGATTCCAGCTAGTCTTCGCTTCACAGAACGCGTTTGTTCCGGCAGCCAGCGTGCTAGTAACATGCACAATCACCTCGGGTCTGCAACAGGCGCATGGTACGCACCCTTGGCTCGCCCTCTGGGAGAGCTGTCACCGAAGGTGACTGAGAGGGCTCGCGCCGCATGCAAGACTTTCATGCAGATGCTTGACTGTAGCATGCTGTGTGGCTTTCTTCGTGGAAATGGTATGGTGCAGCGTGGCAGGCCCTCTCAGTCGGCCAAAGGTGTGTGGAGCTGTGATGCAGAAGAAGTGTACCGCTCCTTTTTTGCTGCAATCAAAAAGCTGCACCGCGATGATACGGTGCAGCGAAAATGCTTACCAGGTGGCTTTCAGAGCCTTCTCCACACATGCCTGATGGTCTTCGTCCACGCGGTCTGTGCCGTGGGTCTTGCTGCCGGTGAAGTGCAGGCAGAACTGGCCATCAAAGTCGTTGTTGGGAATTGTGTCCGTGCCGTGCGGCTCGGAGTAGATGGAGGAGGCGTATACGTGGCCGTTGTACTTCACCAGCACGGCGCGACGACGCCAGGAGAAGGAACCGCCGTTGATTTTCTTGAGGATGGCGGTGTCCTCGGCGGTCAGTGGCTCGGCGTCCATGTGGTTGCCGTTGCTCTGGCAGCGTGCGGTGAAGATGTAGCCGGTGTTTACGTCCTTAATCTGGAAGACGGCACCCGCCGGAATCTTGTTCTTGCCACCATTGAACCAGTTCAAAGACTCGGTTACATACGTGTTGCTGGACGCAGCAGACAGCGCAGCGGTAATCTTCGCCTGCGTGGAGGAACCCACGATGCCGTCGGCGGTGAGGCCGTACTTCTTCTGGAAGGACTTGACGGCGTTTTCGGTTGTCGTGCCGAAGGAACCGTCCGCCGTGGCGGCGTAGAAGCCCAGCGTCTTCAAGTTCTGCTGGAGCGTCTTGACGGCCGTGCCGATGTCGCCCTTGCGTAGCGTGCCATCGTTTGCGGTGTCGTTCTTCGTATCGTCCTTCTTGTCCGCAGCAGTGACCGCGGAGGAAATCTTCTTCAGCGTGGCAGAACCCGCAACGCCGTCCACAATCAGGCCGTTCTTCTGCTGGAAGGTGCGCACGGCACTGTACGTGCCGGAACCATACGTGCCGTCAATCGAGCCGTTGTAGTAGCCCAGCTTCTTCAGCATCGTTTGTAGCTCCTTGACAGCCGTGCCGGTTGCGCCCATGCGCAGGGCGTCATCGTCCGTGTTGCTGGAGGAAGAAGAGGAGGATGTTGCGTTCTTGTACAGCGTGTTCAGCTTCGATATGGTGGACGTGCCCGCAATGCCGTCAGCCGTCAGGCCATACTTGCGCTGGAACGCCAGCACGGCACTCTGCGTGCCAGAACCGAACGTGCCGTCAATCGAACCGGTGTAGAAGCCCAGCTTCTTGAGCTTGGTCTGCAAATCGCGCACATCGGCGCCGGTGTCGCCAATTTTAAGACGATCATCATCGACCTTGCTTGTGGAGGAGCTGGTCGTGGTGGCTGTCTTATAGAGCGTATTGAGCTTGTTCAGCGTGGCCGTACCAGCAACGCCATCGGCCACCAGATTGTATTTCTTCTGGAACGCCTTGACGGCATTTTCCGTCGTGGCGCCAAATGTGCCATCGATAGATGCGGTATAGAAGCCCAGCTTTTTCAGCTTGGTCTGCAAATCACGCACGGCCGTACCCGTTGCGCCCTTTTGCAGGCGCGTCGTGCTGGAAGCCGTGGAGCTGTTGCTGGTGGAGGAAGAACTTGTTTTGGTGACGGTGACATACGTCTTATACACATAGCCGGTATACTTGCCATAGGTGACTTTGTACCAGCTACCACTTGTACCGATAATTTCGAGATTCGTGCCCTTGGGGAGCATTTGCAGGGAAGTGCTAGCGGAATTTGCCTTTTCGCGGAGATTGAGCTTGCTTGCGGTCACAGTTGCGGTATCGGCAGAAACCAGGGAAACCGTCAGTGCAAGGGTCGCCAAGGAAGCAACGAAAAAGCGGCGGAAATGCGACATGGAAAGATTCACTCCTTTCGACTAAGAAGAGTTTATTACAAAACTGTTTCATTGTCAAGAGAAAAAGGACACAAACGGTGATAAAACTGGAAAATTTACAATTCCCCAAAAAGCGCTCCACGCGGAAATTGTCAATATATCACACCACCCCATCGCGAAAAGGGTCAAGGGACGACGTCCCTTGCGGGGTGCAGGGGCAGCGCCCCTGCGTCTCCCCCACGCGGAAACAGCCGTCATATCACACCCCCCCATCGCGAAAAGGGTCAAGGGACGACGTCCCTTGCGGGGTGCAGGGGCAGCGCCCCTGCGTCTCCCCCACGCGGAAACAGCCGTTATATCACACCCCCCCATCGCGAAAAGGGTCAAGGGACAACGTCCCTTGCGGGGTGCAGGGGCAGCGCCCCTGCGTCTCTCCCACGCGAAAAAAGCCGGATGCTTTCGCACCCGACTTGGGTTATTGGGCTGCCTTCCAGGCGGTGTAGGCGTCGGAGAGACGAGCGAAATCGGCAAGGGTGAGCTTTTCGCCGCGAACCTTTTCGTCCAGATTCGCTTGGGCAATCAGGGAAAGCGCGTCGGCACGCTCCATGTGGAATGCGGCGCAAAGGCCGTTCGCCATCGTCTTGCGGCGGAGCGCAAAGGCCGCCTGCACGACGCGGAAGAAGTCCTCCTCGCACTGCACGGAGACGGCCGGTGTCTCCCGCCACGGCAGGACGATGAATGCACTGTCTACCTTCGGCACGGGCGTGAAGCACTTCGCCGGTACGTCCATGGCCAGATACGGGTCGCAATAGTACTGGCTACGCACACTCAGCATGCACCAGCCATCGTCACCCGGCTGCGCCAACACCTTGTCCGCAACTTCCTTCTGTACCATCAGCGCCATGCGGGCAATCGGAATCGAACTCGTCATCAGCATGGTCATCAGTGGCGTAGTGATATAATAGGGAATATTCGCGACAACAGACAGCGGCTTGCGCAACGATGCTGTGACCTCGGGGAGATTCAGCGTCATGACGTCGCCTTGCACAAGGGTGAAGTTATCCTTGTCCGCTAAAAATGCTGTCAGCAGCGGAATCAGCCGCTCGTCCAGCTCAACTGAGAGGACGTGGTGCGCCGCGTCGCAGAGGTATTTCGTCATGCTGCCTGCGCCTGGGCCAATCTCCAATACGTCGTCGTCCTTGGTGACTTCGCTCGATGCCACCAGGGCGGCGAGCAGGTCTTCGTCATAAATAAAATTCTGGCCGAGGCCCTGCTTGTAGCGCAGGTTGCTGTCGTGAATGCGTTCCTTCGTCTTGCTCATGGGATGCTCCTTTGGGCGCGCGCCCGGTTGTGTGGGGAAGAGCGGCATTGCTCTTTCAGGAACAGTATACCATATTTTCCGCGGTTTGCAAATGGGCAGGGCACGGAATCGTTGAATGGTAAAAAATACTTGCCTGTCAAAGCGAAGTATGGTACAATAAATTGGAATATACAAATGCGAAAGGAGGATACATCGGCATGAAAAAGCTGCTCTGTTGCCTGCTGTCCCTGCTGCTTTGCATGGGCTGTCTGGCAGAGGACGCGCCTGCATCAATGACCGCGACCGATACGGTGGACGCGGCAACGGCATGCCTGATTGTATCCGATAGCGGCCAGGCACAGGCGGTGCAGCGCGGACACGTGCGCTATATCGCCCAGACACAGCGTGATGTGTATTACTGTCAGGACTATTGGCGCAGCGGCGAGGAAAAAGGTCAGTTCGACCTGACGGCGGAAAAAAATCAGTATGGCGTGCCGTATGATTTCTATATCGGGACGATGTGTACGCGCGCGGTGTACTCCATGGCGCTGTCCTACCTTGGCGTAGATATGACGCCGGTGCAGATGAGCCTGCTGCTTCAGGAGCGGAACCTGAACGAGCCGTATGACGCGGTGACGGCGCTGCTGCCCCAGCTGGAACGCATCGGGCTGGAGGATGCGACGCTGGATGAGATGATGGCGAATTACTTGCAGGACGCGGATTATTCGCCCCTGTATGTATACATGAAGCGCACCAATGGCACGGGCCATGCGCTGCTGCTGACCGGATACAATGCCGAGACGAAGCGCTTCATCGCCGTTGACCCGCAGCAACGCGGTATCCGTGGTGAAAGCGTGCGTGTGTACGAAATTTCCTTCAATATCTACCGTGAATTGGTGCAGAGGTGCGCATATAACGAAAGGCTCGAAGGCGCAAGGGTCTTGCAGGTCTATCAGTGGCATCTGCATGAAGAAGCGGATGCACAGGAAACAGTTGACTCGACAGAAGGCGTTTCTCCATAAGGGGGAGCGCCTTTTTCTATGGAAAAAGTTATCCACAAAAAATCCACCTGCGTGGAGAAGCAGGTGGATAGTGCGGATAACCTGTGGATATTTTTTCGGACGATGCGGGATTATTCCTCGTCCAGCGGCGCCAGACCGGCGTCGTCGCCCAGATCCGCGGCCAGCAGGGCAAGGTCGTCCTCGTCCTCCTCGGGCAGCTCGCCCGGATCATCCTCGGGAGCGGGTGCAGCGGGCTTCTCGGCGAAAATCTCCTGACGGATGATGGCGTCGATTTCGTCCGTGATTTCGGGATGGTCGCGCAGGAACAGACGCGTGTTCTCGCGGCCCTGACCGATGCGCTGATCCTTGTAGCTGAACCAGGCGCCGCTCTTGTGGATGATGTCGCGCTCTACGGCAATGTCCAGCAGCGTGCCTTCGCGGCTGATGCCTTCGCCGTAAACGATGTCGAATTCGGCCACGCGGAAGGGCGGTGCGACCTTGTTTTTGACAACCTTGACCTTGGTGTGGTTGCCGACAACCTCGCTGCCGTTCTTGAGCTGCTCGCCACGGCGAACATCCAGACGGACGGAGGAGTAGAACTTCAAGGCGCGGCCGCCGGGCGTCGTTTCGGGATTGCCGTACATGACGCCGACCTTTTCACGCAGCTGGTTGATGAACACCGCCACGCAGCCGGTCTTGT
>CAYXHF010000007.1:0-29663 GCA_964464815.1 uncultured Faecalibacterium sp.
TGAAGCCAAAATATTCGTCAAACTTCTCGTCTGAAATAGAATGCACCATCAGGTTATTCAGCCCGGTAAAGATGCTTTCCTTCGACACTCGCAAACAGCCAGTCAATACAGCAAAGAACAGGCTGTCATTCGTTTTCAGCGCTGCTCCGAACATCGCACGAATGAGGTCAATCATTTGCTCGTAGTAGCCGTGATGGTACGCCTTGTCCAGCGGAACGTCATATTCGTCAATCAACAGGATGGCCTTCTGACCGTGATGCTTTTCCAGCAGGGAACATAGAAGTTTCAGACTGTTTTTGACTTCGCTGACCTCAAACTGGCGATTCATCATATTCCGAAGGGGTTGCTTTTCTGCTTCTGTGATGGACGGGCTGTCCATCAGGTATTGCAGACGGATTACTTCTTGACAGATGATTTCGCAAAGCATTTGATATGCGTCCTCAAACGTCAGCCCATCCACGCCCTTGAGCGAAACGAACACCACGGGATACTTGCCCATATAAGTGTCGCAAAGCTGCTTGTCCTGCGCAACCTTCAGCCCGTCGAAAATGGACTTGTCGCCGCCAATCTCGAAGAAGCACTTCAGCATGCTCATGTTCAGCGTTTTGCCAAAGCGACGAGGGCGCGTGAACAGGTTGACCTTGCCCCAGCCGGCCAGCAAATCAATAATCAAGCCAGTTTTGTCTACATAGTAGAAATCTTCTTTGCGGATTTCCGCGAAATTTTCAATACCTACGGGCAGTTTTTGCGTGTTCATACGTTCGCCCTCCTTCCTTCAAACGCAAGGCACTCGTTTTCCATCATCAGTATAGCACAATTGCCTTGACTTCGCAAGTTTTCGTGTGACAAAGTGTTACAATGGAACAATGGGTATGATATTAAATCATCATCACGTGGTGGTGGTGAGAAGCTACCATACCAAATTCATATGGAAAAAGCATCACAAATCAAAAGCGGATTTGAAGCCCGGAAACGAGCCACAAATCCGCTTTTATGGTATCCTCTATGATTATGCTTCATCCAGCGAGATGCACTCATACTCGCGGCTGCCGAAGCCCATCTCTGCGGCGCATTCGACCGTGTAGATGCCGTGACGGCTTTCGACGCGCTCCAGGAAGTGCTTCTGGCCCGGGTCGTCCGTAGCGGCGTAGACCATGTCCAGACAAGCCTGATCAATGGCAATGGGGTCAAGGGACGCCATCATGCCAATGTCGGCCATGCAGGGATTCTCAGCTTCCGCGCAGCAGTCGCAGTCAACAGACAGGTTCTTCATGACGTTGATGTACACAGCCTTCCCGGCAAAGCGCTTGGCCACGGAAGAGGCAGCGTCGGCCATGGAGGCCAGGAAGCCATCGTGGTCGCCGCCAAAGGACAATTCTGCATTGCCAGCGCCGTGAATGTGTGCCTTGCCGTAGGAGGAGGCAACGCCGATGGACAGCTGCTTAATCGCGCCGCCGAAGCCACCCATCGGATGGCCCTTGAAGTGGCTCAGCACCAGCAGGGAGTCATAGCGCGTCAGATGCTGGCCGACATAGTTCTTCTGAATGACCTTGCCGCCGGGAATCAGCAGCTGCAAATCCGGGCCTTCCTCGTCCATGATGTCCACGGGAAATTCCGCGGCCCAGCCATGGTCGCGCATGGTCTGCCAATGCGCCTCGGACGTGTTGCGCGAACCGGCGTAGGCAGTGTTGCACTCCACGACCGTGCCGTTTACGCGTTCAATCATCGGACGCCAGAAATCGGGGCGCAGGAAATTCTGATTGCCCTTTTCGCCGGAATGCACCTTCACGGCGACCTTGCCCGTCAGGGAAAGACCACAGGCGTCATAGAGCTTCAGCACGTTTTCAGGGGTGATGTTGCGGGTGAAAAATACTTTCGATGCCATAATACAAAACTCCTTTATTGTGTATTCATGAGGAAAATCAGATGATTTCCTGCTCGCGCTTGCTTAATTCATCCGCGACATAGCCGGAGAGAATATCCACAATGCGGGCATTCTTGCCGCCGCCAGCGACGATGATGTCGGCAAATTCAACGTAATTGGCGATGTACTGGTTGAACATCGGGCGAACCGTATCCCGATACTGGGAGGCAATGCTGTCAATGGAACGACCGCGCTCCGTGATGTCGCGCTCAATGCGGCGGAGCAGGCAAATATCCGCATCGACCTTCATGTACAGCTTCAGGAACATCAGTTGCGTCAGGCGCGGGTCGAAGAAGCAGTGGATGCCCTCCAGAATCACCACATCGCGCGGATAAATCAGCTCCTGCGTGTCGGCACGGCGATGCTGCGTGTAGTCGTAGGCTTTGCGGGTGATGGGACGCCCCTTCATCAGCTCCTTGATGTCCGAAAGCAGCAGGTCGTGGTCGAAGATGCCCGGCTCGTCATAGTTGAGCTTGCCGCGCTCGGCGAAGGATAAATCGGGATGGTCACGGTAGTAGCAATCCTGCTGCAACACAAGGCAACGGTCGCCCAGCTTCAAGGCCAGTGCGTCCGCCAGAGTGGATTTTCCGCTGCCGCTTGCGCCGCAGATTCCAATAAAAATCATAACTGATGCCCTCCATGTAATCTCATCCAAAAGAGTACAACACAATTCCGCGTCTGTCAAGCGTTTCTGCGAAAAAACCAGGAAATGTACGTTAAATACTTGAGGCTTGGTAGAATCGCCCAATGACAAGCGGGCAGGACATGTGGTATGATGGTCATGCAATCCATTGTGAGGAGGAGAAAACGTGTTTCAACGAAAATCAAAAGGGGAAAGGCATTTGCACAGGCGATTCCTGCCAGCCTTTCTGCTACTGACGGTGCTGGGCGGCGTGGGCATGCCCGGCCGGGCGCATGCGGAGCAAAAGCGCAGTCACACGACGGTGGTCTATGTGATGGATCAGGCAAAGCTGTCCCTGCGGGATGCGGATGCGGCGCATATTGACCAAATCAACTATTCCTTCGCGCTGATTCGGGATGGCGAAGCGGACGGCAGTCATCTGCTGGGGGTGGAGAAGGTCAAGGCGTATTTGCAGAAGCATCCACACATTCGCGGCGTGCTGGCCATTGGTGGCTGGGGCGCGGATGGCTTCTCGGATGCATGCGCGACGGCAGAAGGACGTCAGAAGCTTGCGGACAGCCTGCTGGGGCTGATGGACGAATACGGCATGCGCGGTGTGGATATTGACTGGGAGTATCCCGGTGTATCGACGGGCATCAAGCGCCGCGAGGACGATGTGGAAAACTGGTATCAGTTCCTTGCGTGCCTGCGGCAAGGACTTGACGCACGGGAAGCGCAGACCGGGCAGGAATACGTGCTGTCCGTGGCGCTGGGTGCGGGAGAAAACCACATTCGCGCCATTTCGCCGGCGCGGCTGAATGCGCTGGTGGATCAGGCGGTCGTGATGGCCTACGACCTGTGCGGGTTCGACACGACGACCGGGCATCATGCGGCACTCTACCCGAATATGACGGAACGCTCCTCCGGCGCACGCGCGGTGAAGCTGCTGCGGGAAGGCGGTCTGGCGGCGGACAAGCTGCTGATGGGCTTTCCGGCCTACGGGCGTGCATGGCGGCAGGTCGTATCGGAAGGCGACGGACTGGGCGCACAGGCTGGCAGCGCGGTGACGAAGGTCATGACTTTTGACGAGATGAATGTGCTGGATGCAAACGGCTACACACGCTATTACGACAAGGACGCCGTGGCGACCTACTGGTATGACGGCGCGACGTTTGTCAGCGGTGAGGATGCGCAGTCGATTCGGGAAAAGCTGTCCTGGGTCAAGGCACAGGGGCTGCAAGGAACGGCCATGTGGTCATACGGACAGGACGAAAGCGGTGCGATGATGGCCCTGCTGGGAGAATAATACTAAATTAGTAAAAAACGCGGTAAGCGCTCCTGCAATGTGGAGACGGCTTACCGCGTTTGGCTTATTTATTGGGGCAGGGAAATGCTGTAGACCTCCGCGCCGCAGGTGACGATGGCATATCCGTTGGAGGTGACACCAATCAGGGACGACACCGTGCGTCCACCGGGCAAAGGAGAAGAATACGCCACAAAGCGCTGGGTATTCAGGGGAGAGGTGAACAGGTAATCCGGCGCGAAGGCGTACAGGCGATTGCCCATCAGCGTCGCACCAACGCACGTGCTGGGCAGCGTGAAGTGCTGATCCAGCGACGAGGAGAGCACGCGCAGCTCAGTGATGGCGCGGGTGCCACTCGTCTGGTCGGTCGGGCCGAAGAGCATCTGCGGCGTGCCACGGCTGGACGTGTTGTGATCCAGCAAGCGCCAGCCGTAAATCAGCTGCGTCTCGTTGGCATCCTGCACGCCACGATAGTCGTAGATGTTGAGCTGCTGGGTGGTGAACACGTGCAGCTTGCTGTCGCCGTAGAAAACCTTGTAGACCAGATTGTCGCCCAAATTGACGTTGCCCGTGTTCATCTTGTCCACCTGGAAGGTGTGCAGATACGTGGCCAGCGCCGGGCTGTAGGCGTCCATGGAGAGCGTCCAGCAATATTCCTCGTTGTTGCCGAAGAAGCCGCAGTCCAGCAGCATCATGCCGTCAAACACGGTCTGCTCGCTATCCAGCAGCTGACCGTTGACGTCCACCATCAGCAGCTGCGGGGAAATTTCGTCCCCAAGCACGATGGCAGCGCGCGAGTTGTTGATGCGTGCGAACTGAATCTCGCTCGTCATCGGCTCGTTGTAGGTCGGACGGCCATTGGCATTGACGATGAAGAGTTGCGTGCCGGACCAGGCAATCATATACTCATCCGAAACGCTGAAGGACGCCTCCGGGCCGACGGGATACGACCAGATGACGCTACCGTTGGCGTTGAGGAAGTGAATGGAATCGCCGTCATAATACAGCACGCCGTCGCGGAAGACGGTCACGTCCTGATGCGAGAAGCAGGGCAGGGCATACTGGTTGATGGCGTGGGAGCGCGTCAGGTAGCGCACGAGGTTCACGGCGCTGATAATCAGCACCACGACCAGCAAAACGATGCCGCAGTTGCGAAACATTCGCAGGCGCTGCTTTTTCTTTTGCTCCGGGTCTAGGATGCTGGAAGCGGAATTTCGGCCTTGCATGATAATCTCCTGTCTGTCAAAGCGATGCATGCATCGCATAATCGGCGCGAAAGTGCGGAAAAAACCAATCATATTATAGCAGGAATTCGCCGTCTTCGCAACCGTTTGCGGAAGGAAATCGCGCAATTGGGCCATTGGGACGCAAAAAGGCGCTGCCTGCGGACAAAACGCTTTTCCGCAGGCAGCGCCCAAAGGAAATTACTTCAGCGCCGCGCCACAATGGAAGGCATCGGCAACCTTTTCGCCCAGCACATAATAGGCACGGTTCATGCCGTCAAAGGTAATTGGGCGCAGCTTCATGGGGTCAATTTTGCCATCCGTCAGCACGCTTTCCTCGGCGCAGACGTTGACAATTTCGCCGACCATACGGCAGCTTTCCTCGTCATAGCTGATGAGCTTGCATTCCACCGCCATGGGCAGCTCGGTGATGATGGGTGCATCCACAAATTCACTCTTCACGGTGTGGAAACCGGCCTTTTCCAGCTTGTTCGGCACCTGATTGCCGGAGACGAGGCCCACATAGTCACAGGGGACAACGGTATCCGCAGTCGCCATGCTGACGGTGAAGGCGCCACGGGCGAGAATGTTGCGCACTGTCTTGTGCGACGCGCTCAGGCACATGGAAATTTCGTTGCTTTCGCTGATGCCGCCCCATGCGGCGTTCATGGCATCGGGCGTGCCGTTTTCGTCATACGAGCCGATGATGAATACCGGCTGCGGGTACAGGATGGGCTTACTGCCAAAGTTCTTTCTCATAGGAAATATCTCTCCTTACCAATTCTTTTTGTCCTTGGTGCAGTCATGCTGCTTCTTGCGCTCCTCCACCATGCGGACGAACCACTCGACCATCGTCGGGTCGGTGTGGGAGAAGAAGCTGCTTTGCTGCTTGTCCAGCGCGGCGATGGTGGCCATTTCCGCATCCGTCAGCTGGAAGTCGAAAACGGCGAAATTCTCCGCCATGCGCTCCTTGTGCGTGGACTTGGGAATTACGATGATGCCGCGCTGTAAATGCCAGCGCAGAATCACCTGCGCGACGGTCTTGCCGTGCGCATCGGCAATGGCTTGCAGCTCGGGCAGGTGGAACATGTTACCACGGCCTTCGCCAAAGGGCGCCCATGCCTCCAGCTGCACGCCGTATTTGTCGTGCCAGCGCTTACTTTCCGCCTGCTGGTGGTGCGGGTGAATCTCCACCTGATTGACCATGGGCTTGATGCGGGTAAAGGCGGCAAAATCAATCATGCGGTCGGCGTAGAAGTTGGAAATGCCGATCGCGCGGATTTTGCCCGCATCGTACAGCTCCTCCAGCGCACGATAGGCGCCGTAGGTGTCGCTGAAGGGCTGGTGCAGCAGGCACAAATCCAGGTAATCGACCTGTAGCTTCTCCATGGATTCCAGGACGGACGCTTTCGCGGCCTCGTAGCCGTAATGCTCAATCCAGACCTTCGTGGTCAGGAACAGCTCCTGACGCGGGATGCCACTGCCGACCAGGGCGCGGCCAACCTCCTCTTCGTTGAAATAGCTCTGCGCGGTGTCGATGAGGCGATAGCCCACATCCAGTGCATCACGGACGCAGCGTTCACATTCGTCCTTGGTCACCTGATACACGCCATAGCCGAGCTGCGGCATCTGGACGCCATTTGACAGCGTGATGTACTCCATCTGACAGACTCCTTTCCTGTGGTAGGGGCGGCGAAAAATGGCCGCCGAAGCATATTTTGCTTGCACCGAAGAGAAAACGGTGCTATGCTAATGATAGCACCTGAACCTGACTTCAGGTCAAGTGCTTGCGAAAAAAATCCACATGCGAATGGAGAAAAATGTGATGTACACCATTGGACAGGTATCGGAAATGACAGGACTGCCGGTTTCGACGTTGCGGTATTATGACCAGCAGGGGCTGCTGGGGCAAATGGAGCGCGTATCGGGCGTGCGCCAGTTTGGCGAGCGGGAATTGGAAATGCTGCGCATTGTCGAATGCCTGAAAAAATCCGGGCTGGAAATCAAGGATATCAGGCAGTATATCGACTGGTGCCAGGAAGGGCCATCTACATTCCCGCAGCGACAGGCCATGTTCCAGAAGCAGCGCGAGGCTGTGGAGGAAGAAATTGCGCACCTGAACCGCGTGCTGGACATGCTCAGATTCAAGTGCTGGTATTATGATCAGGCGATTGCTGAAGGCACAGATGAAAGAATCCATGCATTGTTGCCAGACCGTCTGCCGGAGGAAATTCAGCGCGCATATGACAATGCGCACAGCGGAAAATAAGGAAATGTGCGCCAGAATCTGATGAAACGCAGGAAAATATCGGTGGCGTACACAAAAACCTGCAAAACTCCGTGTTTTTATAAAAAAATCTTTGATGAGTGCTTGACAAAGCAAAGGTTCTAATTATAATATAAACATACGGGAACTATACCATGAGGAAGGAGTATTGATCATGGAATACGATCAGAATCGGATGTGCCGAGTTTTTAAGGCCATTGCCGAGCCGAAGCGCTTCAAGATTATTGTGATGCTTTCGCAAGGCCGTATGTCTGCCAGCGAAATTCTCAAGCAATTCCATGTGACGCAGCCGACGCTGTCGCACGATATGCGCCTGCTGATTGATGCGGAATTAGTAAAGGATCAGAGAATTGGCAAAGCTGTCTTTTATGAATTAAATCGCGACATGCTGACGGAAGTCTCCGGTCTGCTCAAGAGCGTTGCAGCTTCTGAGGTGCAGCCGATGGAATCCCAGAGCGCGTGGCCGAAGCAGTAATCATTTAGACGTAATTGAAAAAGGCGGTTACTGTATACCACCTGACCTGAAAAAGCACTTTCCCTGCCG
This sequence comes from uncultured Faecalibacterium sp., assembly GCA_964464815.1. Taxonomy (GTDB): domain Bacteria; phylum Bacillota; class Clostridia; order Christensenellales; family Aristaeellaceae; genus UBA11524. The sequence continues at coordinate 7,904 of CAYXHF010000007.1, forward strand.
ATATGGCGGTGAAGGTGCTTTTTTTGTATGCAAAAGAGGGATTGGCGCGTGGCCAATCCCTCCAAAGAAACCGAGGTCAGGGCTTGATGATGTTCTCGTAGGTGCCGGTGGGTTGCGCGTTCAGCGTCGCCTGGCTGCCAGCCGTGGCCATGTAGCCATTTTCCAGCAGCGCCTGATAGAGCGTGGCGAACGTGGGAATGTCCTCAATCTTGAATTCCTTCAGGTCGTGCATCCACTGCAATTCCATGTAGGGATCAACGCCCTCGATGATGTCCGGGATGATGGCGGCCGCACCAGCCAGCTCACCTGTGGACAGCGCGTAGTAGCTGTAGCAGGACAGGATGTAGCCGTTGAGCGTATCCTGATCCAGCATCATCTGCAACTGGATCAGCAGCTGCGGGACGTAGCTCATCACGTTGAAGGACTGGGCGACATTCGGGTCGCGGTAGGTGATGATGTAGACACCATCTGTGCTGGCACCGTGGAAGACGCTGTATGCGCCGTACTGGTCGCGCAGCAGCGGATAGAGCAGGCCGTCCGTCACCAGCGCGCACAGCGCATCCATGCCGCCGTTGTAGCCGTCTTCAATGCCCATCTGCTCATAGGTGGCGTAGACCATGTTGTAGTTGACGGAGCTGTCAATCACCAGACCCTCGCTGGCCGCCGGAATGGGCAGGTCGTAGGTCTGAGGCACAATCTCGCTCGTGCCCAGGGTGGCAATGAAGCCTTCCGCCGCCGTGCGGTGGTTGGCGATGGATGCCTCGTTACCGGCAAAGCCGAAGATGGCGTTCGTGCTGTTGCACAGCTTGCTTGCGATGTCGTTCAGCTTGGCGGCAAAGGCGTCGGGATCACTTTCCAGCAGTGCTTGCGCGTCCGCAAGGAAGTCGTAGAACTCAAAGCCGGTGGCGTAGAAGTAGAGGTTGTAGCCGGGCTCGGTGCGGCAGTACGCACGGTTCAGCAGATAGGAGTATGCATTCTCGTTGAAATCCTGCTGCATGGATAGGCGCAGAGAGGACAGGAAGGCGGAAATTACCACCGTGTCGGTGAAGTCACTCTCAAAGAGGATTTCATGCATCAGGTCGTAGCTGCCAGCCATGTCTTCATCCGTGGCGTTCCAGCTCATGCGCAGGTAGGGCGTGAAGCCGTTGGGCGTATCGGTATCCAGCACGGCAATCTTCACGCGGCCACCGTAGAGGTAGCGGCTGGCCAGTGCGGAGATGGTGGCAACCTCATGCTGCTTCGTGTCCACACTGCCGACCAGCTGGGTGTAGAGGTTGAACCAGTGCAGGTCTTCCTTCGTGATGCCGGAGGCGTCCAGCAGGATGTAGGTCTGGCCGATGTTGTCCACATCCGCCTGCACATCCACAAAGCGGATGCCGCGCTCGTCGGTCACGTCAGCGTAGTCGTATACGCGCACTTCCTCGGGCAGGCTGTCAACGGTGACGGCTTGCAGCTGCGCCACGTAGGCGGAGGCATCGTCGGTGGCGCCGGCGGCCAAAGCGGCCGTGCGTTCCACGATTTCGTTGATTTCGTCTGCCGTCATGCCGGCCTTCACATCAGCCAGCTTCTGGGCCAGCTCAGCCTCCTCGACTTCCTTCTGGCCGGGAGCGGCAACGGTGGTCACGGTGACAACACGCGGGTTGTCCTCCGTCAGGTACTTGGCCACCAGCTGGTTATACATGTCCTCATCCTGATACTTCTGGAAGTTGTTCAGGTTTTCGATGAACTTTTCGTAGGCATGCACATCGTTTTCCACCGCCCAGTAGTAGGCGATGTTCTGCGCCATGTTGACACCCAGGTCGGAGCTTTCACCCATCAGGGCGGTTTCGATGCTCAGGGAGGCGGCAATGCCGTCCAGCAATTCGTCGCTGACAGGGGTGCTCATGAACTGACGCATGGAGGTGTAGATGCAGTCACGCAGCAGGGTGGCATCCTCGGCATTCATGCCAGAGGCCGCGAACACAACCGCCGGTTCAGGCCCCATGGTTTCCAAATACGTGGTGACATCCACCGTGGGCAGGACGGCTGTCAGGTTGCTAATCAGCGGCGAGGATGTATCATCCAGCAGGCTGGTCAGCAGATCCAGGGCGTTGATTTCCTCCTCGGTCGCGTCGCCGCACAGGAAGACAACGTAGGTTTCACCCGTGTGATCCGCGCTCGTGTCAGCGTAGACCGGGTATTCAAACACGCACTCAATCGAATCCGCAACGGGCGTATAATCGGGCGTGTCGAACACGAATTCCTTCTTCTCGTAGGTGGAGAAGAACGTATCCATCAGCGCCAGGAAGGCGGCAGGATCCTCTACCTTGCCGTAGATGGTCGTCAGGCTGTTGGACGGATGATAGTAAGCGGTGTGGTAATCCTTGACTTCCTGCCAGGTCATGGACGGAATCTCGGACGGCTCACCGCCCTGATTGTAGCCCATGTTGGTGTGCGGGAAGGCAACACGCATGGCGTTGTTGGACGCCGTGCGGGAGAGCGAGGCGGCACCCTGCATCTCGGAATACACCGTGCCGGCAATGGTCAGGGGCGCATCCGCGCTTTCCAGAGAATAGCGCCATGCCTCGGAGTCGAAGATGGTTTCATCCTCATAAATCATGGGGTTGAAGCAGCTGTCCAGATAGAAGTCTGCATACTTGAGCAGCTGCGCCTCGGACAGGGACGCCACAGGGTAGGTCGTCATCACCTGATAGGTGGAGGCGTTCATGTACGTGTTGTAGGTCTGGTAAGACAGGTTGAAGAACAGACTCGTGGATGGATACTTCTTCGAGCCGTTGAGCGTGGAATGCTCAAACACGTGCGGAATGCCCTTGTCGTTGGAAAGCGGAGTAACAAAGGAAATGTCAAACGCACGGTTCGTGTCCTCGTTGAGCAGGAAGTAGACCAGCGCACCAGTCTTGTCATGCTCCAGCAAAATCGTGTCGGCATTGAGTAGCGCGAAATGGCCATTCTCCTTCACGGTAAAGCCGTGGATGGTTGTACCGACGGTCAGCGCCGAATCGTTTGATTCAGCCAGCGCCATGGGGCAGAGACTCAGCAGCATCGCCAGGCAAAGCATCAGCGACAGCATGGAGTGCAGCAGCTTCCTTGTCATCAGTCATTTCCTCCTTTTTCTGCCGCGATAAAAAAACCGGGGCAGTATCAAATTCATGATACCACCCCGGTTTCCTGTTCGCAAGGATATTAGCGGGAAATACAAGGGAAAAACATTGCCGCGACTTATTCGGCCAGATCGGTCGGCGTAGCGGGCAGCTCATTCATCATATCGCGGATGAAATGATCGAAGAAGACCTTCACGTTCTCGTCGTTGCCGGTGCTGAAGAAAATGCAGGCATAATACGAATCGGCATTGGGGAACAGGAAGGTATCCGCATAGGGCAAATCAGCCAGCGGAATGCCGTAGAGGTGCTTCTCGCTCGTTTCGCTGTTGGTGCGCCAGCCACGGCTGAGGCTGATTTCGTTTTCCTCCAGCAACGCCACCAGCTCCGGCAGCTCTTCCTCCAGCGCCATGAAGGCACCCTGCTGCGAATACGTCTGGAAGGTGTCCTTGGGGAAGATGTAGATGTCGCATTCACGCGCGGCAATGCGGGTCGTCAGCACGGCATCGCCGTAGGTGGCGTCCTGCGTGATGTACTGGGTGCTCATGTCCTCCATCTCGGGCAGCAGCAGCGTGCGGACTTCCTCCATGTAGCTGTCAAAGGCATCCTGAAAGCCGGTGCCGTACACGCCGACGATGATTTTCTTTTCCTCCGGCGGACGATAGCGGGTGACGGAGAAATAAATGCCGGAAAACATGATGACCAGCACGCACAGCAAGGCGTACTTCCACCAGGAATACGTGAAATGCGTTTGCAGACGCTTGAACGTCAGGGGTGTTTTCAAGGGTGGCGTCCTTCTTTCCATGCAAAATAAGCGGGCAATAGCAGCCCTACATCAATATAACAGGGGATTGTGAATTGCAAATGAAGAAACGTCAGCGATAGCTGGTCTGCCAGCCATCATCCGTCTTTTCATAGTACATTTGGGTGATGTGCTCCTGATCGTAGACGGGCAGGAAGTCCATCAGACTTGCGCCACGAGGATGCTGGGCGATTTCCTCCCGCGTCATCCAGCGGTTTTCGCCTTCTGTGGAGGAAATCAGCGTCCCTTCATACGCATCTGCGCGGTAGAGCAGCACCAGAGCGCGTGAGCCGTTGCTCTTGCGCCACTCCTTGATGCCCACCAGATACGGCGAAAGGATGGTCAGGCCGGTTTCCTCCTGCATTTCGCGAATGACGGCGTCAATGCAGATTTCGTCCGGCTCCACATGACCACCGGGAAAGCAAAGCACGGGCCAGGACGGATCAATGCGATCCTGCACCAGCATGCGGTTTTGTTCGTCCACCAGCATGCAGACGTTCATCAGCTCCACGGGTTCAGGCAAATGCATGGCGAGTTTCTCCTTTGCAATGGAATCTGGCTGTGTGATGCGGCTTATTGCTTCTGGATGATGAAGCATTCCGGCGCACCAGGGCCAGCGTTGAGAAAGCGGTTGTGCAATACGTTGAATTCCTGCGGGCGCAGGGCAGAAAGGAAGTCCATCAGTGCGGCACGCTCCTCATCACCGGCGGCATGCCCTGGATAGGCGCAAATGGTACACACGCCACCCTTGACCAGCAGGGACAGCGCGGCAGAAATGGCGGTCTTGGTCGTCTGCCAGTGCGTGGTGATGGACTTATCGCCACCGGGCAGCCAGCCCAGATTGAAGGTGGCGGTGCGAATCGGCGTCAGGACGCGCTCGGACAAATGCTCGTGTCCCTCGGCGTAGAGGGTGCAGCGGGAAAGCAGCTGCGCATCAGACAGGCGCTGACGGGTGCGCTCCACCGCATCGGGCTGAATGTCAAAGCCGATGACGTGTCCGCTTTCGCCAACCAGCTCGGCAAGCATCTGGGTATCGTGGCCATTGCCAAGCGTAGCGTCCACCACGGTATCGCCCTCACAAATGACCTGATGCAGCACATCGGCGGCAAGCCAGCGGGCGCTGCGAAGTTCGTATGCCATCTGCTTACAGCTCCTTCAGCTTGCGGACTTCCACATCCGTCAGGCGACGCCACTGACCACGGGGCAGGTCGTGCAGCTTGATGGTGGCAAAGCCGACGCGCTTGAGGGCCACCACATCGTGACCAACAGCGGTGAACATGCGGCGCACCTGACGATTGCGGCCCTCGTGAATGGTGACCAGCAGAATCGTGGAGAACGCCTCATAGCGCACCAGATGCACATCGGCCGGAGAGGTCATGCGATCATCGTCCAGACGGACGCCAGCGCGCAGACGGCGAATCGTCTCGTCCGTGACGCGGTTGGAGACCTTCACCAGATACTCCTTGCTGACCTCACGGCTGGGGTGCAGGAGGTTGTTCATCAAATCGCCATCGTTGGTCAGCAGCAGCAGTCCTTCGCTGTCATAGTCCAGACGGCCGACAGGATAGAGACGCACGGGATAGTCGCGGAACTTGTCCATGACCGTGGGACGGCCTTCAGGGTCGCTGACCGTCGTCACCTCGCCCATGGGCTTGTTGTAGGCCAGATAGTGCTTTTCCTGCTGGATACGGCAGGTCTTGCCGTCCACGGTCACGACGTCCTTCGTTTCATCAATTTGGATGCCCATTTCCGTTACGGTGCGGCCATTGACCGCCACATGACCATCGGCGATGAGCTTTTCGGAGTTGCGGCGGGAGGCCACGCCGGAGAGAGCCAGGAACTTTTGCAGACGCATCATAGAATTCAAATCACCTTTCTAATATGTAGAAGAAACTTTATTGCCAGTGTACCGTCACCGCATCAGGGCGGCGACGAAGCAGCTTCTTTTTCGGATTGACCAGCACGGCACGATTGACCAGTGTCATCATGTCCGCATCGGAGGGAGAATCGCCATAGGCCGAGGAGCACTTCATGTCCAGCACCCAGTCGTTTTCCTGCAAGAACTGCTCAATGCGGCGCACCTTTTCCTCGCCCTTGCAGTTGTTGCCGACCTTGCCAGTGAAGCAGCCGTTTTTGTCGAATTCACAGTGTGTGGACAGCACCGCGTCCACCGGCATGAATTCCGGCAGCACCTTCATGTACACATCCGGCGATGCGCTGACAATGACAATTTTCATGCCCTGAGAGCGCAAGGCCCAGATTTCCGTCAGGCCATCCTGAAAAAAGCGCTTGGCGTATTCATCACGGAAGAACTGGCGGGACAATTCCAGAATGTCGTCCTCCTTGCAGCCGCGCAGGAAGGAGAGCGTGACAGACTTGGCCTGAGAGGCGACACTGGGGCGCAGCTTCCAGTACAGGAAGGCCGCCGCCGCCTTGAGCAGCTGTGTGCGTGGCGCTTTGCCCTTGCGGATGCAGTAGAGCAGGTAGGGCAGGATAGAATCGCCCTTGGCCAGCGTGTCATCAAAGTCGAAAAATGCAATTCCTTGTGTCATAACGGGCAATCCTCATTCAGCACGCGATGGGTGTAGGTGCGCTGATGGTTCTTCATTTCCGCCATCAGCTGACCATTACCCAGTAGCTTGTATTTGTAGGTAGTCAGGCCGTCCAGCCCCATCGGGCCACGGGCATGCAGCTTGCCGGTGGCGATGCCGACCTCCGCGCCAAAGCCGTAGACGAAGCCGTCGGCAAAGCGTGTGGATACATTGCGGTACACGCCCGCAGAATCCACACCGGTCAGGAATTCCGCCGCCGCGCAGTCGTCACGGGTCACGATGCAGTCCGTGTGGTGGCTGCCATAGTGGTTGATATGGCGGACCGCCTCCTGCAAGGACGGCACGACACGGATGGAGAGCACCAGGTCTAGATACTCCGTCTGCCAGTCTTGTTCACTGGCGGGTTCAACAGGAATATAGCGGCGCGTCGTCTCGTCACCGAGCAGGCGCACATGCTTTTCCTGCATCGCCGGAAGGAGCATGGGCAGGAACTGCGCGGCGATGTCCTGATGCACCAGCAGCGTTTCACATGCATTGCAGACAGCGACGTTCTGCGCTTTGCTATCCACGGCAATGGAAACGGCCATCGGCAAATCAGCCGCCTTGTCTACATAGACGTGGCAGATGCCGTCGGAATGTCCCAAAACGGGAATGTGGCTATTGTCCATGATGTGGCGCACAAATTCCTTGCTGCCGCGCGGGATAATCAGGTCAATCAGCGTGTCCTCACGCAGCATGGCCGTCACGTCGTCACGCGTGGTCAGCAGCTGGGCAAAGTCCATGGGCAGGCCGGCATCCTTCGCGGCGATGCGCAGGCAATTGCAAAGTGCCTCATTGGTACGCAACGCCTCACGGCCACCCTTGAGCAGCACCGCGTTGCCACTCTTGAGCGCAAGGGAGGCAATCTGCACCAGCGCATCGGGACGGCTTTCAAAAATTACGCCAATGACGCCAATCGGGCAGGTGACGCGGTAAAGCTTTAGCCCCTCGGTGATTTCGTGGCACATGGTCGTTTCGCCAATCGGGTCGGGCAGGTCAGAGAGCGCCAACAGGCCATCCACCACGGCTTGCAGCTTTTCTTCACGGAATTTCAGTCGCCCCAGCAGTGGTGCGGACAGCCCTTCCTGCGTGGCGCACTGGATGTCCTGTTCGTTCGCGGCGAAGATTTCCGCCTGATGCGCACGAAGCACATCGGCCATTTTGCGTAGCGCCAGATTGCGCGTCTCCAATGCGGATGCGGAAAGAATCCACGCGGCCTGACGGCTTTTATACGCCATTTCGTGCAAATCGTTCATGGTGGCCGTTCCTCCCTTAACAGAAAAATGGATGCATCCCGCAAATAGGGATGCGCGTTTGTTTTTTCGTGAATGGCAGAAATGGAAGCCTGCAAAGGGCAAAATACGACATTTTGCCGCCTTATGCGTTGGAAAATGCAGCTCCTTTTGCAGAATGTGGCAAAAGAAACGCTTCCCCAACTATTATAACATGGAAGTTTGGGACTTGCAATAAAAAAACGAATATGGTATAATACTTCTTGCCCGAAAAAAACAGCGGTCAGACACGCAAAGGAGGCGAGGCTTGTGCCGCATCAAAAGGGAATCAAAACCGTGGCGCAGAATCGCAAGGCGTGGCATGACTACTTTGTGGAAGAAAAGTATGAATGCGGCCTGGCTCTCTATGGGACAGAGGTCAAGAGCATGCGGCAGGGACGCGTCAATTTGAAGGAATCCTGGGCGCAGATTCGCGGTGGCGAAATCTGGGTGGAGGGCATGCATATCAGCCCCTACGACCAGGGCAACATCTTCAACAAAGACCCGATGCGCCCAAAGAAGCTGCTGATGCACAAGAACGAAATCCGCAAGCTGGACGCGCTGGTGGCACGGCAGGGCTACACACTGGTGCCGCTGGAGGTCTATCTGCGGGATGGCCGCATGAAGCTGCAATTGGGGCTTTGCCGTGGTAAGGCGGAGCATGACAAGCGCGACACCATCGCCAAGCGTGATGCCGACCGCGATATTCGCCGCGCCATTCGCGAACACAACAAGTGATATTGTCCGGGTGCGCAAACCGAATGGTCCTTGCACATCCGGAAATACAGGAAGCGTTTTGACTGTCAGGTCATACGGGGATGATCCGGTTTCGACGGGGGTTGTCGAGGGCGGGATAAGCGAGCCGTGGACCCTGGCCACGATAAAACGGGGAACTTAAATGTAACTGACAACAATCAGTACGCTTTCGCTGCCTAATTAGGCGCGACGCTGGCCCGGTCTGCCCGCTTGACCGGTTCCCAGCGCCATTCAAGCGGGGAACGAGCGTATGTAAGCTTTGCCATGCGTCCGTAACATGAAGCTACCAATCGGAAAAGCCTGTCTATGGGCGTTTTCGTGCGGGAATTTTAAAACATAGTCTGCGCTCGGAGAAGGTCCTGCAATCGAGCTTTCGGACAGGGGTTCGACTCCCCTCATCTCCACGAGGAAGGGAAACGTGGCTTTGGCTGCGTTTCTCTTTTTTTGTGGGGAAATGACAGATAGAATACGCCTGTCAAGTCCGAAGACGGACAAACGCGCTGGCTTGCGTGCGTGCCGGCGTTGTAAGCGCATGTACAATAGGATATGAAAAAACCAGCCTGGCTTTCCGATGCGTGTCGGAGAAGGTCGGGCTGGCTTTGATGTTGGATGAAGCTTACGTTCCTCAGAACCTCCCGCCACCGCAGCTCTGCCGGGCGACGCGCTGTTCGCCGGATACGTAGCGGCTGCGGAACTCGGCGTTGATGTCGCGCAGCTCCTTTTCGCCGTCGATATAGGGCTGGTACATCTCGATGATGCCTTCCGCGCAGCCGTCACAGGCGGCACTGATGTTGCTGATGGCGTCATCCACAATCTGCTGGCGTTGCTCACGGGTGGTATCCTGAATCAAAATGCTGGTCATGGGAAACTTCCTTTCTTATACGGCTTGGACAGCGGAATCAATATCGGGCGGGAGCTTCTGCATCTGTTCACGGTAGGTGAAGCGCAGGTAAATCATCTCCGCAATGGCGGTAATCGTCCATGAGACGAAATAGAGCAGATACAGGCTCTCGATGGTATGGAAGTGAGCGAAGACGGTGTAGACCCAGATGATGCGGAACACGCACGAGCCCATGATGACGATGATGGTTGGCACAAGGCTCTTGCCTAAACCGCGGTTGGCGGCGATGGAGCAATCCATGAAGGCGGAGAAGGCATACGAACAGCCCATGATGCGCAGACGAATCATTCCGGCCTCTGCCACCTCGGGGACATTGGTGAAGATGGAAAGGAACTGACGGCCGAACACGACCAGCAGCAGACTCATCACCAGCGCAATGCCGAAGGAGAACAGCATGGAAATGAAGTAGCTCTGCAAAATGCGCTTGCGCTTGCCTGCGCCGTAATTCTGGCTCATGAAGGAGGAGCAGGCGGTGTAAATCGCGGCCATCACGTCGTAGACGAGCGCATCGGCATTCGCGGCGGCGGCGCTGCCCTCGACGATGATTTCGTCAAAGGAATTGACGCCGGCCTGAATGAAGAGGTTCGCCATGGCGAAGATGGCGTTCTGCAAACCGGCGGGAATGCTCAGCGAAAGAATCTGACGCGCCTTGTGCGAATCAATGTGCAGGCGGGACTTTTCCAGCGCAATTACGCTGCCATGCTTGCATAGCGACAGGATGACCAGCGTGGCAGAAACATACTGGGACAGAATACTGGCCAGTGCCACGCCAGCGGCCGCCATGTGACAGACGATGACGAAGAACAGATTCAGCAGGATGTTCAGCACGCCGGCGAACAAAAGAAAGTACAGCGGCTTTTTCGTATCGCCAGCTGCGGAAAGCACAGCATTGCCGAAATTGAAAAGGGCCATCGCGGGCATGCCCAGACAGTAGATGCGCAGGTAGCTGACCGCACCCGCCATCAGCACCTCCTTCGTGCCGAGCATCGACAGCAGCAGCGGCGTCAGCAAAAAGCCAACCACCATGATGATACAGCCGATGATGAAGGAGAGAATCAGGGACGTATGCACCGCCTGACGGACGTCCTCGTCATGGCGCGCACCGAGGTAACGGGCGACGACGACGTTGATGCCACTGCCCATGCCGATGAGGAAGCCTGCCAGCAGGGTGACGAGGATGGCGGTGGAACCGACCGAACCGAGAGCCTCCGGGCCGGCAAATTGTCCAACAACCGCAATGTCGGACATGTTAAACAGCACTTGCAGGACGTTTGTCGCCATCAGCGGCAGACTGAAAAGGATGATTTGGCGTCCCAGCGGGCCGTGTGTCAGGTCGTGCTCTTTTGCAGACATTACTACTACTCCTGTATCGTGATATGGTCCGGCGATGATTATACACCGGAACACGAAAACAAGCAAGCGTTTCATGCAAAAAAGAAGCATAAAATAAGAAAGTATTCTGCCGCGGATACGATGCAGGGGAATGCGCCCTTTGCAGCACATATCGCCCTGCGCGGCAGCATATGATGGGAGCGAAACGAGGTGATGGAGCATGCCCAGGCATCGCTGCGGCGAAAAGCAATGGGTCATTTGCACAGGACAGAGGGCGCTGATGTGGATTGGGCTGGCGTTGCTGCTTGCGGGCGGCATCGTGCTGGTGCTGTGCATTCCGGGATGGGCGTGGGCGGCGCTGCTGGGTGCGGCGCTGGCGGCCATAGGGGTCGTGCTGATTTTTCTGGGGAGGAGGTAGAAAGAAATGCGGGTCAAAATGGTGTGTGTCAAGCTGCCCAAGCCTCTGCGCGGCGTGGTGCGCTTTGTGATGCGCCACAGGGTGCAAGCGGGATGAAAAGGGAAACAGCAGAAATACAGCACAATGCTACTTAGCCGTTGACAGACGCGCGAATCCGTGCTATGATAGCAATGGGTTCCGACAATTGCATCATGTAGAATGAATCAGAGGTGCGCACGCATCGTGTACCGCGGCGGAGGATGGCTTCCGGCGAGGCTACGGGAAGGGATGAGGCGCCGAAAGACAGGGTGAGAGCCGCAAGCCCTGATCTTGGTTGCAGATCAGACGGGTCTGTGACTGTCATCGGGAGGAACATCCCGGCGGAGCGCTGGTTCGGAAGATCGCCTGTCCGTGCATATGGATGGGTCAGGAAGGGCTGAAATGTGTAGCACAGCAATGTGCATCCGTTTTAGCCGGCAAAAGAGATCTTTGGCGCACCGCAGGCATGGCTTGTGGTGGCTTTTTTTGAATCGGGTCGGAATACCAATGCCGAATGAAATGCAGACGGAGGATGGAATGATGGAAAAGTATCGCGTAGGTATCGTTGGTGCAACAGGCATGGTCGGTCAGCGCTTTATTTCGCTGCTCAAGGATCATCCGTGGTTTGAGGTGACGTGCGTGGTCGCGTCTGGCCGCAGCGCTGGCAAGAAGTATGCGGAGGCGGTGGAAGGCCGCTGGGCATTTGATTGGGCGATTCCGGAAAAGGTGGCGGACATGGTCGTCATCAATTCCGAGGATATTGACGAGGTGGCCAAGCACGTGGACTTTGTGTTCTGTGCCGTGGACATGAAGAAGGACGAGGTTCGTGCGCTGGAGGAAGCGTATGCCAAGCACGAAATTCCCGTGGTCAGCAACAACAGCGCCTGCCGTGGTCTGAGCGATGTGCCGATGATTGTGCCGGAAATCAATGCCGACCATACGGACGTGATTGCGTCCCAGCGCCAGCGTCTGGGCACGAAGCGTGGCTTCATCGCGGTGAAGCCGAACTGCTCCATCCAGAGCTATGTGCCGGCCCTGACGCCCCTGCTGGACTTTGAGCCGGAGAAAGTCAGCGTATGCACCTATCAGGCAATTTCCGGCGCAGGCAAGACCTTCAAGACGTGGCCGGAAATGGTTGACAACGTGATTCCCTACATCGGTGGCGAGGACGAGAAGAGCGAAAACGAACCGCTGAAGCTGTGGGGTCATGTGGAAAACGGCCAGATTGTCAATGCGCAGCTGCCGGTGATTTCCGCCCAGTGTCTGCGCGTGGCTTGCTCGGATGGCCATATGGCGGCTGTCTCCGTGAGCTTCAAGAAGAAGCCCACCATCGAGCAGATCAAGGAACGCTGGCAGAACTACGAGACGGAAGCGCAGCGTTTGGCCCTGCCCAGCGCGCCCAAGCCCTTCTTGCAGTACTTTGAGGATCCCTCTCGTCCTCAGACGCGCCTGGATCGCGATTTCCAGAACGGATTTGGCGTTTCGATTGGCCGTCTGCGTGATGACAAGCTGTTTGACTACCGCTTCGTGTGCCTGAGCCACAACACGGTTCGTGGTGCCGCGGGCGGCGCAATCCTGATGGCGGAGCTGCTCTGCCGGAAGGGGTATATTGAGCATATTGGCTGATTGACAGCCAACACAGGAGGATACAAACAATGAAGCCTTTGTTTACGGGTACAGGTACAGCGCTGGTGACACCCTTCAAGCAGGGAGAGGTGGACTGGGATGCGCTGGCAGAACTGATCGAACGTCAAATCGCGGGTGGGGTGAACGCCCTCATCGTGGCAGGAACGACGGGCGAGCCGTCCACCATGACGCAGCAGGAAAAGCTCCAGCTGATTCGCTTTGCGACCCAGCAGATCAAGGGGCGTGTGTGCGTCATTGCGGGCACGGGCAGCAACTGTACCCGCAGCGTGATTGAAAACGCCGAGGCCGTGCGCGAATTCGGCGTGGACGCACAGCTGGTCGTGACGCCCTACTACAACAAGACGACGCAGGAAGGTCTGGTGGCGCATTATACCGAAATTGCGAACAAGACCGATTTGCCCATCATCGTCTACAATGTGCCGTCCCGCACGGGGCTGAACATTCAGCCCCAGACGCTACAGAAAATCTGCCGCCTGCCGCAGGTGGTCGCCGTCAAGGAGGCCAGCGCGGATGTGATTCAGAATACGGAGAAGCTTGCCCTTGTGGGTGACGATGCCGTGTTCTACAGCGGCAGTGATGAGCTGATTGTGGCGCAGATGGCGCTGGGCTTCCAGGGTGTTATTTCCGTGCTGAGCAACGTCATGCCGGAGCAGACGAGCCAGATGACGACGCTGGCGCTTCAGGGCGACTGGGCGCAGGCGGCGAAGATGCAGCGTGACCTGCTGCCGATGATTAAGGCGCTGTTCTGCGAAACAAGCCCGATTCCCTGCAAGGCGGCCCTGCACATGATGGGCGTATGCGAAAACGAGCTGCGTCTGCCGCTGGTGCCCATGCAGGAGGCGAATCAGGCGAAGATGGCGGAAATCATGCGCGCGTGGAAGCTGCTATAACCGCGCGAAACAAAGGAAAGGGATTCAATCATGAAGATTCTCATCAGTGGTGCTTGCGGCTTTATGGGCCGTGAGGTGGCGGCACAGGCCAAGACGCTGGGCATTGAAGTGGCGTGCGGCGTGGATATTGCGGCTGGCACGGCACCGGCGACGGAGTTCCCGCTGTATACGGATTACACCAACGCTCCGAAGGTCGATGTGGCGATTGATTTCTCCAACTGGCGGCCGGGTGCGGATATTCTGGAATACGCCTGCAAGTACGGCGTGCCGGTCGTGATTGCGTCCACGGGCTTGAGCGAAGAACAGCTCCAGCGCGTGGAGGAGGCATCGAAGGTTGTGCCGATTTTCCGTTCGGGCAACATGAGCCTGGGCATTGCGCTGCTGCGTGCGCTGTCTAAGAAGGCGGCGAGCGTGCTGGGTGATGCGTTTGACGTGGAAATCGTCGAGATGCATCATAACCGCAAGCTTGACGCGCCCTCTGGTACGGCGCTGATGCTGCTGGATGCGGTGAAGTCTGGCTATCCGGAGGAGCGTGAGGCTGTCTTTGGCCGTCATGGTCGCGACAGCAAGCGCCAGCATCAGGAAATCGGCGTGCATGCCCTGCGCGGTGGCACGGTGACAGGCGAGCACGAGGTGTGCTTCTTCGGCACGGGCGAAAGAATCAAAATCAGCCACAGCGCGGAGAACCGTGGCGTATTTGCGGCGGGTGCGCTTCGTGCGGCAGAATTCTTGATGACGCAGCAGCCCGGCATCTACAGCATGGACGATGTGGTGGGTCAGTTATAAGCATCAGAAGGATGGTAAGGCGCTTGCTTTGCCATCCTTTTCTAGCATTACCGAGTTGTGAAATCTTCTTTTTTTCGTATCAAAAACGACATTCTGAGTTCATAATGCTATGGTAGGATAAAAATGTAGGGGGAGGTATCAAACGATGAATGAAGTCAAGACACCCAAAAAACCGTTGATTGTTTATTATGTAATCGCCATTCTGGTCGTGTTCCTGATTAACGTCCTGCTGGTGCCGATGGTCAATCAATCGCGCATCAAATATGTGGACTATGGCACGTTTATCCAGATGACGGAGGATGGCCTGCTGGACGAGGTGCAGGTGCAGGATAATCAGATTCTGTTCACGACTACCAGCAGCGAGGACAGCCGTGTGATTTACCAGACCGGCAAGATGGACGATCCGGAGCTGACCAAGCGCCTGTCCGAAAAGAACGTGAAGTTTGACAGAGAGATTGTGGAGGAAACGTCTCCGCTGCTGTCCTTCTTCCTGTCCTTTATTCTGCCCATGGTTATCTTTGTCGCCCTGGGACAGCTGCTGATGCGCCAGATGACAAAGCGCATGGGCGGTGGAGGCAATTCGATGTCCTTTGGTATGGGAAAATCGAATGCCAAGGTATATGTCAAGGATAGCGCGGGAAGCATTAAGTTTGATGACGTGGCCGGTGAGGACGAGGCGAAGGAAAACCTGAGCGAAATCGTCGATTATCTGCATGATCCCGGCAAGTACCGCGAAATCGGTGCATCCATGCCCAAGGGCATCCTGCTTGTTGGCCCGCCTGGCACGGGCAAAACGATGCTGGCCAAGGCCGTTGCGGGCGAGGCAAACGTGCCGTTCTTCTCCATCTCCGGTTCGGAATTTGTGGAGATGTTTGTCGGCATGGGCGCCAGCAAGGTGCGCGATCTGTTCAAGCAGGCCAAGGAGAAAGCGCCCTGTATCGTCTTCATTGACGAAATCGACGCCATCGGCAAAAAGCGTGACGGTGGCAAGTTTGGCGGCAATGACGAGCGCGAGCAGACGCTGAACCAGCTGTTGACGGAAATGGACGGCTTTGAGGGCAGCAACGGCGTGATTATTCTGGCCGCCACGAACCGTCCGGAATCGCTTGACCCGGCCCTGACGCGTCCTGGCCGCTTTGACCGCCGTGTGCCGGTGGAACTGCCCGATTTGCAGGGCCGCGAAGCCATCCTGCGCGTGCATGCCAAGAAAATCAAGACCGAGCCTGACATCGACTATGCCCACATTGCGCGTATGGCGTCCGGTGCATCCGGCGCGGAGCTGGCGAACATCGTCAACGAGGCGGCGCTGCGTGCCGTGCGTGACCATCGCGGAGCGGCCTCGCAGGCGGATATGGAAGAATCCATCGAAGTGGTCATTGCTGGCTATCAGAAGAAGAACGCCATCCTGACTGACAAGGAAAAGAGCATCGTGGCGTATCACGAGGTCGGCCATGCGCTGGTTGCGGCGCTGCAAAGCCACTCCGCACCGGTGCAGAAGATTACCATTGTGCCGCGCACGTCGGGTGCCCTGGGCTACACCATGCAGGTGGAGGAAGGCAACCACTACCTGATGACGCGCGAGGAAATTGTTAACAAGATTGCCACGCTGACCGCTGGCCGTGTGGCGGAGGAAATCGTGTTCGGGTCGATTACGACCGGCGCGTCCAACGACATTGAGCAGGCCACGAAGCTGGCGCGGGCGATGATTACCCGCTACGGCATGAGCGATGAATTCGGCATGGTCGCCATGGAGACGGTCGAGAACGCCTATCTGGGCGGTGATGCGTCCCTGAGCTGCTCGGCACAGACGCAGAGCCGCATTGACGAATTGGTCGTGCAGACCGTTCGCGAGCAGTATGAGAAGGCAACGAAGATTCTGACCGAAAATCGCCAGAAGCTGGATGAGCTGTCCCGCTATCTGTACGAAAAGGAAACCATTACGGGCGAAGAATTCATGGGCATTCTCAATCAGGAAGGTTAAGGAATTGGAGAAAGGAAAAGCATGAAAAAGTTGTTTTCTGGCCGCGTGGGCGCGCTGGTGCTGTGCGCGGCAGAAATTCTGGTTGGTATTTTGCTGCTGGTCAATCCGGTGGGCTTCACCTCTGCAATCGTGATTGGTGCGGGCGTGGTGATGCTGATTGCTGGCATTGTGTTCGCAACGCTGTATTTTGTCGGCGATGCCCAGACGATGGCGCTCAAGCAGATGCTCTTTAAGGGCATGCTGCTGCTGATTGCGGGCTTCCTGTGCGTGACAAAGTACGATACGCTGCTCAAGGCGTTCCCGCTGCTGACGTGGATTTATGCCATTGCCATGCTGGTGCTGGCGGCCTACAAGCTGCAATGCACGGTGGATATTGTGCGTTTGAGCGGCATCCGCTGGTACGTTCCGGCGATTTCGGCAGGCCTGGCGTTCCTGCTGGCGATGTTCATTCTGCTCAATCCCTATGGGGCGACGCAGATTGTCTGGGGATTCCTCGGTGTGTCGCTAATTTTGGAGGCAGGGCTTGAAATTGCCACTATATTCATGGTAAAATAAATCGAATGCTGGAAGAGGTGAAAGCCACGTGCCTTCACCTCTTTTTTGCTAAAAAACATCAGTGAGGATACGAACATGCGTGTGAAGGCAACGAGTGGGAAATACAAAAACGCAGCGAAGAAACGGAAGGCCACGCCAAAGGCGTCCAAAAGAACATGGGTTATGGCTGTGCTGATGACGTGCGTTTGCGCATTGCCGTTCTTCTGGCGGCAAAGCGTAGCGGTGGCGTGCATTGCGTTTCCCATCCTCTTTCTGGCGTGGCTGGCGATGCTGCTGACGCAGGAAAAGCCGGAAACCTTATCGACGGGTGCGGGTGTGTTGGCGGTGTTAGGGCCGAGCCTTGCCATGCTCCTCTGGGCAAGGCAGGCATCTGTTCAAGATGGCGGCGTGCAACTTCTGCTGTACTCGCTTGTTGGGGGAGCGCTGCTCTTTATTCCGATGGATTTGATTGAACGACGTGTGTCGGATACGGTAGCAGATAAGCTTTGGGGACGTCTTTTGGCAGTGGGATTCTTTGCGATTATACTGTCTTTTTCATGGATCAATAGCACCAATATCGGTTTTGACACGAGCAAGCCGACACGGGATACGATACGCGTGACGCGTGTGAGCAAAAGTTCATCCAGTAAGGGAAGCAACCGCTATTACGCGCATGGCGAGAATACGGAAGGGGAAAAATTCAAAGTCAACATTGGCAAAGATGACTACCAGACCATCAAAGAAAATGACGAGCTGATCATTTATCTCTATGAGGGCTTCTGGAAAAGCCCGTACTGCACCTGGTCGTATCCGACAACAGAGCAGACACAACCGTAAAAATACAACAGGAAATCACAAAAGGGCTTGCGGAAATGGGAAAAACAGCGTACAATAAGCCTTGCCTGTGATTCGCATCGGGCAGAGTAGCTGAATTCGCGTTAAGTGCTCATGAACGGGGAGTTGTCATGAGACGAAGTCGCTTTGCGGCGCGGTGGATTCGGCGCATCCCGCTGTCTTGGTGCTGCCTCCTTGCGAGTTGCAGAGAACTTCTTCGCATGGGAGGCTTTTTTGATATGGAGAAAAAAGCAAATTCGCTGATGGAACGCTCGGGTATGCGCCTCACGACGGGTCGTATGGTGCTGCTGGCGATGCTGGTGGGCATGAATGTGGTGCTGGGGCGCTTTAGCATCCAGATTACCTCGGAGGTGCGGCTGAGCATTGTGGGCTTCCTGCCGATTGCGCTGGCTGGGTCACTGATGGGGCCGATGTATGGCGCGATGACGGGTGCGCTGGGCGATTTCTTGAACTACCTGCTCTTTAATCATGCCTATGGCGCGTATTTTCCGGGCTATACGCTCACGGCGTTGCTGTCTGGCTGGTGGTATGGCCTGGTGCTCTATCGCCGCGATTTGAGCTGGAAGCGTGCGGCGCTGTGCATTGTGCCGGTCATTCTGCTGGGCGAAATCGGGCTGAATTCGGTGTGGACGTACATGCTCTATAGCAAGACGTTCTGGGTGAAGCTGCCCCTGCGTGTGGTCACGAACGTGATTGAATGCCCGCTGAAAATGATGCTGCTGATGCTGGTGGGACGCATCAGCGAACGAATTCCGAAATCATACTTGAAGCTGTAAGGAGAGCAAACGGATGGAAAACAAGCAAGCCATCATGCAGGAGCTGGATCGGCTTTATCCCAACCCCAAGCCGGAGCTGAATTTCACCAATCCATATGAAACGCTGGTAGCGGTTATGCTGTCGGCGCAGTGTACGGATAAGCAGGTCAATAAGGTGACACCGGCGGTGTTTGCACGTTTCCCCGATGTGCAGCACATGGCGGTGGCCGATGTGGCAGAGCTGTACCCGATGGTCAAAAGCTGTGGCTTCAAGAGCAAGGCGGGCAATATCATCGCGGCCTGTCAGATGATCATGGCTGAGTACGGCGGTGAAGTGCCAAGGACGATGGAGGAGCTGATTCGCCTGCCGGGTGTTGGGCGCAAGACGGCG
This sequence comes from uncultured Faecalibacterium sp., assembly GCA_964464815.1. Taxonomy (GTDB): domain Bacteria; phylum Bacillota; class Clostridia; order Christensenellales; family Aristaeellaceae; genus UBA11524. Next base: position 26,930 of record CAYXHF010000007.1, read on the forward strand.
AATGTGGTCATGTGTACGGCGTTTGATATTCCCGCGATTCCAGTGGACACGCATGTCTTCCGCGTCAGCAACCGTCTGGGACTGGCCGATGCGCCGGATGTGCTGAAAACGGAGCTGCAATTGCAGGAGGCGATTCCGCAGGAAAAATGGCGAGATGCACACCACTGGCTGATTTTCCACGGACGGCGCGTCTGCAAGGCGGTGCGGCCGCTATGTGAGGAATGCACGCTGAAGGAAAATTGCAAGGCATATCAGAAAAATAAAGAATAATGAAAACCCCGGCTGCCTTTCCGAAAACGGAGAAGCAACCGGGGTTTTGCAATTACATTTTGGCTTTGCCCTGGCCGAGCTTACGTTCCGTGCCATGCAGCAGACGCTGGATGTTGGCACGGTGGCGGAAGATGCACAGCAGCGCCACACACCAGACCCACACAATGGCCAGCCAGTTGCCCCATGCAGTGGCCGTCACGAGCAGCGCGAAGGCTGTCACCATGAAAATCGACCCCAGGGAAACAAACTTGCTGATGGCAATGAGGGCGATGGTGGCGACATAACAGATGATGGCCTGCCACCAGAAGGTTGTGAGCATCACCGCGCAGGTGCTGCTGACGCCCTTGCCACCCTTGAAGCCGAAGAAAATCGGCCAGTTGTGACCAATGATGACGCAAATGCCCGCAAGCATCGCGCCATTGTGACCCATCCAGATCAGGCCCACGCCACAGGCCAGAAGCGCCTTGAGGACGTCGCCGAGGAAGACAAGCGCGCCACCCTTTTTGCCCATCGTGCGCAGGGCGTTGGTCGCGCCGGTGTTGCCGCTGCCGACCTGATGCAGGTCAGGGCCGCCCATTGCCTTGGACACAAGCACACCCGTGGAAATCGAGCCGAGCAGGTAGGCAATGATGGCAATTGCCACATAAGACAGAGCGTTCATGGCGATTACTTATCCTCCTTCGTCTTTTCCCTGAGGATGAAACGAATCGGCGTGCCGGTGAAGTCAAAGGTCTTACGGAAGTAGTTTTCCAAATACCGCTGGTAGGCAAAGTGCATCAGCGCTTCTTCATTGACAAAGAGAATGAAGGTCGGCGGACAGGTACACTGCTGGGTGATGTAGTAAATCTTCAGGCGGCGTCCGTTGGTGGCCGGCGGCTGAAGGTCGGCGGTTGCATCGCTCAGCACGTCGTTGAGCACACCCGTCGGCACGCGCTTGGTCGCCTGCGCCCAGACCTGATCGACCATCTCCATGACGGTATGCACGCGCTGGCCGGTCTTGGCAGACAGGAACAGGACGGGCGCATAGTCCATGAACTTCAGCGCATCCAGCACTTCCTTGCGGAACTGCTCCAGCGTACCCGTTTCCTTCTCAATGGCGTCCCACTTATTGACGACCACAATCACGGCCTTGCCTTCTTCGCGAATCAGACCCGCAATCTTGGTGTCCTGCTCGGTCACGCCATCCTGCGCATCAATGAGCAGCAGCGCCACGTCACAGCGGCGAATCGCGGCGATAGAACGCAGCACGCTATAGCGCTCCAGCGTTTCATCCTCCACCACGCGCTTGCGGCGGATACCGGCGGTATCAATGATGTTATACAGCGTGCCATTGACGGTGAACTGGGTATCAATGGCATCGCGGGTTGTACCGGCAATGTCGGACACCATGGTACGCTCACTACCGACCAGACGATTGACCAGAGAGGATTTACCCACATTCGGACGGCCCACAACGGCCAATTGCAGAATATGCTCTTCCTCATCCAGTTCATCCGCAGAGGCGGGCGGCAGCTGCTCACAAATGGCTTGCAGCAAATCGCCCAGACCCATCATATTCGCCGCACTGATGGGCATCGGATCGCCCAGACCCAGCTCATAGAACTCATAGATATTATCGTTCATGCTGATATGGTCCACCTTATTGACGACCAGCAGGAGCGGCTTATTGGTCTTACGCAGGAGGTTTGCGACCTCACGGTCATCATCGGTCAAGCCATCACGGCCATCGGTGAAGAAGCAAATGACATCCGCGGTATCCATAGCGATTTCGGCCTGACGGCGCATTTGGGAGAGCAGGACATCATCACTACGCGGGTCAATACCACCAGTATCAATCATGGTGAAGCGGCGATTCTGCCACTCGACATCAGCATAGATACGGTCACGGGTCACGCCAGGGGTATCCTCGACGATAGAGATACGTTTTCCAGCGATACGATTAAAAAAGGTAGATTTACCGACGTTGGGGCGACCAACGATGGCAACAAGCGGCTTTGCCATAGGTACTATATTCCTCCTATACATCAGGCAGTTCATCACGGTAAGGGCAAAGAGGGATGAATAGTGAAGCAGGAAAGACTCATCCGACAAATTACCATCCTATAGTTTACCATGACTTTGCCCGAATTGCAAGGGAAAGGGAAAAAAAGTAGGCAAGGGAAAAGAAGTAGAAAGAAGCGAAACACGCGGAAAAAGTAAGGAAAAGTCGCCAAATCAATCGCGAAACGGGAGTCGAGAGGGCTGAAAGCCCTTCGCAGGTGCAGGGCAGCGCCCTGCTGGGGTTTGGGGTGAAACCCCAAGCGCACGCCCCAGCTCGTGCTCGAAGAGCCACGGCGTCAATCCCAAAACCAGCACCATGCCCCACACCAAAAGCGAAACACGCGGAAAAAGCAAGAAAAAGTCACCAACTCAATCGCGAAACGGGAGTCGAGAGGGCTGAAAGCCCTTCGCAGGTGCAGGGCAG
>CAYXHF010000007.1:29763-76972 GCA_964464815.1 uncultured Faecalibacterium sp.
CGCCCTGCTGGGGTTTGGGGTGAAACCCCAAGCGCACGCCCCAGCTCGTGTTCAAAGAACCACGGCGTCAATCAAAAGCGATAGCCCTGCCTGCACATGAAATTCAGCCACACGGAGAAGGACTCAGCAATAGCCACTGCTGCCAGTAGTGCCGCATGCGCGTGGCGAAATCGTCCAGCGCAATGTCGCTGCTGGCTAGAAGTGGAACCTCCGTCAGTACGTTACCGTCCAGCGCCAGTGAGATTGTCCCAATGACATCGCCTTGCTGAATGGGTGCGGTCAGGCTGTCCGGCAGGTCGATGACGAGGGCCGGAATCGCACCCTGCGGCACAACGGCACGTAAATCCTCGGCCAGAATCGCCGATACCGCCTTTCCGCCAGAGGATGCGACCGGAATTTCCCGCACCTGATCGCCGCGAAGTAGCATGGTGACGCTTTCGTAGCGCGTAAAGGCCACGTCCATCAGGCGGGCCGCCTCGTCAAACCAGTCCGCACAGTTGAGTACCACGCCGATGATGCGCATGCCGTTCCGCTCCGCACCGAAGACAAGACAGCGTCCTGCCTTGCGCGTGTAGCCGGTTTTGATGCCGGTTGCACCCTCGTAGGTGGATAAGAGCCGATTCTTGTTGTTCAATACCCGGTCGTATGTCCGGCCTTCCCATGGAATCGTGGCACGCTTGGTGGATACGATTTCGCGAAAAAGCGGAATGGTCATGGCTTGCCGGGTGATTCGCGCTAAATCGTGCGCGGTCGTATAGTGGCCTTCGCAGGGTAAGCCGTGTGGCGTGAGGAAAACCGTGTCGGTGCAGCCAAGCGATTGCGCACGCTCGGTCATCATGCGGCAGAAGTCTTCGACCGTGTCGCCGATATGCTCGGCAATGGCCATCGCGGCGTCGTTGCCGGAGGCAAGCATCAAACCGTAGAGCATGTCGCGCAGGGAAAGCGATTCGCCCTGAGAAAGATAAATGCTGGTGCCGGGCGTGCCAAAGGCGTTCCGGCTGCATACAACCATATCGTCCAGCTGGCCGTTTTCCAGCGCCAGAAGCGCCGTCATGACCTTGGTGGTGGAGGCCATGGGATAGGGCGTCTCCGCATTGTGGGCAAGGAGAACGCGGCCGCTGTCCTCGTCGATGATGACGCATGCCTTGGCGGAGGTGGTGACTTCCTCCGCTTGCGCATGGGGCAAGAAGCAAAACGTCATCAGGATGAAGAGGAGCGGAAGGCATAGGCGCCTCATGTGTTCAGTGCTGCTGCGCCCAAAGGGACTTCAGGTCATCCACCACGGTCGGAATCATATCCACCACTCGATCCGCCACGGTGGAGCAGGTTGCCGGTAGCATGCGGACGGTATCGCCCGATAACACCAGAAAGCCAACTGGCTGTACCGATACGCCTGCGCCGCTGCCGCCACAGAACGGAAAGTCGCTGACCTCCTTCGCCGGGCGATTGCCGTCGGCTAAATCGCCACCGGCTGTCATGTAGCCAAAGGCCACACGGCTGATGGGGATAATCGTGCCGCCTGAGGCCGTCTCGACCGGGTGTCCGACGACGGTGTTGACGTCCACCATGTCCTTGATGGATGCCATGGCGGTCTGCATTAACTCGCTGATGGGATGTTCCATGCGTGTTCCTCCTTCCAAATGGCCCAAAGCATTGGGGTTGCAAACAGGATTGTCCCCAAATGCAGGAAAACTATGCATTGTAGCGCAAAAGTGGTTTTGTCATGCAGAAAATTGGGCGTGATGGCCGTCTGTACCTGCCGAATGGAGAAGCAGGCGCGAAGAATTGCAAGCAACTGCTGCATGCTGGCGCATAGAAGCGCATTGGCCGCCGGGTCGCGTAGGGCAAGCGACACATGCGCCCGGAGGCGCGTAATGTGTATGTGCCGCAGGAGGCGAAGCGCGGGCGCTTTCAGGCGCGGGAGGAGCGGCATCAGCTGGCAGGCATGATGCACCTGCGTGGGCGTTGGCGTGGGCGGTACGAATGGCTTCTGGGTGTGGTCAATGCGAAAAGGAATGCCCCAGATGTGCAGGATGATGCGAAAGTGCGTGGTACGCTCGTGACGTAGATCGAGCTGAATTTCAAGCGGCGTAATCAGTAAAAGGAAGAGGATAAGCAAAAGCAGCATCGGGTGAACCTCCTGAAAAATACATTGACGGAAAAGGGGAAAAACGGTATAATAAAAGCGTTGCAAGAAAGATTGATTCCTTTGATGGTAGAGGAGGACACGATGATGATTGGTCTGATTGGCGCAATGGCGGTGGAGGTTGAGGCACTGGCTGCACAACTGGAAAACCGTCGCGATACAAAGATTGGCATGGATACCTTTATGAGTGGTACGCTCTTTGGTCAGGAGGCTGTGCTGGCCGTTTGCGGGCCGGGCAAAATCAATGCGGCGCTGTGTACGCAGAGCATGATTATGGCCTATCATCCGCAGTGGGTGCTGAATCTGGGCGTGGCCGGTGCGGGCGCTGAGGGCGTTTCCATTGGCGATTTGGTGGTGGCCACGGCTGCGGTGCAGCATGATGCGGATACGTCGCCACTGGGTGATCCGGTGGGCATGGTCAGTAAGCTGAATCTGGTGGAGCTGCCCTGCGATGCGGCACTGCGCGAAAAGCTGACGGCCGCCGCGAAGAAGGCTGGTTTGACCGTTCATGAAGGCATTATTGCCACGGGCGACCAGTTTATTCATGATGGCGAAACGCGCGCGCGCATTCATCGGCTCTTTCAGGCCAAGGCTGTGGAGATGGAAGGCGGTGCGGTGGCGCATGCGTGCTATATGCATGGCGTGCCCTGCGGCGTGATTCGCTCCATCAGCGATCAGGCTGACGGCCATAGCGATATGGACTATCCGTCCTTCACGGCATTGGCAGCGGCACATTCCCAGAAAGTGGTGGAAAATCTGCTGCGTGCATGAAAATGGTACGGGAAAACTGACGCAATTGGCAAATAATTCACCAAATTATGATTGTGTTTTCTGAAAAACTGCGGTATAATAGAAGCGGAGCAATACAAAGTTTGGAGGCTGAAGGATGTACAAGCTCTTATTGGCAACGAATGACCCCGCGGTGGAGGAAGCGTTCAGCGCAGTCAAGTGGGAAGAACTGGGCTTCAAGCGCCCCCGAATCGTCGCCTCGGCAGAGGAAGCGATCAATAGCCTGAGCGCAAATCATGCGGACGCAGTTGCCATTGGCTTGCCCAAGGAGCAGGACGATGCACTTTTTGCTGCCCTGCTGGAAAAGAATCAGCTGCTGCCGGTGATGGCAGTCAGCACGAAGCCGGGCATTGTGGAAACGTATGCGCTGGAGCTGCGCCGTGTGCTGGGACGAATCAATTCCGACGTGAGTAACGATGCGTTCTCGCAGGCTGATTTGCTCAAGGAATGCCGCCATGAATTCTTCCGCGCCCTGATGGGTGGCAAGATTGAATTGACGGAGGATGTGCAGCGCCGTCTGCGCCTGATTCGCAGTAAGATGGATCCGACCAAGCCGTGTGTTGTGGCGGAGCTGGTGATTCCGCAGGAGAATGACTTCCTGCGCGGCCGCTGGCAGTATGGCACGGAGCGCCTGGAGGTGGCGCTGCGCAATATCTTCGGTGTGGAGGTGCAGGGTCTGCGTATTCTTTCCTGCGTCCTGCCGGGCGAGCGCATTGTGCTGCTGGGCTGCCCGATGCTCTTCCATGAAGGGCCGGCGGAGGATGCGTCCATTACGGGCATTATCAGCGAGCATATTCGCGATAGCATCGCCCATGTGGATGAATATATGGGCATTGATTTGCAGATTGCTTCGATTCGCGTGCTGCCGAATCTGACGGCGCTGGCGACAAAGCAGAACTAAAAACAAATAAGGGTAACATAGAATAGCCAAAGACCATGCTGAGGAGGGTGTTGTATGGGTATTTTTGATAGCATCGGCAATATCGTGCGCGGTCAGTTGATTGATGTGATTGAATGGACTGACTCGTCCCAGAAGACCATCGTTCATAAGTATGATATGGGCGGCAAGGAAATCATGATGGGCGCACAGCTGACGGTTCGCGAAAGCCAGGTGGCTGTGTTCGTCAACGAAGGCAAGATTGCCGATGTGTTCCAGCCCGGACGGTATGAGCTGTCCACGGCGAATATGCCGCTTATGACGGCCCTGCAGTCATGGAAATTTGGCTTCAATAGCCCGTTCAAGTCGGATGTGTACTTCATCAACACCAAGCAGTTCCTGGACTGCAAGTGGGGCACGACCAATCCCGTGATGATGCGCGATGCGGAATTCGGGATGATTCGTCTGCGCGCCTTTGGTGTGTATTCCTTCCGCGTGGCGAACCCGACGGTGTTCCTGCAGGAAGTGTTTGGCACGAGCAGCCACTACACGGTGGAGGATGTGGAAGGCCAGCTGAAGCGCACCATCGTGTCCTGCCTGTCTGACGCGATTGCAGAAAGCAAGCTGCCCGCGCTGGATTTGGCGGCCAATTATGACGAAATCGGCGATTATGCCCTGCGCATGATTAACCCGCGTATCGAAAAGCTGGGTCTGACGCTGGCGTCCTTCGTGGTGGAGAATATCTCCCTGCCCGAGGAGGTCGAGAAGAGCATGGATCGCCGCACGTCGATGGGCGTGCTGGGCGATATGAACCGCTACACGCAGTATCAGGCCGCTGAGGCCATGCGTGAGGCCGCCAACAATCCCGGTGGCATGGCGGGTGCTGGCATGGGCATGGGCGCTGGTGTCGCCATGGGTCAGATGTTTGCCCAGACGATGCAGCAGCAGAATGCACAGCCCGCACAGCCTGTACAGGCACCGCAGCAGAAGGGGAGCTTCTGCACGGGTTGTGGTCAGCAGCTGACGCCTGGCGCGAAGTTCTGCCCGAATTGTGGCCAGAAACAGGCTGCCGGCAATGTCTGCCCGGGCTGCGGCCAGGCGGTGCAGGTGGGCGCAAAGTTCTGCGCAAACTGCGGCCAGAAGCTGTAAGAGAATATTGTAACAGGGAAGTACTCTTCGTGGTGCTTCCCTGTTTTTTTGCACAAAAAACCCGCCGCCTTCCGATTGGAAAAGCGACGGGAGTATATACGAATCAGGTTGTCGGGGTCGTAAAGGGATTGACCTGCACGGGCTGAGAGGGCTGCACCAGCGTTTCCACGGTGTGCACCTCGTCCGGATGAATCAGGAAGGGCGACGGCTGCGTCTGGGCATCCGCCAGCGTCAGGCGTCCAACGGACACCTCGTAGGCCATCTTGTTGACGACCGTGCCATCAGAAAGCTGCTTCTGATAGGCGCGGGACTGGAAGCGTCCCAGCAGCGTCACCTTGTCGCCAACCTTCAGGTGGCTGGCAAAGCGTGCCGTGCGTCCCCACGTGATGCAGGGAATGTAGTCGCTCTTGCCGTAGGCGCGGTTGACGGCCAGCATCAGGTCGGCAATCTCACGACCAAAGGGCGTCGTGCGGTAGGACGGCGGCTTGCACAGCGCACCGGTCAGCTGCACCTGATTGGGGTTTTCGTCGCTGTCCGGATCAACCAGACGCTGCGCAAAACCAGTAATCAGCAGGCGGCCAGAGCCTTCGATGACCTTGTTGTAGCTGCGCAATTGACCATCCAGCGCCAAACGCGAGCCAACAACCAGAGGCGTCTCGTCCATCAGCCGTTCAGAAACGGTGATGGGCAGCAAGTCCTCCGCGCCCGAAAGACGCGGCACAGAGAGCGTTGCATAGTAAAACTTTTCGCCGAATACTTCATGTCCGTAAACGGGCGTATCCGTCAGGACACCGCTCAAATGCAGGAAATTTCCGTTCTCGTCCATAGCGATTCACCTTTCATTGTGACGACAGGGAGCCATTTATTCGGTCCGTGCGGTTTGTGCCGGATGCTGCTTGCCCTGTACGTCGATAGTTGTGTTTCCCTTGAGCAGCAGTTCCCCAACGGGGATGAGGGAAAGCCCCTGCTCCTGGTAGGATTTCAGAATAGTTGGCAAAGCGTCAAGTATATACTTGGAATCGTTGTGGAACAGGACGATGTCACCAGGGACAACATTGCTTGTGGCCCGGCGGATGAGATCATCGACGCCTTTGTTTTTCCAGTCCAACGAATCGACGCTCCATTGCACGACTTCGTAGCCTTCACTCCGCGCCACGCTGACCACGGCGTTGTTGTAATCGCCGTAGGGCGGACGGAAGAGTGTTGGGGTTTCACCAGTGATGGCTTTGAGCTTGCTGGCCATGTCGTTTAGCTCCTGCCGCATGCGGCTTTCGCTGATTTGCGTCATGTGCGGATGCTTGGCGGAGTGATTTCCGATTTCGTGTCCGCGGTCGTGAATCTCCTTGACCAGCTCCGGGTATTTGTCAACCCAGATGCCAACCAGGAAGAACGTGGCCTTCACGTCATATTCGTCCAGCAAATCGAGGATGCGGATGGTCTGATCTCCACCCCATGATGCATCAAAGGAGATAGAGATGGCGTTATCCTCGCGCTCAACAGAATAGACGGGCAGGATGCGCTTCACGGCCAGTACGGTGGTTGCCTGCTGATGCAGTGGCCCAGCGTAGCAAACAACGAGCAGCGCCAGCACAATGCCCAAGGCGGTGTGTGCTTTCCATCCACGGAGAAGCGGAGTGCGTGCAGTGGATTGGGTCATAGCTTGCCTTCCATCCTTTCATAGCGTATGGCGCAATGAGGGCGAATAGAATATGCCCAGCGCCCCTTCGGCAAAAGCTCCATCATCCTGACAAAAGTGTACAGAATGTGCTGGATGCCTCTGGTTGGCAAACTGTATGCTGACCCGTAAGCGAATATACAACGTATGTCGGTGCGAAAATTCTACTAAAACAGAATGAATACTCCACACCTTTTATATCATACCATAAAACTGTGTTTTTGTGATGAAGAATATGAAAACAATTCGTGAAATTCCATCGGGGGGGGGTAAAATGTTGACTGACTGTTATAAATTTCAGCGACGAAATAAGGAAAAATCATGCACGATAAGGCAGAATATGAGAAATTTCAAAAAAAACAAAAAATACTGCGCCCTGCCAAGAGGACAGGACGCAGCAATTTTTTTTGCTTGGGGGAGATTAATACATGCCGCCCATGCCAGCGCCGCCAGCGGGAGCAGCGGGTTCGGGAGCAGGAATGTCCGCCACCAGGGACTCGGTGGTCAGCACCATGGAAGCGACGGAAGCCGCATTCTGGAGTGCAGAACGAGTGACCTTGGTCGGGTCGATGATGCCGCGCTCAATCATGTCGCAGTATTCATCGTTCAGCGCGTCGTAGCCGTAGCCGGCAATCTTCTTCGCGCTGCGCTTCTTGGCGTTCTTGATGTTCTCCACAATCACGGAGCCTTCCACGCCAGCGTTGTAGGCAATCTGACGAATCGGCTCTTCCAGCGCACGCAGGATGATCTGCACGCCGGTCTTGGCGTCGCCGGTGAACTTGGGCAGCAGGGCAGCCACGTTCTGCTGCACGCACAGCAGGGCAATGCCGCCACCGGGCACGATGCCTTCCTCGGTCGCCGCACGGGTCGCAGCCAGCGCGTCTTCGATGCGCAGCTTGCGCTCCTTCATTTCGATTTCGGTCGCCGCACCGACCTGGATGACGGCCACGCCGCCAGCCAGCTTGGCCAGACGCTCCTGGAGCTTTTCGCGGTCATAATCGCTGGTCGTCTCGGCAATCTGTGCCTTAATCTGGCCAACGCGCGCGGAAATCAGTTCCTTGTCGCCAACGCCGCCGACGATGGTGGTGTTCTCCTTGTTGACCTTGACCTGACGGGCCTGACCCAGCATATCGAGGGTCGCTTCCTTCAGCTCCATACCGGTCTCGGAGGAAATCACGGTGCCACCGGTCAGGATGGCGATATCCTGCAGCATGTCCTTGCGGCGATCGCCAAAGCCAGGCGCCTTGACGGCCACGCAGGTGAAGGTGCCACGCAGCTTGTTGACAACCAGCGTGGACAGCGCCTCGCCCTCAACATCCTCAGCGATGATGAGCAGCTTCTTGCCCATCTGCACCACCTGCTCCAGCAGGGGCAGGATTTCCTGAATGACGGAAATCTTCTTGTCGGTAATCAGAATCAGCGGATCGTCCAGAACCGCTTCCATCTTCTCGGTGTCGGTCACCATGTAGGCGGAGGCATAGCCACGGTCGAACTGCATGCCCTCAACGGTGGTCATGCCGGTGGTCATGGTCTTGCTCTCTTCCACGGTGATAACGCCGTCAGCGCCAACGGTCTCCATGGCGTCGGAAATCAGCTTGCCGATGGTCTCATCCGCAGCGGAGTTCGCGGCGACATTGGCAATCGCCTGCTTGCCGCTGATGGGCTGGGACAGATCGCGCAGACCTTCCACAGCAGCTTCGGTCGCCGCCGCGATGCCCTTCTTGAGCACCATGGGGTTCGCACCGGCCGCCAGGTTGCGCAGACCCTCACGGATGATGGCCTGAGCCAGCAGGGTAGCGGTGGTGGTGCCGTCGCCAGCCACGTCGTTGGTCTTGGTGGAAACTTCCTTGACCAGCTGAGCGCCCATGTTCTCAAAGGGGTCTTCCAGCTCGATTTCCTTGGCGATGGTCACACCGTCGTTGGTGATCAGGGGAGCGCCGTACTTCTTGTCCAGCACGACATTGCGACCCTTCGGGCCCAGGGTAATCTTGACGGTGTCAGCCAGCGCATTAACGCCCTTTTCCAGGCTGCGGCGAGCCTGCTCACCATACTGAATCTGCTTAGCCATAATAATTACTTCCTTTCATAATAAGTGGGGGAGAAGCGGTTTGTGCTTATTCCACCACGGCCAGAATGTCGCTCTGGCGGACAATAATGAGTTCCTCGCCTTCAACCTTGACTTCCGTGCCGGCGTACTTGCTGTAGATGACCTTCTGACCAGCCGTCACCTGCATCTTGATTTCCTTGCCGTCCACATTGCCGCCAGGACCAACAGCAACAACAACCGCAATCTGCGGATTTTCCTTCGCTGCGCTGGTCAGAATCAGGCCAGACTTGGTCGTTTCCTCGGCTTCAACATTCTTGATGACAACGCGGTCACCCAAAGGCTTCACGGTCATAGTGTCATGTCCTCCTTGTAATTGTGTGTTTGCGATTGTTAGCACTCAATTCGTTTGAGTGCTAATCAACAGTAGTTATTATGTACCAAAACGCCCAGAGTTGCAAGCGAACATGCGTTCTAAATACGAAAAAATTTCTGCAAATGGTGGAAAAGTGGCATCCGACTACCCAAAAGGACGGAAATGTGCTACAATATCGGGGCAATGAAGGAGGTTTTCACCCGATGAGCAATGAAATTTCGACCCTGCTGCTGCGCTGGTATGATGTGCATGCGCGCGTGCTGCCTTGGCGTGGGATTCACGACCCGTATCGCACATGGGTGAGCGAAACGATGCTACAGCAGACGCGTGTGGAGACGGTGCGTGGCTACTACGATCGCTTCCTGGCGGCGTTTCCGACGGTGCAGGCGCTGGCGGAGGCGCAGGAGGATGAGGTGCTCAAGCTCTGGGAAGGACTCGGGTATTATTCCCGTGCGCGGAATCTGCATCAGGCGGCGCAGCAGGTCGTGCGTGATTTCGGCGGCGTGATTCCTGCTCATCCTGAAAAATTGCTTCAACTAAAGGGGATAGGTGCCTACACCGCGGGCGCAATTGCCAGCATCGCGTATGACATACCGGTGCCGGCGGTGGATGGCAATGTGATTCGCGTCGTGTCGCGCCTGAAGGGCATTCGCGAGAATGTCGGCATTCCGTCTGTGCGCCGCCGGATTGAAGCGGAGGCGGCGTCGTTGGTGGACAGGGAACGTCCGGGTGATTATAACCAGGCGGTCATGGATCTGGGTTCGTCCATCTGTACGCCGGGCACGCCGGATTGTGAACGCTGCCCGCTGCGGGCACATTGTGATGCCTGCGCCGCCGAGGATGCGGAGGAATTGCCCATCCTGCCGCAGAAGAATCCGCCTAAGCAGCTGCCATGGGACGTGCTACTGATTTTCAGCGGCAATCGCATCCTGATGCGCCAGCGGACGGAGGCACTGCTGCGCGGCATGTGGGTGTTCCCGATGCTGCCTGGCCATGCGCAGGAGGCGGAATGGGACGCATTTGGCGCGCATTTCGGCCTGACGGTGCAAAATGTGCGCTTCCTGGGGGACGCCAAGCACGTCTTTACCCATCAAATTTGGCAGATGAAGCGCTATGCCATGACGACGGATGCGCAAAAACCGCCGCGTGGCTATCAATTTGTTACAATATCAGAAATGAATCAATTGGCCATTCCGACGGCAATGAAAGCTGCATGCGAAGATATACGAAAAATTTTCGGAACAAATGAGAAATAAATTTCGGAAAAGTGGGAAAAATTGAAATTTGAAAAAAGAAAATTTTTCAAATGCACACCTACTTTTTGAACGAAAAATGGGTAGTGACAAAAGTAATTACGAAATAACTCGATAGAAAGTATTTGGAAAGCTAATCTAAATTCCACCAGTCGGCACAAAAAATGGCGTATACAAACAGAAATGCTTTGGAAAGTGCTTCCACGAAAAAATCCTGCCAGCAAAAACTGACAGGATTTTTTTGTCCCCTGAAGGATTACAGCGGACGAAGTATGCCACCGATATCGAAGTGGCGCTTGTCACCCTCGAAGCCGCAGAAGGAGAAATCATCGCCCAAACGGCGCAGCTCCGTGCGGATGGTCTGGTTGGGCATCACCTCGGCATCATAATTGACGGCGAAGTGGCTCAGTGTGCAGCCATGCATACCATCAACACCCAGCGCATCACAGCACCAGTCGAGATAGCGCGTGTTGTTGACATGGCCGTTGAAGTCAATGTCGCTATAACGCGGCTGACGGATGTCGGTTTGCAAGGTGCCGGAAATCTCTGTCACGGCAGCAGGCAGACCAAGCGGCGCCAACAGGTCGGAGTTATCGGGAATGTGGGATTGCACCAGGTCGGGCTTAATCATGTGGCGCGTGCCAAAGTCCAGCAGCACCCACAGGGACGCCGCGCGGCCCATTTCAATGCCGTTTGCATCGCGGAAAATAAAATAGCGCGGGAAAAAGCAACGGCGTGTGGGCATCGGGAAGGTTTCCACGGAGTAGGATTCTTCAAAGCCCGGATAGCGATCCATGTCCACCTCCACGCGGGTGAGCACCCATGTGGCATTCTTGACCAGCAGGGCGTTACGGCCGATTCCGAGACGCTCGGAGTGCTGGCCGGCGGCCTCCTGCATGACCTCCAGCAGGGCACTGGGCTTCATGCGGGCGTTCAGATCAAGCTGATAGGAATGGACGGTCAGTTCTTCTTTGTACGTTTTCAGCATAGGACAAAATGGTTTCCTTTCTACCGTGCGCCAATGGCACACTGGTGTTTCTGGCGGAATAGATACCGCCTATGCCTATTATACGCTTTTGCGTGCGTTTTGGCAAGACAAGGAAGGAGAATCTGTCAACTGGCGGGCGATTTCCGGCACAGAAAAAGCCGCCGCATTTTTTGCAAACGCGACAGCTTTTCGGGAACGGAATTAGTCCTGCTTGTTATGCAGCTCAGCCAGGCATGCCTTGCAGACGAGCTTGCCCTTGTAGGGCACAACGTCACGCGCGTCGGAGCAGAAGATGCAGCTGGGATGGTACTTCTTGAGGATGATTTCATCGCCCTCAACGTAGATTTCCAGCATGTCCTTCACGCCGATGTTCATGGTTCTACGCAATTCGATGGGCAGAACGATACGACCCAGCGTATCCAATTGACGAACGACACCAGTGGATTTCATGATGAACTCTCCCTTCCGTTGAACAAAAGCTTATAAAAAACAACGACGATATGAGATTACAACACATTCCTGCACAACGTGCTGCAATTCCACATATTGCATTTTCTATTTTAGCTTTCTTTCTAATGTTTGTCAAGTATTATTTTGTCATTTGTTACAGAACGAAACGGTAAAATGTCAGGAATTGGCCGAAAACAAAAAGTGTATGCTTTCGTAACAATAAAAGTGATGGGAGGCGAAATGATGCAGGGTGTTTTCTGGTCGATGGTGGTGCTGTCCATTCTGACGGCCTTCACACAGGGAAAGGCGCAGGAGACAAGTGCGGCGCTATTGGAGAGTGCGCAGGGCAGCATGAAGATGATGCTGACGATGCTGGGCAGCATGGCACTATGGAGCGGACTGATGGAAATTCTGGTGCAGAGCGGTGACGTGCGCCGGATGGGACGCCTGCTGCGCCGGATGCTGGGCAGGACGCGCATCCCGGATGAAAGCGCACTGGACGATGTGGGGATGAATCTGGCGGCGAACATGCTGGGCTTGGGCAATGCGGCGACGCCAGCGGGCATCCGCGCGGCACAGAAGCTGGCGGCGCAGGGCGAAAGCGGCTTGCGGATGCTGGCAATGCTTCTGGTGGTGAACAATTCCAGCGTGCAGATTCTGCCGACAACGGTCATGACGCTGCGTCAGGCGGCAGGTGCGGCGAATCCTGCGGACATCTGGGGCGTGACGATGATGTCCTCAGGCGCGGCTACGGTGACGGCAATCGTGCTGATGATGCTCTGTCACAGCATGCAGGACAGGCGAAGGAGGCGACAAAATGCAGCATGTGGCGGAGCTGCTTCTGCTGAGTGTCGTGCTGTGCATCATGGTGCGCGGCAGGAGCAAGGGCGTTGATGTATACGGCGCGTTCGTTCACGGGGCGCGTCATGGTGCGGAAAGCGCATGGGGATTGCTGGCGCCAATGAGCGCGATGCTGCTGATGCTATCGCTGATGCAGGCATCAGGGCTGACGGAGCTGCTGGTGCGGCTGGCGTCGCCCATTACGAGCTGCCTGCATCTGCCGCAGGAGGCCGCGCCGATGCTGATTTTGCGCCCGCTGAGCGGCTCTGGTGCGTTGGCGGCGATGCAGGGGATTTTCGAGCAATGCGGTGTGGACAGCCGTGCTGGACGCGTGGCGGCGGTGCTCATGGGGTCGAGCGAAACAATCGTCTACACCATGACGGTGTATCTTGGCGCGGCGAATGTCAAAAAGCTGCCGGGCGTGTGGGGGATATCGCTGATATCGTTCCTTGTGGGTGCGCTGGTGTGCGGATGGATGCTTTGATGCAGGGACAATTGTCTTTTTTCTTGCGGATGGGTTGCGGGGAATGTGAAAATCATGTATAATAGTGTGGAATGCTTACAGACAGAGAGGGCGATTCAAATGCTGGAAATCATCGGCGACAGCCGCTCGGTGGCGCGGGCAGCGATTCAGCTGGCCATGACCGCCACGCGTGAGGAGGAGACGGAACTCAAAACTTCTCTTGCAGAAAAGGACATTGTGGGTGCCGCGTCTGACTTTGGTGGCGCGTTTGTGGATTCGCTGATGAAGATGATTGAACGCGCGGTGGTGGCGGCCCGCCGGGAAGGTGTCATCAACGACACGCACCGGGAGGAAGGCGCAGTCGCTGGTGCGGCACACGATGCGGTGGCGCAGGTGAGCAGCAAGGCGATGGGCTTTTCCGTGGGCGGAAAAATCGGCGTGGCGCGTTCGGGTGAGCATGTGGCGGTGGCGGTGTTTTTCACTGTGGGCCTGGTGCATCTCAACGAGGTGGTCGTCGGCATGGGCCATCGCGCTATCTAAGGAATCTCTGAATCATTCGGCAGCACGCTAGCGGCTGAAATTCCGCTCGCTATCGTACCACCTCATTTATTCAGAGCTTCCCTAATACTAATTTGCATCTAAACCATGTCATTTGCGCAGTGTCTTTTCCGTTCTGGCTTTGTTTCGTTCCGCTCGCGCGTACCTCCAGTACGCCTCGCTACACTCAGCTTTGCCAGAACAAAAAATCCACTATGCTCGGTGCCGTGCTTTAGACGTAGAGTTAGTATGACATCAACATACGATAAACGAAGGAGAATAGAGGACATATGATACTGAATATTGCCATGGACGGCCCGGTGGGCGCAGGAAAATCAAGCATTGCGGATGCAGTGGCGAAGCGGCTGGGCATCCTGCATCTGGATACGGGCGCGATGTACCGCGCGGTTGGCCTGACGGCGCTGCGCCAGGAGATGAATCTGGCGGATGAGGAAAAAATCACGGCACTGTGCCAGACACTGCACATGACGCTGCGTCACGCTGAGGATGGCCAGCACACCTTTGTGGATGGCGAGGACGTGACCGGCTGCATCCGCACGCCGGAGGTCAGCATGGCGGCATCGACCGTGGCGAAGTATCAGGGCGTGCGTCAGGCCATGGTGGCGCTTCAGCAGCGCCTGGCGCAGGAAACGCCGATGCTGCTGGATGGTCGCGATATTGGCACGCGTGTGCTGCCCAATGCGACGGTCAAGATTTTCCTGACCGCCAGCGCGGAGGAGCGCGCCCGTCGCCGCTATCAGGAAATGAAGGAAAAGGGCATGGAGGCCGACTACGAGCAGGTGCTGTGCGACCTTCGCGCCCGCGATGAGCAGGACATGAATCGCGCGGTCGATCCGCTGCGTGCCGCGGAGGATGCTATCGTGGTGGACTCCACGGAGCTGAATTTTGATGAGGTCGTGGCGCACATTCTGGACATCGTGGCCAAGCAAACGAATGGAGGCAGCAACGAATGACGGAACAGAAGCCGCAGGAACCCAAGCAAAAGGCACAGGACGGCAAGAAGAAGGCGACAAAGAACCGCTTTCAGCACCAAATGGCGCTTCCGGGCACCAAAACGGCACCGTTTGTGATTGGCCGTGTGATTTTCGCCATCTACTTTCATATTCTCTGCTTCCTGCGTGTGGAAGGCTGGGAGAAGTTGAAGCTGGATGCGCCCTATATCCTGATGGGCAATCACACCACCCTGGCCGACCCGATTATCGCGGCGTACCTGGTCAAGCGCTATGAGGTAAACTTCCTGGGCAAAAAGGAATTGGCGGAGATTCCGCTGATTGGGCGATTGCTGATGTACATGCACATGATTCCCGTTGACCGTCACAACAGCGATATGGAGGCCATGCGTGCGTGCCTGAAGGTGACGCGTGCTGGCGGCATCCTGGGCATCTTCCCGGAGGGAACGCGGAATGCGGGCGGTGTGATGGAGCATGTGGAGTCCGGCGTGGCGCTGATTGCCCTGCGCAGTGGCGTGCCGCTGATTCCGGTCTATATTGGTGGCAAGCCGCGCCTGTTCCGTCGTCTGGTCGTTCGCGTGGGTGATCCGATTCCCATGGATGATTTGCGCGAGCAGGGTGTGAACAAGGAAACCTGCCAGCTACTGCTGGAGCGGATTACGGCAGCCTACCGCACGTTGACGGCGGAAAAGTGATGATTTTTCGCGTGTCAGGACTTCTCCTGACGCGCTTTTTCGGCAAAGAAAAAATTTTTTCAAAAAATGTCGAAAAAAAAGAAGGAAAATCCAAAGCGATGTAGAATCAATAAGAAGTCAGGGTATAGCACAGTCATGCTACTGCCTGATGAACGGGAAAGGATGCTTACCTGAATGCCAATCAAAGTTGCTGCACATGCGGGTTTCTGTATGGGCGTGCGTCGCGCGGTGGAAAGTGCCATGCGCGTTGCACAAAGCGGTGTGCCTTCCTGCACGCTGGGAGAATTGATTCACAACCCGACGGTCGTTGCGATGCTGCGCGACAAGGGGATTGAAGCGGTTTCTTCTGTGGAGGAGGCAAAGGGCAGGCAGGTGCTCATCCGCAGCCACGGCGTTGCGCCGGACGTGATTGCACGTTTGGAGTGCAGTGGCTGTCAGGTGCTTGATTTAACCTGTCCCTTTGTTGACAAGCTCCATCGCGTGGTTGCACAGGAAACCAGCGCGGATTGCCCCTTGATTATGGTGGGCGAGAAGGAGCATCCCGAGGTAAAGGGAACCTGCGGCTGGGCGCGCGGTGACATCTACGTCGTCGCTACGGCGCAGGAAGCAGCCCTGCTGCCCGAGATGGACAGCGCGGTGGCTGCCGTGCAGACGACGTTTCCGCCGGAACGCTATGCGGCGATTGTGGACGTGCTGCGCGGGAAAATCCGCAATTTGAAGGAGCATAACACCATTTGCAATGCCACGGCTGTGCGCCAGCGCGAGGCCAAGGAGCTGGCCGCTGAGTCCGATGCGATGATTGTCATCGGCGGAAAGTCCAGCGCCAACACGCACAAGCTGTACGAGGTATGCAAGGAGATTTGCCCCAGAACTATTTTGGTAGAGTGCGCGGCGGAAATTCCGCCTGCCTTTGCAAATATCGATTCCGATAAAATTGGAATAACCGCTGGTGCTTCCACACCAGATGGTTCATTAGAGGAGGTTGTAACCCAAATGACCGACAACGAAATCATGCAGTCCTCTGACTTCACCATGGATGCCGTCCTCGCGACGATGACGCGCATCAAGGCTGGCCAGACTGTTACCGGCAAGGTTGTGCTGGTGACCGAAGACGAAGTGTGCGTGAACATCGGCTACAAGAACGATGGTATCATCAAGCGCTCCGACCTGACGCAGCAGGACGTCAAGCTCGACGACGAGATCGAAGCTGAGATCGTCAAGGTGAACGACGGTGAGGGCAATGTGGTGCTGTCCCAGCGCAACATCGTCAACCGCAAGGCGTGGGAAGCGCTCGTAGTGAAGTACGATGCCGCTGAGTACGTCAAGGGCGTTGGCAAGGAGGCCGTCAAGGGCGGTCTGATTGCTGATGTGGAGGGTGTGCGTGCTTTCGTGCCCGCCTCCCAGCTCGCACTGCACTATGTGGACAAGATCGAAGAGTTCGTGGGCAAGGAAATGGAACTCAAGATCATCGAAGTGGACAAGCAGAAGAAGCGCATCGTGGCTTCCCGCAAGGCCGTTATTGCTGAGCAGACCGCTGCCCGCAAGAAGGCTGCCTGGGAGAACCTCGAAGAGGGCGCGATCATCCACGGCATCGTTCGCCGCCTGACCCAGTTCGGTGCGTTCGTTGACGTTGGTGGCGTCGATGGCCTGATCCACATCACCGACCTGTCCTGGGGCCACATCAGCAACCCGAATGAGGTTGTGAAGCCCGGCCAGGAAGTGGACGTGAAGATTCTGTCTCTGGATCGTGAACGTGAGCGCATTCAGCTGGGCTACAAGCAGCTCCAGCCCCGTCCGTGGGACAATGCCGCCGAGCGTTATCCGGAAGGCTGCATCGTTGAGGGCAAGGTTGTCCGTATTGCGGACTTCGGTGCTTTCGTTGAGCTGCAGCCCGGTCTGGATGGCCTGGTGCATATCTCCCAGTGCGCCCAGAACCGCGTTGCGAAGGTCACTGACGCTGTGCAGGAAGGCCAGATCGTGCGCGTGAAGGTCCTGAGCGTTGATACCGAGAAGAAGCGCATCTCTCTGTCCATCCGTCAGGCCGCCGAGGACGAGTTCTCCTTCGACGACGAGGCGATGGATGAGGCTGCTGTCGAAGAAATTCCCGCTGAAGAAGCTCCTGTTGAGGAGTAATTCTTGCACCGCGCCATGATGCCTCCGGGCGGAATGGCAAAAGGGGCAGGGAATCAAACAGGCAGAGTACTAAGGGGCAGGGAACAAGAAGAAAAGCTTGTTCCCTGCCCTTGTTGCATTCTTTTTTTGCACATTGCCCAAAAGAGCAGGAGGGAACATCATGCCGCGTTGCATCATCCTGGCCCCATTGTATGCGGGGGAAGAAATGGAAATCGTGCGCCCCCAAGCGGGCGATTTGCTGCTATGTGCGGATGGCGGCTGGATGCGAGCGCAGCAATTTGACCTGCATCCAGCGCTGGTTGTTGGGGATTTTGACTCCATGCCACCGTCCACGCAGGTCAATGCGCCGGTGCTTCGTCTGCCACGCGAAAAGGACGACACGGATTTGGCGGTTTGTCTGCATGAAGGACGAAAACGCGGCTATACTGAATTTGTGCTGGCGGGCTGTCTTGGCGGGCGCTTTGACCACACGTTTTCGGTGCTGCAATGCGTGGCAGACTGTGCCATGCGCGGCGAAAAGGCGCTTGTGCTGGACAAACAGAACCGCGTGACGATTCTGCCGCCGGGCACCTACACGCTGCCACAAATGCCGGGACGGAAGTTATCCCTGCTGGCATATTCGCCTGCGGTGACGGATGTGTGCATCACCGGCACGAAGTGGCCGCTTGACCATGCGGTGCTGACATCAAACCGCCCCCTTGGATGCAGCAACGAGTTTGTGGCGGATGCGGCAACGCTTTCCTTCCGGGAAGGTTTGTTGATGGTTTGCTATAGCACAGATTTGCCTTTTGTGGAAATGTAACGATTTTTTCGCAATTGGGAAAAATCCTCTTGTCCGCAGGCGCGAAAAATGGTACAATATTGCCTATTACCAGCATATAAGCGGTTGGAGAAATGAAGCGAAAGGGGCGCAGTGCGCGATGGAACTGGGAAAGCTGTTGACGGAAGGAAAAGGAAAGCGTGTTTACGCGACGGATGACCCGGATTGTGCAATCGTGTATTTCAAGGACGAAGCGATGGCTTTCCACGGCCTCAAGCGCGGCCGGATTTTGGGCAAGGGCGAGGTCAACAATGCCATTAGCGAGCAGTTTTTCAAGCTGCTGGAGGAAAATGGCATCAAAACGCATTACCTTCGTCGTCTGGATGAACGCCAGAGTCTGGTGCGCCGCTGTGACATTCTGCCCATTGCCGTGAAGGTGCGCAACCGCGTGGCAGGTTCGCTGGCCAAGCGTATTGGTCTGCCCATTGGCACGAAGCTGGACTCCACCGTGATTGAAATGGTGCGCAAGGATAATGAGCAGGACAATCCGCTGATTAACAGCACGCACATTGAGGCGCTCCGCATCGCCACGGCTGAGGAAGTCGCCTTCATGACCCGCACGGCGAAGAAAATCAACGAGATTCTGACGGAATTCACGGCTGAGGTGAATGTGGAGCTGGTTGACTTCAAGCTGGAATTTGGCCGCTATCACGGCGAGCTGCTGGTGGCAGATGAAATCAGCCCTGATTCGGCCCGCTTCTGGGATGCGACGACGCACGAGCCGATGGACATTGACCGCTTCCGCCGCGATTTGGGTGACGTGGAGCAAGCATATCAGGATTTGCTGCACCGCCTGATGGGTGAGTGAATACAAGCTGGCATGATGCGAAAACGCGCATGCCGGCTTTTTTGATGCGGAAAAAGCGCCCTGACGCTTGCAATTGCAGGGAAAGTGGCATATAATGAAGAGGCTGAGTGAAAAACAGATGTTTTTCGTTTCCGCATGTTCCGTGCAAGGCATTCCTTTCAGGGAACAACAGGAATTCTGAATAAAGCAGAAAAAGGAGTTTCCTCCGTGAAAAAGAAAGGCATATTGACCCATCCAGGGGTGCGCATCGCCCTGCTGATGCTGCTGGACACGCTGCTCCTGACGGCATCGCTTGTGCTGGGGTTGCAGATATATTATGATATGCATGCTCCGGCGGCGCACTTGATTCACGTCTGGCGCAGCGTGCCGATTTTGGTGGTCACGACGATTGGCATTTTGCATATGCTGGGCTTCTACCAGAGCATATTGAAGTACGCTGGTGTGGATTTGCTGTTGCAAATTGGCTGTGGCACGCTGGGTGGCACAGGGCTGACGTATCTGGTGTCGCTGGTCTGCCATTCGCTGATTGCAGACCGTAACCTGTTTTTGATGCCGCGCCCGGTGTATCTGGTGGCATGGCTGATGATGATGGTGCTGCTTTCGACCAGTCGCTTTGTGCTGAAAATGGCCAATGGCGACGGCTGGACGAGCCTGACACAGTACATTCCCGGCCGCAAGAGTAAGGCACGGCGCGTGATGGTCATTGGCGGCGGCTGGGGTGGCGCACAGGTGATTCGCGACATGCAGGCGGGTCGCTATGGCGAATGCACGCC
Source organism: uncultured Faecalibacterium sp. (assembly GCA_964464815.1). GTDB lineage: Bacteria > Bacillota > Clostridia > Christensenellales > Aristaeellaceae > UBA11524. Next base: position 49,551 of record CAYXHF010000007.1, read on the forward strand.
GGTGCTGGTTGTCGATGACGACGAGAGCCGCCGCAACACGCGCATTGGCCGTGTGCCGATTGTGATGGATACCAGTCGTGTGGTGGAATACGCCCGCCAGTATGCGGTGGATGACATCATTGTCGCCATCGCAACGCCCAAGTCTGACCTGACGCAGTTGATGCACGACTGCGTGGACACGGGATGCCGCGTCAAGCGCTACACCGTGATGCAGGAAATGAATGGCGCACAGGGACACATGCGCGATATCAGCATTGCCGACCTGCTGGGGCGCGATGAGAAGCATCTGGACATGAGCGAGGTCAAGGAGGTCATTGCGGGTCGTCGCGTGCTGGTGACAGGCGGTGGTGGCTCGATTGGCTCGGAGATGTGCCGTCAGATGATGGCCTTCATCCCGGAAAAGCTTGTCCTCTATGATATCAGCGAAAATTACATGTACGACCTCTTCGCGGAGCTGAAGAACACGTATGGCGAAATCGTCAAGAACACGGTGGTGCTACGCGTCGGTTCGATTCGCGACAAGGCAACCTTACAGCAGGTGTTTGACGAATTCCGGCCGGAAATTGTCATCCACGCCGCCGCACACAAGCATGTGCCGCTGATGGAGGACAGCCCGGAGCAGGCGGTGCTCAACAACGTGTTCGGCACATACAACGTGGCCCAGTGCGCCATGGAGCATGCGGCGAAGCGCTTCGTCATGATTTCCACCGATAAGGCGGTCAACCCGACCAACGTCATGGGCGCATCCAAGCGCATGGCGGAAATCATCATCGAGGCCATGCAGAAGCAGAGCGCCACGACGCAGTTCACGGCGGTTCGCTTTGGCAATGTCCTTGGCTCAAACGGCAGCGTTGTGCCACTGTTTGAAAGCCAGATTCGTGCCGGTGGCCCGGTCACGCTGACGCACCCGGACATCATCCGCTACTTCATGACCATTCCGGAGGCGGCCAGCCTGGTGTTGCAGGCGGCGTCCATCGCCAAGGGTGGCGAGCTGTTCGTGCTGGACATGGGCAAGCCCGTCAAGATTCGCGAATTGGCGGAGCGCATGATTCAGCTGTACGCCGATCCGCTCAAGCCGCCGGTGGAAATTGCCTATACGGGCCTTCGTCCGGGCGAAAAGCTCTACGAGGAGCTGCTGCGCGACGAGGAGACGGACACGGCGACGAGCAAGGAGAAAATCTTCATTGCCAAGCCCGAGCAGGTCGAATGGGAGACGGTGCAGCACATGCTCAAAACGCTGCATGCGTGCATCGAAGCGCATGGCGACATCCGGCAGTGCATGCACGATTTGCTCCCGTCCTTCAAGACGCCGGAGGAAGTCAACGGAAAAGCATAACACAGCTGAAGCAGGAAGGATAAAATTGTCCCTTCCTGCTTTTTTCTTGCACAAAATGCGCGGAATTTGCCCAATTCAAAGGAAAAAGCGCAAAAGAGATTGCTTTTTGCTGGATTTGATAGTAAAATAGACATGATGCCCGACTGACAAAAAAGCGGGAAGTGCAAAAAGGAGGAAGCGTTCCAATGAAAATGACGTTCCGGTGGTACGGTCGCGAATCCGACCCGATTCCGCTCAAGTATGTGAAGCAAATTCCGGGTATGTCTGGTCTGATGGGTCTGCTGGACAAGCCCGCTGGCGTGGATTGGCCGGAGGAAGAGGTCAAGGCGCTGGTGGAAGAAGTGCATGCGGCCGGTCTGGAGCTGGAAGTGGTGGAATCCGTGAATGTCCATGAGGACATCAAGATGGGTCTGCCCACGCGTGATGCATATATTGCCAACTATATCTCGACCATCCGCACGCTGGCCAAGTACGGCGTGAAGGTCATTATCTATAATTTCATGCCGGTGTTTGACTGGCTGCGCACCGATCTGGCGCGCGTGATTCCTGAGGACGGCTCGAACTCGCTCTACTTTGACGAGAAGGATCTGGGCGAAATGGGCCCGATGGAAATCGTCAAGCGCACGGCCGCCGATTCGCAGGGCTTCTCCCTGCCGGGCTGGGAGCCGGAGCGTCTGGCGCTGCTGGAAACGACACTGCGCCAGTATGAGAAGATTACGCCCGATGATTTGCGCCAGAACTACAAGTACTTCCTGGATGCGGTGATTCCGGTCTGCGAGGAGGTTGGCATTCGCATGGCCTGCCATCCGGACGATCCGGCGTGGCCGATTTTCGGCCTTCCGCGCATCGCGCATAGCCAGGAGGACTTTGACAAGATTATCAAGCTCCATGACAGCCCTGCGAACACCGTCTGCCTCTGCACCGGCTCTCTGGGCTGCTCGCCGGACAACGATATTCCTGCAATTATCCGCCACTTTGGCGAAATGAACCGCATTGGCGCGATGCATGTGCGCAATGTGAAGTATCTGGGCTATCATCATTTCCGTGAGGCGTCCCATCTGTCCGAAACGGGCGACTTGAACATGTTTGACATCATGGAAGCTATCTATGACACCTGTCCTGACACCTACATCCGTCCTGACCATGGCCGCATGATTTGGGACGAGAAGGGTCGTCCGGGCTACGGCCTCTACGATCGCGCACTGGGTGCAACGTATCTGAACGGCCTGTGGGAAGCCATTTGCCGCATGAAGGGTCAGAAGTAAGCACAGCAGAAGGAGAAGAACATGAAGCTCTCTTATCAGGGAATTCAGGATCGGGCAGGCTATGAAGCCGCGGGCGTTCGCCTGCCGAACTATGATTGGGCTGAGATGGCGGCGCAGACGGAGAAGGCGCCGGTTTGGCTGCACTTTGGCGCGGGCAACATCTTCCGCGGCTTTATCGCGGCCTTGCAGCAGCGCCTGCTGGATGAAAAGCTGGCGACGTCCGGCATCGTCGCGGCGGAGACGTTCGACTACGACATCATTGACCAGATTTACGCGCCGCATGACAGCATGACGCTGATGGTCTCCTTGAAGGCCAGTGGCGATACGGAGAAGGAAGTCATTGCCTCCATCGCCAAGGGCGTGAAGGCGGATTGCACCGATGCACAGCAGTGGCAGCAATTGAAGGCTGTATTCTGCGCGCCGTCGCTGCAAATGGCGTCCTTCACCATCACCGAGAAGGGCTATGCCCTGCGCAACATGAATGGCGAATTGCTGCCCGTGGTTGTCAGCGATATGCACAATGGCCCGGAGCAGGCACATCACGCCATGGCGGTTGTCGCGGCGATGCTCTTTGCCCGGTATCAGGCCGGCGCACAGCCCATTGCCATGGTCAGCATGGATAACTGCTCCCATAATGGCGAAAAGCTGCGTGCCAGCGTGCTGGAAATCGTTTCGGCATGGGTCGAAAATGGCCTTGTTCCGGCAGATTTCGCGGCCTATGTGTCCGACGAAAGCCGCGTTTCCTTCCCGTGGAGCATGATTGACAAGATTACCCCGCGTCCGGCGGAGGTGATTGAGCAGCAGCTGACGCAAGCTGGCTTTGAGGACATGAAGCCGGTGATTACCAGCCGAAATACCTACATTGCGCCCTTTGTCAATGCGGAAATTCCCCAGTACCTGGTGGTTGAGGACCGCTTCCCGAATGGCCGTCCGGCGCTGGAAAAAGCGGGCGTGTATCTGTGCGACCGCGACACGGTGAATAACACCGAGCGCATGAAGGTGACGACCTGCCTGAACCCGCTGCACACGGCGCTGGCGGTGTATGGCTGCCTACTGGGATATACGTCGATTGCCTCCGAAATGCAGGATGCGGAGCTGGTGAAGCTGGTCAAGACCATCGGCTACAAGGAAGGTCTGCCGGTCGTGACCGATCCGGGCATCATCAGCCCCAAGGCGTTCATTGACGAGGTGGTGGAGCAGCGCCTGCCCAACCCGTTCATTCCTGATACGCCGCAGCGCATTGCTACCGACACGTCCCAAAAGGTCGGTATCCGCTTTGGCGAAACCATCAAGAGCTATCTGGCGTCCGAAACGCTCAATCCTGCGGATCTGACGGCGATTCCGCTGGCGCTGGCGGGCTGGATTCGCTATTTGCTGGGCGTGGATGACCAGGGGAATGTCATGAACGTGTCCTCTGATCCATTGCTGAGCAGCTTGCAGGCCGATTTGGCGGGTGTGACGCTGGGTCAGCCGGAGAGCGTGAACGGCAAGCTGACGTCCATTCTGGACAATGCATCCATCTTCGGCGTGAGCCTGGTGGAGGCTGGTTTGGCCGATAAGGTGACGGCCTATGTGAAGGAACTGCTGGCCGGCCCGGGTGCGGTGCGTGCGACGCTGAAGAAGCATCTGGCGTAAGCAAACAATACAGAGAAAAACAACAAGCCCTCTGTGCGATGCAGAAAATGCAGCACAGAGGGCTTGTTGTACTAATTTCCGTCTAAAACAATCCACTGTGCGAATGACATGGGTTAGATGAAAATTAGTATTAAATATGTATTATTTATTGGGATGATTGAGGTCATTCACCACACTGACGGGCTTCACCGTCATTTCCACCCAAGCAGGGCGAAAGCCGCTCTTGATGGCGTTCCTGGCGGAGCGAATGTTTGACCATGCACAGCAATAGAACGGCACCTTGTCGCGATTGAGGATTTCAAAGGCCAGATTGCTGGTCAGGGCGGCGGCAACGCCACGCTGGCGGTATTCGGGCAGCACATCGACACCAATTTGCCACATGGTGTTGCAATCGGCCGAACAGGCGGCCAGACCAATCAGCTGACCGTTGTCATACGCGCCAACGCCCAGCACATCCAGCTCCTTGCGCTGCTCGCACAGGGCATTGCTCCACTGCGGCAGATAAAGCGACTGGAAATCCGGCTGTGTCAGGATTTTCAGCTCATACGGGCAGGAAAGCCGCTGCATACAGCGCGTGTCTGGCAGAAAGTATTCCGCCATGAAGCAGACGCGCTGCCCAAGCGGCAGCAGCTGCTCGTCAAGCGAATGCATGGTCGGCGTTTCAAAACAGTGGTAGAAATCGTGCGCGTTGATATAATCGCGAATGAGGTCGGTATACTCCGGCTTCGTGGCGGCCACGATGTTGTTGCCGTAGGAAACCATTGTGCAGGAAATCGGTTCCCGATAATACTTTCTGGCAAAAGAACCAAGCTGGAATTTGACCATGATGTTCTTGCTGTCCAGAAAATCCTCCGCATCAGCACCAATATCCAGGGCGGATTGATGCATAGCGGTGTAGATGATATCCTCGTTTGATAACATAACGGGAATCTCCCTTCGGGTTATGTGTCAGGAAAGCGCGTTCATCAGCCGCTGGGCGACCTTTTCCAGCTTTTCCAGCGGGAAGAGCGTAATCGCGCCATAGGGCGCGTTGAGCAGCACCTCCACGCTGCGGCGATAGCGTGTCAGCACGCCCAGCAGGGCGCTGGTGTCGCAGGGCTGCTTCTCCTGATGGCAGGACAAAAGCAAGGCCGTGATGTCCAGGAAGCAGTCCGTCAGCAGGTGCAGGATGACGCTCTCAATCCCGCGAATCTCGGTGAACAGCAGGTCACTATGGCATCCTGCATGCACCACATCCTCCACCAGCGGCAGGAAGGCGGCCTGTCGCGCATCCAGATACGTCAGCGCCAGCGCACGCCCCTGAGAGGACGCCATCAGCGGCAGCAGCATGGCCGTGAAGGGCAAATCCGTCTCCTTGAGCGGCAGACAGCCGGTCAGCAGTAGATTCAGCTGCGTCAGGGCATCCGTGGTGTCCGACACCTGCGCCTGTGTGGCTGCGGCTGCCTGCTGTGCCTGTTGCTGACACAGATGGGTCATGATTTCTTCCTTGCTGGTAAAATGATGATAAATGCCGCCCTTGCTGATGCCGGAAAGCTGCACGATTTCCTGCATACTGGCTGCTTCATAACCGCGCTGGCAGAAAAGCTGTTCTGCGGCGCGCAGGATGGTTTGTTTGGTTTCATCGCCTTTGCGCATGCTCCGCCTCCTGTAATGACAATCGTAGAATTTTAGTATAGAGCAGGTAACGTGGAAAGTCAAGGGGAACGGTAAGGCTGGTGCAGCATGCAGAATAATTTTGTCGTGAAAACCGCTTTACAAATTGGTGAAACTCCGCTATGATAACAATTGGAAAGTGATACGAATTTTCGGAGAACCCATAGGAGTGAATGATTGATGAACAAGGAATTGTCCCTATATGCCACGGCGGCATTTGGTTTGGAAGGAATTGTGGGCGCGGAATTGAAGCGCCTGAAAATGCAAAACGTTCGCGCGGAGCTGGGCGGTGCGCGCTTTACGGGTACGGTGGAGGATGCGTTTTTGTGCAATCTGCGCCTGCGCAGTGCGGATCGTGTGCTGATTGTGCTGGCCGAAGGCGAGTGTCTCACGTTTGAGAGCCTTTTCCAGCTGGTGAAGGGCATCGCGTGGGAAGAAATCATGCCCTATGACGCAAAAATGAATGTATCGGGCAAGTGCGTGCGCAGCCAGCTGATGAGCGTACGTGACTGTCAGGCCATCACGAAGAAGGCCATGATTGAGCGTATGAAGCAGGCGACCGGCCGCAATGTCTTCCCGGAAACGGGCGCAATTTATCCGGTGGATGTGGCCATCCATACCGACCATGTGCGCATTACGCTGGATACGTCGGGCGATGCGCTCAATCGCCGTGGTTACCGCACATGGAATGGCGAAGCACCGCTGCGCGAAACGCTGGCGGCCTCGCTGGTGGAGCTGTCGCCGTGGCGTCCGGGCATGCGCCTGTACGACCCCTGCTGTGGCACGGGTACGCTGCTGATTGAAGCGGCCTTCCGTCAGGAGCATCGTGCGCCGGGCCTGAACCGCGCCTTTGCCATGGAGCAGTTCTCCTTCTTCCCGGAAAAGGCATGTGCTGAAATTCGCCAGACGTGCCGCGAGGACGTGCTGGAAGACCACGTGTTTGGCATCGAAGGCTCGGACAAGGATCCGGAGGCGTTGGAATTGGCGCGTCGCCATCTGCGTCAGGCAGGACTGGAAGGCAAAATTTCGCTGACCTGCCTGCCGCTGGAAAAGTTGAAGCTGGAAGGCGAACCCGGTGTGTTCCTGTGCAACCCGCCCTACGGCGAGCGCTTGGAGGACAAGAAGGCATGCGAAGGCATCTATCGTGAGCTGGGACGCCTGATGCGCCGGCATCCGGGCTGGAGCTTGTGCGCCATCACGTCCGACCCGACGTTTGAGCGCTCCTTTGGCCGCCGCGCGGATAAGAAGCGCCGCCTCTACAATGGCCGTCTGGAATGCGAATTCATGGTATTTCTGGATCCCAAGGTTGCAAGGGCAGAAAAAGAAAAGCGTATGCCCAAGCAAAAGAAATAAGCAAACAGGAGGAACATCACTATGATGGAAAAACCAACGCCCGGTCATTATGCACCGGCACAGGATCGCTATGACCACATGTCCTATGTCCGCTGCGGCCATTCTGGCTTGAAGCTGCCGCGCGTGTCGCTGGGCCTGTGGAACAACTTTGGTTCTGTCACGCCCTATGAGAATGCGCGTGATATGCTGCTGACGGCCTTTGATGCAGGTGTGACGCACTTTGACCTGGCGAACAACTACGGTCCGCGTCCGGGTGCGGCAGAGGAAACGCTGGGCCGTGTGATGGACAGCGACCTGCGCCCGCATCGTGACGACCTGATTATCAGCACCAAGGCCGGATACGGCATGCAGCCTGGCCCGTATGGCGATGGTGGCAGCCGCAAGTATCTGATCAGCAGTCTGGATGCCAGCCTGCGCCGCATGAAGCTGGACTATGTGGACATCTACTACCACCATCGTCCCGACCCGGACACGCCGATGGAGGAGACGATGCGGACGCTGGCTGACATTGTCCATCAGGGCAAGGCGCTGTATGTGGGTGTGAGCAATTACTCCGCCGAGCAGACGGCGAAGGCGGCGGAGCTGCTGGAAAGCTACGGCGTACCGCTGACGATTCATCAGCCGTGCTACAACATGCTGAATCGCTGGGTGGAGCGTGGCGAACCGTCGCTGTGTGATGTGCTGCTGGAGCGTGGGATTGGCTCTGCGGTCTTCTCGCCCCTGGCGCAGGGCATGCTGACGAACCGCTATCTGGACGGCATTCCGGCGGATTCCCGTGCGGCATCGTCGTGCGTGTTCCTGAATGAAAAGCAGGTTACGCCGGAGATTGTCAGCAAGGTGCGCAAGCTGAACGACCTGGCGCAGGCGCGTGGCGAAACCATGGCGCAGCTGGCGCTGGCGTGGGTGCTGGAAAATCCGGCTGTCACCACGGTCATCACGGGCGCAAGCCGTCCGGAGCAGATTCTGCAAAATGTGGAGACGGTGCAGCGTCATGTGCCGCTGACGGACGAAGAAAAGGCACAGATTGAACAGATTCTGGCCTAAGAAATCTCTGAATCAAAACAGCCGGTATCTGGTGGACAAGCATCCATCAGATACTGGCTGTTTTTCTGCGGAATTATCGATGAGAATAGAAGCGCGAAAGCACCTGCATCAGCTTTTCCACGTCCAGCGGCTTGGCCAGATGGTCGTTCATGCCAGCGGCAATGCACTTCTGCACATCCTCGGCAAAGGCGTTGGCGGTCATGGCGACAATCGGGATGGCACTGGCATCGGGACGCGGCAGGGCGCGGATGGCCTTTGCGGCGGCGTAGCCGTCCATCTCGGGCATCATGATGTCCATCAGGATGAGGTCGAAGGAACCCGCCGGCAGTGATGCAAACGTCTGCACACATTCCTGACCGTTGCGGGCGATGGCGACGTAGGCACCGGCCTCTTCCAGCAGGAATTGCGCGATTTCCAGGTTCAGGTCGTTATCCTCGGCCAGCAGAATGCGCATGCCCGACACATCGAGCGTGACCTGCGTCGTCTGCGGACTTGGAATCTTGTCTGCGGGCACGATTTTGTAGGGAATGGTGACGCGGAAGGTGCTGCCCTCGTTGAGCTTGCTTTCCACATGGATGCTGCCACCCATGCGCTCCACAATGCTCTTGACAATGGCCATGCCGAGGCCGACACCCTGATAGGAGGAGCGTGCATCGCTGTGCTCCTGCGCGAACGGCTCAAAGAGGTGTTGCATGAATTCCTCGCTCATGCCAATGCCGTTGTCACGCACGGTGCAGCTGTACACAACGGTGTCGCCCTCAATCTTGTCCATGCTGATTTCGCCCCAGACAGAGCCGCCGGGTCGATTGTACTTGATGGCGTTGCCGACGATGTTCAAAAACACCTGGCGAATATGCAGGGGACTGCCGTAGACGTAAGGGTACTGATAGACGGATGGATCATCGTTGAAATGGAGCGTGATGCCAGCCTCCTGCGCGCGCATTTGCGAGAGCGTCAGCACATCGGCGGCAATCTGGCTGATGTTGAACGGCTCCTGCACCAGGGTGGCACTCTGGTCATCCAGCTTGCTCAATTCCAGTACGTCGTTGATGAGGGAGAGCAGGTGATTGGCGGCCGTGCGTGCCTTTTCGCGGTTGGCACTCAGCAGGGCAATGTCCTCCGGATTGCGGCTGTTGATTTCCAAAATGCCGATGATGCCATTGAGCGGCGTGCGGATGTCATGGGACATGCGGGAGAGAAACTCCGACTTGGCGATGTTGGCGCGTTCGGCCTCCAGCTTGGCGGCGTTGAGCTGCTCCATGGTTTCCTTGAGCGCCTGATTCTCCTGCAAGGCGTCGATGGTGTTATGCAGCATTTGCATCTGCATGGCGTAGAGGAAGAAAATCGTGCCAAACACCATGGCACTGTGGCTCAGCACGTGGATGCCGTAATAGGCGTCCAGCGCCATGCCGGCGGAGATATACAGGATGCCCAGCAGCATCATGATGGTGCCACCCTCATGCGTCAGCATATGGTGGCGGCACATGAGCAGCAGCATCAGCACCAGATAGAACATGACCGCACACTGGCTGACATATCCCAGCGGCCCGCGATGGAACGCATTCGTGGCGTCATAGGAATACGAAATATCCGTAAAGAACGCCGAGAAGGCGCACAGAATCGAAATCAGCGACGGCAGGAACAGCAGGAAAATGCGTCCAGGTGTCCTGTTTTTACGCCATGCGGCGTGGATGAAGGTGAAAATCAGCATCGGGCGCAGCGAATAGCCGATGGCGGAAAACAAAATGCGAAGCGCCGAGGGTGAATCCCAGGAGGCCGTGACCAGTTCCAGATTGAAAAAAAGCAGCTCCGCCGCCTCCAGCAGAATGGCCTGGGCAAAAGCGCGCTTCTTTTCGGGCATCAGGGACTTATTCGGAAAAACGGCCAGAAGCAGGAAGAGCAAACCGGCCACTGGCGCCAGATTGTTGCGGATGAGGGCTTCTATGCTCATCGGAGAACTCCTTTGTATCGAAAAGAGGAATAAAGAAAAAAGCGATTGGTACATGGAAGAAATGAAATACATCTTCTTCCACCAATCGCTTTGATTATACCATAAGGCTGTATCCAATGCAAATGGTTACACGGTTTTCTTATATCTGCGAGGTTAACTGACCGGAAATGGCACGCCAGAAGCCTTCACCGCTGTTTTCGGTGATGCGTAGCGGGCAGGGCAGCTGACGGCGCACCTCATCAATGCTCATGTCGTCCAGGAACAGGTCGCCCTCGGCGCGAATCATGCTGCGGACAATCATGATTTCGTCGGCCTCGACATCCTGACACTGGGCCACCAGATCCTGACCGGTAATCAGCCCTGTGACGGTGACGGTCTCACCAAAGAAGCGGTTGATGATGGGGCGCACCTCAACCTGCGTGCCGCGCGGCGCATAGCGGTTGGCCAATTCCCGCAGGAAGGGCGCGACGCTCGTGCCTGTGGCGATGCATACGCGGCGCGGTGCGGTTTCCTCCATCGGGAAATCCTCCACGGCATAAGCAAGGTCGGTTTCAAACATGCGCAGCATGCCTACGCCGTTCTCAATCTGCGGATAATCCTCATATTCTTCATCAGTGGGCAGCGGCAGGCCGGAAAGGCAATAGAACTCATCCGACGGGAAGACAAGGCGCGTGCCGATTTCGCGCAGGAAGCGCTCCTGATAGGGGCGCATGCTTTCAATTAGCTCCGTGGCCATCTGGCGGTCATAGGGCTTGATGTAGGGCAGTCCCTCGCGGAATTTGGTCAGACCGATGGGCACAAGGGCAATGGACTGAATGGCCGGGCGCAGCGTCTCCAAATCCTCCAAGGTTTTGCGGAGAATGTCGCCATCGTTCCAGCCGGGACAGAGCACCACCTGCGCATGGAAGCGGATGCCGTTTGCCTTGAGCAGGCGCAGATTCTCCATGATTTTGGCCGCGTTGGGGTTACGCAGCAGCTTCACGCGCATCTCCGGGTCGGTACACTGCACCGAAATGAACAGCGGCGACACCTTGCGCCGGATGATTCGATCCAGCTCCTTGTCGTCGATGTTGGTCATGGTGATGTAGTTGCCCATCATCAGCGACAGGCGCCAGTCGTCGTCCTTGACATACAGCGTGCGGCGCATGCCGGGCGGCATCTGGTCAATAAAGCAGAAGATGCAGTGATTACGGCAGGGACGCGGGCAGGAGACAATTGTCTGATCCAGCGTCAATCCCAGCGGCTGCCAGTCCTGCTTGCGCACATGCAGCACGCGCTCGGTGCCGTCCAGCCCTTCCACCGTCATGTCAAAACGGGCCTGTGCCGTCAGCGCCTGATAGTCGATTTGGTCAATAATTGGTTCGCCAGCAATCGTGACGAGCTTTTCTCCTGGCTGTAGGCCAAGCCGATGTGCAATAGAACCGGGCTGCACATGCGTAATGGCGGTGGGCAAAAGAGAACACCTCCTGAAAAATTATCAAATGAATTGGATTGCCCTTCATTATGCGCCAATTCAAGCCAAAAGTCAAGGAGAACAGCGTGTTTGCGGGCGGCCAAAAACAAAAAAGCGCCTGTGTAGGGAATTTTCGCCCGGTTAGGAGCTTTTTCAGCGGGTCAAGCTGTTGGTGGAGGAGGCGAAAGCATGGCAACGTATCGCATCGCGCATTGCGACAAGCTGTCTGGGGAGGTTACGGTGCATGCGGCGAAGAATGCGGTGCTGCCCATTCTGTGTGGCGCACTGCTCACCCAGGAGGAAGTGACGGTGGAGCATGTGCCGCATTTGACGGATGTGGATATCCTATCAGAGATTCTTGCCGACTGTGGCGTGTCCATTCATCGGGACTTGCCGGCGAAGACACTGACCCTCTGCGCAAGACAGCTGACATCGCCACATCGTGCGGATTTACTGGGGCGTATGCGGGCGTCGGTGCTGATTATGGGGCCGTTGTTAGCCCGCACAGGCTATGCGCATGTAGCCTTGCCCGGCGGCTGCGCCATTGGACAGCGCCCCATTGACCTGCATTTGAAGGGCATGCAGGCACTTGGCGCACAGGTGGAGGTGTCCTCCGGTGCGGTGACGCTGCGTGGACGACTGCGGGGCGGCAATGTCTATCTGGACGTGCCAAGCGTTGGTGCAACAGAAAACATCCTGATGGCCGCCGTCCTGGCAGAAGGCACAACGCGCATCGAAAACGCCGCCAAGGAGCCGGAAATCACGGATTTGTGCGAATTTCTGATGAAAATGGGCGCGCGAATCAGCGGCAGTGGCACCAGCACGCTGCTTGTGGAAGGAATGCCCTGCCTGCACGGCTGCCATTATCAGCCGATTCCTGATCGCATCGAGGCGGGAACACTCCTGTGCGCCTCCGCGATGACGGAAGGGAGTGTGCTTTTGCGTGGCGTGCGGCCGGAGCACATGCGCGCGGTGCTGTATAAGCTGTCAGAAAGCGGCGTGGAGCTGCGCGAAAGCACGGCAGGGCTGAGAATCTCCGGGAAGGCGTCGCTGCCCATGAAGGTGCGCACGATGGCTTATCCGGGCTTTCCGACGGACTTGCAAGCGCCGATGATGGCCGTAGCGCTGAGCCTGAACGGCACGTCCGTCTTCATGGAGACGATTTTCGAGAATCGCTTCATGCATGCGCGGGAAATGGTGCGCATGGGTGCAGATATCCGCATTGAGGACAGAATCGCGCTGGTCGCCGGTGGCCGTCCGCTGGGCGGCACACGCGTGGAAAGCACCGATTTACGCGGTGGCGCGGCGATGATGCTTTGCGGCCTGCTGGCACACGGAGAAACGCTGCTGGACGATCCTAAGGGGCATATTGCCCGCGGATACGAAAACCTGCCGGGCATGCTCCGGCAAATCGGCGCGGATATTACGGAGGAGTAAGAAATGCCTGCAAGCATTTTTCCATGAAAGCACGGAAATGATGCGCAGAGAATGGCTTTTTTGCTGAGAATGTGATACAATAAGGAGGAATGAATGTCCGCTGGGCGGAAAGGAAGTAGTATGGCAATGGAGAACATGCTGACCTGCACGGAAAACCGTGAGCTGTCATGGCTTCGATTCAATGAACGTGTGCTGGAAGAGGCGGAGGACGAGCGCGTACCGCTTTGTGAGCGACTGTCGTTCCTGTCGATTTTCCAGAGCAATCTGGATGAATTCTTTATGGTGCGCATCGGCAGCCTGCATGATCAGATGCTGCTGGACAAGGAGGCGCGCGAAAACAAAACGAATATGACGCCGGGCGAGCAGATTGATGCGGCCATCAGCCGGATTCGCGATTTGTGCGACCGCCGTGACCGGATGTATATTTCTGTTCTGAAAAAGCTGGAGGAGCAAGGCATCAGCATTGTCAACTTCCATCAAATCAGCCCGCAGAGTGAACAGTATCTGGAACACATATTCCGCACGGATTTCCTGCCACTCCTGTCCACGTATGTGGTGGGCAAGAAGCAGACGTTTCCCTTCCTGCGCAACAAGGAAATTTATGCCGTTGCCGTCCTGAAAACGGGCAGCGAGAAGGAGAAAATCGGCATCGTTCCGTGCAGTGAGCAGAAGTTTCCGCGCCTGATTGCCGTGCCGGAGCGCACGGGCTGCTATATCCTGTCCGAGGAGCTGATTCTGCACTATCTGCCGATGCTCTTTGGCCGCTATCGTGTGGCCAGCAAGACACTGGCGCGTATCACCCGTAGCGCGGATATTGATGCCGATAGCGTCTATGACGAGGACCTGAACTACCGCGACCACATGGCCGAGGTGGTGCGCCTGCGCCAGAAGCTTTGTCCCGTGCGATTGGAGCTGTCGCGCAAGATTGGCCAGGACATCATCGAAAAGCTGTGCGAGCAGCTTAAGCTGGATACGGATCGCGTCTACGAATACGACACGCCGCTGGACATCAGCTTTCTGTATGGCATTCAGGATACCCTGCGCAGCCATGCGGAATTGTTCTACGCGCCGCGCCATCCGCAGGCAACGCCGGATATTGCGGATAATCGCCCGGTCATCGAGCAGATTTTGGAGAAGGATGTGCTGCTGCATTATCCCTACCAAAGCATCCGGCCGTTCCTGCGCATGCTGTCTGAGGCGGCCAATGACCCGCAGGTGGTGTCCATCCGCATGACACTCTACCGTCTGGCGCGCGATTCCAAGGTCGTGGAGGCGCTGGTGGAGGCCGCGGAAAACGGCAAGCAGGTGGACGTGCTGGTGGAGCTGAAGGCACGCTTTGACGAGGAGAACAACATCGAGTGGAGCCGTCAGCTGGAGCGTGCGGGCTGCCACGTCATCTACGGCGTGGACAAGCTGAAGGTGCATTCCAAGCTGTGCCTGATTACGCGCAAGACGGAGCAGGGCATTGAGTATATCACCCAGATTGGCACAGGCAACTATAACGAAAAGACGAGCCGCCTGTACACGGATTTGAGCTACATGACATCGCGCCGTGAAATCGGCGAGGAAGCATTGCAGGTCTTCCAGGCGCTGATGCTGGGTGAAACGGTGGATCATATGTCCACGCTGCTGGTTGCGCCGCATTGCTTGCAGAACAAGCTGCTGGACATGATTGACGGCGAAATCAGCAAGGCAAAGGCCGGCGCCAAAGGGCATATTCGCCTGAAAATGAACAGCCTGACGGACAAAATGCTGATTGACAAGCTTGTCGAGGCCAGTCAGGCAGGTGTGCAGGTCGATATGATTGTGCGCGGCATTTGCTGTCTGCGTGGTGGCGTACCGGGCATGACGGAGAATATCCACATTATCTCGATTGTCGGTCGTTTCCTGGAGCATAGCCGCATCTATATCTTCGGTGACGGAGAAGAGGCACGCTACTACATTGCCTCCGCAGACTGGATGACGCGCAACACCCTGCGCCGTGTGGAGGTGGCCACGCCCTTGCTGGATGCGGACATCAAGCATCGCGTGGATCGCATGTTCGACATGATGTGGCGCGACAATGTGCAGGCGCGTGACCAGCAGAGCGATGGCAGCTACGCCAGACGCTATCCGGGAACGCAGACGCCCTTGTCCAGCCAGAACGCGCTGTATGACGAAGCGTACCGAATGGCGAAGGGAAAATAAAAAGAGAGGAGCGTGCCTCCTCTCTATGTCATAAAATTACGCGTCCATCAGCTCGACAAGAATGGCGTTTTGCACATCCATGCCACGCCGTGTCAGCGCCCAGCAGTCGTTCTGATGGGTGAGCAGGCCCTGCTGCGCCAGCGTGCGCAGCTTCGCGCCGTAAAGCGCATCCAGAGACACATGATGCATGGCTTCAAAGGCCCGTTCGCTGACGCCTTCGGTCATGCGAAGTCCCAGCATCATGGTTTCAAAGCGGCTGTCCTCTGGTGTGACGCGCGTCGCTTCGCGCAGGGAATCGTTCCTGCTTTCGACCATGCGGAAGTATTCCGGCAGTGTGCGCGGATTGCTGGTGCGCATCATGCCGTCCTTGCAGGGCAGGTACGATGCGGCGGACACGCCAAGGCCGATGTAGGGCACCTGCCGCCAGTAGCCGATGTTGTGCCGACATGCACAGCCCGGACGCGCGAAATTGCTGATTTCGTACTGCGCAAAGCCTTCACGGGCCAGCAGGGATAGCGTCAGGTCGTACATGCGCCGTTCGTCCTCTTCCTCCGGCAGGGAGAGCCGTCCTTGCTCCAAATCGCGCAGGAGCGGCGTTCCTTCCTCGGGAATCAGGCCGTAGCAGGAAAGATGCTCGGGCTTGAGAGAAAGCGCCTTTTCCAGCGTTTCCTGCCACTGCGCGACCGTTTGGCCGGGCAGACCGAACATCAGGTCAAGGCTGATGTGCTGAAAGCCAGCACGGCGCGCCAGCTGAACACTCTGCGCCACCTGCGCAAAGTCGTGGATGCGCCCAAGCCGCGTCAGCAGCTCCATCTGGTATGCCTGCATGCCCATCGACAGACGGTTCACGCCGCAGGAAAGCGCCGCGTCGCACCAGGCTTCACTTAGCGTCCCGGGATTGGCCTCGGAGGTGAATTCGGCATCCGGCAGCGGCGGAAAATACGCTGCCGTGCCGCGCAGGAGCTTTGTCAGCAGGTCGGGTGGCAGAATGGACGGCGTACCACCGCCCAGATAGGCGGTTTCCATGGGCTGTGTGCCGTGGATGTGGGACAGCGCTTGCGCCTCCTGCAAAAGCGCATCCACATAGTGTGCCATGGTGTCCTCCGCATGGGCGAAGGACGCGAAATCACAATAGCGGCATTTTTGCCGACAATAGGGAATATGCAAATAAAGTTCCATGGACATCTCCTACAAATGGGGCGGTCGATGGGAAGAAAAAGGAGAAATACAGAAAACATGGATACCATCATCAAGGTGCTGGAAGAAATCGTGCATTATGCCGCACAGCTGGGCATTGCACTGGCGGAACTGGCGGGCATTACCGTCCTGCTGATTACGGCTGTCAAGGGCATGATCAGCTACTTCAAGAACGACGAGCATCTGCGTCTGGAATTGGCGCAGGGCATCGCGCTGGCGCTGGAATTCAAGCTGGGCGGCGAGGTGCTGCGCACGGTTATCGTTCGCGAATGGACGGAGCTGCTCATCCTGGGCGCTATCATCGCCCTGCGTGGTGTGCTGACGCTCCTGCTCCACTGGGAAATCAAGGTGGAAGAGGAGCATGACGAGCGCATGCTGAAGCTCAAGGCCATGGAAGAAGCGGAGGGTGGCGACAAGGAGAAGTTCTCCCAGACGATGCGCGAAACTGCCGGTGAAATCCTGAACAAGCGCCCGAAGCGCTAAATAACGCTGAGAAAGAGGAAGCAGAAGACAAAAACTCGTCTTCTGCTTTTTCTTTTACTAATTTACGTCTAAAACATGGTACCGAGCATAGTGGATTATTCCGCTGTGCGAATGACATGGGTTAGATGAAAATTAGTATTTATTGCTTTTTTGCAGGAACGCCTCGCAGTCGCTTTGCATTGCCAGATTCAGCAGCGGCAACCCCTCATGCAGCGCGTACATCGACGTCTGCAACGTGCCGCCACGCCGATGGTGCAGATAGCAGACGCAAAAGCTGCTGTGATCGACCATATAGCGGTTGCGCGCGAACATGCAGCCATCGTAATAGTCGCGGGAAAGCACGGTCGTTTCGTCGGCCTCGTAGAGCAGCTGCTCATACACGCGACAGTCTGCCGGTCGCCAGCGGGCGCTTTGGTTGCTGCACGGCAGGGCCATGCGCAGACGCACGTCCGGATGCGCTTGCCGCAGGCACAGCACCCGTTGCGCCGCCAGCGTGTCAAAGCCCAATGCACCACCGCACAGGAAGTCGCGATACCCACGGCAATAGAGCGCCTCCAGCACGCAATCCAGCAGGCCGGACAGATGCGCGCGCTCCTGCACCGAAAGAATGCGGTGGCCGGTGAAGCAAACGCTCAGTGGCTTGCGTCCCTGCTCCTGTGAGGAGAAGACATCGGCAATTTGCTGGCGGGAAATGTGGGACATGGGCTGATGTAGCGTTGGCGGCGGAACGGCCGGGCGCAGAAAAGAGGAAGATGACGATGAGGTCGGACGGTATCGCATGGTGTTCCTCCATCTTGCAGGGGTGGTGCGTTAGTTGGAGTCCATTTTGAGGACGGCCAGGAAGGCTTCGCTGGGCACCTGAACCGTGCCGAACTGGCGCATGCGCTTCTTGCCTTCCTTTTGCTTTTCCAGCAGCTTCTTCTTGCGGGTGATGTCGCCGCCGTAGCACTTGGCCAGCACGTCCTTGCGCATGGCCTTGACCGTCTCACGGGCAATGACCTTGCCGCCGATTGCCGCCTGAATCGGGATTTCAAACATCTGGCGCGGAATCACATCCTTGAGCTTTTCGCAGATGGAACGGCCACGGCCATACGCCTTGTCGCGGTGGACAATGATGGAGAAGGCGTCGCAGATTTCGCCGTTGAGCAGAATATCCAGCTTCACCAGCGAGCTTTCGCGGTAATCCTTGAATTCGTAATCGAAGGAGGCATAGCCACGGCTGCGGCTCTTAATCTGATCAAAGAAGTCGAAGATGATTTCGTTAAGCGGAATGTCGTAATTCAGCTTGACGCGGTTGCCCTCATACTGCATGTCCAGGAAGATGCCGCGGCGATCCTGGCACAAATCCATGATTGTGCCGACGCTGTCCTGCGGCGTGAAGATTTCCGCATGAACAAACGGTTCTTCCATCATGGCAATTTCGCCAATCGGCGGGAGCGCCATCGGGTTGTCGCACATGACGACACTGCCGTCCGTCTTGGTGATGCGGTAGATAACGCTGGGCGCGGTGGTGACCAGATTCAAGTCCCATTCACGTTCCAGACGCTCGGTGATGATGTCCATGTGCAATAGACCCAGGAAGCCGCAGCGGAAGCCATAGCCCAGCGCAACGGACGTTTCCGGCTCAAAGGACAGGGAGGCATCGTTCATGCGCAGCTTTTCCAGCGCATCCTTGAGCGCCGGATAATCCGCACCGTCGGCCGGATACACACCGCAGTAGACCATCGGCGTGACCTGACGATAGCCGGGCAGCGGCTCGGCAGCAGGCGCCATGGCATCGGTGATGGTGTCACCCACACGCGTTTCGCGAACGTCCTTGATGGAGGCCGCCACATAGCCAACGTCGCCAGCCTTCAATTCATCACAGGGCTGATAGCTGGGAGCAAACGTGCCGACCTCAACAATGTCGAATTCGCCGCCGGTCGCCATCAGACGCATGCGCATGCCAGCGCGAATCGTGCCCTGCTTGACGCGGATAAAGCAGATTGCGCCACGATAGTTGTCATAGAAGGCGTCGAAAATCAGCGCCTGCAGGGGAGCAGTTTCATCACCCACGGGTGCGGGAACATGCTGCACCACGGCTTCCAGCACCTGATCAATGTTCAGACCCGTCTTGGCGCTGACGCAGGGCGCGATGGAGGCATCAAGGCCAATCACGTCCTCAATCTCCTGACGGACGACCTCCGGCTGTGCGCTGGGCAGGTCAATCTTGTTGATGACCGGAATAATCTCCAAGTCGTGATCCAGCGCCATGTAGCAGTTGGCCAGCGTCTGGGCCTCGATGCCCTGCGTGGCGTCCACCACCAGCAGTGCGCCCTCACAGGCCGCCAAAGCACGGCTGACCTCATAGGTGAAGTCAACGTGACCGGGGGTGTCGATCAGGTTCAGCGTGTACGTTTCACCGTCTGATGCCTTGTAGTTCATGTGAACGGCCTTGGACTTGATGGTGATGCCGCGTTCACGCTCCAGCTCCATGCTGTCCAGAATTTGTTCGACCATTTCGCGCTTCTGGAACACGCCCGTTGTTTCCAGAATGCGGTCCGCCAGGGTAGACTTGCCGTGGTCAATATGGGCAATAATACAGAAATTGCGAATCTTGGATAGTCTTTCAGACACGCTGAGTCCCTCCGTTAACAGCCCCAAGGGCCAGAATTGTGCATAGCTTCACACCTATATCATACTGGATTTTGCCTCGTTTTGCAAGAGGAGAAGCACCCCTTGGGAAGAAAAAAGTCCGCAAAATGCAAAGAGCGCCAGCAAAAACTGACGCTCCGCAAAAGTGAAGGAATTACAAATCCGACTGGTCAAAGGGCAGGACAATGCGATTGCCGCCATCCGTCCACAGGCGTTCCAGATTGTAGAACTCGCGCTCCTCCGTGTGGAAAATATGCACAAGCATGAAGCCATAGTCCAGAATGATCCAGCGGCCCTCGTTCTGGCCCTCACGGCGGCGCAGCGCCACGCCCAGCTCGGCCATCTTCTCGTCCACATCGTCGGCCAGTGCCTTCACCTGATTGGCGGTGCGGCCGGAGGCGATGAGCATGTAGTCGCAAATCACCGTCAGGTTCTGCACATCCAGACCGACAATCTGGCTGGCCTTGTTCTTGTAGAGTTGCTGTGCAGCCTCCTGCACCAGAGCAATATTCTGCATATGTTCTTTCTCCTTATGCCCCTGTTTCGGGGAGTGTTTTGAGCCACTGGATGGTATCCAGTGTGGTGTGGAAAATGGAATTCCCGTTTTTACGGATATAGTTGGTGGATTCCTCCATATGGAACAGCAGCGCCTTTTCCAGCGATAGCTGTGCCAGCAAACGCGACTTGTCCAGTGCAGGGTAATGCGCCCGCGTCGGTTCAATCTTGTCGGCCAGCCAAAGAATCATGTCCAACTGGCGCATGCCGGGACAGCCCGTGTTGTGGTGACGGATGGCATCAAGAATTTCCTCGTCCTCAACGCCATAGACCTCCTGCGCCTGACAAGCACCGGCGGGTGCATGCAGCAGTGCGCCGCTTTGCGCCATATCCGGCTCAACCGTGACGCCATGCGCCTGACACAGACGCAGCATTTGCTTGACCGGAAAGCATTTTGCGCAGTCATGGAGGAGTCCCGCAATTTCGGCCTTCACGGGATCCAAATGATGCGTCAGGGCCAGCTGACGACAGGTGTGCGCCACGGACAGCGAATGCGCAAAGCGATGCGGATTCAAATCCTGAAAGAGCTGGTCAAGCCACTTGTCGCCACCGGGAATGCGCGGCGACAGGCCATACAGGCCACGGATATAGCAGTATTCCCGGACAGGAACGCTGCAATACGTCAGCCCTTTGCCGTCAGATAGCGATTGGCGCAGCTCGGTGGAGGAAACGTCCACCACTTCCGTATCCAACGGCAGGAAACGGCCACCCAGCGCCATCAAACGATGCTGCTCCTCCGAAAGCTCCTTGAGGGAATAGGTCGTGGGTCTGGGGCAAACGATGAAGGTACACATTTTCAATACCTGCTCGTAATTGCGCCAGTTCTGCAATTCCATCAGCGTATCCGTGCCGATGAGATAAAACAGGTCGGCCTTGGGATAATCTGCCCGCAAAATGGACAGCGTATCCACTGTATAAATCACGCCCTCGCGATCCAGCTCCACGCGGGATGGCGTCAGGTGATCATGCTGCGCACAGGCACAGCAGACCATGCGCCAACGTTCCTCGGCTGGGGTGATGTCGGTCTTGTGTGGCGGATTTCCCGTGGGCAGCATCAGCACGCGATCCAGATTGGCCGCCTTCAGTGCCGTCAGCGCCATGTGGATGTGTCCTTCATGAATGGGGTTAAAGGTACCGCCCAAAATACCGATACGTTCTTTTGCCATACGTTGGCATGCCTCCTGAATCCAGCAGATGTACCTTGTTATTATAACTGAAAGTCCGAAAAATGTAAAGTCAGGCAGCAAGAAAATGACCAGATTCGGAAAGGAGCATGGGCATACATGGAAGTAAATTGGCGGCGCAGTCCGCTGGCGGAAATGCTGGATCGTCTGGGGCGTGGCGTACTGATGCTGGCGCTGGGCATTGGGTGGTTCACGTGGCTTTGGGGACTGAACTGGCTGTCGCTATTGGCAGGTGTGGCACTGGGGACACTGCTGCTCCTGCTGCGACACTGCTATCGGCAAATGACGCTGACGCGCAGGGAAAAGGCGCTGCGTGCCAGAATCGGCGGCGCGCTGTATCTGGAGGAAACGCTGCTCTGCGAGGCCAGGGAGGCGCATGAGCGTGCGGCGCGTCTGCTGATGAAGCGCTGGCCGCTGACGCTTGTGGAGGTGACGACCGATGGGGCGCTGTGCTGGCAGGACACGGAATTGCTGCTGATTCAGTGCCTGCGCATGACGGCGCAAAGTGAGCTGTCCGTGTCACAGCTTGTGGATGCCTACCGTGCCATGCGGCGGCAGCAGGCGAATCGTGCCGTGGTGTGTGTGCTGGGCAAAACAAGCGCGCGTGTGGCAGCGCAGGCCGAGGAAATGCCCGTGCCGGTTGGCATTGTGCGCCGCGAAACGATGTTGGCGCTGGCGGGCAAGTGCTTTCCGGCGACAAATGAACAGCTGGTGCGTCTGGGTGAAAGAAAGCGGCGCGTTCAGCAGCGCGGCAGCCTTCTGCGCATCATGACACAGCGCGAAAAGGCGCGGCGGTACTGGGGCTACGGTGTGTTCCTGTTGGCGATGTATGTCATCAGCGGCAGCACGTGGTATGCCCTGCCAGGGGTGATTTGCCTGACGCTGGTGGTCGTGTGTCGCTCCGGCCGCGCGGAAGGTGAAAGGCTGTAGCGGCGCTTACGCCGTGACCGGGTCGCGCAGCAATCGCGAGAGCAGGAGTGCTGTATCGTCAATTTCCTCCTCGGTATTGTATAGACCGGGTGCAAAGCGAATGGCGCCACTTTCCAGCGTGCCGAGCCATGCATGGACGGACGGCGCACAGTGCAGTCCGGCACGCACAGCAATGCCCGATGCAGACAGCGCATCAGCAAGGGCGCTGCTGTCGTGCCCCGGAACGGTGATGCTGGTGATGCCCACATGCGTGGGAACATCGTCGCAGAGAATCCGCACCTGCGGCATGTTGCGCAAATGGCAGCGCAGGCGTTCGTTCAGTGCGGCCTCGTATTGGGCGATTTCCTCCCGATGACGGCGCACGAATTGAAGCCCGGCGTATAGTCCTGCAATGCCGGGCAGATTCAGCGTGCCGCTTTCGTAGCGGTCAGGGAGCAGGTCTGGCTGACGAACGCTTTCGCTCAGTGATCCTGTGCCGCCCAGAATCAGCGGCTCTGGTTGCATGCCGTAGCCAAGCGCCAATAAGCCCGTGCCCTGCGGGCCAAGCAGTCCCTTGTGGCCGGGCATGGCAACCATGTCCGCATGCAGGGTGTCCAGAGCAATGTCCTCCACACCGGCGCTCTGGGCGGCATCAACGAGCAAGGGCACGCCCTTCTCGCGGCAGACACAGCCGAGCTTTTCCACGGGCTGCACAATGCCGGTGACATTGCTGGCGTGGGCGATGATGACAAGCGCTGTGCGCGGCGTGATGGCGTTGCGCAGGGTGTTTGGGGAAAGCAGGCCCTGCGCATCGGGCGAAAGCACCTGCACACGGATTTCGCCACGCGTGACATACCGATTGAGCAAGCGCATGACGGCATTATGCTCTGCGTAGCTGCAAATGACCTCGTCGCCGCGACGGAGCGTGCCGGAAATGGCCAGATTCAGTGCTTCGGTGCAGTTGGCGGTGAAGAGAATGCGTTCGGGATGGCTCATGCCCAAAAGGGCTGCGGCTTCTGCGCGGCAGCCCTCGACAATGCGTCCCGCTTGCAGGGCCAGCGAATGGCCACCTCTGCCGGGATTCGCACCGATTTTCTCCATGACACCCGCTACCGCGCGAATCACCTGCGGTGGCTTGGGAAAGCTGGTGGCGGCGTTGTCCAGATAGATCATCACAAACTTCCTCCATCATCCGCGAACCTATGGGGACGCTTTTGTATATCCTAATAGCAGGAGGAGGGAGGTAGAACCATGACGGAGGAATTTTGCATTGCCGCCTTTCGCTCACGGCAGCAGGTGATTGCCTTTGAGCATGCCCTGCGCGAAAAGGGCGTCAATGCGTCCATTATCCTGACACCACGCGCCGTGGCGATGGGCTGCGGACTGAGCGTTCGTATCGAAAAGCAGGATTTGCCACGGGCGGTGCAGGTCTATCGCCAGACGAATCCTGGCAATCTGATTGGGTTTTATGATGTCTGGCAGGAGCCAACTGGCCGCGTGACGGTTCGTCCGGCGGGCATTGTTTAAAGAAAGATAAAAAACAGGGATGCCTGTGATGGTGCATCCCTGTTTTTGTGTATTTATGCCTTCAAGCGGCGGCAGATGGTGATGACTTCCTTGCCGGTCACGGTGGTTTCCTGACCGAGGGCATCGTGGCCATCCTTCATCTGGCGCGTAATCACCAGGGTATCCTCATCCGTGGCTTCAATCTCGCACAGACCCAGACGAAGCAGCGCAGAATCCTGACGGTGGCGCAGCTTGTTGCTGACATAGCGCTGGAGTGCCATATCCTCGTGTCCCCACGGATAGGCGCGGCGGTTCCACGGGTCGTGGCAGCCAGTCAGACCGACCTCGTCGCCGTAATAGACCGTTGCGCAACCCGGCAGGGCGCACAGCAGGTCAATGCACAGCTTGTAGCGGCGCACGGCCAGCTCGTATTCCTCCACGTTCAGATGAACATGCTGCTGGTCAGCCTTGCTCAGCTCCTTGCATTCGCGGCCTGCCAGAATGTTCAGCGCACGGCAGCGGTCGTGGCTGCCCACCAGATTCATCAGCGCATAGCGGAACTGTGCCGGGTAGACCTCCTCCTGATGGTGAATCAGGCGCACAAAGTCGGCGGCGCTCATCTTACCCATCACGAAATCCAGGATGGCTTCGCGAACAGGGTAGTTCATGACGCTGTCCAGCGTGTCACCCGTGCAGTAGGAGCGCATCTCGCCATAGGCAATCTTGTTGCTGGCGTCCTCCCAGACCTCACCCAGCACCACGGCTTCAGGGTCAGCCTTCTTGGCGGCCACGCGCAGCTTGCGCAGGAAGTCCATCGGCAGCTCGTCCGCCACGTCCAGACGCCAGCCACAGCTGCCAGCTTCAATCCAGCGCGGCACAATGCCCGTGTGGTCGTCAAACATGAACTTCTGGTATTCGGGGTTGTCCTTGCGCAGCTCCGGCAGGGACAGGATGTTCCACCATGCCTTGTAATCCTCCGGGAAATGGCGGAAGGTGTACCAGTCATAGTACGGGGAGGATTCGCCCTGATACGCGCCAAGGGTCGGGTAGTGGCCGAAGTGATTGAAGTACACGCTGTCTTCGCCCGTGTGGGAGAAAACGCCGTCCAGCATCACGCGGATGCCCATGGCCTTAGCGGCTTCGCACAATTCGCGGAATTCCTCGTTCGTGCCGCAGAGCGGATCGACCTGCGTGTAGTCGCCCGTGTCGTAGCGGTGATTGGAGCGGGCGCGGAAAATGGGGTTGAGGTAGATGATGTCAATGCCCATTTCCTTCAGGTACGGCAGCTTTTCCTGAATGCCGGTCAGCGTGCCACCATAGAAATCCAGCTCCTGATACTTACCGCCGCGCAAATCGCCAACGCCCAGCAGCTCCTCGTCCCAATCCTCGTGAACAAAGCGATCCACACGGTCATCCACGGCCTTTGTATCGGCATGACGGAAGCGGTCCGGGAAAATCTGATAGATATTGGCGCCGTGGAAGGCCACAGGCGTGCGATAGGCAGGATCATAGAGCGTAATCTGGAAGGATTCCGGTTCGCCGTGTTCGCACACCGTGCCAACGCCACCCAGTTTATCGGGCTGATTGCCATAGCGGATGGTGCGGCCGTCCTTGCGATAGACCAGGAAATAGTACCAGAACAGACCGGGTGTGGCAGGCAGAGAAATAGCGACCTCCCACACGGAATCGGCTGTGGGCAGCATGGTGTAGCAAAGCTCCTCCGTCATCCAGGTGCGCAGGACAACGCTAGTGGCTTCGTCACAGCGGAAGCGAATCAGTACCTGACTGCCAGCAGGCGCAGGGCCGGAGGGTGTGCGATAAAAAACGTCGTGCGAATTATGCAGGAGCATGTTCCTATCCATCCATTCATTCTCAGTGTGATGCGCATCTGACCATGCATACCGTCAGACACGCGAAAAAAGCCCGAAATGCATCCGGACTTTTGTATCTCCGCGGTGCAAAGCATGATAGTGTCTGCCTCGCACCGCGGAGGAAAAGGTGATATTAGCCCTTGCTCTTGAGCGGGTCAAGATGCCAAATCGTATCGTTGTACTCCTTGATGGTGCGGTCGGAGGAGAAGATGCCGGACATGGCGGTGTTGATAACGGCCATGCGGTTCCACTTGTCCTTGTCGGTGTAGTCCGCGTCGATGCGGCGCTGCGCCATGGAGTAGGAGCCGAAGTCCTTCAGGACGAAGTACGGGTCGGCCATGTTGCCGTAATCGCCAATCAGCAGGCTGTGATAGAGATCCTGCAGGGCGCTGGGCGCTTCGGGCAGAACCGTGCCGTCAATCATCTGGGTCATCGCCAGACGCAGCTCCTGATTCGTCTCGAAGATGGACATCGGGTTGTAGTTGCGCTCGCGGTACATATCCAGCACCGTGTCAGAACGCATGCCGAAGATGTAGATGTTGTCCATGCCGACCTGCTCGGAAATCTCGACGTTTGCACCGTCCATCGTGCCGATGGTGACGGCACCGTTCATCATGTACTTCATGTTGCCCGTGCCGCTGGCTTCCTTGGAGGCCGTGGAGAGCTGCTCGGAAACTTCCGTTGCGGGAATCAGCACCTGAGCGCTGGACACGTCGTAGTTCTCCAGGAACACAACCTGCAACATCTTGCGCGCACGCGGATGCTTGGCAATCAGCACGGACAGGCCGTTGATGAAGCGGATAATCTGCTTGGCGCGGTTGTAGCCGGGCGCAGCCTTGGAGCCGAAGATGAACACGCGGGGCTGCATGGTGAAGCTGGGATCATTGACAATGCGGTTGTAAAGCACCAGCACATGCAGGGCGTTGAGCATCTGACGCTTGTATTCATGCAGACGCTTGGACTGGGCATCGAACATGAAGTCCGGGTCAACAATCGCACCCTGACGCTCCTTCAGGAAGTTGGACAGGCGCACCTTGTTGTTGTGCTTAATCTTGGCGAACTGCTCGCGGAAGGCCGCGTCGTCCGCATAAGGCGCCAATTCGCTCAGCAGCTCCGGCTCCTTGATCCAGTTGGTGCCGATGGTGTCGCAAATCAGCTTCGTCAGCTCGGGGTTGCAGGCCATGAGCCAGCGGCGATGCGTGATGCCGTTGGTGATGGCGCTGAACTTCTCCGGCATGACCAGATAGAAGTCATGGAACGTTTCCTGCTTGAGGATGTCACCATGCAGCTGGCTGACGCCGTTGGTGGAGAAGGTCATGGCAACGCACAGGTTCGCCATGTGGATATAGCCGTAGGAGATGATGGCCATCTTGCCCACACGCTCGGCCTCGCCGGGGAAGAAGTTCCACAGACGGGCGCACAGACGCTGGTTCATTTCCACCAGAATCTGATAGATGCGCGGCAGCAGGCTCTTGACCATGTCCTCCGGCCACTTTTCCAGTGCTTCGGCCATGATGGTGTGGTTGGTGTAGGCGATGGTGCGGCTGACAATCTTCTGCGCCTCGTCCCAGCCCAGACCTTCCTCGTCCATCAGCAGGCGCATCAGCTCGGGAATCGCCAGACCCGGATGCGTGTCATTGACGTGAATGACAACCTTCTCGGGCAGCTTGCTCCAATCGTTGCCGTTGAGCTTCTTGAAGTCCTTGAGGATGTATTGCAGGGTGGCGGAGGTGAAGAAGTACTGCTGCTTCAGACGGAGCAGCTTGCCC
>CAYXHF010000008.1:0-63627 GCA_964464815.1 uncultured Faecalibacterium sp.
CTTGTCCTTCCTGTTGGTGTGTGATCTTCTCCACCACTTCCATCGGGTAGACATTATCACACAAACCACCTTTTCAGCCAGACCGCCACCCGACGCTCTGCGCACAGTTGATTCGCACCCGTGTTTCCTCCTTTGTTTCCACGCATCAAAAAAGGCCCGTTTTTCACGAGCCTGATGCTTTTTCATTTGTTTGTCGCATTCTTCAGCTTCGCCCTCGAAAAAAGGGTATGCTCCGCCAATCCGCTCCTTTTTACGGAGCAGACAGCGAGAACCCGATGACGCCCTTCGACTCAAACGCGGCAAAGCGACGATTTCAGTCTGCCGGGGTTTGTCCATCTTGGTTCGAAGCTGCATCCCCCCTACATAGAAGATTCTTCAGTCTGCGACCTTTGCTGGCAAGCGCTGCGGACATCGTCCGTCGCGCCTTACTCCCTCCTATGGAAGTTTCTTCATTATACCACACTTATCGCGATTTCGCAACAGTGTTTCCAGCATGTGTCAGCCTTTGTATCACTTTTTTTGTGTTTTCGGCGAACTTTTCCCGGTTTTTCCCGCCGAAATCCACCATAATCCTGCGGAATTCTGTTACCGTTTCCACAGAATTTCCAGACCTATTTCGATTTTTTGCGGCCGGCCAAACATCTCGACCTCGACGAACGCCTTGCGCTTGTGGCGGTCGATTTTGCGGATAAGGCCCTCGCGGCCCACCAGTGGACCAGAGCTGACCACGACCTTGTCGTTTTCGATGAATCCCTCGGACATGCCCACGATTTGCTCCTCACCGCCGAAGGTCTGCATGAAGGTGACCTCCGCGTCCGTCAGGGCGATGATGACGCCATCCGCGCCCAGCAGACGTCGAAAGCCAAAGAGGCGCTTGCTCTCATCACGGAAGCGTTCCACGTCGTCCGTGATGATGAAGAGATAGCCCGGGAACAGCGCCTTGCGTTCCAGGCACCATTCCTTGTTGCGCTGCACCTTTCTTTCCGTCAGCGGGACGAAAACGCGTTCTCCCTCTTCTAATGGCAGTAACCGTTCGCATTGGCGCTTCATGGCGTTTTCATCGCCCGTGCGCACCTGCATTACATACCACACGCCTTTTTCCTCCCTTCTGCCATATCAGAAAGGCGTGGCAACGATTCATGTTTTCACATCCCATCGTTCCACGCCTACGCCTTATTCCCGGTTCTTGCCCATCAACACAACGCCAACTGTCTTGAGGAGGATGTACGCGTCCCATCGTAGGGACGGATTCTCGGCATATGCCAGTTCCATCGCCATGCGGGCTTCGTATGTGTCCTCTTTCTTGGCGCTTACCTGCCAGTTTCCTGTTATTCCTGGTGGAACGCTGAGCAGTAGTGCACATTGTGCGCCGTAGCGTTCCGTTTCTTCTTGTGTGATGGGTCTTGGACCCACGAGCGACATATCGCCGCGCAGCACATGGAGTAGCTGCGGCAGCTCATCCAGCCCGGTTTTGCGCAGTATGTGTCCAATCGGTGTGATTCTCGGATCATTGCTCAACTTGCAATGTTGTTGCCATTCCTGCCGCTGCTGTTGGGTGAAGTGCTTGCGCATCTCCTCCGCATTCCGGCACATCGTCCGGAATTTCAGCACGCGCAGTCGCTTTCCGCGATATCCGACACGCTCATGCCGATACATCGGCGGCCAGCCGGAGGTCAGGATGATTGCCAGCGAAATGAGGATTCCCAGTGGGAAAAGCAACAAAATCGCACAGAGAGAAAATCCAATATCGAACGCTCTTTTCAAACACCGATATGCTTTCCTTCTGTACGAATTTGAAGCTGCTGACGTCATTCTTCCCTCAGCACAATTTTATTCGCCTGTGCCCGCAAGCACCGTCCAGACCGTACCGAAAATCAATTTCCAGTCCAGCAGGAAGCTGCGGTCACGGATATACTTCATGTCCATATCCATCCACTGGTCAAAGGTGATCTCGTTGCGCTTGGGCTGAATCTGCCAGATGCAGGTCAGGCCCGGCGTCACGAACAGGCGCTGACGCTCATAGTCCGTGTACTCCTCCACCTCGCAGGGCAGCGCAGGACGCGGCCCGACAATGCTCATATTGCCCAGCATGATGTCGTAGAGCTGCGGCAGCTCATCAATTCCGCACTTGCGGATAAAGCGCCCCACACGCGTGATGCGCGGATCATCCTTCTGCTTGAAGGTCGGGCCATTCATGTTGGCCGCCACCTTCAGGGCCGCCAGCTTCGCCTCAGCATCCACACACATGGAGCGGAATTTGTGAATCTTGAATTCCTTGCCATCCTTGCCGATGCGGGTCTGGGTGAAAATCGGGCCACCCTTGGGATCATCCACCACAATAGCAATCGCCACAATCAGCAGCAGAGGTGACAGAACCACTAACGCCAGTGCAGACAGCACCGCATCCTGTACTCGTTTCCATACCTGATAGCCGCGCTTTTCGCTGTCCACCTGCTCACGGTTGAGCCAGATCTGTTCGCGCTTTTCTTCCTGAACCAGCGACGTTGCTTCAGACACGTTGATACCTCCTTAACTTTGTCTGTTGTATGATTGTCACAGTGTGACAGCATATTATATCACGCTTTCCAACCTCTGTCAATCCATTTTTATGGGGCTGACGAAAGGGACGCCACATCTTTTCGCTGTGGCGCAGCAGATTCCTGCGCACGCTTTTCAGTACAAAGGAATCATGCAGATATTTCTCCTACACATAAAAACAATTTAGCATGAAGGAATCGCTTTGTCAAGCAATTCTGCCATATTTTTGAATATTCTGCAAGCTTCTTTCTTTTTCGCGCCTATTTTCCGCTTTCGTGGATTAGGGCTGGAAAAATCCCGACTTTTGTCGTATAATCATTTTCAGAAGGCTTGGCCCTTCCATTTTCCAGACGAAGGAGATGAGTTTTTGCAGACACAGCATCCGCAGGATGAGCGTTATGGCCGCCATCCCGATGGCACCGTCCGGCGCTTCATGCCTAAGGAGCAGGAGCAGGCCGAAACCCCTGCGTTTCCGTCCGAATCGGCCGTCACGCCGCCTAAGCGCTATATTCCTGCACCACCCCGCATGCCGCTGCGTCAGAAGAAGGCGAAGCGCTCCCACTCCTTCTGGCTGTATTTCTTTGCGCTCATCGGCTTCTTATTCGTCGTGGTGCAGGGCATCCGGTATCTGATTGTGCCGCTGCTGGTGTGGCTCTATCCGCTTACGGGAGGTCGCCTATGAAACGCATCCTGAAATGGTTCCTGGGCATTTTGTCCTCAGCGCTGACCATCACGCTGGTGATTGTCCTCCTCCCGCATATTTCGCGTCTTGTTTCGCGTCTCCTGCCGGATGAGTCCGCCTCAGCCATCCGCGCCTCAGTCATTTTGTCGCAGGAGTTCACCCAGCGTGCCACGTTGGAGACACTTCGCATTAAGGAGGAAGGTGCCTTGAACTACGATGTTAAAGCGGCCTTTCTGGGTACCGTCGCCAGCATCACCGCCGATTATACCTACGAGGGCAGCTTCGGCATTGATTTGCAGCAGGTGACCATCCGCCGTGAAGGCGGTACGCTGGTGCTGGTGTTGCCCGAACCTACACTGATACTGGATACGCTGACACCTTCCGACATCACGCTGGATAAGACGCTCTATCCGTACCTGGATGAAAACGACTATCAGCGCGTCCTAGAGGAGCAGCGTCTTGCCTGCCGCGAAGGCTATCTGTCCGGCGACAACGCGCAGACGCTCTGGGATGCCACCACCGCCGCGCTGGATGAAACCATTGCCCGCTGGCTGGACGCAAGTGGTGGTCTGACCGTCCGTTATGAAAAGGCCGATTGATTTTTCTATGTTTTTTACTTGACATCTGCCGTGATGGGTGTATAATGCTTGTATATTTATGCGGCATTCGCGCATAAATGGAAGGAGGAAGCATGATGCCCGTCACGGTTTTTATTGATGGTAAGGAAGGCACTACTGGCCTGAGAATTTTCGACCGTTTGGCGCAGCGCACAGATATTTCTCTGCTGACCCTGCCGGAAAGTAAGCGTAAGGATCCGCAGGCACGCCAGGAAGCGCTGCATGCATGCGATATAGCCATTCTCTGTCTCCCCGATGCCGCCGCCCGCGAATCCGTTCAGCTTGCCAGTGGCAGCCATGCCCGCATTCTGGATACCTCCACGGCGCACCGCGTTGCCTCCGGCTGGGCATACGGCTTCCCGGAGCTTTCTCCACAGCATCGTGCGGCGATTCTGTCCGGCAGTCGCGTGGCCGTTCCCGGATGCCACGCCAGCGGCTTTGTCGCCCTGGCCACACCGCTGGTGGCCGCTGGACTCCTGCCTGCGGATGCGTTGCTGAGCTGCTTCTCCCTGACCGGCTATAGCGGTGGCGGCAAGAAGATGATTGCGCAGTATCAGGCCGATGAGCGCGAGGTGGCCCTTTCTGCACCGCGCCAGTACGGCCTGACCCAGCAGCACAAGCATCTGCCGGAAATGCAGCAGATTCCCAAGCTTTATCATGCGCCGATTTTCGCGCCCATCGTCGCGGATTATTATTCGGGCATGCAGGTCACGATTCCCCTGTTCCGTGAGCAGCTTCGTTGCGCGCATCCGGTGGAGGAGGTCACAGCCTGCCTGCAGGCGCATTATGCCAATTCGCCCATCGTTTCTGTCCTGAGTGCGGAGGAGGTTGCCGCCTTTGGTGGCTTCATCCCTGCCAACGAGCTTTCGGGCAAGGACACCATGCAGCTGATGGTTCTGGGACATGAGGACCGCATCGAGCTGGTGAGCCTGTTTGACAATCTGGGCAAAGGCTCCTCCGGCGCGGCCCTGCAATGCCTGAACCTGATGCTTGGCGCACCGGAAACGACCGGTCTTGCGCTCTGAACCGAGAAAAGAAGGAGATTTTCATGATGATTCAGCATATTTCCGGCGGCGTTTGCGCTGCCAAGGGCTTTCAGGCCGGTGGCATTCATTGCGGCATCCGCAAGAACAAGTCAAAGCGCGACATCAGCATGATTGTGAGTGAAGTACCCGCTTCTGCCGCCGCTGTGTATACCTCTAACCTCGTCAAGGGCGCTCCGATTTATGTCACCCAGCGCAACATTGCAGACGGTACGGCGCAGCTGGTCATCTGCAACAGCGGCAACGCCAACACCTGCAACGCCGACGGCGAGGAAATTGCCTGGAAGATGTGCGAGCTGGCCGGACAGGCCGCTGGCATTGACCCGCATCAGGTGATTGTCGCCTCCACCGGCGTCATCGGCCAGCCGCTGCCCATTGCGCCCATCGCCGATCATGTGGACGAATTGTACGCCGCCGTCCAGCCCGACGGCAGTCAGGCCGCGGCAGAAGGCATCATGACGACCGACACGCGCCTGAAGGAGGTTGCTGTCTCCTTCTGCGCCGGCGGCAAGACGTGCCATCTGGGCGGCATCGCCAAGGGCTCCGGCATGATTCATCCGAACCTGGCGACCATGCTCGTCTTCCTGACCTGTGATGCCGCGATTGCACCCGGCATGCTCAAAAAGGCGCTGGCGGACAACGTCAAGGACACCTTCAACATGGTCAGCGTTGATGGCGATACCTCCACCAACGACATGGTGGCGATTCTCTCCAACGGTCTGGCCGGAAACGACCTGATTGATGCCGAGGGCGAGGATTACGCCGCCTTCTGCGCCGCCCTGAACGAAGTCACGACGACGCTTTGCCGCATGATTGCCAAGGATGGCGAGGGCGCATCTCACCTGCTGACCTGTCAGGTCACGGGCGCCAAGACGCTCCGCGATGCCAAATTGGCCGCCAAATCCGTTGTTTGCTCCAGCCTGTTGAAGGCCGCCATCTTTGGCGCAGATGCCAACTGGGGCCGCGTGCTGTGCGCCCTTGGCTATTCCGGCGCGGAGATGGATATTCATGCAGTGGACGTTTCCTTCCGTAGTAACGCGGGCGTGATTGACGTTTGCAAAAACGGCGCGTCCATCGAATTCAGCGAGGAGGACGCCAAGAAGATTCTGCTCCAGGCTGATGTGGATGTGCTGATTACCCTGCACGACGGCGATTTCTCCGCCACCGCATGGGGCTGCGATTTAACATACGACTATGTGAAGATTAACGGCGACTACCGCACCTGATGGCACGTGTCAAACCAGCAAGAAAGGACGTATCGCTTATGCAGACAGAAGCAACCATGACCAATCACCAGCGCGCACAGGTGCTGGTGGAGGCCCTGCCCTACATCCAGAAATACTACGGCAAAATCGTTGTCGTGAAGTACGGCGGCAACGCCATGATCAACGAGGAATTGAAGCACGATGTCATGCGCGACATGGTGCTGATGAGCCTCATTGGCGTCAAGATGGTGCTGGTTCATGGCGGCGGCCCGGAGATTTCCAGCATGCTCAAGCGCGTTGGCAAGGTCAGCGAATTTGTCAACGGTCTGCGCGTGACCGACGAGGAGACGAGCGAGATTGTCCAGATGGTTCTGGCTGGCAAAATCAACAAGTCCCTTGTCGCCCAGCTGGATCATTTGGGTGGCCGCGCCATGGGCATTTGCGGCATGGACGGCGGTCTGATCAAGGCGCAGATGATTGACCCTCAGCTTGGCTATGTCGGCCAGATTGAGCAGGTCAATCCGCAGCCCATCTTCGACCTGCTGGAAAATAACTATATTCCGGTCGTTTCCACCATCGGCTGTGACGATTCGGGCCATGTCTACAATATCAACGCCGACACCGCCGCTTCGGCCATTGCGGCCGCTTTGCATGCGGAGGCGCTGATTTCCATGACCGACACCGTTGGCCTCCTGCGCGATCCGTCCGACCCGTCCACGCTGATTCGTCGTGTCGATTTGGCCGGCGTCGAACGGCTCAAAGCCGAAGGCGTGATTTCCGGTGGCATGATTCCCAAGGTGGCATGCTGCACCGATGCCATCAACGCTGGCGTGCGCAAGGTATTCATCATTGATGGCCGTGTCCCGCATGCCCTGCTGATTGAAACCCTCACCGATGAGGGCGCTGGAACGATGTTCAAGAAGGAGTTGACCTCGCATGAGCCAGAGCATCAAGCATGATGACGCGGCGTATATCGCCAATACATACGGCCGCTTCGATGCGGTGCTTGCGCAGGGACAGGGCGCAGCCTACACAGGTGCGGATGGACAGGAGTATATCGACTTCGGCACAGGCATCGGCGTGACGCTCTTTGGCGCATGCGACCCAGAATGGGTCAAGGCCGTTACCACACAGCTGACGACACTTGGACATACCTCGAACCTCTACTACACCGCGCCGCAGGCCGAGCTGGCCAAGCTCCTGTGCCAGCGCACGGGCATGAAGAAGGTCTTCTTCGCCAATTCCGGCGCCGAGGCCAACGAATGCGCCTTGAAGGTCGCCCGCAAGTACGGCGAAAAGCATGGCCGCAGCACCATTGTCACCCTCGTCAACAGCTTCCATGGCCGCACGATTGCAACCCTGGCCGCCACGGGGCAGGATCGCTTTCACGAGCATTTCGGCCCCTTCCCGGATGGCTTTGTGTCCATCCCTGCGGGCGATGAAGCGGCGCTGGAAAACGTGCTGCGCTCCGGAAACGTCTGCGGCATCCTGATGGAAATGGTGCAGGGCGAAGGCGGCGTCATTCCGCTTGCGCCGTCCTTTGTCAAGAAGGCAGAAGCCATTTGCCGTGAGGAGGACATTCTGCTCATGGTCGATGAGGTGCAGACCGGCAATGGTCGCACCGGCACGCTCTACGCCTACGAGCAGTTTGGCATTCAGCCCGATGTCGTCACCACGGCCAAGGGACTTGGCGGCGGCTTGCCCATTGGCGCGTGCATGCTCTCTGCGCGTTGCGAGGACGTGCTGGGCAAGGGCGACCACGGATCGACCTTTGGCGGCAATCCGATTTGTGCCGCCGCCGCGCACAATGTCATTTCCCGCATTGATGATGCCCTGCTGCAAGGTGTCAACGAGCGTGCCGCCTTCATCCGTCAATCGCTTGATGGCGCACCGGGTGTGGCCGACGTAACAGGCCTTGGGCTGATGATTGGCATCCTGCCGACAAACAAGACAGCTGGCGAAATCGCCGCCGCTTGCCTGCGGGACGGCCTGATGGTGCTGACAGCGCACGAAAAGGTGCGTCTGCTGCCGCCGCTGAATATTTCCTATGACGACCTGCAAAAGGGCCTGACGATTCTGAAAAAGAATCTGGCTGAATAATATTGGCGCACTGCAAAAAAACAGCAGTGCGCCCTTGCCATGCATGGAGGTTTCCGGATGACGTTTCTTTCCCCTGCTGCACCTGCGTCGTTGCAGCCCATTCTCGCGCGGCTGGATGCTATGCTTGCCTCTGCGCCGACCCAGCGTCTGCTTCTGCTGATTGACGGCCCGTGTGGTAGCGGCAAAAGCACCCTCGCCAATCAACTGACCGACTTTCTGAACACCGCCGCGCCCAACACGGCAACCCTTTTGCACATGGATGACTTCTGCATCCCGCATGCGCAGAAGACACCGGAGCGCCTTGCCATTCCCGGCGGCAATGTCGATTCTGGCCGCCTGTGTGAGGAGGTGCTGACGCCCTTTTTCGCCCAGCAGCCCATTGCCTACCGCCGTTATGATTGCCACGCGGATGCGTTTTCGCCCCTCATTTGCCCTGCTGACACGCCTCTGCTGATTCTGGAAGGCAGCTACAGCCTGCTGCCCGACATTCGCCGTCATGCCGCGCTGAGCGTGTTTCTGACGGTGTCGCCCGCATGCCAGCAGCAGCGCCTGTTGCAGCGTGTCGGCCCGGAGCGCCTGAAAAGCTTCAACCAGCGCTGGATTCCGCTGGAAAACGCGTATTTCAAGGCGTATCACCTGCCGGATGACGATTGTCTGGTGCTGTCATCCCACTGCATGATGTAAACACGCCCGTCTTGCCCTGCGCCACCTTCATGCGCCGCATAATGGCATCGTATTGGTGATGGCGCGTTGCCTGCACTGGCGGTGAAGGCGGTGCGACAGGCGTTTCCTGTACCCTTGCTGGCAGTGCATTGACCGGCGCACGCTCCTGCATAATGGGCGTGACCGCGTCGCTTTGACATTGCCACCAGATCCATTGCTCCTTTTGCTCCTGACTCGTTTTCGCCGCAAAGGGCGATACATTCGCTGCTTCGCGCATCGCTCATTCCTCCTTCATGCTTTCTGTTTCATCTTATGCAGGAGATTGACCGTTGTGCCGCGAATATTCCTGATGAAAAAAAACCGGAGGTGCATGTTCCATGGAGATTTCCCTTCGTTCTGGTCATACGACCGCCGTCGTCCGTCAGAAGGGCGCGCAAATGACATCCTTCAAGGGCAGTGATGACCGCGAGGTCATTTGGCAAGCCGACCCTGCGGTGTGGGCTAACCACGCGCCGGTGCTTTTCCCCATTTGCGGCAAGGCCAAAGACGATCATGTCATCATTGATGGCGTCGCCTATCCGATGGGCAAGCACGGCTTCTCCCGCAATCCCGATTTCGCCATTGAGCGCGTCGGCGACGATTTTGTGGAGCTTGTCCTGACACCCACGGAGGAAAGCAAGCCGAGCTATCCCTTTGATTTCGCCTTCCACGTGCGCTATACGCTGACGGAGAATGGCTTCTCCACGCAATTTGTGGTCGAGAACCACTCCGAAACCGTGATGCCCTTCTGCTGTGGCGGCCATCCGGGCTTCATCGTCCCAATGGAGGAAGGTGCAAGCTACACCGACTATCAGCTGGTCTTCCCGCAGGTCGAGGAAGGTAAGAACAGCCTCTGTCCCGGTGGCACGCTCATCAACGGGGCGGAGTTTCTGCCCTGCTTCCATCATAGCCAGACGCTCCCGCTCAGCCATGACCTGTTTGACGAGCGCGACGCCCTGATTTTCACAGAGCTGAAGAGCCGTCAGGTTGACCTGGTGCATCGCGTCAGCGGCCACGGCCTGCGCTTTGCCTATCCGAAAATGGAGGTGCTGGCCATCTGGTCGATGCCGAAGAAAAACGCCGATTACGTCTGTCTCGAGCCGTGGCACGGCATGCCGGGTCAGGTGGACGAAAGCGGCCGTTTTGAGGACAAGCCCTTCGTGACACTCCTCGCGCCGCATCACAGCTGGCAGGGCGGCTATAGCGTGTCGCTCATTTAATCCAATAAAAGCAGCCCCTTTCGCCGACGCGTTGTCGGGAAAGGGGCTGCTTGTTTATTCTGCATCCGTGTTGTCGTCTACATCCAGCGTCGGCGCGGTCTTTTCCGCGATGGTTTCCGCCGCTTCATGAACGTCTGCGAGCATTTCCTCCACGTTGATGGTCGGAATTTCTTCCTCCACAGGGGTAGCCGTCGGCGCTTCTTCTTCCGCTACGGTTTCCGGAGCTTCCGGAGCTTCCGGTGCTTCCGGTGCCTCCGGTGCCTCCGGTGCTTCCGGTGCGTTTTGGGCTTCCCGCAGCTCCTGCAATTGCGTGTCAAGCTGCTTCATTTCTTCCAGCATCGTGTGCAGCGTGGCGGGCACTTCCTCGCCCTGCTGCCAGAGCGCATACACCTGCACACCCAGCTGGTTTTGCAGCTCCTTGCGGCGCGCGGTCATGCTCATCTCGTCCATCTTCTGCTTCGTGCTGTTAGCGATATTGGTCGCGGCCTTGTTGACAACCTTGACACTCTGCACCCAGATATCCTTCACCGTCTTGCTGATATCAGCCATGTTGTTCTGCTCCTTTTCATAAATTTCGTGCATAGGATTCGCCATGCATCGGTGCATTTCCTGCCTGATGCAAAAAAAGAGTACGCGGACAGCCTTTCGCTTTCCGAAAATGCTGTCCGCGCATTGTTGATGCTATTACGCCTTCATGACGCGCTCAGCAATCTGCTTGCCCGTCAGGCCGTATTCTTCCAGCAGTGCCGCCGGCTTGCCAGACTGGCCAAACACATCGTTGATGCCAATCTTCTCGAACTTTTCCAAGCCCATGCCGCAGATGGCAGACGCCACCGCATCGCCCAGACCGCCGATGATGGAATGCTCCTCAACCGTGAAGACCTTGCCGCACTTGGCCGCATAGGTACGGGCCAGCTCGTCATCAAAGGGCTTCAGGGTGTGGAAGGACACCAGCGCCGCGTCAATGCCCTGCGCCGCCAGCAGCTCCACCGCCTCCAGGCAGTGCTCCAGCATAATGCCGCAGGTGAAAATCACGCAGTCCTTGCCATCCTTAATGACCGTGCCCTTGCCCACAGTGAAGGGACGCGCCTCATACACCGGCGACGGCAGACGCGCGGTACGGATGTACACCGGGCCGTTGATTTCTGCCGCAGCGCGGACGCACTGCTCGCACTCGGTCGCGTCACTGGGAACGAACACCGTCATGTTCGGCAGCACGCGCATCAGGGCAATATCCTCAATCGCCTGATGCGAACCGCCGTCCTCACCCAGCGTCACGCCTGCGTGGGAGAAGCCAAACTTCACGTTGAAGTTCGGGTAGCACACGCCGTTGCGAATCTGGTCATAGCTGCGTCCCGCGAACACCGCGAAGGTGGAGCAGAACGGAATCATGCCCATCGTGGACATACCGGCGGCCATATCAACCATGTTCGCCTCGGCAATGCCGCAGTCGATGAAGCGATCCGGATATGCCTTCTTGAAGCCATTGGTCATCGTGGCGGCCGCCAGGTCAGCGTCCAGCACGACCACCTTGTCATTTTCAGCGCCCAGCTTGACGATGGCCTCGCCATACGCCACGCGAATTGCTTTCTTTTCCATTTGTTCAGCCCTCCAACTCACTCAGCGCCTGCGCCGTCTGTTCTGCATTGGGTGCCTTGCCGTGCCAGCCAACCTGGCCTTCCATGAAGGAAACGCCCTTGCCCTTGAGGGTGTGCAGATGCACCAGACGCGGCTTGCCGGGGCATGCGGGGGTGTGGAGCGCATCCAGCACCTGCTGCATGTCGTTGCCGTCTTCCACTTCCACCACGTCATAGCCGAAGGCGCGGAACTTGGCGTTCACGTCGCCCAGCGACATGACCTCGTCATTCGTGCCGTCAATCTGCATGCCGTTGTGGTCAAAAATCACCGTCAGGTTGTCCAGCTGATAGTGCGCCGCCGCCATAGAGGCTTCCCACACCAGACCTTCCTGAGACTCGCCGTCACCGATGATGGTGTAGACGTGGCAGGGATTGCCCGTCTTCTTCGCACCCAGTGCCATACCAACGGCGATGGAGATGCCCTGACCCAGAGAGCCAGTGGAGGCATCCACACCGGGGCACTTCTTCGTGTCCGGATGGCCCTGCAAAATGCCATGCAGCTGACGGAAGTGATCAAACTCTTCCGGGCCGAAATAGCCACGCTCGCACAGCGTGCCGTACAGGCCCGGTGCCGCATGACCCTTGGACAGCACGAAGCGGTCGCGATTGGGGTTCTTGTCGTCCTTGGGATCAATGCCCTTCATCACATCAAAATACAGTGCGACAAAAGCTTCCGTTGCCGACAAGGAGCCGCCGGGATGACCCGCGCCGGCCTTGTTCGTCATGATAATGATGTCACGCCGCACACGACGGCAGACGTCTTGGAGTTCCTGAATATCCATCAAAGTACCTCCTCATATATCCTGTCACCGCATCAAACGCAGTGCGCCAGTCTTCTTTATGTGTTGCCCTGTAGGCCGCACAAAGGAAATCTTCCTTTGCTTTCCATTATAGTCAGGTTTCCCGGCGTTGTCAATGTTTCTCGGGGAAGATTTGTCTTTTTTGCTTTTTTTCGCCCCCGATGAGCGCATGTTTTCGCCATTTACAAGGAGGCAAGGCGATAGACCACCCAGGCGCCGCACCACGCCAACAGCCACTGGCGCAGGATGGTTCCTGCCATCAGGCGCTTGCTGTGCATTTCCTTCTGCATGGCCGCCGTTGCCGCCGCACAGGGTGGATAGAGCAATACAAACACCATCAGTGCCATCGTTGCCGCGCGTGTTGGCAGGCATGCCGCCAGCGCCGCATGCAGCTGCCCATGCCCTGATAAAACCGCCAGCGTGCTGATGATGCTTTCCTTCGCCAGCAGTCCCGACAGGAGCGCCGCCGTCATTTCCGGCGTACCGAACCCCAGCGGCGCGAGCAATGGTGCGACGCCTCCGGCGATGCTCCCCAGGATGCTCTGTGACGTGCTGCTTGCCCATTGTCCCGACCATGTGAAGCGTCCCATAACCCACACCACCACAGAGGAAAGCAGGATCACACTGCATGCCCGCGACAGAAACGCCCTTGTGTGCCGCAGCATCCGGCGCACCACACTGCCCAGCGTTGGCAGACGATAGGTCGGCAGCTCCATCACAAACGCCGCCGCCTCACCCGGAAAGTGCGTCCGGCGCAATCCCTGCGATACAATGCCAGCCAGCAGCACCCCTGCGATGCACACGGCCACCATCACGCCCGCACCGCGTCCCAAATGCGCCGCCAACGCCGCATAGACCGGCAGCTTTGCACTGCATGACATCATCGGCAGCAGCATCAGCGTGAAGCGGCGGTCACGCTCCTGCCGCATCGTCTGCACCGACAGCGCCGCCGGTACGGTGCAACCAAAGCCCAGCAACAGCGGAATGAACGCCTGGCCGCTCAAACCCCATGCACGCATCGGACGATCCATCAAAAACGCCGCCCGCGCCATGTATCCGCTGTCCTCCAATAGTGCCAGAAACAGGAACAGAAGCAGCAGCATCGGCAGAAAGCTGACCACACTGCCCACACCCATCATCAACCCTTCGCCAATCAGCCGCCGCAGGACAAGCGCCACCTGCATGCCCGCAAGCGCCTTGTCCACCAGCATTTGCACCTGCTCCACACCCGCGGAAAGAAGCGCCGACAACCCCCTTCCCGGCGCACCAAAGGCCACCGCCAGCATTCCCGAGAGGAGCAGCAGCATAATCGGTAGCGCCAGCAGTGGATGCAACACCAGCGCATCCAGCGCATCCGTCAGGTTCGCCTTCTGGCCACTTTCGCGCATAAAGCGCTTCGCCCGGGCGTCAGCCCATGCATATCGCTCACACGCAATGGCCGATGGTGCGTCCATGCCGCACTGCGCTTCCAGCACAGCACGCGCCGCCTGTACCATTTCTGCCTTCACGGGATAGTCGTCGCCTTCCAGACACTTCCACGCTTCAAAGGGCGTCATTGTCTCCGGCAGGGCCGCGATGGCCTTGTGAATAGCCGTCGTTTCCCGTGGCAATGGCGGCACGCGCAGCTTTTCCTGCACGCACGCTAGCAGCTCGTCGATGCCTTCTCCCGTTCGCGCTGTCAAAAAGCACACCGGCATGCCCAGCGCCCCTTCAAGGCCCTTTCGGTCAAAGGATAGCCCGTTTTTTCGGCATTCGTCCATCATGTTCAGCGCCAGCACCATCGGCTTTTGCAGCTGCATCAGCTGATGTGTCAGGTAGAGGCCACGTGCAATGGCCGTGGCATCAACAATTTGCAGGATGCCGTCGTATGCACCCTGCCGCAGGTAGTCAACCGTCACCCGCTCCTCCGCTGAATAGGGACTGAGCGCACATGTACCCGGCAAATCAACCCAGCGTAGGTCTTTTTCCGGCGTTTCGCCTTCCTTGCGCTCCACCGTCACGCCCGGCCAGTTGCCCACATGCTGATGCAGACCTGTCACGGCATTGAACAGCGTCGTCTTGCCGCAATTCGGGCTGCCCACCAGCGCAATTGTCTTCATGAGCCTTTGTCACCGCCTGTTTGCACGTCAATTTGCCTTGCCAGCGCCTTGCGCAGCGAAATGCGCACGCCGCGCACCCGCAGAATCATCGGATCACCCAGCAGTGCCGTGCCAATCAGCTGCACCCGGCTGCCCGGCGTCAGTCCCATATCCAGCAACCGGCGTTGCATGGCCTTTGTGCCGCCCGTTCGCAAAATCACGCCCTGCTGCCCTGCCTTCAAGCTCGATAGCATCATGCTTTTCCTCCTGCTGCAAGCATTCGCCCATGCTTTGCTGCGGTGCATCCAGATACGCCGCAATCACCTGCTGCTCGCTCAGCATCCCCAGACACGCCATGTTGCCCATTTGCAGCACGCAGAAGATGCTCATGCGTGTCGGATGCAGGTGGCATACGGCCTGCCGCAACGATTGTGTTTCCAGCACCATCAGCACCTGTCCGGCCAGAATGCCCTTTTCTTCCAAGCGAATGCGCCTGTCCATGAAATCCTGCAATTCTGCCATGGCGCGTGTGGTCGTAGCGCTTGTCGCGCTGTAAAGCAGAAAGCATCCCACCAGGGACAGCGACCAATTTGCATTCCCCTGTCCAAAGGACAGCATCACGCCCAGCACCACCAAGCCAGCACCCAGCACCGTACCCAGTATGCGCATCACGCGCCAGCATGTCTCCCGCCGAAAAAAGCGCCCCAGCAAGGCAGACAGCAGTCGTCCGCCATCCAGCGGCAACGCCGGAAGCAGATTGACCATCAGCAGCCCTGCGTTCGCAAGGAACATTCCTCGTCCCAGCGTCAGCGCCAGCACGTTCCACTTCGTCAGAAAAAACGCCAGTACGCACAGCAGAAAGCTCATGCACGGCCCGGCCAGAATGATGGACACACGCTTTCCGCGTGGCAGCGATTCCTCCTCGTCCAGGCGCATCAGCGCTCCCAGGGGCGTGATCTCCACCTCCTGCGGTGGCGCGTGCAGGAGATACGCCATCAGGGTATGCGCGCCCTCATGCAGCAAAACCGACGTAATTCCCCAGCACCACATCACCCTGCGCGGCCCAAGGAGTGACAGCACCAGCCAAATCGCCGTCGCTGGATGCATCCGGATGTCCGTTTGCCCAATCGTCCCAAGCTTTCGCTTCATGGCTGCATCATCACCGCCGGGTTGACGCTCTTGCCGTCCTGGCGCACCTCAAAGACGCACGGCTTGCCGTCCAGCAGCGTCCCCAGCGTGTCTCCGGCATGCACCGCGTCACCCGTGCGCACGTGTACCTGCGCCAGATTGCCGTAGAGGCAGCTCAGGCCGTCGCTGCTGAGTACCTGCACCAGCCGTTCCTCGTCGTTGCCGTGATAAACGCCAATCACCTCACCCGCTGCGGCAGCCGTGACCTCCTCCACCTCCGTGTCCCAGGAGATGAACGGCTCTGCCTCCGACCAGGCATGCACAACCTCCTCCGCCGTAACGGGCATGGACAGGCGCGTAGACGTCTCCCCAAAGACAAGCGCCGCCTCCGGGAAAATGGCGCTGACGAACGACAGCTTGCCCAAATCCTCACCGAGCAGGGAGTCATCCGTCGCCGCCGTCATGACAGCCTTGACGCCTTCCTGCAGCTGCGGAATCGCGCCCGTGCGCAACGCTACAGCACTGAGCATAAGCGCCGATGCCACCGCAAGATTAGGTAGCAAGCGCTCCTGCCAGCGCTTTTTGGGCGTTTCAATCCATTCCATTTCCGGCGCCGCCTGACTGCTTCGGCGAATTTC
The DNA here is from genome assembly GCA_964464815.1 of uncultured Faecalibacterium sp. Classification (GTDB taxonomy): domain Bacteria; phylum Bacillota; class Clostridia; order Christensenellales; family Aristaeellaceae; genus UBA11524. Next base: position 16,389 of record CAYXHF010000008.1, read on the forward strand.
CACACGGCGCGGGCGTACCCGCAGTTCGGTTTGCTTCGTTTCATTCATACATAAAAGCCCTGCCTTTCCAGCTGAATGTATGCCGGGAAAGACAGGGCTATGCGCTATTTAATTTGTAATTACCCGATGGTCAGCGCGCCTTGCTGTACCATGCGTTCCAGCGCCATTTGCAACGCAATGCGGCCATGCACATAGGTCAGGCCACCCTGCATGTAGGCAGTGAAGGGCTCGCGCATGGGCGCATCCGCAGACAGCTCAATGGACGCACCGGAGACAAACGTGCCCGCCGCCATGACAACCGGATCGTTGTAGCCGGGCATGTCCCACGGCTCGGGCAACGCCATGGAGTCAATGGGCGATGCCATCTGGATGCCCTGACAGAACGCCACAAGGCGCTCCGGCGTGCGCATCTGAATCGCCTGAATGATGTCGGCGCGCGGCTCAGTGCCAGCGGGCGTGGTGGTCATGCCCAGAATTTCAAACACACGCGCGGCCAGGCACGCCGTCTTGATGGCCTGTGCCACCGTGTGCGGCGCCATGAACAGGCCCTGATAGAAGGGCTGATAGCTGGCGGCATACGAGCCGACCTCCAGGCCAATGCCCGGCGCGGTCAGGCGGTAGGAAATGCGCTCAATCGCATCCTTCCGGCCCACCACATAGCCACCCGTGGGTGCCAGGCCGCCACCGGGATTCTTAATCAGACTGCCCACACAGACATCCGCGCCATAATGGCTCGGCTCTTTTTCGCAGACGAATTCGCCATAGCAGTTGTCCACCATCAGGCGCACGCCCGGATGCTTCTGATGCAGCATGTCACTCAGCGCCGCAAATTCCTCTGGCATCAGGGACGGACGCCAGTCATAGCCACGGCTGCGCTGGGCAATGACAAGCGTGGTGTTGGGCGTGATAGCCTTTTCCACCGCATCCAGATCAATCTTGCCATCGCGCAGGGAAACCGCCTCAAAGCTCACGCCCATTTCGCGCAGGGAGCCAATCGGCGCTTCGCCTTCGCCCCAGCCGATGATGTTTTCCAGCGTGTCGTAGGGCATGCCCGTGGCCGACACAATGTGGTCGCCCGGCAGCACCAGACCGAACAGGCACAGGCTGATGGCATGCGTACCGCTGGCAATCTGCGGACGGACAATGGCCGCCTCCGTGCCAAACAGCTCCGCATAAATCTTTTCCAGCGTGTCGCGGCCCACATCGTCATAGCCGTATCCCGTCGTCGGCGCAAAATGGCGATACGCCACCTGATGCTCACGGAAGGTATCCAGCACGCGGCGCGTACCGATTTCCTCAATCTTCTCGATTCGCTCAAACTGCTCCGTCAGGTCGCTCTCGGCCTGACGAATCAACTGCTCAATCGTCATGTTCTGTTTCTCCTTGTAGATAATATGCTTCCAGCTGCGCATAGGCATCGGGTGACAGCGCGTCCACCCAGCACACGTTTTCCTCCCTACGCATCCAGGTTAATTGGCGTTTGGCGTAGTGGCGCGTGTTCAGCTTGAGCGCATACACGGCCTCCTCCAGCGTGCATTGCCCCTGACAATAGGGAATCAGCTCCTTGTAGCCAATGGCCTTCATCGCCTTTGCGTCCGCAGGAATGCCGCCGGACAGCAGGTGCGCCACCTCCTGCGCCAGGCCCTGCGCCATCATGTCGTCCACGCGCTGTTCAATGCGCTGATAGAGGATTGCCCTGTCCATCGTCAGCGACGCCACACGGTAGGAAAATCGGCTTTCCTCCTGAATCTGCTCCTGCTGGGAGAAGGGCCGGCCCGTCAGCTGATAGACCTCCAGCGCACGAATCACGCGCCGCACATCGTTGACGTGCAATCGCTCCGCCGTCTTGGCATCCACCTGACGCAAGCGCTCATGCAGCACTTCCCTGCCGCCTTCCCGGTCGGCAATTTCCTGTAATTCGGCGCGGAGCTGCTCATCCGCAGCCGCCTCGCCCATCGACATCTTCTGGCGGAGCGCCCGCAGATAAAGTCCCGTACCGCCAACCAGCAAAGCCCGGTGGCCACGGGCATGAATGTCCGCAATGCACGCCTCCGCCATTTCCTGATACCGCGCCACGGAGAAATCCTCCGTCGGGTTGGCAACATCAATCATGTGATGGACGGCTTGCGCCTTTTCCGCTTCGGTCGGCTTGGCCGTGCCAATGTCCATGCCGCGATAGAGCTGCATCGAATCCATGCAGACGATTTCGCAGTCATGCGCCTTGGCCAGGCGGAGGGAAAGGCTTGTTTTGCCGCTGGCTGTCGGGCCAGTCAGCACCCAACAAATCTTCTTATCCATTTGTCCTGACCACCTCACTGCATTCGCCGGAATCGGCGGTCAATATCCAGCTTGTTCAGCGCCACGACAAGTGGCGTTCCGCGCGGACTGGCCGGAATCACGTGGCGATCAACCACGCGGCTGACCAGCTCGGCAATATCGCCCTCATTCAGCTTGTCGCCCTGTCGGACACTGCGCTTGCAGGCCAGCGCCAGAATCGCCGCACGCCGCTTTTCCAGCGACACGACGCCGCGCTCTCCCTCCAGCTGGTCAATAATATCCCGCAGCAGTCCGGCCGCTTGCGGTTGCCCCAAAATCATGGGAATGGAGCGAATCGACACTTCGTTTTCACCAAACGGCTCGACCACCAGTCCAATGGCCTCCAATTCCGCCTGATGCTCCGCTAGAAGCTGCTGCTCCCGACGCGTCAGCGAAACAATCAGCGGCACAAGCATTTCCTGCCCGCAGCGCTGCTGATCCAGCGCCTTCATCATGCGGTCGAAGAGCATGCGCTCATGCACCGCCTGCTGGTCAACCATCAGCAGCGATTGCTGATATTCCACCAGAATATAGCTGTCAAAAAGCGTGCCGATAATGCGCATCGGAATGCGCGTCTCCTCGGGCATCATGCGCTGCTGCACCGGCGCCGGCATCGGCTTTTCCGCCGGGCTGGGCTTTTTCGGTGCGGTCGTTTGGGCTTGTGCCACTGGCATCGGTTGCACCGCAGGCATCGGCTTCACCACTGGCGACGGTTGCACCGCAGGCATCGGCTTCACCACTGGCGACGATTGCACCGCAGGCATCGGCTTCGCCACTGGCGACGGTTGCACCGCAGGCATCGGCTTTGCCATCGGCACGGTGCGCATCTGCGTGGCGGCCGCAGGGCTGTGCATTTCCAGCTTCGGCAGCTGCTCCCGCACAGGCATGGCTGTCGCGCTTTCCTTTTGCACGACGGGTGTGTTCTGCTGCACCGCGTCTGTGCGGACGAGAGGCTGTTTGGGCGGCACAAGCGGCTTGGACGCTTCCTGCGCGACGCTTTCGCTCGTCTCCGGACGCGGCGCAACCGCCTGCTTGACGACCGTCACCGGTGCGGCGACCGGCATTTGCGGCGTCAGACGCATCACCTCGGGCTGCTCCACCGCCGCTTCGTCACGCAGGGCGTCGGCTACGATGTTCTCCACCGCCTCAGCCACTGCCGCTTCGTTTTGGAAGCGCACCTCCAGCTTGTTGGGATGCACGTTCACATCCACGGTGTCATAGGGCATCGTCAGATGCAGCACGCACGTCGGGTATTTGCCATTCAGCACGCGCTCGCGGCATGCCGCCTCCACCGCTGCGGACAAAATACCCGACTTCATGAAGCGGCCATTGATGAAGAAGGACTGATGGTTCCGGCTGCCGCGTCCGCTATCGCCGACGCCCACAAAGCCCTTCAGAACAAGGCCGTTTTGGTGGCCGTTGACTTCCCGCATGGATTGCAGCATTTCCCGGCCATAGATGCTGAACACCGCCGAGGATAATTTGCCATCACCCGCGGAATGATACAGCGTTTTTCCCTGACTGACATAGCGGAAGGACACATCCGGGCGCGACAAAATCAGCCGCATCATCAAATCAGACACGTAGCCCGCTTCTGTCACCGGCTTTTTAAGGAATTTGAGGCGCACCGGCGTGTTGAAGAACAAATTCCGCACCACAAACGTCGTGCCCTCCGGACAGGCGGCCTCCTCAATGGATTCCATGACGCCGCCGTTGTTCTGCACCTTCAGACCGCTGATGTCGTTTTTTGTGCGCGTGGTACACGTCACATGCGCCACCGCAGCAATGGAGGCCAGCGCCTCACCACGGAATCCAAGTGTCGCAATGCTGAACAGGTCATCCGTGCGGCGAATTTTGCTGGTTGCATGGCGCTCAAAGGCCATGCGGATATCCTCCGCGCGAATGCCACTGCCGTTGTCGGTCACGCGGAAGTAGCTAATGCCACCATCGCGGATTTCCACGGTCACGGCCGTTGCGCCTGCGTCCAGGCTGTTTTCCACCAATTCCTTGATGGCCGCCGATGGGCGCTCCACCACTTCGCCTGCCGCAATTTTGCCGATGACCTCATCGGACAGCAGGGCAATTTTTCCCGCCATGCGTTCTCCTTTCCGGCGCATTTGCGTGCGCCGTTGTTTCTGCTTATTATAGCTTCCTGGCCTTTTCGCGCAATAGGAATAGCTTGTTGATGGCATCCATCGGTGTCAGCGCCATCACGTCAATGGTCTGTAGCTCGTTGATGATTTCCGTCTGGCGATAGTCAAACAGATTCACCTGCTCATCCGCGCGTTTGGGTTCGTCGGAGAGGATGTTCTGACCAATGCCGTGCTGGTTGATGTCGCTGACCTCCAGGCGCGCCTGAATCTCATGCGCACGCACCAGCACCGGATGTGGCACACCCGCCAGACGCGCCACATGGATGCCGAAGGACTTGTCCGCGCCACCGCGAATGATTTTGCGCAGGAAAATGACGTCCTCGCCGTGCTCCTTGACGGAGATGCAGTAGTTCTGCACGCCCTCGATGTGGCCTTCCAGCTCAGACAGCTCATGATAATGCGTCGCAAACAGCGTTTTCGCGCCCGACTTTTTCTTGTCGCAGAGGTATTCCACCACCGCCCAGGCAATCGCCAGACCGTCAAATGTGCTTGTGCCGCGGCCAATTTCGTCCAGAATCACCAGCGACTTCGCCGTGGCGTTGCGCAGGATGTAGGCCGTTTCGCTCATTTCCACCATGAAGGTCGATTGACCGCTGGCCAGGTCATCCGATGCGCCCACGCGCGTGAAAATGCGATCCGTCACCGGAATTTTCGCCTCTCGCGCCGGAACGAACGAGCCGATATGCGCCATCAGCGTAATCAGCGCCACCTGACGCATGTAGGTGCTCTTACCGGCCATGTTCGGGCCGGTGATGATGCACATGCGGCAGTCATCCGCATTCATGTGCGTATCGTTGGGCACGAAGCCACCTTCGCTCATCGTCTGCTCAACCACCGGATGGCGGCCTTCCACGATTTCCAGCGTACCGTCCTGCGTCATTTCCGGACGGATGTAGTGGTATTCAATGGCACTCTTTGCCAGAGACAGCAGGGCGTCCAGCGTCTTGAGCGCCATGGCCGTCTTCTGGATGCGCACAATCTCCTCCGCGATGCGTTCGCGCACCTCGGTGAACAGCTGCAATTCCAGACGTGTGGACTGCTCCTGCGCGCCGACAATCTTCTGCTCAATTTCCTTCAGCTCCGACGTCATGTAGCGTTCGCAGTTCGCCAGCGTCTGCTTGCGGATGTAGCGCGCCGGAACCATCTCATAATACGACTTGCTGACTTCAATATAATAGCCAAACACGCGGTTATACTGAATGCGCAAATTGCGGATGCCGGTTTCCTCGCGTTCCTTCTGCTCCAATTCCAGAATCCATTGCTTGCCGCTGGTGGAGGCCGCGCGATACTCATCGAGCATCTGCGAATACCCATCGCGGATGATGCCACCCTCGGTAATCAGAATCGGCGCATCGGGATGAATGGCCCGCGTCAGCAGCTCCGTCAATTCCGGCAGCATGTCCAGCGAATCGCGAACCTCCTGCACAGCCTGACTTTGCGCACCCTTGAGCAAATCGCGGATTTTCGGCACCTTTTGCAGCGATGCACACAGCGACAGACAGTCGCGGGCATTCATGGACTTGTACGCCACCTTGGACAGCAAGCGTTCGATGTCGTACACGCCCTGCAATTCCTCCGATAGCGTCATCGTCAGGACATGCTCCTGTGCGAATTCGCCCACCGCATCCAGACGCCGGGAAATCTTCTGCTCATCCACCAGCGGCTGTTCAATCCACGTGCGCAGCAGGCGGCCGCCCATGGCGGTGCTGGTTTTGTCCAGCAGCCAGAGCAGACTGCCCTTCCGGCTACGGCCACGGATGGATTCGGTCAATTCCAGATTCCGGCGCGTATTGCGATCCAGCAGCATCGTTTCGTTGCCCTGATAAATGCGCAGGGTCGTCATATGCTCCAACGCGTTTTTCTGCGTCTCCGACAGATAGCGCATCAGCGCCCCTGCGGCGCACGCACCGGCCTTGTACTCATCGCTCAGTCCCAGCGGGGAAAGGTCATTGAGCGCAAAATGCTTGCACAGCGCCTCCGTCGCATTGGCCATCTGGAACCATGCCGACGGCTGCTCAGAGGCATTGGGCATCTCCCGATGCATGCACGCACGCAGCTTCACCTGATCGTTGCAGATGATTTCCATGGGTGAAATGCGTGCTGTCTCATCCAGCAGGGTGTTTTCCGGCTGCACAATTTCATGCACATAGAATTCGCCCGTGGAGACATCCGCAAAGGCCAGCCCTGCGCGATCCGCCACAAAGCAGATGCTCAGCAGGAAGTTGTTTGCCTTTTCATCCAGCATGCTCTGCTCAATGACCGTGCCGGGCGTAATGATGCGCGTGACAGCACGCTTGACAAGCCCCTTGGCCAGCGCGGGATCCTCCACCTGCTCGCAGATGGCGACCTTGTAGCCGCGCTCAATCAGCTTCTCCACATAGGTATCCACCGCATGATACGGTACGCCGCACATCGGCGCTCTCTCCGACAGACCGCAGTCCTTCCCTGTCAGCGTCAGCTCCAATTCACGTGAAGCTGTTTTCGCATCGTCGAAGAACATCTCGTAAAAGTCACCCAAGCGGAAGAAAAGGATACAGTCCTTATATTCTGCCTTTGTGTCGAGGTATTGCTGCATCATCGGCGTGACGCTCGCCATTGTGTGTTCCCCGCTTTCGTCTGATTTTTCTGCCCGCTTTATGTGGGCAGAAAGCGTGATTTCTGTTGATATTAGTGGCTGCACCCACCGCAGCTGGCGCAGTTGCCCGTGCAGCCGCCGGATGCGTTGCCGCCCGCTTCGTCTTCCGTTTCGCCTGTTACGACCAGACGGAGGATGCGGTTGACATTGTCCATCATGTCCTGATACTTCTGCTGTGCCTGACGCATTTCATGAATCAGGGGGCATGCTTCCATCTGCTTCTGCACGTCCTCCAGCTCCTGTGCGGCATTGGCCAGCTCCTGCGGATCGACATCGGCCGAGCGCAGGCTCTTTTCCACCTCGCCACGCTTTTCCATGTAGGCGGCAATGGCCTTGGTGGCCTCCTCGTCCGTGGTGACCTGCTCTTCCAGGGTATGCATATGCTGATACACGTCGCTGTTCAGGATGGCCTCAGCCAGTGCCTGTGCGCGCTTCATAACTTCCTGCATGTTGCTTGTTCCTTTCCGGGAGCGCTTACAGGCGTTCCCCCGTGAGCGTATTATTCTTCATGCCGACAATCTTTACGCGGACAATTTCGCCCACGTCCGCCTGTGTACCCGGGAAGGTCACAGACAGGCCGTGCATGCCGTGGCCGGAAACCGCCTCATCGCTGCGACGGCTCAGTCCTTCCACCAGCACCTCTTCCTCCATACCGATGAAGCGCTCCATCGCCTTCTTCTGGCACTCCTCCTGCACACGGAGCAATTCCTGAATGCGGCGCGAGGAGACCTCCTCCGGCACCTGATCAGGCATTTTGGCCGCGCCAGTACCCGTTCTGGGCGAATAGATGAAGGTGAACGCGGAGTCATAGCCGACCTCGCGCACCAAAGACAGCGTATCCTGGAACTGCTCTTCCGTTTCACCAGGGAAGCCGACAATGATGTCCGTCGTCAAGCCAATGCCCGGCACGGCCTCACGCAGGCGCTGCACGCGGTTCAGATACTGCTCCCGGTCATAGTGGCGGTTCATCCGGCGCAGGATTTCGCTGTTGCCATGCTGCACCGGCAGATGGAACTGCGGCAGGATGTGCTTGGAATGCGCCATTACGTCAATCAGCTCATCCGACAAATCCTTGGGATGGCTGGTCATGAAGCGAATGCGCGGAATATCCAGCGCATCCAATTCACGCAGCAGCTGGGCAAAGGTCACCGGCTGCTCCAGCGACTTGCCGTAGCTGTTGACATTTTGTCCCAGCAGCATGATTTCCTTCACACCGCTGTCGCGCAGCTCCCTGGCCTCCTGCAAAATGGCGCTCATTTCGCGCGAACGCTCCCGGCCGCGCACATACGGCACGATGCAGTACGTGCAGAAATTGTCGCACCCGTACATAATGGTGATGTAGGCCGCATCGTGGCGCAGACGCTGCACCGGCAGACCCTCGACAATCGTGTTTTTCTCCTCAATTTCCAGCACCGTCTGGTCGCGCTGCATCGCCTGATACAGCAATTCCGGCAGACGGTAGAGGTTGGCCGTACCAAATGCCAGATCGACAAAGCGATACTGCTTGAGGATTTTTTCGGCCATGCCCGGCTGTTGAATCATGCATCCGCACACGCCAATCATCAGGCGCGGATTCTTCTTGCGCACTTCCTTGAGCCACGTCACGTTGCCCAGCGCACGGCGCTCGGCATTATCGCGCACGCAGCAGGTGTTGAACAGCACAAAGTCCGCCGATTCGCGGTCCTCGGCTTCTTCCATGCCCATTTCGCGCAGCATGCCGGAGAGGATTTCGCTGTCATGCGCGTTCATCTGGCAACCATACGTCACCACGTGATACGTTTTGGGAGCATTGGGCAGCGCCCGAATCTGGCGAATAAACTGCTTCTGCTCCTCCAGCTGTTCCTGTGTAATAATGACAGGCTTTCTGTCAGCCATGGGATTCCTCCTGTTTTGCAAGCATTTCCTTCAGGGGCGGCCGGGAGCGCTTGCGCGTCATTTCCACCAGCCCCAGGGACGTAAAGCCATGAATCACCGTCTTCACACGGTCGGACGCAAATGCTGCCTCCAGCGCGTCCAGCACCGCCTGATGATGCTCCTGGCCCTTCATGTCAATCATGTCGATAATGATAATCCCGCTGAGGTTGCGCAAACGCACCTGACGGGCAATTTCGCCACAGGCCTCCAGATTCAGTTGCAGGATGGTATCCTCCAGCTGCTTTTTGCCGGTGAACTTGGCAGTGTTGACGTCAATGACCGTCATCGCCTCGCACGGGTCAATGACAAGCGACCCGCCGCTGTTGAGCCAGACGTGGCGCTCCTGTGCCTTTTTCAGCTGCTGGCCGATTTTGAAGACGGTCAGCAGGTCATTTTCAACCACCTGCACCGGCGCTATGCCGGATAGCTTTTCCGCTACCGCAGCATCGTCGGTCACAATCTGGTCAATGCCACGCGGCCGGTAATCATCCAGCACAGCATCCAGCGTCGTGCGCACCTGCGACAAAACAGAAGGCACATGCGCCGTGGGTGCCTGATGGCGAATTGCCTCCCAGCGGGCAAAGAGCGTCTCCGCCTCGTCGCGCAGGGCTTGCTCCGATGCCGTTTCTGCCGCCGTGCGCAGCACCATGCCAAAGCGTCCCTGCGCGATTTCCTCACCCAGTGCCTTTTTTTCGCGGCGCACGCTTTCCTCCCTGATTTTGGAGGAGACGGAAATCATCCGGTTCATCGGCATCAGCAGCATATATTCGCCGCACAGCGATATGTCCCGCGTCAGGTACGCACCCTTAACGCCCTGTGCTTCCTTGCGAATCTGCACAATGACCGCATCGCCCGTTTTGGGATACGGCAGTCCTGTGTTCTTTTCTTCCAGCGGCAAAAAGCCGTTTTTCTCCTGCCCGATGGCAACAAATGCCGCCTTCATACCGGGCACAATGCGCTCCACACGGCCCAGCAGGATGGTTTCGGCACTGCTTTCCTCCTGCGGGAAGAAAACCTCCGTGAGCCGCTCCTCCTCGATAATGCCAATGAGCGGCTTTTCGCCCTGATGAATCAGCAGCTTTCTCATAGCAGCTCCAGGGGCGCAAGCTCCCCGTTTTCATCGCGGCCCAGCAGGGCATTGCGAATCACCAGCGCTTCGGGCGCATTCTCCATGCCTGCGAACTGGCTCAGCGCCGTCAGCAGCATATCCGGCTTGCACGCCAGCGTATCCGTCAGCGTCACCACCGCGTGCAGGGCGTTGTTTTCGCCCGTGAGCGACATCATCAGCGGCCGGATGTCTGTTTCCTTCATGCCGGACTTGGTGCGGCGCATGGCCAGAATGCTCTCCTGCTCCAGGAAGGCCGGAATGGCTGCAATCATCTTGTCCGCAGCCGCCTGATCGGCAATTTCCAGCGTGTAGTCAGCCGCCTGTACCTGCGCCATCAGCGCCGGATGACGGTCATCCAGCACACGCGCGAAGGACAGCTGCATATCCGGCGGCAGGGCGCGGTTCATCTTCTGCACGAACTCCTCCGGCGTCACTTCCTGCGCCATCGTCACGTCCAGAATTTCCTTCTTGCCCGCCGCACCCGTAGACAGCGCAGAAGCAAAGGTCAGCAAAATATGGGGATTAAAGCCCTTGGAGTAGCTCACCGGCAGTCCCGAGCGGCGCAGTGCACGCATCATCGCGCGCTGAATGTCCAGATGCCCGATGTGGCGCAGGCGCACACCCTTTTCAAACACAGCCATCATCCGCAAAACTGGCACACCCCCTTGAAGCGCTGCAAGCCGCAGCCATTACAGCCCTTGCGGCAGTCCTTGGTCGTCTGGGCGCGTTCAGCCTTTTCCTTTTCACGCCACAGGAATTCCTTCGTCACGCCGCAGTCAATCACATCCCAGGGCATGATTTCGTCCTTCTCGCGGCGACGGAAGGCGTAGAATGCCGGGTCAACACCGGTTTCCGCAAAGGCTTCCCGCCACATGTCGTACTTGAACAGCTCCGTCCAGCCATCCAGCATGCAGCCCTTCTGATAGGCACGCAGCAGCACCTTGCCCATCCGGCGGTCGCCACGGGCAAAGCATGCCTCCAGATAGCTCAGATCGGATTCGTGATAGTTGAAGGTCACACCCTTGAGGCGCAGCACCTCGCGCAGGTGGCTCTGCTTTTCGCGCACAGTCTCCTGCGTGTCCTGCGGCTCCCACTGGAAGGGCGTGAAGGGCTTGGGCACAAACACCGACGCACTGCACACCACGCGCAGGCCCTTTGCACGCTGTCCCTTGGGCACAGCAAAGTAGGCATCCACAACCTTCTTCGCCAGATCTGCAATGCCGTCCAGATCCTCGGTCGTCTCCGTCGGCAGACCCATCATGAAGTAGAGCTTCACGCTGCTCCAGCCGCCCTGGAAGGCGTCCGTCACCTTGCTGATCAGGTCTTCCTCCGTCACGCCCTTGTTGATGACGTCACGCAGGCGCTGCGTGCCCGCTTCGGGCGCAAAGGTCAGGCTGGTCTTCTTTTCCTTCTGCGTGGCTTCCAGCGATTCCTTCAAAACGCTGTCCAGACGCAGCGACGGCAGCGAAATCGACACGTGCTTCTCGTCCAGACGGCGAATCAGCTCACGAATCAGCTCCGCCAGACATGTGTAGTCACCAGAGGACAGGCTGGACAGGCTGATTTCCTCATAGCCCGTGGCCGTTTCCAGCTTCTGCGCCAGCTCAACCAGACGCTCCAGACTGCGTTCGCGCACCGGGCGATAGAGCATGCCCGCCTGGCAGAAGCGGCAGCCACGCGTGCAGCCACGCATGATTTCCAGCATGATGCGGTCATGGATGATTTCCATGTACGGCACAGGAATCTCCGTGGGATAGAAGGCCGTATCCAAATCCGGGATGATGGCCTTCAGGACCTTCTGGGGTGCTTCGGGACAATTGGGCTTCATTTCCGCAATCGTGCCATCCTCGTTGTAGCGCACGTCGTAGAGCGACGGCACATACACGCCGCGCACCGCGCACAGGCGCTTCAGGATGGTTTCGCGGCTTGCACCCTCCGCACGGCCCTGCATGATTACGCGGTTCAGTTCCAGAATCTGCTCCTCACCGTCACCGACCATGAAGGCGTCAATAAAGTCCGCCAAGGGTTCGGGATTGAAGGCGCACGGGCCACCGGCGACGACAAACGGCGCGTCCTCCGGGCGATCCTCACGCAGAATCGGAATGCCGCCCAATTCCAGCATGGCCAGAATGTTGGAATAGCTCATTTCGTATTGCAGGGTAAAGCCAACCACGTCAAAGGCCGACAAGGGGCTGCGGCTTTCCAGCGTGAACAGCGGCACGTTTTCTTCCTTGAGCAGGTCAATCATGTCCGTCCAAGGCATGAACGCGCGCTCACAGAGCATATCCGGCTGCTGGTTCATGGCCGCGTACAAAATCTTCATGCCCAGATGGGACATGCCCACCTCGTATGTATCCGGGAAGCAGAAAGCGAAATGCAGCTTGGCGCTGTCCCAGTCCTTGAGCTGTGTATTCATTTCGCCACCCGTATAGCGGGACGGCTTTTGCACCTTGTCCAGCATCGCGGCGATGGCGTTGCGATTGTTTTCAGGCATCAAAATCAGGCTACCTCCTTTGAGTTCGCACCGAAAGGTCATTTTGGCGCTCATTATAATGTACCATTTTTCGCGGTCAAGGTCAACTGTTTCGCGCAGGAAAATTTCATCTGCAAGGGCGTGCTTCTCCTTTTCCGCAGCAAAAAAGCAGCCAACATGCGTTTTTCGCATCCTGACTGCCCAATTTCCGTTACTGTTTCCGTTTTCGTCCCAGCGTCAGCAGCAGGCCGTAGCCTACCACGCCCACAATCAGCAGGCCACCGGCGAAGATGACGCCCGTCAGCGCGCCCGTGCTGACGCCTTCTTCCTGCACAGCAATGCCACCTGACGTGCCTGTCAGCAGGGCACTGGCGACGGCCCTGCTCAGCGGCGCAATGCCCTGCTGTAAGCGCTCCGCTTCGGTCGCCTCCGCACCGTAGAGCAGGCGCACCTGCTCCGTCATGCTTTGGGACAGATATACGTCGCGCACCATCGTCGGAGCATCCTCATCCAGCGCCCGCTTGATGGATAGCACGAATTGGCGCAGGAATTCCTCATCCTCCGTTCCCTTTCGAGCCATCAGGCGCACCTTCACGCCCTTTTCACCCATGACAAGCGCATCATATTCGCCCGCATCACTGACCGTATCCATCAAGACGACCATTGCGATTTCTGCCGGCGCATCCCCTGCTGTCACCAGCGCCGTTCCTGCTTGCGCCAGCGTTTGTTGCAGCTGCTGGACGATGCTATCTCGCGCCGGTGCGCCACTTTCCAGCGATAGCGTGCGCACAGCCGCCATCACCGATACAGCCTCGTCACCGCTTTGCATCGGCAGCTCGGGCAGCGTCACCATCCCTTGCGCATGTAGCACCGCTTCTCCTTCGCGCACCGCCGCCACGCTGTAGGCGCGGTTGTCTGCCGTGATGTACGTATCGCCTACCTGCGGCACAATGTCCAGCGTCGCCATGTATATGCCCTGCTCATCCACCAAACGGTAGGCTTCTTCACGCTCCTGCGCCAGCGCTGAGCCTGTCAATAGCAAGAGCAATACCAGTAGCAAATTCACCAGACGCTTCATCCCTGTTCGCCTCCCTTCGCGTGCGGTACAAGCAGCACCGCCGCCGTCCAGCGTGCGCCCTCCGACACAGCGGCCGCCGTCACGACCGATAGCGCCGTGGCATCTGTCCAGTGCATCGCGCCCGTCCAGCCGCACAGCCAGCTCACGCCCTGCACCAGGAGCATGCTCATCATCGCGCAGAGCAGCATACCGCGCCGACTGCCACCAAGTACGACGCTCACCGCGCCTGTTACCAGCGCACACGCCAGTGCCGTATCCGCTGTCTTTTCCGCCACCAGCAGCATCCACACGCCCAGTGCCGCGGCAATCAGACTGCCCGGCAGGAACAGCCAGCCAGCCTCGTGCCTGCGCCACATTTCCCGCAGCAGCAGCAGCGTCGCCGCCAGCGTCACGGCCAATCCCAAAGCATTCACGCGCCCTGTTCCCAATCGCACCTCCGGCAGCAATAGTGCCAGCAGCATCCCTGCCATCCAGCCGCCAATGGCCCTGCGCGACAGATGCATACGCTCCGCCGCCGTGTCCAGTAGCCCTGTTAAGAGCAGCACCAGCCCAATGGTCATCAGTAGCATCCCGACCGTCATGATTATTCCTCCTGCATCCATGATTGCTTTTAGCATCCCCATTCCTTTTTGCTTCATGCATTTGAAACCTTTTTTGCGAAAAACACTAAAAGCCCTTGACGCCGTGTCGTTTCTTTGATAGAATTTTATGTAGGGAGAGTTTACCCAATATTATTTATTGATCGGGTATGGAGGCATTTATGAGTATCGACAACCAGCTTCTCTTCTGTTATCTGGAGGAGGACAATATCCAGGCGGCTTATTTTCGCGTCCGTCCGTTGCTGACGCCGGAAGCGGACATCCGTCAGGAGGCACTGGCGCAGTATCCCACGGAGGGCTGCCTGCGCATCGTCCCCGACCGCAACGAACAGCATACGTTCAAAAACCGCATGCGTTCCCTGGGCGCTTATTGCCTGGTGGACCTGTCTGATTTGCCCGCAGATGCAACAAAGATTCGCACCAACAAAAATTTCCGGCCGGAGCGCGGCGAAACGAACCAGTATATCCTTTATTCCGATACGGTTCGCGCCCTGCCCGAGCATAGCTTCTATGAAATCGTCGATGGCACGGCGGAGGATTTTGCCACCGCCGCCGAAAAGGCTGTCACGCCTTTGTTTTATATCCGCCAGGACGATGTCCTCTACGGCCCGGTGCGCAAAAAGCAGCCGGAAAAGCCGGAGAAGAGTGGTGAGTTGTCCGCCATGCTCTTCACCCTGCCCTGCCCCGATGGTGTGGAGCGCACGCTGCTGTGCGTCAAGGATGCGCCGGTGAGCACGCGTCCTGCCCCTGTGGCACGTCAGGCCAAGCCGAAGAAGGAAAAGGCCAACGCGCGTCCTGCCACTGACGAGGCGGCCGCCGCTACTGCACCTGCCGCTGAGCCGGAGGCTGCCGACGAGGTGCTGCCCATCGGCCAGACGCTGAACATTCTGGATGAAACGAAGAATTTCGAGGAAACCCTGCAAGGGCTGGACAAGCCCGTTTCCGGCGACGCCAATCTGCTGCACCAGCAGGATGCACAGCCCACGCGTCTGCCGCCGAGCATGCTCAAAACCGGGCCGCTAACGGGTACGCCGCTGGTGCGCACGCCCCTGCGCACGGCCACGCCGCCGAGCAAGAACCGCGTGCAGGAGACGGTCAGCAACCAGTGGTATGTGGGCAAGTACGAACCGCCGACGCAGAATCTGCCCAACGGCACGCCCATGCGCCCCATTGACAATCCCGTGGCTGAGGCCATCAACACCTTCCGCGCCGCATGGCGCATGCCGGAGGTGCGCGAACAGCTGCTGGACTTTGTGCTGTCGCTGGAAGGTCTGCGCAACAAGCTTGAACCCCGCATTTGCAAGGATCGCAACGTGACGGCCATGCAGCGCGTGCTGCGTGACCGCTTGCAGGATTTGGAGGCCGAGCGTCTGACGGCGCTGTGCCAGCTGGACAAGGCGCGCCGTGATGTGGACGCCTATCGTCAGGAAATCATCACCGGCATGACCACGCGCCTGCAAAAGGAAACGGACAAGCTGGAAAGCGACCGCGCCGCCTGTCAGGAGCGCGTCAGCAGCCTCAAGGCCGAGCTGAACAGCCTGACGCTTCAGCGCGATTCGCTGCTGGAGCATATCAACTCCCTGCAGAACGATGCGCTGCCCGCCACAATTTCCAAGCTGCTGAACAACTTGCAGCTTTCGATTCCGATTACGGGTCAGCCGCTGCGCCTGAGCCCGGTCAGCGGTACGGATGCCGACCTGGATGAGCTGCTGCGCCGCCTGAATGACATTTGCCAGCAGTGTGGCGTGACGCTGGAAAAGAATTTCTCCATCGCCCTGCTGGTGCTGCTGGCTGTCAGCGATCGTGTGGGTTTGACGACCACAACGCCTGCACCGACGGCCACCCTGCTGCGCAATATCGCCGGTGCGATGGGCTGGCAGCATAGCTTTGGCCATCAGGTGGCCGCCGAGCAGCGTCCGATGACGTCGCTCCGTCCGGTCGATGCCACGCCCGCTGTGCTGCTGACGAGCCTGCCCAACTATGCGCCGATTGCTGGCATGCACAAGCTGCTGCTGGCGCGCAGCCAGTCTTCCATGACGCGCAATGCCGCCTATGACGCCAGCCAATGGCCGATTCTGCCGCTGCCGTCGCTCTCCTTCGTGCCGGAGCTGCCGGTCGATGAGCAGGTGACGCCGGTCAGCGAGGCTTCCCTGCTGGCGCTGCTGGACAAGGCATCCGTCTCCGACGCGGAGATTGACGCTATTCTCGACCCCATCTTCGCCCTGGCAACGCCGCTGTCCGGCGCCGCGAAGAAGGACATGTACCGCTTCATCGGCGTGTGCGCGGCCCTGATGGAGGGCGGCCTGGCTGTGGCAGTCGATTGGGCCATCCTGCTTTGGATTGTGCCGATGGTGGATCGCAGCAGCCGAAGCTTTGGCGACCTGAAGGCCCTGCTGGATGAATATCCGCTGGCACAGGCGCAGCTGTAATTACATCAAAGGATGCCTGAGCAACATGGTTCAGGCATCCTTTTTATAAACAGGCCGTCACCTGTCGCCCAGTGCGATGCGTGATTGGTCTGTTTTTTTGCTGTTCACTCACCCGTCGTTGTCTCTTCCGTCTCCTCCGGATTGCCTTCTGCCGCGGCCTTTTCCAGTTGCATTTCCTCCATCGTGTCGGAAATTGCCTGTGCCAGATACGGCACACCGCACAGCACCTGCGCCAGCGTGTTTTCGTTCGTGCCGCATTCAATCAGGATGCAGCACGGCGCAATGTGCTGGTTGAAGCGTCCCGTGCGCACCTTCACATCCCGCGATAAGCCTTCGCATTGCTCCTCCAGATGCGCGGTCAGCTTGTCTGCAATGGCTTGATTGGCCGCAAAATCCGGCTTCTCCTGATAGCCGCCGGTCGTGCCCTTGCCGACCAGCACCATAAAGCGGGCCACCTCCTCGCCGCCAATGCTTACGGTGCGGCGAATCGTCGATGTGGACGCAATTGCGTCGCGGTGCAGGTCGATGTACAGGTCGTACGTTTCTCCAGCCGCCAGACGGTTTTCCAGCATCGTCAGGGATCTGGCGTAGGCATCCTCCAGCCTTGGCGGCTCAAAGGCCGTCGTGTCATGCACCACGGTGTAGCCCACGGCCTCCAGCGATGCACACAGTGCCGCACCGACCGCCACCACGTTGTAGCCTTCGTCCTTCGTGCGCCACTTTTCCGTCTCCTGATAGCGATCCTCCGGCACCTGCTGATACGCCTCCCACGTGTGCGTGTGGTAGATGAGGATACGTCCCTGCCGCATTTGCTGCGGTGGACGAATCACCTCCATCTGGAAGACGCTTGCCTCCTGCGCAGGTGCCGCAGTCGGTGCGGTCGGTGCAGGAGGCGGCGATACCTCCTCGCCCTGCGACAGGTCGAACGTCACCTCGCCTTCTGCCCTTGTCAGCATCATCACCACACAGGCAAGCCCTGCCAACCATCGCCGACCTCCCGACATGCATCACACCGCCTTTCCTCCATCGGTGTATGGTATGCACGCCGTGTCACCAATATACCAACACGCGTCAATGCAGATACATGGATAGCTCCTCGATTTCCATGCTGCTCTGCAACGCGCCATTGACCGACAGCGCCAGCAAATCTGCCAGACCTGCGACAAGCTCATCAATGTTGCGTGGCGTCACCACAAAATCGCCGGAGAAGCCGTTTGTCAGCTCCTGCGCCGCCTCCATGGCATCCTCGCAGTCCTCCTTCATGATGTCGCGCAGTGCATCCCGGACGATGGTCGATGCATACACCACCAGCGGAATGCCGATGGCAATCACCGGCACGCGCATCGTCTCCTGCGTAATGCCCATCCGATGATTCCCCACGCCGCTGCCTGGTCGGATGCCCGTATCCGTGACCTGAATCGTTGTGGCAATGTGGCTCGTTTCCATTGCCGCCAGCGCATCCACCACGACCACAGCCGAGGGCTGCACGCGCTCCACCAAGCCCTTGGCCAGCTCCGCCGTCTCCACGCCCGTGATGCCCAGCACCCCTGGCGCAAGCGCGCAAACATCCCGCAAGCGCTTTTCCTGCAAGTGGCGCGTGACCAGAATGCCGCTGACCACCCGGTCGCCCAGGGCGTCTGCCGTCATGCGCCGATTGCCCAGCCCAAGCACCAGCACCGTTCCCTGCGGTGGCAGCATCATGCGCAGAATTTGCGCCACCTGACGCGCCACGCGCATACGCTCCTCCGGCGGCATCGTCGGCAGCTGCGCATCCGTCAGCGTCCAATACAGCCCCTTGGCCTTGCCCAAGCGCTCCGCCGCCTTATCCGACTCCACACGCACCCACGTCATTTCCGATGCGCCCTGCTGCTGCCGCTGGACGGAAACACCTTCTCCCAGTCCACCGGGACAACCCATGCGCTCCATCGCCAAATCCGTTCGATACTGCATCCTTCTGCCTCCTCTTTTTTGGGAAGTAGTTTGCCCCAACGTGCAGAAATGATGCGTGCCTGCGCCAAAAAAGCAAAAAGGCAGCGACGATTTTTCGCCGCCACCGTATGGATGGTCTTATCCACGCAAAGGCCGCCGGAGCGCAGCTGTCCCGACGGCCTTTTGCAGATTATGCTTTTAGCCGATGATTTCGCCCTTGGCGTTGAACAACGGCAGCTTTTCCAGATAAATCAGGTCGGTGCGCTCCTGCGCTTCGCCTTCGGCCAGGATGGCCATGCGGCCCACGATGTTGCCGCCAGCCCGCTCCACCAGTGCCTCCAGCGCATGCAGGGACTCACCGGTCGAAATCACGTCATCCACAATCAGGATGCGCTTGCCCTTCATCATTTCGGCATCATGGCCGTCCAGATAGAGCTTCTGCACCGCGGCGGTGGTGATGGACTTCACTTCCACGCCCACAACGTCCTGCATATACAGCTTCGCGCCCTTGCGCGCCAGCAGCCACTTCTTGTCGCCATGCTGGTTCGCCATCGCGTAGGCCAGCGGGATGCCCTTGGATTCGGCCGTGATGATATAGTCATACTCCGGCGCCTTCTTCAGCAGCTCCTTTGCGCAAGCCTCCGTCAGTTCACAATCACCAAAGATTACGAACGCACCAATATACAAATCGTCCGTCACGCGGCAGATGGGCAATGCACGCTTCAGCCCCGCAATTGTCATTTCATGCGTCAGCATATTTCGTATCCCCTTTGTTTGCTGTCAAAAATAGTAAGAGCGCTTTCCGCAACGCTTTTACAATCTATTGTAGCGCAAAAAAGCGGTTCTGTCAATTGATTTTCCCAACGATTTTCGCGAAAAACCATTTTTCATCCGGTTAATCGCGCCGCTGGATGATAAGCAGCGGAATTATAATAGGATACAAATCATGCCGCCGTCGCCTTCGTTGACGATGCGCGTGAGCGTTTCCTGTACCTTCTGCTGGGCATCGGCGGGCATGCGCGATAATTTACCGCTCAGCCCTTCCTTCACCATGTCGTTGAGCGACTTGCCAAAAAAGCTCGTGCCCCACACCTTTTGCGGGTCGCTGCTCAGCTCATTCGTCAACTGCCGCACCAGCTCCTCGGACTGCTCCTCCGTGCCGACCGTAGGCGTGACCTCCGTCTCCACATCGACACGAATCAGATGCAGCGACGGCGCATGCGCTTTCAGTCGAATGCCGAACTGGCCGCCCTGGCGAATCATCTCCGGCTCTTCCATGGTCATTTCGGCCATCGTCGGCGTGACCAGGCCATAGCCTGTTTCGCGCACGGCACGCAGCGCCTCGGCAATCTGGTCATACTCGGCCTTGGCGGCCACCAGCTCCTTCATCAGGCTCAGCAAATGCGCATCACCGTGGATGCTCGTGCCGCACTCCTCGCCCAAAATCTGATTGAACAGTCCATCCTGCACCGGCAGGTTGAAATCCATCCGACCTTCACCCGGACGCAGCTGCACCATTTCCGGCGTGGCAATTTCCGCATCCTCCGCAAACACGGCCGACAGCAAATCACTTTCGCGCATCTTGTGCGCCGTCTGTCCGGCCTTTTTCATGCCTGCCAGCACCTTTTTCAGCAGCCAGTGATTCTCGTCCAGCGCATCCATCCACTTTGGCAGCGTCACATGCACCTGACGCAGTGGGAATTCCAGCAGCACCGATTCCAGCACCTGCTGCACATCCTCCGTCTGCATCTCCTTGGCATTGAGCAGCATCACCGGCACGTCGTATGCATCCTGCAAATCCGCCCGAAGCGCCAGCGCCTCCCGGCTTTTGGGCGCGGCAGAATTCAGCACCACCACAAACGGCTTACCGAGTGCCTTCAGCTCGCTGATGACGCGGCTTTCCGGCTCAACATACGCATTTCGCGGCAGCTCCGCAATCGTGCCATCCGTCGTCACGACCACGCCGATGGTCGCATGATCCGTCATGACCTTCCGCGTACCAATTTCCGCCGCCTTTTCAAAGGGAATATCCTGCTCGAACCACGGCGTATGCACCATGCGGCTCCCCGCCTTGTCCACCGCACCCAACGCGCCGCGCACCATATACCCCACGCTATCCACCAATCGGACGCGCACCGGCACCTGGTCGCCCAGATTGACCGTCACGGCCTCGCTGGGCACAAACTGCGGCTGTGTGGTCATGATGGTGCGCCCTGACCCGCTTTGGGGCAGCTCGTCAGCGACACGCTCCTTCTTCGGGCCATCGGGCATATGGGGCATCACCATCAGCTCCATCAGGCGGCTGATGAAGGTGCTTTTGCCCGTTCGCACCGGGCCCAGCACACCCAAATACACATCTCCATCCGTTCGCTGCGCAATATCCTGATACAAATCATAATTCGCACGTTCCATAGGCTGTCCCTCCTCTGCTTCGCTTGCTCCACCTTATGAATCAGACGGAGGAAATATACCATCACGCGCATTAGCGTTTTTTTGCGCACAAAAAAGGAAGCCAGAATTGCTTCCGACTTCCTCTTTATGTTCTGTTTCCGTATCAAGGGAACGCACAGGCTGTGACTTCCTGTCATTCCGCAAGACGTACTCAGACGCGCTTGACTTCCTTGATCTTCGCAGCACGGCCCTGCAGAGAACGCAGGTAGTACAGCTTCGCACGACGCACCTTGCCGTGACGAATGACAGTGATGCTGCCCAGACGGGGAGAATGCACCGGGAAAGTGCGCTCCACGCCGATGCCGTAAGACACACGACGAACCGTGAAGGTTTCACGGATGCCGCCATTGCGCTTCGCGATCACGACGCCTTCAAAAGCCTGCAGACGCTCGTTCTTGCCTTCCACGACCTTCACCATCACCTTGACGGTATCGCCAATGGCAATCGCGGGAACGTCGCTACGCAGCTGCTTCGCTTCGATAGAACGGATAATTTCGCTCATGTTGGTTCCTCCTTCCTTCATAGACGTTCGTATCCGGCTCCGCATGAGGTCAGAGTTTTCCGGAAAGAGGACCGCCCGTATGTCACGCCGACTATTATAACACACCTCATCCCCATTTGGCAAGAGGTTTTTTGCATTTTTTCCGGCATTTTTTCATATTTTTCGCAGGATTAGTCCTCGTTTTCCGTTTTCGGCTCATGTCCGGGACGATAGGTAATATCATCCCGCAGGCGATAGAGCGTCGCGCCACGCGTTTTCTGGCAGAATGTCGATGCCCACCACTCCACGCTGCGCACCTCATCATACTGCACCAGACCGTAGCGAATGCCGTCCTTATTCTTACCGCCGCGCATGTTGCTATCCATCCAGTGGATTTCATCCGTCTCTGGGTCATAGGAGAGCATGATTGCGCTATGTGCGCCCGTGCCATACTCATACTTCGCCGACATCTGGAAGTAATCTCCACGCTGCACCTGGCGCATGAAGTCACACGCCAGCGCCATATTTTCCTCTTCGCTCAGCGTCTTATCATACTTGAACTGCGCCGCGACATAGAAGGGATTTCCATCCTCTGCCGCGACATTCTCCCACTCAATCCCATAGCTATACGGCTTACTTTTCGCCGCCGGCAGGTTATCGGGCACCTTCAATTGCACATCCGGATATTCCGCCATACAGAAATCATCACGATTTTCCCGGAACAGATACGTCGTGAAGTTCTTACAGACATAAATATCGCCTTTATAATGCGCCCGCTGCTTTTTCCCATTTGCCTTCACATACAGGTCATGCCCCAATTCAACAATGCGGTTAATCAGGTCATCCCTTGCCGACAGCGTTGCGCCTTCCTCTTCTTCCGTCGCCATTTCCTGCGCCACAGGCGTTTCGTCTACAGAAGGAGCTTCTGCCGCCGTTTCTTCCTCATCCAGCATAATCTCGCCCTGGTCGATAATGGGCATTTCCCAATCTTCCTCTGCCCACGCCGTCACGCTCATCATCAGCAAGCACAGCAGCAGCAACAACACGCGTCGCAACAAAAAAATCACCTCGTCCTTTTTGCCGTTGCGCTACTATTTTACCTTATTCCGCGCATTTTGGCAAGCCCGTTTCTTTTTCAGGCAGGACGAGGTGACGTTTTTTGAGCATGCGTTAAGTTGCCACTTGCAGGTTCAACCAGCATCGAAGGCGTCCAGCGGGCGATTGGCATGCCAGCACCGGGATTTCCGGCCTCTGGTTGTAACAAGCAAGCTCTGCCGTAGTAGAGGTTCCCTGGCAACTCTTTCAAGGCATGCTTGTTTCTTAGCATGAGGGAAGAAAGTTGGTCGCCGCGACTCTGCGAGCGCGTGCTTTGCAGTGCTGTGAAGAGGATTGTCCGTGCTTTTTTGATTGCACTTCTGGGGTTTTACCCCAGACCCCAGCAGGACGCTGTCCTGCACCTGCGAAGGGCCGTTGGCCCTCTCGACACCCATTTCGCGATGGCGTTGTGCGGTTTTTCTTACTGTTTCCGCGTGGGGCGTCGTGCGCTTTTTTCTCTGCCTCTTCCTCTTTCCTTTTCCTCAGGGTTCAAGTTCGGCGTAGCGTTTCGTACCGTATTTACACAATAGCAAGCCCGCCAGCACCGCTTCTACTACCATCGTCATACTACCGACCGCCACACGCAAAATCGGTGCATTGCCATCAACCATTATCATCCACACCACCGCCGCAATCGGCAAGGCCGCCAGCAACGTCGACAGCGCCATCGCAATCATCTGATTCATGTTCTGCTTCATCACCTGCTGTTCAGACTTCCATTGCAGCATCGGCCGGCATGCATCCACCGTTATTGCCACACAGCCCGTCGCAAAGGAGAACAGATTCGCAATCACGAGCGCTCCCAGCACCGGCAGCAGATAGCCCCAGCCAAGGAAAATCAATATCGCCACGGACATCAGCAGGATTGCCACAAAATTGATGGTCAGATTGACCGACAGCTTGGCAAGCAGTTGCGTTTTGGGCGACACCGGGATAAATTTCGCAATGGGCAGTCGTTCACCTTCGCGGGAGACAGCCGTGGACACCAGCGGATTCATCCAGCTGACAAACATCAGGATGGCGCAGATGATGAGCATCACGTCCGTTTTGCTGACCTCCTGCTGCATCGTTTCAAGCAGCTTCATCATTTCTATTCCCTCGGAGGCCATACCCATGGACGCGCCAAACAGTATGATTGGCAGGAGCAATACACCCAGCACGCCATTGAGCACATAAGACGGCACGTGTAGGATTTCGCGCCATTCACGGATGTAGATGGCCATGAATGCGCTCTGGCTGCGGAAGGCTTTCTCCGTCAGGCGCACACGCTTGGCCTTGCGGGAGCCTTCGCTCTGGCGCAGGGTTGTCGTCAGGTAGCCGCCGCCGACCAGCGCCACGGACAGCATTGCACTACCGATAGCAACCAGCAGGTACAGCGCCCACAGCAGCCAATCGCCATTCATGCCCTTCACGGCCCAAAGCACCGGCGGGAAGGCCGACACCAGCGTATCCAGCAGCGCCTGACGCCCCAGCAGGATTTGCATGAAGAAGGCCGCATCCGCATCCTCCGGGATGCGCGGCATAATCGACCATTCCAGACCCAGCACAATGACCAGCATCAGCACCGTGCCCAGCACGACCCATGCTTCCTTGTGCTTTGTCAGCGACGTGAAGTGTCCCAGAATGCTGGACAGCAGCAGCGAAATGGACAGCGGGATGCAGTTGACCGTCAGCAGCACCATGACCATACGCAGATAATACGTCCAATCCGGTGCCACATGGATACCGTAGAGGACCAGTGCCGGCGTCGCCATGGCCAGGGACAGGAGCATTTCTCCCAGATAGACCTCCGTCCACTTGGCGGCCAGCATCGTCCGGCTTTTGAGTGGCAAATACGCCATCGAGGCCGTATCACGGTTGAAATAGAGCGCTGAGAGCATATGAAACAGGCTAAAGAGCAGCGTGGAGACCATCGTCACCAGCAGCACCAGCGCGGACAGCGTTTCCGGCTGTCCCATCATCTGGAACGCCCCAAAGAGCGTGTACTCAAAGAAGATAATCACACCCAGCAGGCTCAGTATGCCCAGCGCCACCAGCGGATACATGACCAGACGGGAAATATCCAGCTTGCCATCTGCTTTGCGCATACCGCCCTTGAAGGCGGCCAGTGCGTTTTGCAAATTCAGCCGCAGGAGCAGGAAGTATGCTTTCATGCCTGGTGTTCCTCCGATTCTGTCAGTTCGAGGAAGAGCTGTTCCAGCGTCGCGCCCTTTTCGCCCGAGCGCAGTTCCTCCAGCGTTCCCTGCGCCACCAAACGGCCCTTGTCGATGATGGCGATTTCGTCGCAGAGCTTTTCGGCCACCTCCAGCACGTGCGTGGAGAAGAACACCGTGTTGCCCTTCTCGCAGTGGCGGCGCATTTCCTCCTTGAGCGTATGCGCCGCACGAGGATCCAGGCCGACCATCGGCTCATCCAGCACCCACACCGGCGGCTGATGAATCAGTGCGCCGATGATGGTCAGCTTCTGCTTCATGCCGCGGGAATAAGACTTGATTTGCTCCCCGATGGCGTCTTCAAGCTCAAAGAGCGCCAGATATTTTTCGATATGCGCCTTGCGTTCCGCCTCACCCACGCCATAGACATCAGCCATGAAGTTCAGATACTGCATGCCGGTCAAGCGGTCGTAGAGCGCATGACTATCCGGCACAAAGCCAATCATCCGCTTCGCCTCCAGCGGATGCTGACGCATGGAGATGCCGCCTACCGTCACCTCGCCGCTGCTTGGCGCCAAAATACCCGTCAGCAGACGGATGGTTGTCGTTTTGCCCGCACCATTCGGGCCAATGAACCCAAAAACCTTGCCCTTGCCCACATGCAGGGATAAATCATCCAACGCACGAATGCTGCTTTTGCCGTATTGCTTGACCACATGCTGAAAATCAATCATCTTTCTCAAACCTCCTTGTTTGATGCTGCTATTCTATCACGCCCGTTCTCGAATTACAATTCTCCCTGTCTCAAAACCACATTTTCACGTCTAAATTGTCATTTTTCTGTCATTGTGCATCCTGCTGGCGCACAAAAAACACCTCCCCAATCGCCTTTCAGCCATTGAGGAGGTGTTTTCTGCATCGAATTTGTCAGCAATTACGCCTGAGCGGGCGCACCCACCGGGCAAACCTCGGCGCAAGCGCCGCAGTCCACACACACGTTGGGATCAATCTGATACTGCGTCGCGCCTTCGCTAATCGCGGAGACCGGGCAGCCCTCGGCGCAAGCGCCGCACATGATGCAAGCATCGGAAATCTTGTAAGCCATAATCAGTTCCTCCTTTTATAATATGTACGAAGATTTTATCAACGCACATCGTTGATGGTCATATCATACCACGGTTGAAGAAAAAATGCAAGTCTTCCCTTCATCCCGTGCGGACAAAATACAATCACCATCAAATGGTGTCGTCATCCTCATCCAGCGGAATGAGCGGCACATTTTCCGGCGCATCCGTCGTTTCGCTTTCGGACGCTTCCTCGGTGGCCGTCTCCGCGTCGGTCACTTCTGCAACAGGCGTTTCGGCGGCCGGAGCCTCCGGAGCGACCGGCATTGCCGGCACATCAGCCGTTGCTTCTTCCGTCGATGCTTCAGGAGCAATCGTGGACGCTTCTGCATCCGTCGTTTCCGGTGCAGTCACGGGCGTTTCCTCAACTGCCGGCTTTTCCTCAGCAGCCTTGGGTTCCTCCTGACCCTGCGATGCACGGAGCATGGCCGCTTCGAGCGCCTGCTTCCACGGATTCACCGCCGGAGCAGCCTCCTGTGCCTTCGGTGCGTCCTGCTTGGCAGGAACGTCCTGTGCGACAGGAGCCTCCTGTACGACAGGTGCCTCCTGTGCATTTTCTGCCTGCGCAGCTGCGGACTTTTGTCCCTTTTCAGGCTTCACAGGTGCGTCGCCTGACTTGTCAGCACGGTTATCATTGCCCTTGCGGTCGCGGCGGTTTGCGCGTTCCGGACGGGCATTCTCTGCCGGAGCATTCTCCGTCTTCGGCGTCTCCGGACGCTGCGGAATCTGCGGCGACAGGCGCTGCACCTCGCTGGCCGGATACTCCTTGATTTCAAAGCTATCGCCCTTCTTCAGGCGCACCTTGACCGTCTCGGCAATAATCTTGACCTCGCTGACCACACCAATGCCATCGGGCGTCAGCACTTCCTTGCCCTCCTTGGGCATGGACTTGCGGATTTCCTCATAGGTGTCCTGCTCATATTTCAGGCAGCACATGAGGCGGCCGCACACGCCGCTGATTTTGATGGGATTTAGCGACAGACTTTGCTCCTTCGCCATCTTGATGGACACCGGCTGGAAGTCGCCCAGGAACGTGCCGCAGCAAATCGGACGACCGCACGGCCCAAGGCCGCCAATCATCTTCGCCTCGTCGCGCACGCCAATCTGGCGAAGCTCAATGCGCGTCTTGAACACGCCCGCCAGATCCTTCACCAGGCTGCGGAAGTCCACGCGGCCATTGGCCGTGAAGTAGAACAGAATCGTCTTATTATCAAAGGTATATTCGACGCTGACCAGCTTCATATCCAGCTTGTGGTCGGCAATCTTCTTCTGGCCGATGAGGAAGGCTTCCTTCTCCGCCGCCTTGTTCTCCTTGTCGTGGCGCACATCCTCTTCCGTGGCGATACGCACAACGGGACGCAAGGGCGAAGCGAGCTTCTCGTCATCAATTTCGCGCACCTCGGTCACGACCTCGCCGAACTCAATGCCGCGCGTCGTTTCCACAATCACAAAATCACCCGGCGTCGGCCACAGCGCCCCCGGATTAAAAAAATACAGCTTTCCCGCGTTCTCAAAACGAACGCCGATTACGTTGACCATTTACTTTTTTCCTCCATCATGGCCAGCAGCAGCCGTTCCACCACCGCTTGCCAGGTTACCTGACTTGCCCGCATTTGCCGGGCCTGCGCCACTGCGTCCATCAGGCGCAGCATGGATGATAATTCCCCATCATGACTAAAGCGCTGCCACGCTTCGGGATACGTGGCAATGGCCGATGCATCCCGCTGACCCAGATGATGCAGCATCAGCGTACGCAGCATGTCCTCCACATCGTCCAGCAGCTCCTCCGCATCGGCCTTGCGATCCTTCCACGCGCTGGACACGCGCAGGATGTCGCTGCGCCGCCCAATGGCGAAGAAATCGCGCATCACTTCTTCTCTGCGCTGCCAGTAGCCTTCATCCGCCGCCACGGCCAGTGCCTTGCCAATTGAGCCGCCGCTGACGTGCAGTGCCTCCTGGGCGCGTTGCTCCGATACGCCATGGCGCGCCAGGGCCGACAGAATCACCGAATCCGGCCACGGATGCAGCTTGATTTCCCGGCAGCGGCTGACGATGGTCGGCAGCAGCAGTGAGGGCGATTCCGTCATCAGCAAAAACACCGTCCCAGGCACAGGCTCTTCCAGCGTTTTCAGCAGCGCATTTTGCGCCGGTGCATTCATCTTGTCCGCATGCTCTATCAGCACCACGCGCCGACCGCCCTCAAAGGTATGGCGGCTGGTAATGGCAATAAGCGCGCGAATCTCGTCCACCGGAATGGACTTCATGTCCGCCTTCACGTCTGCGCTGATGGGCTTGCCCGGCGTGACAACCACCATATCCGGATGATTGCCGCTGAGCACCTGCGTACACGCCTTGCAGCACCCGCAGGGCTTTTGCGTATCCTCTTCGCTTTGGCAGAGCAAATACTGGGCCAACAGTCGCGCCAGCGTCCGCTTCCCCATGCCCTCCAGTCCGGTAATGAGGTACGCATGGACGAAGGTATTCTCCCGCAGCGTGCGCATCAGCCCATCATAAACAGCGCCCTGTCCCTGAAAATCGCTCAGAACGGGCGCCGCCAAAGCTTCCCCTGCTTGTGCCACAATCCGCACTTCCTTACAGCTTGATAAACTGATCCACCGTCATGACGAACACCGTTGCGCCGCCAACCGTCACTTCCGTCGGGAAGGAGGTGAAGGCACCACCCATGCCACCCATGGGCGTAGGCGTACCCGCCATCTGCTTGCGCGACTTGCAGACCTTCTCGATCGTATCCAGTGCGTTTTGCAGCTTCTGGTCCTCCACACCAATCAGCAGCGTGGTATTGCCCGCACGCAGGAAGCCGCCGGTCGTTGCCAGCTTCGTTACGCCGATGCCCTCCTTCATCAGGTGGTTAACCAAACGGGTCGAATCCTCGTCCTGCACGATTGCAATAATCAACTTCATATGCTTTATCCTCCTGACGCCCGCACCATGTTGTCACCATACTGCAAGCCTATCTTTCCTTTTATAGTATACAACATGCGCGGCCAAATTGCAAGCATACACTTTCTTTCCCCCGACTTTCTCTTTCGACAAAAAAGGGCTTGCGCAATTCCCAATTCTGTGCTATACTAAATAAGCTGATGTTCTCACCAGCGCTATGGAGACGTATCGAAGCGGTCATAACGGGGCGCACTCGAAATGCGTTTGCCTTAACGGGCACGTGAGTTCGAATCTCACCGTCTCCGCCAAATTGCCAGTAGTCGGCTTTTCGACTGCTGGCTTTTCTTTTTAGTTCTGAGAAAAGCCCAAGCCAAAACACGAACAGCTTTTCGTATTTCTATTGACACACTGGGTTTCGTGTGGTAAGATATAGGTACGAACATTGTTTCATGTCAATGGGTTTGGGCAAAAAAGCGTTTGTGTTCACAAAAAAGCTTTAGAAAGAGGTACCTCATGGATTGGGAGACATTTTATGACCGCTTTTACAACTGGTCAACCAGTACGCAAATCAACCGAATATCCTCCTTAACCTCGTTTGGTGCATCCTCCGAGGTTACAGAAGTGGCGCAGGAGTTTATGAACAAAAAGGCAGCCTCTCGCTTTGTCAAGAAAGCCGTTGCTGCCGGTGTCCAATTCACACCGGAGGAAATCTACGACCTGTCCGATTGCTGTGATACTGCCACAATGAATCTGCTTCTTGAGTCTGCCAAATGCCACTTCACACAGGAGCAGCTTGAGGATTTGGATGGCGTTGTGGATGAAGAAGTCCTGACTAAAGTCGCCAAGCGAAACCATGTCGCACGCTATGATTATGAGGAAGAAGATAACTTTGTGGTTGCAGAAAAACAGCAGCCCAAGGTCGGCTTCTTTACAGCCCTTGTATTAGGACTGGGCATTGCCGATCACATGGATAATAAGAAATCTCATAAGCATAATGGCAAATGCAACGGTGATTGTGCCAACTGTCCTGCCCACTATGGCTACCGCTACGGTAGATGGTATTATGGGCACCACCATACCCGCGGATGCGAGTTCGGCGGTAATAACGGTAACGGAGGACGCTAATGCTGGGTAGAAAAAGGAGGGAATGCGAATGTTAATGAACAGCAATGAGTACGCAAAGGAAAGCCACCTGGCGCTCATTGACTATATGCTATCAAAAGGCTGACCGCAGGCACGCTATCAATAATACACCCTCTGTTTCGCTTCTCAAATTCTTGGGGTTTGAACTGATTGAAACAGAAAAGGTGTCGTTCTACAAGGATGCAGACGGCAAATGATATTGTGTTTGACGGCGGTGTGTTCCACAAGGGCGAGCACAAGAAGTGCTTTGCATACGAGGCCCACACGATCTGCGAAAAACGCGGATATATGATGGAGGTTGAGGTAACGCCCGGCAACGTCCACGACAGCGTGGCTTTCGATGCGGTATTTGATCGACTGGTTGAGCATTATCCTGCGGTTGAAGTGGTTATCGCCGATGCAGGCGACAAAACGCCGTGGAACAAGTGGATGCGCCCGCTTTTTTCAGCCCTCCTGCATGTGATTGAAGCCACTTCGCGGCAATGCGAAGTGGCTTCTTTGACAAACTGATGCGCCCGAACACATTCGTCCGGGCGCATTTTTTTACTGATTCACCTGTATCGTCGTGCGAATCGTGAAAGGAATTCCCCACATGTAGTAGGTGATGTTCACCTCGCGAACCGCGTGCATGTTGCGGCTGGTCAGGATGGTTGCGGAAATATCGCCGATGGCGTGTGCCGGGAGCGTCAAGACATCGTTCGTGCCAATTTGCAGGATGTCGCCGCTCATGGGCGTAATCTGAATCTCCACCATCTCCGCAGGCAGCGCCGTGGTGTTCTCGATGCGCAGGGTGTAGGTGTACAGCACGTACTCCTCTGCGCCGGATAGCTCCTGCGCCGCAACAAAGGGCGTGCCGACCACCGCACCGTTGCGCACCTGCGCACTCAGCTCGGCGAACAGCTCCGGCTGGTAGGTAGCCTCCATCACGCTGACACTTTGGGCAATCACCGTGACGTTAGCCGTCAGGTAGAGCGATCCCACACCGATAACTGTTAATAAAAGTAGCACCACACTAATGATGGCAAAGCGTTTCATGGAATTTCTGTTTACTCTCCTTCACTTTGATTCAGCAGTTGGTTCATCTGCTCGATCATCTCGGAATCCTTCAAGCTGAAATGGAATTCCACGCGGCGGGAAGCATCTGTGTCTTCCTGGCCATATTCATTCAGAATCGGGCGCGATTCGCCGCGACCCGTGATGGTCAACAGACCGTTCTGTAGCAGATTGCGCTGCTTCTGCGTCAGGCCCGGCATTTGCAGGATGTACTTTGCCACCGCCAGCGCACGATCCTGACTGAGCTTCAAGTTGTTGTAGTAATCGCCCGTGGAGTCGGTATGACCCTCGATGATGATTTCGCCCAGATAGTCGCTGTACTCGTCGCGCAGCAACACATTCAGGTAAATCGGCACGAAGCGATCCAATAGCGCCTTGCCTTCGGCGCGGATTTCATAGCTGCCCGTGGCGAAGAGGACGGAGCTGTCCAGCACAATATCGCCCGACGCGGCATCCACATTGGCGCGCAGATTCGCGCTGGTCAGCGCCGTGGAAAGCTCCGTAATGATGCGCGGACGGATGCCGATGAGGGCGTCAATCTTTTCCGCCTGTGCGGCCATGGCGGCCTGCTGGTTTTGCAGCACCTCGTTTGCAGCCACAAGCGCCAGCTCTTTTGCCTCCAGATTGTTTTGCAGGATGATGAGGGTTGCCTCCCGGTCGGCCAGGTCAGTCTGCGCCTTTTCCAGCTGCGCCGTCTGTTCGCCCAGAATGATGTAGGCGTTTTCCAGCTCCCTGGACTGCTCGTCGATTGTCACCTGAATGATGGCGATTTCGGCGGCCTGCTTGTCCATCGTGACCTGCTGGGAAGCCAATTGCAGCGTCTGGGCATCCAGCGTCACCTGCTGCTGGGAGAGCAACAGCTTCTGGCTGTCCAGCTCAGCGGTTTTCGTTTCCAGCATGGTAAAGTACTGATAGAGGCTGACGCTCAGAATCAGCACGAATACCAGCAGCAGCGCCGCCATCATGTCGGAGTAGCTAATCCAGCTTGCGCCGCTGTTGCTGCCCGCGGCAGCGCGTCGGTTGCGAATGCGCGCCATGGCTTACGCCTCCTTCTTTTCGAGTGCGGCGGTCGCCTTGTCCAGCGATTCCTTGAGCGAAACAAGCAGGCGCTGCATTTCTGCCGTTTGACGGGTCGTCTCCGCACTCTCGCCGTTGTTCAGGCGGTCGGTCGTTTCGCCCATCATGGTCAGCATGGAGTGCATGCTGGCGTCAAACATGCCCAGCGACTGGCTCAGGCCGCTGACAACGCTCTGCGTGAAATTCTGGCAGGATGCGGACAATTCCGCAGCGCCCTGCTTCATGCTTTCGCTCACGTCGTTCAGCTCTTCGCTGGTGGCGCGGGTCGATTGACGCATGGCGTTGGTCGCATCGGTCGTGTGACGCGCGAACTGCTCCATCTGGCGGTTCAATTCCTCCTGACCGGCGCGGATGCGGTTGAGGGTTGACATCTGCTGCTCGCTGACCTTGCCCAGCTGGTTCAGCAGCTCGGCCGAGGAGCGCTCAAAGCCCTCATCACGGCTGCGTGCGGCGCTAAGCTCCCGCACGTACTGCTCAAAATGCGCAATGACATCCTTGGTCACGCCATGAAGCTGGTGAATGTCCACATTGATGGCGTTGGCCGCATTCAGGGCGTGATTGACCTGCTCCAGGGTTGCCATTTGATGCTGGTTCAGTTCGGTCATCGTGCGTCCCAGCGCCAGCAGCTGGTCGGACAGGGAGGCGTTCATCTGCTGCACAAAGCTGTTGACCACGCGTCCCACGCCTTCCACCTGCGCACGCGTCGCGCCCAGCAGGAAGTTGTCCATCGCTTGCGTCACCGGCTGCATGGCCGTGCGCACGGAAACCTCCATCGCGCCAGCCAGCTGACCCGGCAGCGTGTCCGTCAGTGTGGACAGCATATGGTTGGAGTCCTGATTCTGGCAAATCAGCTGCACGTCGTTATCCAGCGGACGCGACATGGCCAGGGACGTGAAGTTCGACACGAAGTCATCAATCGCGCGATAGCTCGACCCCTGCAAAATGCGGTTGATAATGTTGAAGCTGATGGAGCAGCTCACGCCCGCAACGGACGTGCCAAAGGCGAACTGCATGCCCGTCAGCAGCGTCGGAATGCCCTCAATAATCTTGTCCGCGTTCGTGAAGTCCAGGCCGCCCAGACCATCCATCATACCCATGAATGTACCCAGAATACCCAGTGACGTCAGCAGGCCCGGAATCAAATCGGCCAGCTGTGCATTGCCCGGGCCATGCACCACCGTATCATCATTGATGTAGTCTTCCACATTGCAGGGCAGGCCACGGCGATCGAGCTGCTCCGCATTTTGCAAAAAGCGCAGCCAGCAATTTTTCAGGCGATTGCCCATAAAGCGCTTTTCCTGCCACACCGGTGTCCCCTGGCGCGACCCGGCATCCTGCTGCAAACGGTGAATCGCGCGGCGCAGCGCACGCGTGGTCATCACCAAGGGCACCAGACACTTAAACACGCCAATCAGCGTCACACCCGCAATGGCGCAATAAACAAGCGAATCCGTCAAATCAGAAAGATGGCTCGACAGCCATCCAAGTAGCTGCTGAAACATATGGTTCAACCTCCTGTTTCCGTCATGAAACACTTCCTATTGTACCATGAAGGACGGTCATTTGTAAATGGACAGATTGTAAATCTTGTGTTTCCAACCTTCGCGGCACCTTCATTTTCGTCCGCAAGCCGCAAAAGCGACCGCGATTCTGTTTCCTTCGTCAAAAACCGAACGCAAACGGCATCCTTCCCGATTGGAAACACTGCTCTGTTGAAGCTTTGCTCCGTGGGAAGGATGCCGCCGTTTACGCTTCGCAAATATGTTCCATGCCCTGCTTGAGCAATGTTGCCACATGGTCATCCGCCAGCGAATAGAAGATGGTCTTGCCGTCGCGCCGTGCCTTGATTAGCCGCGCCTGCTTGAGGACGCGTAGCTGGTGCGACACCGCCGATTGGGTCATGCCCAGCAATTTCGCCATGTCGCACACGCATACCTCCGCCGTCAGCAGGACGAAGAGAATGCGCACGCGCGTGCCATCCCCGAAGACCTTGAACAAATCCGCCAGACGCAGGAGCGTTTCTTCCTGCGGCAGCTCCTGCTGAACCTGCTGCACCACGCGCTCATGGACGCAGAGGAAACCACAGCCCTCCACTTCCATCATTTCGTTCTCTGCCACAAGCATGCTCCTCCTTGATTGTTGTTTCTCTGTATTATAGCATGCTTTGCCAGAATTCTCAAGTGTTCATTCACCCATTCATGTCATCTGCAAGCAGTTCGATGTCGCTCATCGCCACAAAGCCGCGGATGCGCAAGCCCTGCGCCGTGGTCGTCTCAATGTACGCCCAATCGCTGCCCAGCGTGCCCAGATAGGTCACCTGCGCGTTCTTTTTCAGCGTTAGCACACCGGTGCAGGAGTTCAGCGGATCGTCCGTCATTTCCGTGGTCGCGGTAATCACCGCCGGTGCATTCGCCCACACCAGGTCGTTCAGCTCCATTGCATCCACACGACCATCATCGCGGATGTAGCCAATGCGGTACTGGTGGCGGTTCAGTGCGTACTGCACCATCAGGTAGTCGCCCTCCACGCCCAGCAGCTGCACCCAGTCATTCGTCGAGAGCGTCGCCCGGCCATTGGCCGCACGGAAGGACGCCTCATCCGGCGCGGAGTACACATCATACTGCAAGCCAGCAGGCAGCTTGTCCGCATAGGCCGAAGGCTGCTTGATTGCATAGGCACGCCAGTCACCCATGGGAATCATCGGCGGCGTGGTCAGACGCTCCTGCGCCTCCTGCACGGTCGCGGAGAAGCGATTCCACGCGAACTGCGCCAAGCCCGTTTCCACCACACCCGCCACAGACTGGGACGTCGTGTGGTCGGTTGCCGTCTGCACGCGGTAGACCAGTCGGTCACTGTACACCTCCACCTGCGTGTCCGTACCAAAGGTCAGATTTGTCAGCACCCAGCGTTCTTCCTTGCGCTGGAAGGTGGCCGTGTTGCCATTGGGGTACGTCATGCACAGGCTACCATCCTGCGCAAAGACGAAGAATGGCACACGCTCGTCACCCTGCTCCACCGCCGACCAGTTGCGCATGATGATGCACCACGCCTCCTTTGCGGAGGCTTTTTCCAGCATCACCAGCACGTTCGTTTCGCTCTTGGTGTTGCGCATCACCGTCAGCGCCACCTCGTAGCCACGTCCGTCCTGCCAGTAGGCCATCGCCTGACCATCCGGCATTTCCTTCTGCGTGGCAATGGCGTAATGCGCCCACGCCTTCACCGAGAACAATTCCGCCGCATCCTCCGGCAGTCCGCCAGCACATGCAGTGGTCAACAGCATCAGGACAATCAAGGCCATTGCAACGAATTTTTTCACGTACCTCATGTTTCTTTCCTCTTTTCCGTTTGTTGGGGCCGTTCCTTCGGCCCTTCACCTATCTAACGCATGTAAACAGGATATTCTTCCCTTCTTTTCAATTTTTTTGCGAAAAAAATGGAGGCCCGCCATGCTGTCATGGCAGACCTCCCTGTGTGGCTTTCCTTATGCTTCCGGCGGAATCAGCAGCACCGCATCATCATCCGATGCTTCGGGCGCATTGGTCGGCGTGTCGCTCGGTTCGCTGCTCGGCGCATCACTCGGCTCGGCAGGCGTTTCCGGACTTGCGTTCGGTTCGTCTGACGGTTCGTTGCCCGGTTCAGCGGGCGTTTCCGGACCCGCAGTCGGTTCATCCGTCGGTACATCGGTTGGCGTGTCCGTAGGCACATCCGTCGGCGCATCGGTTGGCGTGTCCGTAGGAACATCCGTCGGCACATCGGTCGGCGTGTCCGTAGGCACATCCGTCGGCACATCGGTTGGCGTGTCCGTAGGTACATCCGTAGGTACATCGGTTGGCGTGTCCGTAGGAACATCCGGTGCGGCAGGCGGCGGCTGAATCGCACCCGGATAGACAGGTGCGTCCTCCGCATAGAGGAGCAACAGCGTATCCGCATCGGCCTCACCGGTCACCTGCTCCGGTAGGTAGCCGCATGTCGTCTGGAACAGCTTGATGGCCTCGGTCGTGCGCTTGCCGTAAACGCCATCGACCTCCTTCTCCACATCGTTGCTCACGAAGTAGCCCAAATCAAACAGGCGCTGCTGCATCAGGCGCACCGGCGTCCCCTTCTTGCCTTCCTTCAAGGGCGTGTAGGCATCATACGTGGGTGCCTTCTTGGAATACAGCTTTTCCTGCATGGCCGGCGACGCATACTTGCGCTCCGTATAGCCAATGGCAAACTGGAAGAGGTTCACGGCCAGCTGTGTATCTTCGCCCCACACGCCGTCCACCTTTCCCACGGGATAGCCAAGCTTGGACAGGCGATTTTGCAGCTTCCGCACCGCCGTACCGGAGCTGCCATAATTGATGCGGCTATACTGCGATTCCGGCGTCGCGGTGGCGGCTGGCTTCGGCGTTGCCGTCGGCTTTTGCGTGGGCGTCGGCGTCGGTGTTGCCGTGGGTACCATGGTCGGCGTTGGCGTTGCAGCATTGTCATCGCTTAGCAGTGCCAGGGACGGCAGTGTCGTGCCCATTTCCACATCCCAGCCGAAGTTCTCATTCCGTGCGTAGCAAATCACCTCGCCACCAACCACGACTGCCATTTCCGTTTTCTCGGACATGGCCGGATATGTAATCACCATGCCACTGGCCCGGTCATAGACGACCACGCTATGATCCGCACCAACCATCGTGATGGCCTCCGCGTTCGCCGCCATGCTCAGAATCGGCGTGGTCGCGGTCAGCAGAGACAGCGTGCGCGCCTGCTGGGCATCTTCGGTCTTGGTTTTCAGATAAATCGTGCTTGCGGTGTTCTGTTGCAGATACAGCACCTCACCCGGTGCCGTCTTGGACACTTCACCCGTCACGTCACAAAACGCCAGCACATTCGTGTCAATCACGTTGCCCGCACCGTCGCACAGCGTTCCATCGACCAGCGTATAGCTCGTCGTTGCGGTGACGGCCGTCAATTGCTCCTCGCTGGGCTGATCGGCCACAATCAGCGACTGACTGCCATCCAATGCGATACTCAGCAGCTTCCCATCCTGCGCACGGCAATACACCACCGTGTCGGTAATGGACAGCACGTCTCCCACCGGATAACGCAGCACGCGCGTCTGGCCCATCACATCCTGCAAATACAGCTCATTATTGCTCCCCAAATACGCCGTATAGCCCTGCGAGGTCACGGACGGGGCCGCCATGGCCGTGTTCACCAGCAACGCCGCCGCAAGGGACAGCGTCAGCCATTGTTTCTTCATTGGAAAAGCCTCCTTTTCTCCGGGAGCAGCGCAGGCGCTTCGCCCTTCTGCTTTTTCCCGTTGCATGAATAAAACGGCTGAGCTGGGAATTATCTTCCCGGGGAATGAAATTTTTTCCGAAAGAATTTTGATTGCACGCAGAACGAACGCCACATCGCCTTTTTTTCGCCATTTTTTCCGCAAAATCCTCCCCATTCCTACAGGTTTTTCCCCAATCGCGGCGAATATATATAGTCGAGGTGATTTGACATGAATCGACAGACGATTTCCCTGAATGGCGTTTGGCAAATGGCGTGGTGCGACATTGGAGCGCAAACGCCGCAGGATGCGATGCAGCTGGCGACGGTGCCGTATACCGTGCCCGGCGATGTCCACACGCCGCTGATCGACGCAGGCCTGATAGAAGAGCCGCTACAGGCGCAGAACGATCTGGCCTGCCGCTGGGTCGAGGACAAGGAATTCTGGTGCGAGCGCCGCTTTTCGCTGACGGAAAGCGACCTGCGGGCGCATATGCTGCTGACCTTCCACGGTCTGGATTGCAGCGCCGATGTGTACCTGAATGGCCAGCTGCTGGGGCATACGAATAATTCCTTCGTGCCGTTCACGTGGGATGTGCGCCCGGTCGTAACGGCAGGTGAAAACGTGCTGTTGGTTCGCGTTGATCAGGGCCTTCACGAGGCACAGCAGCATGACCTGGAACAGATGGGCATGATGTGGAATAACGAGCAGCCCTGGCGCGCGTGGATGCGCAAGCCGCAATTCGTCTACGGCTGGGACTGGACGATTTGGCTGGCGACATGTGGCATCTGGCAGGACGTGACGCTGACGTGCTTTGACACCACGGCTATCGCGGATGTGTACGCACGTCCGGCAGATAGCGACCTGCAAGAAGGTCAGCCCTGCCGCGTTTTGGTGACGGTCGCGCAGCATCAGGAGACGCCCTGCATCATTCGCAACATGATTGTTGACCGCGACGGTCAGACGGTCGCGCAAACAGTGGCGCAGACAAGTGACGCACAGACGACGCTCTCCCTGACGATTCCGGAGGCGAAGCTGTGGTGGTGCAACGAGATGGGCGACGCCTATCTCTACACTGTCAAGGTAACCTTGGAGGATGCACAGGGCAACGTGCTGGACGAGCAGACGCAGCGCCTCGGTCTGCGCACGATTGTGCTGGAGGAAGCACCACTGCCCAATGACGAAACAAGCTTCACCTTTGTCCTCAACGGCGAGCGCGTTTTCTGCAAGGGTGCAAATCATGTGCCGTGCGACTGCCTACCGGGACGCATCACGCCGGAAAAGGAACGTGCGCTGATTGCCATGGCAAAGGACGAGCATATGAACATGCTGCGCATTTGGGGCGGCGGTGTGTACGCCTCCGAAGCGCTGATGGATGCCTGTGACGAGGCGGGTGTGATGGTTTGGCATGACTTTTTGTATGCCTGCGGCTATTATCCCGACCATGACGCGGAATTTGTGCGCAACATCACAGATGAAGCGCGCAAGGGCATCATCCGTCTGCGCCGCCACGCCAGCTTGATTGGCTGGGCTGGCAACAACGAAATTCAGGAGATGTATCTGGGCCAAAAGCAGTGGAATCCGACGCTCCCGTGGTATGGTGGCAGTATTTATGAGCAGATTCTGCCGTCCCTGACCGCACAGCTTTGCCCGAATCTCATTTATCGCCAAAGCAGTCCCTTCGGCGGCGAATATCAGGCCGATGCGCGCCACGGTGACCAGCACATTTGGGTGCTGACGCATGTGGATTCGCATCCGCACTACATGGATTTGTGGCGCTATGCCGAATTCTCGGTCAAGTTCCTCAGCGAATTCGGCATCATGGGCGCAATGACGCTGGAAACGGCCCAGCACTGCATTCCGGATGCGCATATGCGCCCGGATGACGAGGTTTGGCTGCATCACACCAACTCCTGCCAGAATCACACGCTGCTGGATCGCATGATGAAGCAGTACTTTGGCGACGGCACGTATTCGCCGCAGCAATACATCCTGCGCAGTCAGGCGATTCAGGCGGAAATCACCCGTCATCTGTACGAGGAGTTCCGCCGCCAGAAATTTGTCTGCTCCGGCCTGCTCTTCTGGACGCTGTCGGACAGCTATGGCGTACACAACTGGTCGCTGATTGACTACGAGCTGCGCCGCAAGCCGATTTACTACGCCCTGCGTGAAGCCATGGCGCCCTGCGCCGTCTGCATCCGTGGCTGGAATGTGCAGACGAACGAGGGTCGTGCCACGTGGCGCGACCACTGGCAGCAACGCGATTCTGTGGAAATTTGGGGCATGAACGACACGCGCACGGACGCCTCCCTGCGCCTTGTCTGCACGCTGATGACAACGCGCGGCGTGGTGCTACAGGAAGAAGCATGCCCGGCGTACCTTCCGGCAAATCAGTCCACGCTCCTGCATCCTTTTGCACTGCCCGCTCTTGCCAATCCTGGCGATGTCGTGCTGCGTGCCCGTTTGCTGCAAGGCGACACCTGCATCAACGAGACGAAGTACTTCTTCGCACCCTTTGCGGAGATGGTTACGCGCGACGCGAATGTGCGCCACACCATCACGCCGCTTGGCGACGGCGAATACGCCCTGACGCTCACCGCCGACCGCTTCGTTTGGAACCTCCACATCAGCGAGCCTGATGGCGTCACCGCGTCCGACAACGACTTCGACCTTTGGCCCAACGAGCCGCGTACTGTGAAGGTTCGCTGCACGGCCGAGGCATATTCGCCGTCGGTGTGCTGGATGGAGGTATAAGCTTCTATCATACTTCACGCAGGAAGCGCGTTTTCGGAATTTCTGCGCCAGCAGGGCAGCAACGCGCCCAGGCGATATATGGTACAGGGCCAATATTGCAACGAATGTTGCCTGCATATATATCATATGCCCTTGCGAAGCGTGTGGGCAAAAAAACAACTTCAAGTCCTGAAAAAAATTCACACGAAAAAGCAGGCATGACCAAAATCATGCCTGCCTGAAAAATCAATCGGTAGTTTTCCCGATAAGGAGCTTTCCACAGCTCCTTTTTTTATTAACCCGAAATCTTCAGCACGCCCGCATCCACCGAGGGTGCGCCGATGCTGCTGTTTTCAAACGTCAGGTCGTTGGCCACCTCGCGGATGTTCTTGAGCAGATCGTAGAAGTTGCCTGCCACCGTGATTTGCTCCACAGCGCGGCCGCGCTTGCCGTTTTCAATCAGATAGCCCTTGCTCAGCAGGCTGAAATCGCCGCTGGACGGATTCGCACCGGCATGCAGGCCGGACAGCTCGTTGATGACCAGGCCCTCGCCGACCGTCGCCATCAGCTCCTCCAAGGACTTTTCACCCGGCTGGAGATAGAAGTTCGTGGGGCTGACCGTGATGCTGCCGCCCGAGCGCGACGCGTTGCCGGTCGTCTCCACACCCTGCTTGCGCGCCGTGCGACGGTTGTGCAGCAGCGTCGTCAGCTTGCCCGCATCCACAACCTTCTTCGTGCGGGATGCGCTGCCCTCGCCGTCAAAGGCGCCGGTCGCAATGCCGCCCTTCATCAGCGGGTCGTCGATGATGGTCACGCCTTCTGCGGCAATGACCTCGCCTTCCTTGCCAGCCAGCAGCGACAGATTCTGCTGTGCCTGCTTGGCGGAGAAGACGCCCCAGAACGTCTGCAACAAGCTCTGCATCGCATCGTGGTGGAAGATAACGCGGTACTCGCCCGTCGGAACAGGTGCGCCACCCAGCTGTGCCACCGTCAGCGCCACCGCCTCACGGGCAATCTGCTCCGCATCCATTTCGTCAAAGAGATGCGCCATCATGATTTTGCCATTAGAGGCCACCGAGTCGCCATCCTTGGCAACGACAGAGGTGTACCCTGCGAAGTAGTTGCCCTCGTCATTCAGGTTCAGGCCGTAGCTGTTGCGCAGCGTCACGGCGCTGTGGCTGGACATAACCATCGTGTTGGGCACCCTGACCACACGCGCATCGCCCTTGCAGGCCAGCTCCTCGATTTTCAGGCACTTCTCGATTTTCTGCTCTGCGGTAACGGTTGCCACGTCGTTTTCCACGGCCTCCACAGCCGGATAGGACGCCTCACCCGCGAAGATTTCGTCAAGCTCCTCTTCCTCCAGCAGATTGGCGGATTCCTTCACGCCCTCAATCATCTGCTGAATGGCGCTTTCGTCAAACGCCTCGGTGGACGAGTTGCCCATGCGGCCATTGTACATGCCGCGCAAAGAAACGCTGCGGCGTGCGCTCACGCTATAGTCGCTGATTTCTCCCGTCAGTGCGCCGACCCGGAAGTTTTCGCCTTCCTGATAATAAACCTCTGCCGGCTGAATGCCTGCCTGTGCAGCCGCCGCAAGCACTTTATCCAAAAACTCATTGATATTCATTGCCTTCTCCTCCTTAGCGGCCGCCAACAGTGATGCTGCTGACGCGAATCATCGGCTGGCCAACGTCCGTCGGCACGCTGCCGCTCTTGGAGCCGCACATGCCCTGCGCCAGCTCCAGGTTCTTGCCCACACGGTCAATCTTCATCAAGATTTCGCTGCCGCGGCCAATCAGCGACGCGCCGCGCACAGGATGCGCAATCTTGCCATCCTTGACCAGATAGGCTTCCGCCACGGAGAAGTTGAATTCGCCCGTCGCCGGATTCACCGAGCCGCCGCCCATCTTGCGGGCGTACAGGCCATTGCCCATGGAGGAGATGATTTCCTCGTTGTCATCCTGACCCGCAGCGATATAGGTGCTGCGCATACGGCTGGTCGGCGCGTAAGCATAGCTCTCGCGGCGCGACGAACCCGTCAGCGGATGATTCATCCGGCGGCTGCCGAGGCGATCCACCAGATAGCTCTTGAGGATGCCGTTCTCAATCAGCACCGTGTGCTGGCTGGGCGTGCCTTCGTCATCGACGTGGATGCTGCCCCAGTTGTTCGGCACCGTGCCATCGTCAATGGCCGTCACGCAGGGTGCCGCAATCTGCTGACCCAGCTTGCCGCAGAATTCGCTCACGCCGATGCCAACGCTGGTTGCTTCCAGCGAGTGGCCACATGCCTCGTGGAAAATAACGCCGCCAAAGCCGTTGTCGATGGCCACCGGCATCACACCCGCCGGGCAAACCGGCGCATGCAGCATCGTCACCGCCTGCTTGGCCGCCATTTCGCCATACATTTCGGGATTGACGCGCTCGTCAAATAGCTCAAAGCCCATCGACGCACCCGGGCCTTCGCTGCCGGACTGGTTTTCCGTGCCATTGCTGGCCACCGCCACCACGAACAAGCGCGTCTGCACGCGGCGATCGGTCACGAACACGCCTTCCGTGTTGCAGATGCACACGTCCTGCACATGATCCAGATAATCCGCAGACACCTGCACAATTTCCGGAGAAACACGACGTGCCGCAGCCTCTGCCGCGCGAATCTTCTCGGCCTTTACCTCAGCCTTAACATCCGTGGGCAGCAGACGAATCTCCTCCGGGCGCGCCGCATCCCACGCCTTGAACGGCTGCACGATGCAGCCCGCGCCACCACGCACGGCCGCAGCCGCCTGACGCGCGCAGTTCATCAGTCCCTCATAGCTTGTATCGTTTGTGTAAACATAAATCGCATTCGTGCCACTGAACACGCGCACACCCGCGCCATGCTTCCGGCTGGTGGAAGCATTCTGCACCTTCCTGGTATGCATCGCCATCCGATGGTCAACGCGATCCTCCATAAAGATTTCCGCAAAGTCGCCGCCGGTACGGACTGCTTCCTGCAATACCTCCCGCGCCACATTCTGGTCGAGCATGATTATTTCATCCTTTCCGGCCATATTCACAGCCTGTACCCATTATATCGTTTTTTTGCCGTTTTGTACAGACACCAGCAGGAAAAACCACACGTCCCCGATTCTTCCAGAGAGAAAGTCGATGTTCTTTTTTTGTTTTCCTGATGCAGATGATTCCCGCATTTTCGCAAATGTGTTCCTATCGACATGGTACTGATTCGCCGGGAGCGCAGTTTCCCACACTCCCGGCGAATCAGTATTACTTTCTCACGACCCAAATGCACAGTGGCGTTTTCTCGTTTGGAACAACAAGCTTCTGCTCCTTAATCAGCTCCTCCATCAAAAAGGCAGCGACGTCAATGCGATGATGAATTTTCGCAATATCACCGCACTGATCCTTAAGGGCCGTCGGCACATGCTCGGCGAGAATCCTTTCTGCCTGATTCGATATGTCAATCATGCAGTTCGCAACTTCCTCAATGATGCCCGACAGGAGACTCGTGACTTTTTCAAACACCTCTTGCTCAAACACAAGGAAGTTCGCGGACAGCTTGTTATTTTCGCTGAAAACAAACCTATTCTCGATGAGCCACGGAAGTGTGGGAATAGTCACAAGGTTGAGAGAGAAACAACCTTGAAAGAAGAAAAAGAAAGTTGAGGTAAGGTATTTCCTTCGTCTCTTTTGCATGCAACTATTTACTACACAGAATCATCATGAAAGAAGTTTCAGCAAGGTTTGCTTTTTCCAGTTTCCCAGCGATTCACTGTTGTAAAAGAAACTCCAAGTTCTTTTGCAAAAGCCTCTTGACTAAGAAAACTCTTCTGGCGAATGGCCTTCAAGCTATTTTCAAACTCCAAACTTGGCACCTCCATAGCAAGTATATGTAGAGATTATAGCATGTCTATACTTTTTCTTCAAGCGAACACTCTACGAAAAAACATCGCACAGTCAAAAACCATGCGATGTTTACATTCAAATTGATACCATTTTCAAATATTTGTACACAGTTGGTCTGCTCAATCCACACAGCCTTGCAAACTCGCTCAGATTGATCTGACCTGAGAGGAAAGAATGTTGTGACTGAAGAGTTGTGACAGAGCAAACTTGTCTGAGCGGCAGGAGCAGAGCCTAATGACAGAAGCATGACTGAAGAGGGCATGAAAAGAGGCCAGCCCCTTGCGGGACTGACCTATCATTTGGTCGGCTTACGCCGCCCATGTAGGCTGTTTTTAAGCCCATTTTGGTATAATTACTTGCCGAAGTAGCGGTTCAGCAGACCCTCGAAGGCCTTGCCGTGACGGGCTTCGTCGCGGGCCATTTCATGCACGGTGTCATGGATGGCGTCCA
This sequence comes from uncultured Faecalibacterium sp., assembly GCA_964464815.1. Lineage (GTDB taxonomy): Bacteria > Bacillota > Clostridia > Christensenellales > Aristaeellaceae > UBA11524. Next base: position 60,838 of record CAYXHF010000008.1, read on the forward strand.
GGTTGAGCGCCTTGGCCAGCTTGGCCAGCTCGACCTTGCCCATGGTGGCGCCGTTTTCGGCTTCCACGCGCATCTGCAGGTTCTTCTTCGTGCTGTCGGTCACGACTTCACCCAGAAGCTCCGCGAACTTCGCGGCATGCTCCGCTTCTTCAAAGGCAGCCTTCTCCCAGTACAGGCCGATTTCCGGATAGCCTTCACGATGCGCCACACGCGCCATCGCCAGGTACATGCCCACTTCGGTGCATTCGCCCTGGAAGTTTTCACGCAGACCCTGGATGATTTCCTCCGGCGCGCCCTTTGCCACACCGACCACATGCTCCGCCGCCCAGCTCATGTTCTGGTCCTGCTTGATGAACTTGCTGGCCGGTGCCTTGCAAACCGGGCACTGCTCCGGCGCCTGATCACCCTCGTGCACATAACCGCAAATGCTGCAAACCCACTTCATAATACAATACCTCCATTTTTTATCTGGCCTGATGGCCGATTTTCCAATTTTCATTCCGGCGTTTCCGCCTGATTGAAGTATACCCCAATTCCACCGTAAGTGAAACATAAAAAACAAATTTTTTTGAAAAACTTTTCTACTCGTAGGATTCGACAAAAAGCGCTGAAATCCTTTCTAAAAAACACAATTTTCTCACGAAAGAAAAAAGGAGTTTTGCACCCGCAGGGCGAATGAATAGTAGAAGATTCTTTTGGTGATGATAGGAAGGCATTCTTGCTCCCCTGCGCCCTGTGCGCACCAAAGAAGCTTCTTGACATACTACAGTTTGTGAATGCTTTAGCATTAGGAGGAATTTTTCGCATGCAGGATTTGGTGGTCGTCGTCAATCTGAATACGTCAGCATGCCGTATGATTGCCCAGAAGCTTCGTGCGGAGCATTTCTATTGCCGCATCGTTTCTGCCACCTGCGCGGCGGAGGATATTCAGCGCATGAACGCCCGTGGCATTCTGCTGGCCGCCGGTGCGAGTGGCGAGGCGGTGGACGTGCCGTACATGATGGACTATCTGCAAACGGGTCTGCCGATGCTGTGTGTGGGCGACGCGGCACTGACGCTGTGCCAGCGCTTGGGCGGCGAGCTGCTGCCCCTGACGGCCACGGAGGGCACGATGCAGATTCATCTGGATGCCGCCGACAACCTGCTGACGGACATTGAGGACACGGATCGCTATCAGCCGCAGCTGCGTTGCATGTCGATTGCCGAAGAACAGGCCGCGCCGATTGCCACGACGGAGCAGGGTCTGCTGGGCTTCCACGCGCGTCACCGGGATGTATGGGGCTTCTCCTTCCAGATGGAGCGCAACGACCCGTTCACCAGCCATTTGTTGATTCGCTTCTGCCAGCACATTTGCGCCTGCACACCCTGGTGGACGCATCAGGCGCTGATTGACCGTGCGCGGGAGGAAATTGACCGCGCGGCCAACGGTGGCAGTGCGCTATGCAGCCTATCCGGCGGTGTGGACAGCGGTGTCTGCGCGGTGCTGGGCAATTTAGCGATTGGCCATCGTTTACACTGTATTTTCATTGATTCCGGCCTTCTACGCAAGGACGAGAGCGAGCAGGTCATGGCGTACTATCACGACAGCCTCGGCCTGAATCTACGCCGCATTGATGCACGCGAAGAGTTCCTGACGGCGCTTGCCGGTGTAACGGACGCCGCGGAAAAGGAGCGCATCGTCACCGAACGCATGATGTCCATTCTCAGCCGGGAGGCCGCCGCGATTGACGACATTCGTCTTGTCATTCAGGGCACGAACGTATCCGACACGCTCTATCAGCCGCACACCGGCAGCACGATTGACGGGCTACCCATCATCGAGCCGGTTCGGGAGCTATTCAAGGACGAGATTCGCCAGGTCGGTCAGGAGCTTGGCATGCCGCCGGCGCTTGTGAATCGTCAGCCCTTCCCTGGCAGCGGGCTTGCGTCGCGCATTCTCACGAACGTGACGGCGGAGCGTCTGGAGGTTCTCCGCGAGGCGGATGCCATCTTCCGGCGCGAAGTTGAAGAGAGCAATCAGAATCGTCGTCTATGGCAATATTTTGCGGCATTAACGGAGTCCCCGTTTATTGACACCGGGTATGTGATTACGTTACGTGCGGTGCAAGCCGCCGAGGGTGCTGGCGGGAACACGGCGCGATTCACGCCCGATTTACTGGAGCGTGTTGCGGCGCAGATTCTTACGCAATGTCCGCAAGTACAGCGTGTGATGTATGATTTAACGCCGAGCAAGTCGTATCAGCAGGCAAATCAATAAAAAAAGGGCATTGGACAGGGCAAAAACTCCCCTGGCCAATGCCCTTTCCACATCAAAAAAACATTTTTACGCGGAAAGAATCAAAAATATCGCGTCAACTCCATCGCGAAAAGGGTGTCGAGAGGGCTGAAAGGCCTTCGCAGGTCAAGGGTGGCGCCCTTGTGGGGGCTGGGGCAACGCCCCAGAAGTGCAATCAAGAAAGCGTAGACAATCCTCTTCACAGCACTGCAAAGCACGCGCTCGCAAACGCGCGAAGACTAGCTTTCTTCCCGCATGGCAAGAAACAAGCATGATTTAATAGAATTGCTTGGTTTTCTTTGTTGCGGCTAGATTTTGCTTGCTAGAACCAGAGGACTTTCCGGTCGCCCTCTGGACTCCTTCGGTTGCCGACTTTTGGGAGTTGTATTGTTTTGATTCTTTTTGGATATAGCTTGTTTTTTTCCTTTGCGGCTGGGCTTTCTTTGCTAGAACCAGAGGGCTTTCCGGTCGCCCTCTGGACTCCTTCGGTTGCCGACTTTTGGGAGTTGTATTGT
>CAYXHF010000008.1:63727-63946 GCA_964464815.1 uncultured Faecalibacterium sp.
TTTGATTCTTTGGGGATATAGCTTGTTTTTTTCCTTTGTGGCTGGGCTTTTCTTGCTGCAACCAGAGGGCTTTCCGGTCGCCCTCTGGACTCCTTCGGTTGCCACCTTTGGGCGTTGTATTGTTTTGTTTCTTTTTTTGATATAGCTTGTTTTTTTCCTTTGCAGCTGGGCTTTTCTTGCTGCAACCAGAGGGCTTTCCGGTCGCCCTCTGGACTCCTT
>CAYXHF010000008.1:64046-67735 GCA_964464815.1 uncultured Faecalibacterium sp.
CGGTTGCTGACTTTTGGGAGTTGTTTTGATTTGTTTTTTTTTTTTTGATATAGCTTGTTTTTTTCCTTTGCGGCTGGGCTTTCCTTGCTGCAACCAGCATTACGTAGGTAGAACATGCCTTGAACGCAACACTTTTTTTCTAACGCACCACACGTGCGTCTATTTTTCAATCACACCCGCCACATATCCGGCTCCCTTGTGTAAAGGGAGCTGTCAGCCGCTCCGGCTGACTGAGGGATTGTCGCCACGTATCCAGCCTGCCACGCTCATTCCACACCCTTTTCCTCCAAAACAAAAACAAACCGCCCGGCATTTGATACCGGACGGCTGTGGGAAACCTGTTTTGTGAAACCCGACCGGCGTGGTCAGGCCAATTGCAAGAGACTGTCAGAAGCGTTGGGGATTAACCACGACGCGCTGCGAAGCACTCGCTGCAATAGACAGGGCGATCTTCCCTGGGCTGGAAGGGAACCTTGGTGGCGCGGCCACACTCGGCGCAGACGGCATCGAAGAATTCGCGAGAACCAGCGGTCGCGGGACGGCTGGCCTTGCGGGCCTGACGGCAAGCCTTGCAACGGGTCGGCTCGTTCTGGAAGCCCTTCTCGGCGTAGAATTCCTGTTCACCGGCAGTGAAAACGAATTCATTGCCGCAGTCTTTGCAAACCAGCGTCTTATCAGTGTACATGGTATTGGAAACCCCCTGAATGATTAAAATAGGCGACTCCTTTGGCTGACCTGGTCTTTGACCCCACACTCGCCGTCTGGGAGGTAGCTCAACGCATCTGCGCCCTCACGCACTCCTCTCGGAATCATGCACGCACGTTCCGGACGGTCTTACCTCTAAACCGCACCATGCTCCCCGGTACTTTGACCGGATTACGTGGACCGCTTTGCCTGCGACTGGCATCGGCTTGCAACCACAGACCCAAAGGAATCAACCGCGCTCATTATACCTGAGAAATCGAAAAATAGCAAGTCATTTTGACAAGAAATTGAAGAAAATTTCCGTCAATGCATGGCGAATCTGGTCTTCCCGGGCATTTCTGTCAAAACCATCTTGTCGTGCTGGATTTCCGTGCGCAAATGCGATGACATCAACGAAAATGTGCCAAAAAAACAGGACGCCGGAAAGCTTCCTTCCCAGCGTCTGCAAATCAAATGTTCTGGAAGAACGGTTCGCCGTCTTCCTTGCGTAGCACATCGTCCTCAAAATGTAAGGGCAAGGGCTTGGCAATCATGTACTTGAGGATTTCATCCATGCGCACGCTCTCCCGGAAGGTCACAAGCGAGAAGCTGACGCCATGCTTGTGGGCGCGACCGGTGCGGCCGATGCGGTGGAGATAGTACTCGTTTTCCGCGGGCAGGTCGAAGTTGATGACCGCTTCCACATCGTCCACGTCAATGCCGCGCGCAGCGACGTCGGTGGCAATCAGGATGGGGAATTTGCCGCGACGGAAGTCGTTCATGACCACATTGCGCTGGCTCTGGCGCACATCGCCGTGGATGCACTCGGCGTTGTAGCCTTCCTTCTTCAAGCGGCTGGTCAAGCGGTCGGTCATGAACTTGGTGTTGCAGAAGATCATGATGCGCTGGTACACATCCGCATCCAGCAGGTAGAGCAGGTGGTCAATCTTCTTGTCATGCTCGGTGTTGATGACGTACTGGGCAATCTGCGGTCTGTCCTGCTTGGTTGCCTCAACCGTCACCTCAACCGGGTCGTGCTGATATTTCCACGCGATGGTCAGGACGTCCTGATTCGTCGTCGCGGAGAAAAGCACCATCTGGCGATTTTCCGGCGTGGCCTCGATGATGCGGGTCACGTCCTTGACAAAGCCCATGTTGAGCATTTCGTCCGCCTCGTCCAGCACCATGGTGTGGACGGCGTTCAGATGGACGTTGCCACGGTTCATGTGGTCCAGCAGACGGCCCGGCGTGGCCACCAAAATCTGCGGCTTGCGCTTGAGCGCCGCCAGCTGCTTGGGAATCGGCTGACCGCCGTACAGCACTGCAATACGGCAGCCGCGGATGTATTTGGCCAGACGCGTCAGCTCATCGCCGATTTGCAGGGCCAGCTCACGCGTGGGCGCAAGCACGATTTCCTGCACCTCCGGGTCATTGAGCTGCACATACTCCAGCATCGGGATGCCGAATGCGCAGGTTTTGCCCGTACCGGTCGGAGCGATGGCATTCACATCTGCACCGGACATCATCAGCGGGATGGTCTGCGCCTGCACGGTGGATGGTGCGGTAAAGCCCATGTCGTGGATGGCACGCAGCACCTCCTGCGATAAGTCCATCTCCTCAAAGGAGGCAGGAAGCTGGTTCATTTCGGTTGACGCCATGTTATCGCCAGCCTCACTCGTGGTACTCGTGGATGGCCTTGCTCAGCTGATCGGGGCAGGACGTGTTGCCACGGCACAGGACGCCCTCCAGCTTCTGGGCCACTTCATCCGCCTTGCAGCCGATGACCATGCGGGCCAGGCCCTGCGTGTTGCCCTTGCAGCCACCGATGAACTTGCAGTGGGTGATCACGCCATCCTGGATTTCCAGTTCGATTTCGGATGAGCAGGTGCCATGCGTCTTGTAATGATACATTTGTTTTTCCTCCTGTTTCGTGGGTTGTTCGTGTGCGCACACTCCCCTGCATTTGCACATATGCTGTGCCATGGGGAGGTGGCGCATGTGGGAATTTGGCTTGCCAGCGCGGGCGGCTTGCTTGCGTGGCGTGGCAAATGGGAGCCGGCACAGACCGCGCTGCATCAGCCAACGGTCGTGGACGTCCACGCAGGGCGTATCGCGCTGTATGAAAGCGTCAGCCGCCTTTGCAGTGTCAACGATTTTTGCTTTTCCGCGCCACCGGGTGTGGAGCAGATTCGACAGTTTGGGAGCGATTTGCTGCTTTTGTCCAGCGAGACGAATTGCCTGACGCGCTTTGACCGCCGCGGACAACCGCTGGTGACAGCCAGTGTCGGCATTGACCCGCAGGATTTCTGCCTGCTGGATGGATACGCGGCGGTGTGCGGCCATCTGGACGGCTGCATTCACCTGCTTCGCCTGCCGGATTTGGACAGCGCCGCCGTTATCCGCATGCCCGGACAGCCGCTGCGCATCACTGCCAGTGGCCATGCATTGACCGTCCTGACGCTGCTTCAGGCCGAACCGGCGCAGACGCTACTGTGCCGCATTGCGCCCTTTGAGAGCGCCTATGCGCCCGTGGCCATGCTTGGCGGCTGGCCAGGTGCAGTGGCCATGGATTGCGCCGGCGGCATCTGGGCGGCAACAGAGGGCGCGCTGGTGCATTTTCCGGTGCATTCGGTTGTGCCGGATGCTACATATCATGACTTCGGGCTGATTCGCTCGATGCATGCGGCAAACGGGCTGCTTGTGGGGACGGACAGCGTCAGCGGATGCTGCTTCTGGGGACAGGACGACGGTCAGCACGGACTGCAAACGCACTATCGCGGCGATGTGTTTCAATGCGCATTCGCATGAAATCATGCCGTGCGCCACGTGCCACACGCTGCTCCTGCTGCTTGCCCCTTAGCTCCTGCCTGCACCTTCCCTGCCCGGCGTCACAATGCAGAAAAGGGGACGCTCCCCAACCGGAAAGCGTCCCTCATGAATTCTGGATTACTCGATGACCTTCGCCACGACGCCGGAACCAACCGTGCGGCCACCCTCGCGGATAG
>CAYXHF010000009.1:0-66178 GCA_964464815.1 uncultured Faecalibacterium sp.
TAGACACCCTGATTAAGAGTCAGGTGCTCTACCAACTGAGCTAATGGTGCATATGCCCTGCAAGCAGGGCAATGAAGCGTACACCATTAGGGACTCGAACCCTAGACACCCTGATTAAGAGTCAGGTGCTCTACCAACTGAGCTAATGGTGCACATCTGCAATGATAACGCCGCAGGAAACCGCGTGTTTTCATCAGCAGATAATATTATAGCGCGATTCTGAAATTTGTCAAGCCCTAATTTGCGTTTTTTTCATGGATTTCCGCAACTTTTTTCTGCCAGCGCGGATTTTCCCACAAAATCCTCACTCAGGACGCAGCTGCACGCGTTCCATACGCAGGTTTTCCACCGCATCCGCATGTGTCTGCGCATCCTTTGTCTTTAGCGTCAGGTCGGTAAACGTGAAATCCCGCAAGGTGTACTGCGCTTCGTCCCGCACCACGTTGAAGAAGCATTCGCACGTGCCGGTGCAATTGCGCATCGTCACATGCTCGGCGCAGGACAGCGGCATATCCTGTCTCCCCTTCAGGTCAAAGAACTGCGTCCAGCGATAGCAGTTCAGGAAGTTCACGACCCTGCCCTTCACATCCTCCACCAGGATATGTTCGTAATGCTGTGGTGTGTCCGGACGCAGCTTGAGCCAGAGCAGGTTGTAGCCCGAATCCACTTGAATCCGACGCACAATCACATTGCGGTTGTGAATGGATTCCGACCCGCAGGTCAGGCAGCCGTGGCAGAAGCCGTAGTGGCAATCCTCGATGAGGATGCGCTCGTTCATACCGTTCTCTTCCAGCGTGTCAGCCCATGGGCCTTTGCCTCCCTTGAGTGCCACGGCATCGTCATTGACCTCCATGTAGCAATCCTTCACCAGCACATCGTGGCACACGTCAATGTCAATGGCATCCGTGCTGGGCGCGCGAACGGGTTCTTTGGGCGAATAGATGGTGCAGCCCACATACTTCACATGGTGGCATTTGTACAGGTGCGTCGTCCAGAAATGTGCATTTTGCAGGCGCAGATTACCCAGCAGCACGTTGCTGCAATTGGAGAGGTACACCAGTCGCGGTCGCTGCTCATCCTTGTTGGTGCATTCAGGGTTCCACTGGCGGCGCAGCCAGAACGACTTCCATGCTTTCAGGCCATTGCCGTCAATCGTTCCCGGTCCGAGCATGGTGAAGCCGTCCACGCCATCTGCGTTAATCAGTGCCGAGAAATACGGGCATGTTTCTCCTTCGATGCGCGTCATGCACAGGTCGTAGTCGGTAATGTCGCTGCTGCCCTTAAGCACGCCACCAGCGGCCACATACAGATGCACGCCCTGCTTGAAATACACAGCGCCAATCATGTATGTTCCTGCGGGCACGACAATCACGCCGCCACCGCTTGCATGCACCTGATCAATCAGCGCCTGAAACGCCTTGGTGTAAATGCGGCCATCGTCGAAAATCCCGTAGTCCGTCACCACATACTGCTTTCCCAGACTTTCCAGCTGCGGAATATCCGTTTCATAGAACCATGCGTCAATAGGTGTCCCGTCGGGAAAGAATTCGCTTTTCATCGCCCTGCCTCCTGCCCGGTATCCTTTGTCATTCCTCCGTCCACGGCGCTTCCCGACCATTGAGACCCGCCAGAATGCCACTGCCAAAGGCAAACATCAGGTTGTAGCCGCCACAATCGCCGTCCACATCCAGCACCTCACCTGCCGCGTGAATGCCCGGCTGCGTGCGCAGCTGCATCGTGTCCGCATCAAAGGCCGCCACCGACGCACCGCCGGAGGCCACCTGTGCATTGTCAAAGCCCTTCACGCCCTGAATCGTCAGCGGCCATTCCTGCACCGTTTTGGTCAGGCTGTCCACCATCGCCGCGCTCATTTGCCCGCAGAGGGCTTCGCGCGCCGTGTCCCAGCCCGCCTGACGCATCAGCGCCACCGACAGCCGCGGCACGCACAAGCCCGTCAGCAGCGACGAGAGTGGCCTTTGCGCCCATGCACGGCGACGGCGATGCATCTCCCGCCGGAAGGCCGCCGCATCCGCAAAGCCCATACCCTGCATCAGCGATATGCGCAGCTGACAGCCCGGCTTGGCATAGCGCGCGCACTGCATCACGCAAACGCCACTGACGCCATATTCCGCAAAGAGCAGCTCGCCCTCTTCCTCATGCAGTACGCTTTTGCCATCCACAACGGCCACCTGCGCCTTCACGCGAATACCGCTCAAGCCACGCAGGGACGTGGTGTCCGTCATCATCTGCGTCAGCGCCGGTGCATACGGCACGGATGCGCACCCAAGGGACGTCAGGAGCGCCAGTGCGCTGCCGTCACTGCCCAGCTTCGGCTGTGCCTTCGCGCCGCCGCAGATGATGACGCGCTCCGCCGTGAAGCGCTTCTGTCCTGCCGTGACCGTCCAGCCGTGCTTGCCCTTTTCGATGTGCGTCACCGCCGTGTCCGTCTCCACACGCACCGCCAGCGCATCCAGTGCCAGGCGCAACGCATCCAGCACGCTGGACGCCTGTGCGCTGACCGGATAGACGCGCCCGCCATCCTCCTGACGAAGCCGCAGGCCCAAATGCTGCCAGAAGGCCGTTTGTTCCTTGACACCGCAGCGATCCAGCACCTGTCCGGCAAACGCCGCACCACCGGGATAGCGCCGCTGTCCCACGTTCATCAAATTACAGCGGCCATTGCCCGTGGCCAGAATCTTTTTGCCCACGCGATCCATTCGTTCCAGCACCGTCACCTGATCGCCGCATTCTGCCGCCGCGATGGCCGCCGCAAGACCTGCTGCGCCGCCGCCAATGACCAAAACGCTTCCCATTTTCTGTTGCTCCTCCTGTTTCTGCCTGTATGCCATGCCCCGTTTTTGCGTATCCTTTTGCATCATGGAGGTGATGCCATATGACGCAGCAAGCTGCGAAATCAGTCCCCGGTTATCCGTCCCTTGTCCTGCTGGAGGCCGTCACGCTTGGCGCAGGCGGTCTGGTCAGATTCCTGACACGCGATGGCGCATCGTTTTTCGCGTCGCTGTCAAAGCCCGCTTTTGCGCCACCCGGATGGCTCTTTCCCATCGCGTGGAGCGTGCTGTATGCCCTGATGGCCTTCAGCATGTGGCTCGTTTTGCGCCAGATGCGGCCGGAGCGCTTTTTGCTGCTGGGGCTGTATGTGGTGCAGCTCGCGGTGAACCTGACCTGGCCGTTTCTGTTCTTCCAGCTTCAGGCGCTCGGGCTTTCGTTCTTCTGGCTTGTCCTGCTGTGCAGCCTTGTTCTGCTCATGACCGGCAAATTCTTTGTCCAGCGTCCCCTGGCAGGCGTTTTGCTCCTGCCCTACTGCGGCTGGGTTTTATTTGCCGGCGTGCTGAATTTCTTTCTGGCCCGCATGAATCCCTGAGGGCGTTTCCATGGCGTAGATTTTCTGTAGCTGCGCCGTCATGTCCCCATTGGGTTCGTAGATAATCAGCGGCGGTTCTGGGTGCAGCATTGGTTTGGCGTCCTTGAGCGCCTCAATCAGCACCAGATTCGCCGCTTTTTCCCGATTGGGATAAATCAGCTGAAAGCGCTTGGGCGCAAGCCCTGCCTTCTCCAGCATTTTCATGGCCTCCAGCATCCGCGCCGCCGGATAAATCATGGCAAAGCGCCCTTTTCCGCGCAGCAGCCGGTACGCCATTGTGAACCATGCCGCCAGACCTTCCTTGCTCTGGTGCCGCGCCAGGGACAGCGTTTCCGCCGGGTTTTGCAGCGTCGTTCCCGGCTGGCCGTAGGGCGGATTGCACACAATCACGTCCAGGCTACCCGGCATGACCACGCTGTCCGCCTTTTCCACCGGCAGGGCGTGAACACGAATGCGCTCCGTCAGGTCGTTGAGCAGCACACTGCGCCGCGCCATATCGGCCATATCTTCCTGCAATTCAAAGGCATCCACCTGCGCCACACGCCCTGTTCCGGCCAGCAGCAGCGGCAGGATGCCCGTGCCTGTGCCAAAGTCGGCGCAGCGCTCCCGCCCTTGGGCGCGAACGAACGCGGAAAGCAAAATCGCATCCATGCCAAAGCGAAAGCCCTGCTCCTTTTGCAGGATGTGCAGCTTCGCCTGCTGCAATTCATCCATGCGTTCGCCCGCTTGCATCAATTCTGCGGCGCGCTGAGCGTCAAATGCTCTGTCAGACAATAGCCGTCCTTCCCTTCATACCGTACATGGCACCAAATCGTGCCTTTTTGCAGCACCTCCACCGTCATGCCAACTGGCACTTCGGCGATTTCCGGCGCTTCCAGCGTACACCATTTGCGCAGAACCTCCTTCTGCGCGTCGTTTTCACGTATGACGCCACGCCAGCCCGGTGCATCCGTCAGCGTCACATCCAGAATCGGCGTATCATCCATCACCGCCGGGCCGGGCGCACGGTCGCTCAGATACTGCGCCGCGCAGTAGCCCTCTTGCCCATTGTAGCGTACATGCGCCCAATCGCCCGTTTGTCCAAGCACCGTCACCAGTGCGCCACGCGGCAGCCATATCACAATGGCCGCGCCGCTATCTGCCTTCTGGCGCAGGGCCAGCGAATCGGATTGTGTCGCCACGTATTTTTGCCCCTTGGCCGCGTCTGGCTGGTCGCAGGAAAGTGCATCAGATGCCACATATCCTGCCTGCTGGCCAAGCAGGATGCGGCACCAGCCATTTTGCTGTCCCTGCACCAGCACCTCCGTGCCGTGCCGGGCGTAGGCCGCCACCTCACCATCCGCAGACGGCTGCAAGTAGATGGGCGTGTTGTCAAACGTCACCCATGCCGTGTATGCACCTGTGGACAGGGTATCATCCACTTCCTCCGGCCCCTGAACGGGAATCGGCGTCGGTGTGGCAGTTGGCGTGGGTGTTGGCGTTGCCGTGGGTGTTGGCGTTGCCGTGGCTGTCGGCGTTGCCGTGGCTGTTGGCGTTGCCGTGGGTGTCGGCGTGGGCGTCGGCGTGACTGTCGGCACATCAAAGGACAGGTATTTCGTCATGACATAGCCTGTCAGCGTTCCCCAGCGCACCGCGCACCATTCGTCGCCGCGCGATGTCACCACAATGACTGTTCCGCGCGGAATTTCCGCAAGCACCGCATGCTCCGTGCCCGGGCCTTGGCGCAGATTCAGCGTGGATGCGGTCGAATTCACGATTGCCTCCTGCGCACCGCTGGGCGTCGGCTGCGGCGTCATTTCCACACCTAGCGACTGGAAGTCCAGACAGCTGGTCAATACATAGCCGCTTTGACCCGCAACCGCCACGCGACTCCACGTGCCGTCATTGCTTTCCACCGCCACCTGTACGCCCTGCGGCAGCGTCAAAATGCTCACCGCATTGGTCGAGGCCGTGGCACGCAGCAGCGTTTCCTCGCACACCATGGCGCTGCGCCCGGTCTGGCTCGTTTGACCCGGATATGCGCCGTAGATGGTCAGGTATTCTATCGCGCAGTAGCCCGTTTTCGTGCCATACTGCACGCTGGCCCAACCGTTCGTCTGTTCAAACACGCACAGCAGCGCACCGCCCGGAATGGTCGATAGCACCGCCGCATCATAGCTTGCACCATCGCGCAGGTTGAGGGAGTTCGTCCCTGTCACCTTCGCCCAGCCCGCAAGCGGCGTGGGTGCTTCGTTGCTTTCCGTGGGCGGCGTACCGCTGAAGGTCAGGTGTGCCGTCTCCACATAGCCGACAATTCTGCCCACTCGAATCAGCGTCCACGCATCGCCCTTCGCCAGCACCGTCACGGATGCACCCGCAGGCAGTGTCGTCAGCAGCGCGGCCTCCCTGGACGCACTCAGGTACACACCCAGCACGTCCTCCATGCTGACCAGCGTCACCATGGCCTGATTCTGCACCGCCGGAGAGATTTCCGCTGGCACCTCGGTTGCCGTCACCGTCTCCTCGCCCACGGGTGCAAGAATCGTGTGCGTGAAGGTATATTGCAAGCGCACGCAGTCCTCATAGTAGAAGCCGAGAATCTGGTCATACGTATAGCCGGTATTGGCCATCTGCTGTGCGCCGCGCTGGCTCATGCCAATGCCGTGACCATAGCGGCCGACCGTCACCTGATAGTTTTCGCCATTTTGCCGCACAGACCACAATTCGTTCTTCGTGCTGTTGATGGAGAGGTTAAGGGCGCTTTCCAGCTCCGAGAAAATGTCAAACGTCACCGTCACGCGCCGCTCCACGTCCTGCGACAACACCTGCAAGGTGAAGTCCATCTTCGTGTACAGGCGACTGGGCGACATGTACTTGGGCGTGTGTGGCACGAGCGCCTCAATGCGCAGAATCTGCGCCGTGTCGTCATTCAGCTGCGATTGCACCCGCGTCAGCAGCATCGTCTTGAGCGTCTGATTTTGCGACGCATGCGCGAAATCCGCATACACGGTCAACTTGCGCGTGCTGCTGTAGGGATTGAGCAGGTCAAACGGATCGTCCTTGACCGTCAGATAGTCCACACCGGACGAGCCCCATGCATTTTTCGCTGATTCCGTCTGGCCGCCGTTGGAGGCCGTGTAGTATGTGCCGGTCAGGCGACCATCGTTCGTGGCGACAATGCCGCGCGTCTCGTCCACCGCCTGTGCGGCACGGTCGCGCGTTTCCGGGCTGCCGTTGTAGACCTGATCTGCGGTTGTGTCCACCACGTCATAGTGCTTGGCGGCGTTATTGTTCATCGCCCGCAGGGTGTAGGTACGCGCCGCCACAGCCTGCGCCTTGAGCGCCTCCAATGCCGAGGACGACCCCATTTCATACGGCACAACACCGTAGAGATAATATTCCAGATACACATGCACAATCACATACAGCTTGTACGACCCGTTTTCGTACTGGGTGAGCAGCTGCAAATCGCCCGGATAGATATTGTTCGGGCGGCGCGACTGCGCAATGCGCACACCGCTGACGCCGCTTGTCTGGCGGCGACGGAAGACCATTTCCCGCCCCATATCCATGGCTGTGCCGTTATGCGTCAGCGTCAGATGACCCGTTGATGCAGAGAAGGACACCGTCACGCTCTGACCATCCGTCAGGGACAGGCTGCTTGCGCCGCTCACCGACAGATTGCCCGCAGCTGTCACCTTCAGGGTCGAGGGCTGCCCCAATGACTGCAAGCGCACGCGCACCATGCCATTTCGCACCTCGCTTGCCCTTTCCAGCGGCGCACTGCGTACCATCATGGGCAGGCTCTCCTCACCCTGTGCCGTCATGGGCAGCAAGGAAAGCATCAAAATAAGCAGCAGGCAAAGCGCCCTGCGGATTTTCATGGAAAAACCTCCTCATTTGCCGAGGCTGCGCTTGTCCATGGTCGCCAGCGCGGCACGCACCCTCGTGGTTTCCCCTTCATTGTAGCATAAAGCATAGGGCGTGTCACGCAAATTGTAACAAACCATCACTGGAAAATCCCGGCGTTGCGCAAAAACAGGCGTTCCGGCCCGCTTGTGTGGTCAGAACGCCTGTCTGTGTCATTGCTTATTCCTGCTCAGGCTTGGCTTCTTCGGCCTTGGCTGCCGCAGGCTTACGGGTGCGGGGCTTTTTGGGCGCTGCGGCTTTTTCCGCGGCCTTCTTCTGCTTTTCCGCTTCCTTGGCTGCCTTTTCGGCTTCCTTTTTGGCCTTGTCCGCCTCGATTTCTTCCTTCGTGCGGCGCTTGCGCTTGGGCTTTTCCTCCGTGGCGACCGTTGCCGTCGCCTTGGTGGTCTTCGCGGCCTTGGTTGCCTTCTCGGCTTCCTTCTTGGCCTTATCCGCCGCAATTTCTTCCTTCGTGCGGCGCTTGCGCTTGGGCGTCACCGGCGCGTCGTCTGCTTCCTTGTCATACGGATATTCAACGACGACTGGGTTCGCCTCCGCGTCGTCATCAGAAGCAGCGTCCTGACTCGATGCGGAGGAATGGTCAAAGCCGCCTTCCACCAGCTTCTGATACAGCTCCATGTACTTGGCAGAGCTGTTCGTCCAGCTGTAGTCGCCGGTCATGCCGCGATGCTGTAGCATCTGCCACACATCGTGATGATTCGTGTAGTAATCCAGCGCGCGACGAATGACGTTGAGCATGTCATGCGCGTTGTAGTTGAAGAAGGAGAAGCCATTGCCGTCGCCGGTGAACTCGTTGTAGGACAGCACCGTGTCGCGCAGGCCGCCCGTTTCGCGCACAATCGGCACCGTGCCGTAGCGCAGGGCAATCAGCTGGCTCAGGCCGCAGGGCTCGAACTGGCTGGGCATCAGGAACATGTCGCAGCCCGCATAAATCTGGTGCGCCAGGGTGTGATCCATGGCAAAACGCGCCGCGACCTTGCCCTTGAATTCGCCCTCAGCCCAGGAGAACAGGTTCACATAGCGGCTCTCGCCCATGCCCAGCACGACCAGCTGCACATTCTCGTTCATCAGGTCGCCGATGATATAATCGACCAAATCGAGGCCCTTCTGGCTGCTCAGACGGCCAACCATGCCGATGATCGGCACGTTGGGATCCACCGTCAGGCCCAGCTTCTCCTGCAATTCGGCCTTGCACTTGGCCTTGCCGGCCAAATCGTCGGCGGTGTAGGTGGCCGGGATGCGCGTGTCAATCGCCGGGTCGTAGTCAACCATGTCGATGCCGTTGAGCACGCCAAAGACCTCATGCTTGCGCGCACGCAGCAGACCATCCAGACGCTCGCCATAATACGCGGTCTGAATTTCCTCGGCATAGGAGGGGCTGACGGTGGTGATGATGTCAGCATAGACCAGCGCGGCCTTCATGAAGTTCGCGCAGCCGTAGCATTCCAGCTTGTCATCCGTCCACAGATCATCGCCCAGACCCAGCACGTCCTGCACCTCATGGATGCCGAACACGCCCTGATACTGCAGGTTGTGGATGGTGTACATCGTCTTGATGTTGGCGAAGAACGGCAGATGCGCATACTGAATCTTGAGCAGCGCCGGCACCATGCCCGACTGCCAGTCATGCGCATGAATCACGTCCGGCTGGAAGTCCAGCATCGGCAGGGCGTTAAGCGCGGCGCGGCAGAAGAAGCCAAAGCGCTCGTACTCATCGCCACCCATGCCGTAGATGTAGGGGCGGCCGAAGTAGAACTTGTTGTCCACAAAGTAGTACTTCACGCCATCCTGCTCCAGCAGCTCAATGCCGCAATACTGGCGGCGCCAGCCCAACGCGACCTCAAAGTCGGTCACGTGCGTCATCTTGTCCACATACTGCTTGGGCACAGCCGCATACAGGGGCACCATCACGCGCACGTCATGGCCCTGCTTGGCCAGCACCGGTGCCAGCGCACCCACCACATCCGCCAGGCCGCCGGTTTTGATAAACGGCACGCATTCACTGGCTGTAAAGAGAATTTTCATGCTTCATATCCTCCATCAGAGTTTCATCGCTTTGCGGAGACTTGAGTTTTTCTGACAAATATAGAATACCGCGCCAATAGTATAACACATCTTGGCGCGGTTTGCAAATCCGAGTCCGGCGGCGCACAGCTGTACAGCCGCCGGACAGGAAGCGCCAAGCTTGTGTGGGCGTTTCCGGATCTTAGATAATCACATTTTTCGCAATCACAATCGGATATGCGCTCGGGCCAATCAACCGTGCGCTGCGCTTAATCACCGTCTGCTTGTCCAGGATGCAGTTTTCGATGGAGGCATCGCTATGCACCTGACCATCCTGCATGATGATGCAGTTCTTCACATGCGCACCGGGAGCGATTCGCACGCCACGGGCCAGCACGGAGTTCTCCACCGTGCCCTCGATGATGCAGCCATCGGCCACCAGGGAGTTGACCACCGTCGCATTGTCGCCATAGCGGGCCGGCATCTCGTCACGAACCTTGGTGTAGATGGGCATGTCCGCCGCGAAGATGCGGTGGCGAATCTCGGAATTGAGCATATCCATGTTGAACTTGAAGTAGCTCTGGACAGAGTCCATGCGCCAGCACAGGCCCGTATACGCCCAGGCGTTGACACGCGCCGTGCCTTCCGTCACCATGGGCAGAAGGACATCGCGGTTGAAGTCATGATAGCCATGTGCCACGCCCTTGTCCACCAGCGTGCGCAGCAGCTCACGGCGCATCACAACCACGTCCATGCTCGTCAGGGGCAGGTTCGGATGGGTCGGATCGACCTCCATATCCGTCACCATGCCGTTCTCGTCCACCGCCAGATAGCAGCCCAGCTCGTCGCGCTGCATGGTCGGGTCAGTGGTATACATGATGGTAATGTCCGCGCCGGTGCTCTGATGATACTCCACAAATTCCGCGATGTTGGCATTGTAGACGATGTTGGAGTTGCTCAGCACCAGATACTCCTGCTTGGAGCGGGACAGATAGTTCGTATTGGAGCGCAGGGCATCCAGCATGCCGGAATACACGCCCACGTTCTCACGCGTCAGGAACGGCGGCAGCACCTTCAGGCCGTCATTCTTGCCGTGCAGATTCCACTCCTTGCCCGAACCGATGTGGTCCATCAGGGAGTGATAATTCTTCTGCATAATCACGCCGACGTTCTTGATGCCGCCATTGACCATGGAGGACAGCAGGAAGTCAATCACGCGGTAGCGGCCACCAACCGGCAGCGCGGCGATTGCACGATTGAGCGTCAGCTCGCGCAGGCTGGCATCATTTTCGCCGGTGTAGATAACACCCATAACATTCTTCATTGTTTTCAATCCTTTCCTGTGATGGATGGAGTCATACTAAGTCGCGTCTAAAACATGTCACCGAGCATAGCGGATTTTTCGTTCTGGCAAAGCTGAGTGCAGCGAGGCGTACTGGAAGTACGCGCGAGCGGAACGAAGCAAAGCCAGGGCGAAACAATATGCTGTGCGAATGACATGGTTTAGATGAGAGTTAGTATTAGAATTTGGTGTTTTCGTCCACCTGCTGGCCTGCCGTCACGTTTGCACCAGCCGGAAGCGTGATGCCCTGGCCGACCACGGCGATGTTGCCCGTCTCTTCGCCAACCACGCTGCCAGCACCAACAACGGCGTTCTCCGCCACGATGGCACGGCGTACCACGGCGCCACGCTTGATGACCGCATGCGGCATGACCACGGAGTCAATCACGCTTGCACCCTCTTCAATCGTCACGCCCGCGAAAATCACAGAGTGCTGCACCTTGCCATAAACCTCAGAGCCTTCCGTCACCAGAGAATCGCTGACCGTCGCGCCCTTGGCAATATAATGCGGCGCCAGACCCGGATTCTTGGCGTAAATGCGCCACTTCTTGTCGTGCAGGTCGATGGGCATCGGCACGCTGAGCAGATCCATGTTCGCTTCCCAGAGCGATTCAATCGTGCCAACGTCCTTCCAGTAGCCCTCGAAGTTATAAGCAACCATGACCTGCTTATCATTGAGCATCGCAGGAATAATGTTCTTACCAAAGTCATTGGCGGAGGTCTTGTCGGCCTCGTCCGCCGTCAGATAGGCGCGGAGCTTTGCCCATGTGAAAATATAGATGCCCATCGACGCCTTGTTGGACTTGGGATTCTGGGGCTTCTCCTCAAATTCCACAATGTTGTCCTCAGCGTCGGTGTTCATGATGCCAAAGCGGCTGGCTTCTTCCCACGGCACAGGACGCACGGCGATGGTCGCGTCCGCACCCTTGCGGATGTGGTATTGCAGCATCGCGTTGTAGTCCATCTTGTAGATATGGTCGCCGGAGAGAATCAGCACGTAATCGGGATCGTACTGCTCAATGAACGCCATGTTCTGATAGATGGCGTTGGCCGTGCCACGATACCAGTCGCCCGTCTTGCCGGTCTGATAGGGCGGCAGGACGAACACGCCACCGTTGGAAAGGTCCAGGTCCCACGGCGCGCCCGAGCCAATGTAGGAGTTCAGCTCCAGGGGCATATACTGCGTCAGCACACCCACCGTGTCAATGCCACTGTTGGTGCAGTTGGACAGCGGGAAGTCAATGATGCGGTATTTTCCCCCATAGGGAACTGCGGGTTTGGCCACCTTCTTGGTCAGCACGCCCAGGCGGCTGCCCTGGCCGCCAGCCAGCAGCATGGCAACACAAGTCTTCTTTTTCATGATGGGAACACGCTCCTTCATCCTTGTTTCTTGCGAGTTCTGGCACCAGCTCTTGATGAATGCGGATACGACAGCTGCCTCGCCGGTGCGCAGAGGCGGCCGTAATGTATGTGAAACAGCGGGGATTGTCATGCCTCCTTGCGTCTGCGCCACAGAGAGGACGCAAGGGGTTTTGTCATGACACCGCCGAATCAGCCAGGAAAAAGCGGTTGTGAAGGCGCTTTCTTCGCCTTCGGGGTGACTGTCTCCTGCTTGGCAGGTGTGTCGGAGGCCACCTTGCGCCGTGAAGGCTTCTTCGCCTTCGCTTCGTCCGTCTTCGGGCGTGCCTTCGTCTTGCGTGCGCTCTCCTTCACGGGATCGCGCTTGTAATGGAAGTACACCGTGGACAGCGGCGGCACGCAGATGTCGCAGCTATAGGGGAAATCCTGCAATTGCTGCTGCTCTGTCTTAATGGCCCACTTGTTGTACTGGTTCGACCCGCCGAATTCCGCCAGGTCGGTGTTCAGACATTCCGTCAGCGTACCCATTTGCGGCAGTCCGATGCGGTACTGCGGATGGAACACCGGCGTGAAGTTCGTCACGCACAGGACGGAATTACCCTTCTTGTCCGTGCGCAGGAAGGCAGCGATGGAATTATCACTGTCATTGGCTTGTATCCACTGGAATCCATCCCAGCCATCATCAATCTGATACATGGCCGGCGTGGAGCGGTAGAACTCATTGAGGCGCTTGCAGCATTTCTGCACCAGCGGATGATGCTCGTAGAGGAGCAGGAACCAGTCCAGCTGGTCATCAAACTTCCATTCGATGAAATGCGCAAACTCACTGCCCATGAACAGCAGCTTCTTGCCCGGATGCGCCATGGTGTAGCCATAGAGCGCACGCAAACCGGCGAACTTCTTCCACAAATCGCCCGGCTGCTTGTCCAGCATGGAATGCTTGCCATGCACCACCTCATCGTGGCTGAAGGGCAGAATATAATTCTCCGAGAAGGCATACATCAGGGAGAACGTCAGCTTGTCATGGTGATACTTGCGGTAGACCGGGTCGAGCTTGATGTAGGCCAGCATGTCATTCATCCAGCCCATGTTCCACTTGAACCCGAAGCCCAAACCGCCCAGATAAATCGGACGCGTCACCATCGGATAGGCACTGGATTCCTCCGCCACCATCATCACGCCCGGGAAGTCGCGGTAGACCGTCTCGTTCATCCGGCGCAGGAAGGCGATGGCATCCAGATTTTCGCGCCCGCCGTACTGGTTGGGCAGCCACTGCCCTTCCTCACGGCAGAAGTCGTAGAGGAGCATCGACGTGACCGCATCCACACGCAGGCCATCCGCATGATACCATTCCAGCCAGAAGCAGGCGTTGGAAAGCATGAAGGAATTGACCTCGCCACGGGCGTAGTCGAACATATGCGTGCCCCACTGATCCATATCGCCGCGTCTGGGGTCGGGATGCTCATAGCAGGGCGTGCCGTCAAAGCGGCGCAGACCCATGGCGTCCTTGGGAAAATGCGCGGGCACCCAGTCCAGCAGGACGCCGATGCCAGCCTGATGGAGCTTGTCAATGAGCGCCATCAAATCCTTAGGCTCTCCAAATCGTGCCGTAGCCGCATAGTAGCCCGACACCTGATAGCCCCATGATTCATCCAGCGGATGCTCCATCACCGGCATGAACTCCACATGCGTGTAGCCCATGTCCAGCAGATACGGCACCAGCTGCTCCCCGATTTCGGCATAGGTCAGGAAGGTTCCGTCCTCATGCCGACGCCACGAACCCAGATGCATTTCGTAAATGTTCACCGGGCTGTGGTAGGGATCGAACTTTTTCCGCGCATTCATCCATTTGCGGTCGCCCCACTTGTAGCCGGACAAATCATAAATCCGGCTGGCAGTGTCCGGACGGTTCTGCATGGCAAAGCCATAAGGGTCGGCCTTGTCCTGCCAGGTGCCGTCCTGCGATTGGATGCAGTATTTGTATGTCGTCAGCTTTTCCGCCGCACCGGGATAATCATAGCGCTTCGGATCGCTTTTGACATCAAAGAGCGCCGCCGGCACACGGATTTCCCATGTCCCGTCGTACACCTTTTTCATGGGCGTCTGCTCTTTGTCCCAATGATTGAATTCACCAATGAGCGAAACAGCCTTGGCGTTAGGCGCCCATACAGCGAAGTGCCACATTTCCCGGCCTTCCTGCTCCACCGGATGCGCACCCAGCATTTCATACGCGTGCCGGTTTCCACCCTGATGGAACTGATCCCTTTCGCTCGCTGTCGGGCCTATGTAGCGCATAAGCACACCTGCCTTCGTTATTTTTGCGCCCTCCACAGGGGACGCCAATGACTTCTTTCTCTTTTCACTTACTATTGAACCACTTTTATGCAATTTCGTCAAGTCTTATTATGAAATTTCCCATGCAAAATTTCAGATTTTCTGAAAATCCCAACAAACATTTCCTCTTCATTCTGGTAATTATTTTGCCACCAGTGACAAGATTTTTCGTGCATCAGCCGTTTTTGCCGGTCATATGCTGGTTTTGTCTCCTCTCGGACTGGTTTCAAAACGGCATTTGTCGAAAAAGCGAACTTTGTGCAGTCCGAACATTTCTTGAATATTTTTTAAAAGGTCGTGTTGTCGTTGCGAAAAAAAACGTCCCTGTTTCTGTTCGGAATGTCCCTGCTGCTCATGTCAGGATTGCTCCTGCGTGCATACGCTCCTGCTCCCTGCGCACCAGAGGAGATGATGCTGACGGTCTATCTGCACACGGAGCAACGCTCCTGCCAGATGGCACTGGAAACCTACGTCCTGCACGCCACCGCCGCGGAAATGCCTGCCAACTACGCTCCGGAGGCACTCAAGTGCCAGGCTGTCGCCGCCCAATGCCGTCTCCTCAGTGGAAGCGGCTGCAAACGTCATCCGGATTGCGACATCTGCACCGACAGCACCTGCTGTCAGGGCTATCTTACCGACGATGCCCTCCGGGAACGCTGGGGCGGCAGCTATCCGCAGCTTTTCGCACGCATTTCGCAGGCCGTTCAGCAGACGCATGGCCTGATTCTCTGCTTTGAGGGCATGCCGATTGAGATGGTCTACCACGCCTCCTCCGGTGGCAGGACAGAGGATTCCGCCGCCGTATTCTCCACGCAGCTCCCCTACCTTGTCAGCGTTGACAGTCCCGGTGAAGAGGGCTATCGCGGCTACACAGCCGAGACGACCTTTTCTTGCGACGATGCGGCCGCGCTGCTTCTATCCGCCTTCCCTGACTGCGGCATCACCGCCGACACATTGCCTAGCGCCCTTCGCCTGCAAACAAGCACCGCCTCCGGGCGCGTCGCGACGCTACTGGTCGGCAGTCAGGTGGTCAGCGGCAGCGACTTCCGCCGGGCGCTTGGGTTACGCAGCACTTACATCACGTGGGAAAGCCACGGTGACACGCTCACCTTCCACACCACTGGCTACGGTCACGGCGTCGGGCTGTCCCAAGCCGGCGCACAGGCCATGGCCGCAGACGGCGCTGCCTTTCGGGACATTCTCCTGCACTACTATCCTGGCACGCAGCTTGTCTCCATGGAATAAAGCACCAGAAAAAGCGGCATGATAAGGAAAATTCATGCCGAGGTGATTTGATTATGTCCCATGCATTCCAGCGGTTTTTCCACACCATTCGCAGCAGGAAGGAGCAATCCGGTTTTTTCCTTCTGACGCTCCTATGCGCCTCCATCATCATTGGCACGGCACTCTGGACACGGCATCCGCAGTCATTATCGGTTTCGCCCACACCGCCTGTCGGGCAGGAGATTTCTGCCGCGCAGCTATTACAGGAATCCCTCGCCAACGCCGTCACGGCCACGCCCTATCCATTACCGAGCAACACGCCACAGCCGTTCGCCACGCCGCTTCGGGAGATGCGGTTGCTGACGCCATTTAACGACACGGTGATGCAACAATCGGAGGTGACAGGCATTTGGGCACTACACGATGCGGCAGATTATGCATGTGCAGAAGGAGAAACGGTTTTCGCGATTGCTGACGGAACGGTGATTGGTTGTGCAGAGGATGGACTTTGGGGCGCATATGTGGAGATTGATCATGGGGATGGGTTAAAGGTACGGTATGCGGGAATGACGATGTTATATGCGATTCGGATTGGAGATCCGGTTCGGCACGGGCAGACGATTGGGTTTGGTGGAAATGGGATGTTCGCGGAAGGGAATATGGCTTCGCATGTGCATATTCGGATCACGCAAGATAATCAGCCCATCGACCCGGAAACACTCTGGGGAAAATAAAAAGAAAAGAAAAAAAGAAGAAGCGCAAGCCACAACCCCGCCAGCCTCCCACGCGGAAACAAGAAGAAATATCGCGCCACCTCCATCGCGAAATGGGTTTCGAAAGGGCCAAATGAAACGAGACGAGGTCTCCCCTTCACAGGTGCAGGACAGCGTCCTGCTGGGGTCTGGGGTTTTACCCCAGAAGTACATCAAAAAAGCGCACTCAATCCTCCACACCACACTGCAAAGCACGCACTCGCAGCGTCGCGGAGACTAGCTTTCTTCCCTCATGGCAAGAAACAAGCATGGTTAAACAAGAACTGCTTGGTTTTTTCCGTTGCGACTAGGCATTGTTTTCTGCAACCAAGGGGCTTTCCGGTTGCCGCCAGTGTGGCTCACACCCTTGGAACCCTTCGGCGTCGTCTTCCGTTGGAGTTGAATTATTTTGAGGCTAAATTTTTGAAGTTGTATTGCTTTAGCGCTGTGCATCACCTAGCTGCTGATTTTCCCTTTTGAAAATTTGCTTGTCTCCTCAACAAAATTCGCTGATTCTCTTGTGTTTCTCCTCATAGAATGCCAGTAGGGGTTGCAATTTCCGGAGAAGGTGGTATAATACAACATGGTACATGTATTATGATGTATTATTGAGGAGGATAACGCAATGTGCGGTATCGTTGGGTATATCGGTCATCAGGCGGCGCAGGATATTCTGCTGGATGGCCTGTCGCGGTTGGAGTATCGTGGATATGATAGCGCGGGTATCGCTGTCATGGAGCAGGGTGCGATTCGCCTGAGTAAGGCAAAGGGACGCTTGCGGAATCTCGCACAGCGCGTGGAGGCAGCTCCCCTGCCCGGGTCGATTGGTATCGGCCATACACGCTGGGCCACGCATGGCGAACCGAATGATATTAACGCACATCCGCATACCGATATGAAAGGGCATATCGCCGTGGTGCATAATGGCATCATCGAAAACTATGCCGAGCTGCGCACGATGCTGCAAGAAAAGGGCTGCGTGTTCGTCTCCGAAACGGATACGGAGGTCATTGCGCATCTGCTGCACGTATTCTATCAGGGCGATATGCTTTCAACGCTCCTGCATGCACAGACGATGCTGGAAGGCAGCTATGCCCTGTGCGTGCTGGATTGTAGCGCACCGGATACCCTCTACTGCACGCGGAAGGACAGCCCGCTTGTTGTTGGCCTGTCGGAACAGGCGCAGTATGTCGCCAGCGATATTCCTGCACTGATTCACCATACGCGTCGCGTGGAGCTGCTCAATGACCGTGAGGTCGCCGTCCTCAAGCAGAATGGCATCCGCGTCTTCGACCATTTCGGCAAGGAGCGCGCCTTGAAGCCCATCACGGTCGATTGGGACGTGGAGGCTGCGGAAAAGGGCGGCTATGCACACTTCATGCTTAAGGAAATTCACGAAGAGCCTTCCGCGCTGAAAAAGACCTTCACCGCACATGTCGATTCTGATACAATGACGATTCGCCCCAATGCCTTCCCGCTGTCCAAGGAGGAGGCTACACAGCTGCATACGCTGACCATCGTCGCCTGTGGCACGGCGTATCATGCGGGTGTGATCGGTAAGTATGTGATTGAGAAGCTGGCGCGCCTGCCGGTCGTGGTGGACGTAGCATCTGAATTCCGCTATCGCGAACCGCTGCTCGGGCCGCAGGATTGCTTCCTGGCAATTTCCCAGAGCGGCGAGACGGCTGACACACTGGCCGCCATGCGCGAAGCGGCGCAGCTGGGCGCGAAGGTAATGGCGCTGACGAACGTCGTCGGCTCGTCCATCGCCCGCACGGCTGGCGAAAACGTCATGTATACATACGCTGGCCCGGAAATCGCTGTCGCCAGCACGAAGGCGTACATCACACAGATTGAAATGATGGTGCTGCTGGCCATTGACCTGGCGGTCAAGCGTGGCCACATGACACAGGAGGCAGCGTCTGCGCTGCTGCGCCAGATGTCGGCACTTCCCGAGGCCGCGGAGCGCGTTATGGCACTGGAAAGCCAGGTGCAGCGCTTCTCCAGCCTGTATCATGACAGACAGCACGTCTTCTATATCGGCCGTGGACTGGATAACGCGCTGGCAATGGAGGCTTCTCTGAAGCTAAAGGAAGTCAGCTACATCATGTCCGAGGCGTATGCGGCGGGCGAACTCAAGCATGGCACCATTGCACTGATTGAGGAAGGCACGCTGGTCTGCGCGCTCCTGACGCAGGAGCAGCTGGCCGACAAGACGATTTCCAACGTGCGCGAGGTCAAGAGCCGTGGCGCAAAGGTGCTGATGGTTTGTCCCGAATCGCTTGTGGCACGTGCCACGGCCAGTGCGGACGAATTGTGGGTCATTCCCGATGCCGCTGCGGAGCTGCTTCCCCTGCTGGCCATCATTCCGGTGCAGATGCTGGCTTATTATATGGCGGTCAGCCGTGGCTGTGATGTGGATAAGCCGAGGAATCTGGCAAAGTCAGTGACGGTGGAATAAGGTAAACGTACTGAAAAGCAAATCAAAAAGACAGCTTGGACCTGTTGCGTTCAAGCTGTCTTTTGATTTATACTAATTTACGTCTAAAACATGGCACCGAGCATAGTGGATTTTTCTCTCTGGCAAAGCTGAGTGCAGCGAGGCGTACTGGAGGTACGCGCGAGCGGAACGAAGCAAAGCCAGAAAGAAAAAGACACTGTGCGAATGACATGGTTTAGATGAAAATTAGTATTTATTACAGATACTTTTCCACCGCCGCAACCACCTGCTGGGCAACCAGCGTGTTGCCCTCATCGTTCAAATGCAGATGGTCGCCACGGTCATAGGGCACCATGATGTCGTGGAAGGATGCATACAAATCATCCACCGGCAGGTCGTGGCGCTTGGCAACCTTCTTGATAATGTCGTTGTAGGCAATAATGCCTCCGTGATCCGGCGACGTGGTCGGCAGCGTGGTGGCCATAATCAGCTGCGCACCGGGAAAAAGCTTCTGCACCACCAGCACCGTGCGCTCCACTGCCGATTCGTATTCCTCCGGCAGGGAGAACGGACGGCCCAGCTGATAGTCGTCGCCCAAGTCCCACAGACCGCAGTTCCAGTGGACAACATCGGGCTTGGGGAACTGATCCAGCCAGAAGCGCAACGAATTCAGCGTATAGCCAGCCCAGCGACCGTTTTCCGACGGGCCGTACACTCCTGCCTTGCCTTCCAGCAGCTTTCGAACAAAGGGTTCATAGCCCTGGCGGCGGCTGTCGCCGAGCAGCAGGACGTTCTTCATATCAGGCATGTTGATTGCCTCCTTCGCATCATTTGCTTCAGTATAGCACATTTCCGCAAAAAATACTATCCCGTTGTACACAGCGTGCGAAATTTTCCACCAAAGCAAAATGTGCCCGGCAGACAAACGCCTGCCAGGCACATTTTTGTGATTAGAATTCCTTGGCGTTCTTCAGGAAAGCGCAGTAGCACTTGTACTCTTCCCACAGGTCCACCTTGCTGATGACTTCCCAGGGCGCATGCATGCTCAGCACCGGCACGCCGCAGTCAATCACGTTCATGCCGTACTTGGCGCAGATGTAGGCAATCGTTCCGCCGCCGCCAACGTCCACGCGACCCAGCTCAGCGGTCTGCCAGCAGATGTTCGCATCGTCGCAAATGCGGCGAACCTGCGCCACAAATTCGGCGTTGGCATCGTTGGAGCCACTCTTGCCACGGCTGCCGGTGAACTTGTTGAAGGTCACGCCGTTGCCGATGATAGAGGCGTTCTTGCGCTCGAAGGCACCCGCGAAGTTGGGGTCAAAGCCCGCACTCACGTCGCTGGAGAGCATGCGGCTGTTCTGCAAGCAGCGGCGCAGCGTCAGGGGCTTGTCCTCGCCCGTCAGGCAGGCAATCAGCTCTGCCATGGTGTTCTCAAAGTAGAGCGCACCCATGCCCGTTGCGCCCACGCTGCCGATTTCTTCCTTGTCGGTCAGCACGGCCGCCAGCGTGTAATCCGGCGTGCCCTCGTAGTCCAGCACAGCCGCCATGGACGGATAGGCGCACACGCGGTCGTCGTGGCCATAGCCCATAATCAGGCTGCGGTCAAAGCCCAGGTCACGCGCCTGACCAGCGGGCACAGCTTCCAGCTCGGCGGAGATGAAGTCTTCTTCCTCGATGCCGTACTGTTCCTTGAGGATGTCGAGGATGGCTTCCTTCACGGAATCCTTCTCGGCGTCCTTCTTCGGCTCGCTGCCGATGATGATGTTGAGCGCTTCGCCCTCAATCACCTTCGCGGCGTTCTTGCTCATCTGATCGCCGGCCAGATGAATCAGCAGGTCGGAGATGTAGAAGACCGGATCGCCGGGCTTGTCGCCAACGTTCATCTGAACGGTCGTGCCGTCCTTCTTGACGACCACGCCGTGCAGTGCCAGAGGCAGCGCCACCCACTGATACTTCTTGATGCCGCCGTAGTAGTGGGTATCCAGATAGGCCAGATGCTCCTCTTCATACAGCGGATTCTGCTTCACGTCGATGCGCGGAGAGTCGATGTGCGCACCCAGAATGTTCATGCCGCACTCGATGTTCTTTTCACCGATGACAAAGAGCATGATGTCCTTGTTCATCCAGTTGCGGTACACGCGGTCGCCCGCCTTGAGCTGACGGCCCTCGGCAATCACCTTCATCAGGTCTTCAAAGCCCTTTTCCTCTGCCAGACGCACGCTTTCGGCCACGCATTCGCGCTCCGTCTTGCCGTTGTCCAGATAGGCCATGTAATCCTTTGCGAAAGCAGAAAGCTGCTCCTTCTCGCCTTCTGCGAGGTTTTCCCATGCATTTTTGCGATACATTGGTGCATTCTCCTTAAACACTGCATTTTCCGTTTGCGCCACCTTGCCAGCGCGCCCAGAATGCCTTTATTATACGCCCTTTGTGAAAAAAGTGCAACTGCTCTGGCTTTTTCCTTTCCTGCCATTCAAAAAGCCGGACAGTCGTTTTGACTGTCCGGCGGAAAGAACCAGATTACTTCGTCGGGAAAGCGAAATACTTGCGCGCATTGTCGCAGGAAATGCCGCGAACGATGTCGCCCAGAATGTCCCAATCCTGCGGGAAGCGGCCATCCTCCACCCATTCGCCCAGCAGGCGGCACAGGATGCGGCGGAAGTACTCGTGGCGCGGATAGGACAGGAAGGAACGGCTGTCCGTCAGCATGCCGACGAAGCCCGCCAGATAGCCCAGGCTGGCCAGGCTGGTCAGCTGGTTGGTCATGCCGGTGAAGTGGTCGTTGAACCACCAGGCAGAGCCGTGCTGCATCTTGCCCACCGCATCGGAGGACTGGAAGCAGCCGCAGAGCGTGTCAATGGCCTGATCATCGGCCGGGTTCAGGGAGTAGAGAATCGTGCGGGGCAGACCAGAGGCCGTCTCCACCGCGCCCAGGAACGCCGCCATCTGATCGACCGGCGCATAGTTGTTGATGGTGTCATAGCCGGTATCCGGGCCAAGCTTCTCAAACATGACGCGGTTGTTGTCGCGGCGGCAGCCGTAGTGCAGCTGCATCGTCCAGTCCAGCTTCTTGTACTGCGCGGCAAAGAAGAGCATCGCCGCCGTCTTGTACTGCGCCACCTCGGTCTCGCTGAGCGTTTCGCCTGCTGCCTTCTTGGCAAAGATGGCTTCCACCACCGCATCCTCCGCCGGTTCCCACACGACGTAGTTCAGGCCGTGGTCGGACAGACGGCAGTTGTTCTGGTGGAAGTATGCCATGCGCTTTTCCAGTGCAGCCTTCACGTCGGCGAAGGAGTGGATTTCCATTTCCGCCGCCGTCGCCAGCTTCGCGATATAATCCATGAAGTCCGGCTTTTCGATGTTCACGGCCTTGTCAGGACGCCATGCGGGCAGCACGTTCGTCTTGAAGGATTTGTCGGCCAGCAGCTTCTGATGATATTCCAGCGTGTCGATGGGATCATCGGTGGTGCAGATGGTCTCCACATTGCTCATGGCAATCAGGCCACGCGTGGTGTAACCGGCCTGCTGGAGCTTTTCGTTGCACAGCGTCCACACCTCGTCCGCCGTCTTGGCGCTCAGGGTGCCCTCATAGCCGAAGAAGCGCTGCAATTCCAGATGCGTCCAGTGATACAGCGGATTGCCGATGCCCTTGCCAATCACCTCGGCCCACTTGCAGAACTTCTCGTAATCGCTGGCGCCGCCGGTGATGTAGTATTCATCCACACCCGCACAGCGCATCAGACGCCACTTATAGTGGTCGCCACCCAGCCAAACCTGGGTGATGTTCTCAAAGCGATGATCGTCCCAGATTTCCTTGGGGCTGATGTGGCAATGATAGTCGATGATGGGGCATGCGGCCGCATAGTCGTGGTAGAGCTTGCGGGCCGTTTCCGTGTTCAGCAGAAAATCCTTGTCCATGAACTTCATCATATCGGGAAAACTCCTTTCATTTCCATCGGCATGCATGTCATGCCGTATTTACACTTCTTTGGTCGAGCCGCGCCGGATAACCTCCGCCGTGAAGACGGTTTTTTCCGGCATTTCGCGCCCTTCCAGTACACCAATCATCGTTTCCGCAATGCGCTCACAAATCGCAGGCAGACGGTTGTCCACGCTGGTCAGCTCCGGTGTGGTACACAGACAGATGTTGCTGTTGTTGTAGCCCACAACGGACAAATCCTGCGGCACACGCTTGCCCGTTTCCTGCGCGTATTTCATCGCGCCCACGGCCAGCACGTCCTCACTGGCCAGCACCGCATCAAATTCCAGACCGCTTCTTTCCAGCTCCAGCAGGCAATCACGCACCGCATGGATGCTGGACTTGTCCTCACCAAAGTGGCGCAGCAGGCGTTCATCCACCGTCACGCCGTGCTTTTCCAGCGCCGCGCGGCAGCCCGCCAGCTTCTTGCGACCCGAATAGTTGGTGGAGTGATACAGATACAGCACACGCTTGCAGCCACTTTCCAGCAGCTGCTCCATCGCCTCGCGCATCGCACGCTCATCATCGCACAGCACGCAATACACATTCGGACACTGGAACGAGCCGTTGAGCAGCACCACCGGCATATTGGTCGCCGCCTGACGGATGTAATCATTGTCCTCCGAGGCATCCTCCACAAAGGTTGAGCCCATCAAAACCATGCCGTCCACATGTCGGCTGGTCAGGGAATCCACGCCCTTTTGGCGCGCCGGCAAATCACGGTTGGTGCAGCACAGCAGACAGTCATACTGCTTCTGGCGGAACGCATGCTCCAGGCATGCCAGCGCCCGCGCCAGATACGGGTCAGCCGCATCCGGACAAAGCAGGCCAATCGTCTTCATCGTGTTCAGGCCCAGACCACGCGCAAACGCATTGGGCACATAGCCGCAGCCATCAATGACCTTCATCACCTTGCGGCGCGTCGCCTCCGACACATGGGGACTGTTATTCAGCACACGCGACACCGTCGCAATGGAAACACCCGCCTGGCGGGAAATATCATAAATATTCACGTTCGGCTTTTCGCCTCCCTTCGGTGGCATGTAAACACTTCCACACACCACATCATTCCCCATTATACACGCTTTTGTACCCTTTTGCAACCCCTGTTTCCGATGGATTTGCGGACAAAACCGGGCAGATTTCGTCCAAAAATAATAAATTGCGGCAAAACCACGCTTTCCCATTGACGGACGGCGAAAAAAAGAGTAGAATAAAGCCAAGCGTGTTGTAATCGCTTACACGCTGATGAAAATACGGAGGATTTCATGCTATGGAACGTTTGAACGCTGCCATGTCCCAAGCGCCCGAGCGCCCGGTGAAGGTGCTGCAATTCGGCGAAGGTAACTTCCTGCGCGCTTTTGTGGATTACATGATTGATATTGCTAACGAAAAAACGGACTTCAACGGCTCTGTCGTGCTGGTCAAGCCGATTGAGATGGGCACGCTCTTCCCTGCCTTCCGTGAGCAGGATTACCGCTACACGGTGATGCTGCGCGGTCTGGTGGATGGTGAGCAGGTGGAGCAGACGCGTATCGTCACCTCCATCGCCGACGCGGTGGATGCCTATGCCGATTATGACCGCTATGCCGACTATGCCAAGCTGCCGACGCTGCGCTACATCGTCAGCAACACCACCGAAGCGGGCATCGTGCTGGACGAGACGGACGAGTTTGCGCTCTGCCCGCCCAAGTCCTATCCCGGCAAGCTGACGAAGTTCCTCTACGAGCGTGCTGTCGCCTTTGACTACGCCGAGGACAAGGGCCTGGTCATCCTGCCTGTGGAGCTGATTGACGACAACGGCATCATGCTCAAAAAGTGCGTCATGGCGCTGGCCAAGCAGTGGGCGCTGGGTGAAAAGTTCGAGCAGTGGCTGGAAACAGCCTGCATCTTCACCTCCACCCTGGTGGACCGTATCGTGACCGGCTATCCGCGTGGCGAGGACACCGCCATTTGGGAGAAGATTGGCTATCAGGACAACATTCTGGTCACCGCCGAGCCCTTTGGCCTGTGGGTCATTGAGTCTCCCCGTGACCTGTCTGACGAGCTGCCCTTGCCGCAGTGCGGCCTGCCCGTCGTTTACACCGACAACCAGAAGCCCTACAAGCAGCGCAAGGTGCGCATCCTGAACGGCGCGCACACCTCCTTTGTGCCGGCGGCCTTCCAGTGCGGCTATGACATCGTGCTGGATGCCATGAATGATCCCATGATTGCCACCTTCATGCAGAAGACGCTCTACGATGAGGTCATTCCGACGCTTTCCCTGCCCAAGGCGGATTTGATGGACTTTGCCGAGGCGGTCACGGGCCGTTTCCGCAACCCCTTCATCAAGCATGCCCTGCTTTCCATCTGCCTGAACAGTGTGTCCAAGTGGCGCGCGCGCTGCATGCCTTCCCTGCTGGGCTATGTGGAAAAGACCGGCACCCTGCCGGAGCGCCTGACCTTCTCCCTGGCCAGCCTGATGAGCCTGTATCGCAGCGGCAAGCTGACCGGCGATGGCCGTCTGGAATGCCAGCGTGATGGCCAGCCCTACTACCTCCAGGATGACGCGGCGGTGCTGGAATTCTTTGCGGAAACCTCCACCCAGTCGCCCGAGGAGCAGGCCAAGGCATTCCTGTCCAATGAAACCTTCTTCGGCCCTGACCTGTGCCGCGTGCCGGGCCTGACCGAATCCGTCGGCGCTTCCCTGCGTGCCATTCTGGAAAAGGGAATGCGCACGGTGATGAACGAGAAATTCGGAGTGTGACCTATGGCTGAGCTGCTTCGCATCTCCCCGCAGGACAACGTGGCCGTTGCCCTGTCGCCGCTTTGCGCCGGAGATCAGGTGACGCTGGATGGCACGACCTATGTCGTTTCCAGCGATATTCCCGCGGGCCACAAGATGGCGCTTTGCCCGATTGCTTCGGGTGCGCAGGTCATTAAGTATGGCTTCCCCATCGGCTATGCCACGCAGGAGATTCCTGCCGGTGCACATGTGCATGTCCATAACCTGCATACCGGCCTGTCCGGCGAGCTGACCTACACCTACCACCCGACGTATCCGACCGTGCCGCAGCTGCCCACGGCGACCTTCATGGGCTATCCGCGCAAGGATGGCCGCGTCGGCGTGCGCAACGAGCTGTGGATTCTGCCCACCGTTGGCTGTGTCAACGATATTGCCCGCCAGCTGGAGCGCGCGGCGCAGTCGCTTGTGGGCGGCGGCGTGGAGTGCGTGTGTGCCTTCCCGCATCCCTACGGCTGCTCCCAGATGGGCGATGATCAGGAGAACACGCGCACCATTCTGGCGGACCTGGCGACGCATCCCAACGTCGGTGGCGTGCTGGTGCTGGGCCTGGGCTGCGAAAACAGCAGCGCCGCCATCATCGAGGAGCACATGGGCGACTATGATACCTCCCGCGTGCGCTTTCTGGTCTGCCAGCAGGTCGAGGATGAATTCTCTGCGGCCATGAAGCTGCTGGAGGAATTGGCCGACCGCATGCGCGACGAGCAGCGTGTTCCCTGCCCGGCCAGCAAGCTGGTGATTGGCCTGAAGTGCGGCGGCTCAGACGGCTTCTCCGGCATCACGGCGAATCCGGTGATTGGCGGCTTCTCCGACATGCTCTGCGGCATGGGCGGCACGACCATCCTGACCGAAGTGCCGGAAATGTTCGGCGCGGAGACCATCCTGATGGATCGCTGCGGCACGCCGGAGCTGTTTGACAAGACCGTGCGCCTCATCAACGACTTCAAGCGCTATTTTGAGGAGCATCACCAAACCATCTACGAGAATCCGTCGCCCGGCAACAAGGCTGGCGGTATCTCCACCCTGGAGGACAAGGCGCTTGGCTGCACGCAGAAGAGTGGCTTTTCTCCGGTTTGCGACGTCCTCGCCTATGGCGAAAAGGTGCGCACGCCCGGCCTGAATCTGCTTTCCGCGCCCGGCAACGATCTGGTGGCCGCCACGGCGCTTGCCTCCTCCGGTGCGCAGATTGTGCTGTTCTCCACCGGCCGTGGCACGCCCTTTGCCAGCCCTGTGCCGACGCTCAAGATTGCCACCAACACGCCTTTGGCCACGCGCAAGCACGGCTGGATTGACTTCAACGCCGGTCAGCTGCTGACCGATGGCAAGACGCTGCCGGAGCTGTCCGACATGCTGATGCAGCAGGTGCTGTCCGTCGCCTCTGGCGAACGCGTCTGCTCGGAACGCAACGGCTTCCATGATCTGGCGATTTTCAAGACGGGCGTAACGCTGTAACTGATATATCCCGCGCAGGAGTGCAAACATGCTCCTGCGCTTTTTTCGTTGCCTTTGATTTTTCCGCACACGAAAAAGCGCCACCTGCGGCGTTCATGCTCGCATGTGGCGCTTTTCGTGCTATCCTGATTGAACAGGAATCAGTAAGCTTCTTCCTCCTCATCCTCCTGAGGCAGGAAGGCATTTCGCAGAATCGTGTCCGGGTCAAAGCGCGGATCAAAGGCCAACGCCTTCAAGCTTTCCTTGCTTACGACCGTGTTCGTGCCCAGGCAGTCGTTGCAGCGATAGCCGCAATCCGGGCATACACAGCCCAGATGGTCGCTTTCTGCCTGAATCATGTATGTTCCGCATTCCTTGCAGGAGCAACGCATGTTCTTTCCTTCTTTCCCACGGCTATTCGCCGCATCGTTCCACACTTGCGCCAGTATCCTCCAGCACGCGTGCAATGCACCGCAACGCCCGCGCCGTATCCGGATTGCCCCAGGAGAGGATGCGCAGATGGATGGTGTCCTCATTCTCCTGCAATACATCCCACAGGGCATCGGCATTGCAGCCGTAGTGCGCTGGAAAATGCAGGAGCGTCTTCATCATTTCATGCACGGCACGGCCAGAAGCAAACTGCCGCCCGTCAATGGTCAGGCTGTGCGTCAATTGGCGCTCACCGTACCCTTTTCGCCGTCAATGGTCACAACCGCGCCCGTTTTGAGGACGTTCGTGGCGTTCTTCGCGCCAATAATAACCGGGATGTCCAGCGACATGCCCGCAATCGCGCCATGACCATCGGGATTGTCGTCCTCCAGCACAATGGCCGAGGACTTGCGCAGCATGGCGTACATTTCTCTGGTCGTCTGGTGGCAGACAATCACGTCGCCCGTGTTGAAGTCCTTGGAATCGGTCGCGTAGTCGCGAATGACGCACAGGGGCGCAATCACCCTGCCACTATGCAAGCCCGTGCCACTGCTGAGCAGATGGCCCACGACCTGCACGCGCATCAGGTTGGTCGTGCCGGAGATGCCCAGCGGTGCGCCCGCCGTCATCACAACCAGCTCGCCATCATGCACAATGCCATGCTGTACCGCCGCATCCAGCGCATGCTCAAACAAGTCGTCCGTGTTGCTTTCCTCGCCAATCATGACCGGAATCGTACCCCAGGAGAGCGCTAGCTGACGCCAGACATGCGCCTCCGTCGTGCAGCCAACAATCACGCACGCCGGACGATAGCGGCTGAGGATACGCGCCGTCGAGCCAGACTTGGTGACGGTGATGATGGCGCTGGCATTCAGGTCATGCGCGGAGGTCACGGTTGCGTGGCTGATGGCGTTGGTCACGTCCGTGGATGCCGAGGTGTCACGGGAGAAGCGGCGAATGTAGTTCGTGTCAGCCTCCGCACGCAGGGCAATGCGCACCATCGTCTCCACGGCCTCCACCGGATAGGCGCCCATGGCCGTCTCGCCAGACAGCATGATGGCGCTCGTGCCGTCGTAGATGGCATTGGCAACGTCCGTTGCTTCCGCACGGGTCGGGCGCGGATTCTTGATCATGGAATCCAGCATCTGCGTGGCGGTAATCACGGGCTTGCCCGCTGCAATACCGCGCTGAATCAGCGTCTTTTGCAGGCTCGGCACGTCCTCCAGCGGCACTTCCACGCCCAGGTCGCCACGGGCAACCATCACGCCGTCCACCACGCGGAGAATTTCGTCAATGTTCTCCACACCTTCCATGTTCTCAATCTTGGCGATGATGTTGATGGTGTTGCAGTTGAATTCCTGCAGGATGTGGCGAATCTGCATAATGTCATCCGCGCTGCGCGTGAAGGACGCGGCAATGTAATCATAGCCATTCTTGATGGCGAAAATAATGTCATTGCGATCCTTTTCGCTGATGAAGGGCATGGACAGATGGCCATTGGGGATGTTGACGCCCTTGTTATTGCTGACCACACCGCCATTAAGCACGTGGCAGATGATGTCCGTATCGTCAATCTTCTCCACGCGCATGCCAATCAGGCCGTCGTCAATCAGGATGCTGCTGCCGACCTGAATGTCGTTGGGCAAATCCTTGTAGGTGATGGAGACGCGTTTTTCGTCGCCCTCCACGTCCTTAGTGGTCAGGGTGAAGGTCTGGCCGTTCTTCAGCACGACGCTGCCATTTTTGAAGCTGCGCACGCGAATTTCCGGACCCTTGGTGTCCAGCATGGTCGCCACCGGCAGACCCAGCTCGTCACGAATCCGGCATACCTCGTCATAATAATACTGATGGGTTTCATACGTTCCATGCGAAAAATTGAAACGCGCAACATTCATACCCGCTTTCATCAGCGGCGCGATGAGGTTTTTCTCAAACAAATTAGGGCCCATGGTGCAGACGATTTTCGTCTTCCGAATTGGCGTGTTCATTGAAAAACATCCCTCCATTTTGTGCTACGGATTCCGCTGAAAAAAATGGTTCAGCCACGAATTCGCATGATACTAATTTCCGTCTAAAGCATGGCACCGAGCATCGTGGATTTTTCTCTCTGGCAAAGCTGAGTGCAGCGAGGCGTACTGGAGGTACGCGCGAGCGGAACGAAGCAAAGCCAGATGGCGGTCAGGCTTTTGCCTGACTAGCGCCGGGCTTGGCCCGGTAATGGCCGATGCGAGAAAATGCACTGTGCGAATGACATGGGTTAGATGAAAATTAGTATGAGTTCCTACCTATTATAACACAGCAAATCGCGCCTGTGAATCCCCTTTTTGTAAAATCGGTGTAAAATGCGGACGAAGCTTTTTTCGCCTCGTCCGCTGTGTAATCATTATGCGTTTTCGATTTCCTTCACGTAGCTACAGTCAACCTGCGGGCCCTTTTGTCCCGTGATGGTCACGTGGTTCATCGACAGCTTGTCCACGTTGATGGCCACAATGCCCTTGCGCGTCACATACGGCACGCCGCTGGCCATGGCGGGCTGCATCTCCTTCGCGTCCTCGGCGCAGGAAATGGACACGTCCTCCATAATGACCTGCTCAATCGGCTTTTCCGGCAGCCCCAGGAAGTAGCCCGCGCAGGTCACGTCCGTCGCCTTCACATGGCGGAAGGCCACCGTGCCGATGCGCGGCGTGCGCTCATCAACCACCTGGCATTCGCGGCTCTGCACATACTCGCTCTTGCCATCCGGATCGCAGAAGTACATGCAGTTAACGACGTAGGGCGTGCCGACATGCTCCATCAGCACGTTTTCAAACACAATATCGTCAATCACACCCTGCTCGCCACGACCGCGGCGCGTCTTTACGCGCAGGCCGCGATCCGTGTTGCGCATCAGGCAGTCATGCAGGTGAACATGCTGGATGCCGCCCGCCATTTCGCTGCCGCAGGTCATGCCGCCATGGCCATTTTCCATCAGGCAGTGGCTGATTTCAATGCGCTGGCAGGGCGTCTTGTAGCGGCGCCCCATGTACAGCTTGCCCGATTTGAGGGCAATGCAGTCATCTCCCAGGGAGAAATGCGCGCCCGCAAGCAGAATATCCTCACAGCTTTCCGGGTCGAAGCCATCGGTGTTGGGGCTGTTCGCCGGTGCATTGACGCTGATGTTCAAAAAGCGCAGGTCTTTGGAGAAGTACGGCTGCAAATTCCACGACGGCGAATTGCAGAAGTGCAGGCCCTGCACCGTCACCTGACGGCAGTTGTTCAGGAAGAACATGCGCGGCCGCCATGCGCCACGGCGCACCTTGCAGTTAACCCACCAATCGCCCTGATCGCCCTGACCGTTCAGCACACCCTCGCCGTAGAGGACCACATCCTCCACGTCCTTGCCGCTGATGAAGGCGGCGTACATGTCCAGCGGGTTGCCTTCCCAGGAGCCGAGGTTCAAATCATCCGTCTCGTCCTGGGACAAAATCATACCGGGCAGAATCGGGAACTTGCTACGGTCAGTCTGCAACAGCAGCGTCGCATCCTTGCTGATTTCCACGCGAATGTGGCTCTTGAGCATCAGCGGCAGCGTCAGGTAGCGCCCCTTTGGAATCAGCACGCGACCATTTTCCGGGCAGTGCAGGATAGCCGCCTGAATAGCCGCCGTGTCGTCATGCACGCCGTCACCCACCGCACCAAACTGACGGACATTGAGCGTGTAGCTTTCCTTGTCCGTGTGGAAGGTGCAGGCGGCAAGCTCCGTCTCCCCATCCCTTGCGGACAGGGTGTAGGCCGTGTCCGGCTGCAGGTTGTACAGGGAGTGTACCACCGTGGTCATTTCACCAGCCGCCTGACCATTCAGGTACAGCTGATAGGGCTTTTGCGTCTGGTACAGGCCACCATCCGCCAATTCGAGTGTGGCGCTTCGTGCCTGAACAAAGAGCAGTTTGATGTTCATCCTTGCTTACTCCTTTGCGCGCAGATATTCGCTGTAGGCCATGATGAACGGGCCAACGCCCTTGCTGTCATCCGACTTTTTCGGTTCGGAGAGGTAGTAGGCCACCGAGCCGTCGCGCTGCGGATTCTTGTCCGGGCCAAGGCCAGCAACCCAGCAAATGTCGGTCAGGCGCACCACGCCATCCTCCTCCGCGCGAAGCTTCTGCGCCGCGAGACGCTCGAACACGTCCAGCGCGATGGGCAGATACTTTTCCTTGTCCAGCACGCCAATGCGAACGCCCTTGAGCAGGCTGTAGGCAATCATGGCCGAGCCGGACGTCTCGGTGTAGTTGCCCTCTGCCTCCGGATGGTCAATCACCTGATAGAACAGGCCGTCCTCCGCGCGATACGGCAGCACACCGCGAATGCTTTCGCGGAAAATGTCCACCAGCGCACGATAATGCTCATAGAGCTGCTCCGGACAAAGGGCGATGCAGTCCACCAGCGCCATTAGATACCAGCCAGTGGAGCGCAGCCAGAAGTTCTTGGAGAGGCCCGTTTCCTTGTCAGCCCAGAACTGCACCCGTGCCTCGTCATAGGCATGGTAGTTCAGACCCTTTTCGGGATTGTAGAGGTACTTGCGCACATTCTGGAACTGGGAGACAATATCGCTCACATGCGCCATGCCGTCAAACTTCGCCTCATAGGCCATGTAGAAGGGCTGCGCCATGTACAGGCCATCCAGCCAAATCTGGTTGGGATACAGCTGCTTGTGCCAGAAGTTACCGCACTGGCAGCGCGGATGCTCCCGCAGGCGCTGCATGTGGAACTCGATGGCCGTGCGATAGCGCTCTTCGCCCGTTTCCTCCAGCGCGAAGAACAGCGCCTTGCCGCTGTTGATGGAGTCGATGTTGTACTGGCGCATCTCGTAATTGGGAATGCTGCCATCCTCAGCGACGTAGGCAGACACGTAGTCCAGGACAAAATCGCGATATACCTTGTCGCCCGTGGCGTGATACAAATCAATACATGCCTTCAGAATGCAACCATCTTCATAATTCCAGTACTTCTTGTAGGGCGTGTAGCGCGTCAGATACTGCGTAAAATACTGCTGAATCTCCATTTTCATGCACCTTTCCTTCCGTTTGCTGCCTGCACGCGAGGCCAACAAAGGCACCACGCGGCATGCCGCACGCCGTCCCTGCCCATTTTTTTATTTTTGAGCAGACCACGTTTGCTTTTATTATAGATATTTCTACTTCTTCTGTCAATTCCAGCAAAAAAATTATTGGTAGCGCTTTCATTTTGGCACAAAGCCCGCTATAATAGACACAGGACATTTCTCCAAGGAGGCGATTGCCATGAAGAGTGGCAAATACAACACGGAGCTGATTCTGCACGGTTCGCTTGTGCGCGCGGTGCTATCCATTGCCATTCCCGTTGTTATCAATAGCTTTTTGCAGACGATGTACAACATGACCGATACCTATTGGCTGGGCAAGCTGGGCGTTGATTATCTGGCGGCCATCAATCTGGTCAGCCCGGTACAAAGCACCGTCATCAACTTCGGCAGTGGCGTCACCGTGGCCGGTGCGGTCATGATCAGCCAGTACATCGGTGCAGGCAAGGCCGAAATGGCGAAGAAAATCGCCAACCAGATTTTCACCGTCGCGATGCTCTTTGCCATCGTGTGCGCCATGGTCATTGCCGTGGCGACGCCCGGTATCGTGCGCTGGATGGGCGCGGATGATGATTATTTTTCCCACGCCGTCACCTATCTGCGGCTGGTCATTCTGGATATGCCGTTCCTGTTCATGGTCAACATCTATCAGTCCACGCGTCAGGCGCAGGGCGATACCTTCACGCCCATGCTTCTGAACCTTCTGGGCATTGGCATCAACATGGTGCTTGACCCGCTGCTGATGCTGGTGCTGCACCTGAATGCGGCCGGTGCGGCACTGGCGACGGTGTTTTCCAAGATGGTGCCCGCATGCATCGGCTTTTTCCTGCTGCTGCCACGGCCCAAGGAGGCCATTTGCTTTGACCGCCGCTATCTGCGCCCGGAGGTTGCCTGCCTGCGCGACGTTGTGCGCATCGGCCTGCCTACGGCGCTGGGATCAAGCTTCATGCAGTTCGGCTTTATCCTCATGTCCCGCAATGTCAATGCCTATGGCAAGATGGCCATGGCCGCCTATGGCATCGGCAATAAGGTCAACGGCCTGATTTCCCTGCCGTCCACGGGCATCGGCAGTGCGGTCAGCACCATCACCGCCCAGAACATGGGCGCCCAGCAGCCCGAACGCGCGCGTCGCGGGTATTTGCTGAGCATGAGCATGGTGCTGGTGTTCCTGCTCATCAGCGGCTTCATTCTCTCGCGTCCGGCCATTTCCACCGCCGCCGTCAGCATCTTCAGCGACGAGGCGGAGGTCATTCCGCTGGCCGCCGACTTCCTGTCCATCATGGCCTTCTGGTGCTGGACAAACAGCATCCATGATGCCACGCGCGGCTTGCTGCAAGGCAGCGGCCACACCTTCCTGCCCGTTGCGGTGGATATGACGCGCCTGTGGGTGCTGCGCTTCGCGACGCTGTGGTTCTGCGAAACGGTATTGCACATGGGCGTGCGGAGCGTTTGGTACTCCGTCGTCGTCTCCAACGGACTATCGTCGGTGATGCTGCTCATCCTGTATTTCACAGGCATTTGGCGCAAGAACACCATCAAAATCAAAGCCTGATTTTTCCGGGCAGAAGCGCGTCTTCTGCCCGGCTTTGTTTACCCTTTTTTGCCCCACGCAATTCCGTTGTAGCGGTTCGTCATCGGGTCGGAGGAGCGCTTCATGCGGATGCTGACGGTATCGTCCTTTGGATAGCAGTACACTTCGATACCCGACGGCGCGATTTTCGTGCGCTGTACGCGCAAATGAAGCGCCCCATCCTGCGTTATGCCCGCACTTGTCAGCGTCGGCTCACCATCCGACCAGTGGCCGGTCGTGCAGTCACCCCATGCGTCCCAGCGGAACACCTCCTCGCCATCTTCCCAACAGAAGGTGACGGCCTTTTCGGCAAAGGATACCGTGCGCAAGCCTGCCACGCCCTGCATCTGATAGCAGCCTGACACCATCGGCGCAACGCTTGTCGTATGCGGAACGCCGCAGCAGGTTAGCTGTTCCAGGCAGACTTCCAGTCGGTTTTCATCTTCTGCTGTCGAGGTTTCCACCGGTGCGTCCACAATTTCGTCAAAAAATGCGTCGTAGAGCATCTGCACGCCGCCCTGCAAGCGCGTGTCCGCAATGCAGCACAGCAGCAGGTTCTTTTTCGGGCATGCAATCGCCATCTGGCCGCCCATGCCGTACATGGCCCAGCCGTCACGCGTCATCCAGAACTGATAGCCGTAGCCGTGTGTTTCCTCCGGCGCATCGCGGCCATCCGTGTCGATTTGGCGTGTCAGTGCTTGCGCCAGATAGTCATCCGGAATCAGGCCATGGCCACCCTCCAGCACACATTGTGCCAGCTTCGTCAGATCGCGCAGGGACATCATCAGTCCTGTGCCACCCTGCGGCACGCCGGAAGGATCGGTCAGCCACTGCACCTCGTCCTCGAAGCCCAGCGGCGCAAAGAGCTGCTCCCGCAAGAAAGCGACCAGTGGTCTGTTTGTTCTTTTCTGCACCAGCGCCGCCAGCACCTGGGAGCAGGACGTGTCGTAATTGAACATCACGCCCGGCTCATGCGTCGGCGTGACGCGGAAGAAGGTACTCGCCCAATCCGTATCCACGCCCTCGCGATAGGTCGTCTTGCTGTGACAGGTCGCCATACGCAGCATATCGCGAATCGTCAGGCGCAGCACACGCGCATCGGTCGTATCATCACAATACTCCGGAAAGTAGGTCGCAATCCGGTCTTCCAGCGACAGCTTGCCCTGTCCAATCAGGATGCCAATGGCCAGCGACACAACGCTCTTGCTGACCGAATACATCCGGTGCATTTCGCCTTCGCGGAAGGGCGCCCAGTACCCCTTGGCACGCAGCTGTCCGTCTTCCATCAGCGTGAAGCCGTGCATGCAGACGCCTTCGCGGTTCAGTCGCTCCACAAAGCGCAGGATAGCCGCCTCCGTCGTGTGCGTCATACGTCTTCCTCCCTGTAGGTCATGTGCCGGAACACACCCGTCGTTCCCAGCGCATACACGCCTACCATCGCGCCGGTGAAGCGCTTGCCCTCCGCAATGCCCTCATCCGACAGATACGTGACCTCCGGCAGCGTGATGAAATGTGTGTGCGTACCGCCCTGATACAGGTACATCTCCCGCGACAGACCATGCGTGCGGCAAACCAGTGTAATTTCCGACCCCGGTTTTGCGTTTACCGACCAAGAGTCTGTTTTTTCACACTGACTGCCCATCTGCTGGTGCAGTACAACCTGCCCTTCCCGCACGCCCAGCGTCAGGAAGGCGCGCTCATCATAGTAGCACGTGATACCCGCTTCGCCCATTTCCGGCACCGTCACCGTTGCCCGGAAGGAGAAGTCGAAGCTCGTTTGCCGCCGCAACAGCACACTGCGGCAGGCCGTGTCCGTCATCGGGCAAGCATCGCCCTGCACCGTCACGCCGTCTTCCTGCCAGACAATCTGGTTCGCATGTGGCGGGCGCGGCGTCATCCAGTCCGACACGCTTTGCATTTCCTGCGCCACGGACAAACGCGGATAGGGCGCAACCGCCTGTATGCTCGGACCTTGCCCCTGATTCATCAGCGGCCAGCCATCCAGCGTCCACGTGAAGCTGTCCAGTGCCGTTTCGCGCCCCAGCATCGTCCACTTGCCGTCCAGCGCCCGGCCGCACAGGTATACAAAGAACCAGCGACCATCCGGGCCAGACACCGGCTTGGCATGGCCGCAGCGCTGCAAGGGCGACCGTTCATCCCATTGGCGAATCACCGGATTGTAGGGTGAAGGCACATACGGCCCCCAGAGACTTTTGCTCCGGCTGACCGTTTCGCGATGCCCCATGCCCGTGCCGCCTTCGGCCTGAAAGAGATAATACCAGCCGTCATGCTTCATCAGATGCGCACCTTCCGGCGCGCGGCCATGATTTCCATAATGCAACAGCTTCGGTGCGGACACCATGCGCGTGCAGTCCGCATTCAGTTCAAACATCCTCGCGCCACGGTTGAGCAGCATGTAGTGCCGCCCATCGTCATCATGGAAAATGCTCGGGTCGATGCCGTCCTCGTCAATGAAGACCGGCTCGCTGTACGGGCCTTCGGGACGCGTGCTGGAAACGACCATCTGCCGCCGGCGCACCGCGCCCACGTCATTGAGCCGCAGCGTCGCGCAGATGTAGAAGCGCCCGTTATCGTAGGAAATATCGGGTGCCCACCAGCCACGACCGCCCTCCAGGCCTTCCAGATGCGCCCACTCCGGCCGCACAATGGCGTGACCAATCGTCTGCCAATGCACCAAATCCGTGCTCTTGCTGACCGGAATGCACGGAAAGAAGGTGAACGTAGAGTTGACCATGTAGTAGGTATCTCCCACGCGCACCACGGACGGATCGGGATAAAAGCCACTGCGCACCGGATTGTGGTATGTCTCCTGCCACGGCGCACCGACTTTTTCGGCAAAGTATGCTTCCAGCGCCGCATGGCCGCCATGATGCGCCACGTCAAAGGGCGTTTCCATGCGCTTGTCGCCACGCAGCGGATTCATGCCGCCCCATTCCACCAGATACCGGCACTTTTCGACATCGCCCGACTGGGCGGCATAGTGCAGCATGTCGCGCCCCTTGTCGTCCACATCGTTCAGATTGACCTTCAGGCCGTATTCCACCAGATACCGCAGCATGTCCGCGTTGCAGCGTTCCGCCGCCCGCAGGGACAGCTTGACGCCGCATGCGTCCTTTGCATCAATCATGCCAGGCTCAAGCGGCAGCAGCTGGCTGACGGCCTTCACGTCGCTTGCAAACAGCGCCTGCTGAAACTGCTCCTGCATCATCACAGCGTCTCCACAGCTTCCACCTGGAATGCGCCAAAGACCGCACTGCCGTGGCCCTGCGCACCGTTGCGCGGCATGGCAAAGAGCGCCAGTCGCGCGCCGACCCACGTGTGGCGTGCCGGTTCAAACGGCTTGCCGATGGGCTTGAACACGCCGTTCTCGGCGTACTCGAACGTTGCCACCGCCGTGCTTTGGGACGTCGGCAGCAGCGTCACGCGGAAGGACAGCGTGTCGCCCGAAAGGCGCACCTCCTCCGTCACGCACTCGTCATGCGCTTTGCCCTCGCTCAGCACGAAGACGAGGTGATTGCCGTCCTCTTCCTTGCGCACCGCCGCATAGGCATACTGACCGCCGACAAAGCCGACACCGGCCTGCTCGCCCAGCACCAGATCACTTGCGTCCATCGTCACCGTCGCAAAGAAGGACGGACAGGCGATTTTCTGCGTCAGCGTCTGCGGACATTGCCAGAGGCGATCGCCACCACCCGGCAGCGTGCAGGCATGCAGACGCAGCTTGCCGCCGCCTACCTCGTAGAAGCCTTCCTTCGGATTGCCCATGAACTGCCACTGCAAACCAAGCGGGCCATGAAAATCATCATCGCCGATTTCGCCCGTGACCTCGCATTCAGGTGCAAGCGGCTTGCGGTAGGTATCCACCGCGATGCCACAAGGCGCTGCATTGGCCGCCAGCGCAGCCTCCTTGCAGTCCTCACCCACCGCGATTTCCTCCGGCGGCACAGGCATTTCGTCCTCGATGCCGATGTAGGGCCAGCCGTCCTCCTGCCACGTCATGGGCTGCAAATGCACCACACGCCCATACAGACCACGGCTC
This sequence comes from uncultured Faecalibacterium sp., assembly GCA_964464815.1. Lineage (GTDB taxonomy): Bacteria > Bacillota > Clostridia > Christensenellales > Aristaeellaceae > UBA11524. Next base: position 38,087 of record CAYXHF010000009.1, read on the forward strand.
TGGAAGTGCAGGAACCAGCTCTCGCCCTCTGGCGTCTCGACCCATGCGCCCTGATGCGGGCCATTCGTCTCGCTGCTGCCCTGCTTGAGCACCACGCGATCCTCATACGGGCCTTCAATATGGCGACTCCGCAGGCAGACCTGCCAGCCCGTAGCCACACCACCAGCGGGTGCGAAAATGTAATACCAGCCATCGCGCTTGTGAACCTTCGGGCCTTCCATGGTCGGATGCTTTTCCACGCCGTTGTAGAGGAGATGGTCGTCCCCAATCGCCTCGCGACCGTCGCTTGTCATCGGGAAAATGCCCAGATAGCTCTTGAAGCCGATGCGGCTCTTGGCGTAGCCGTGAATCACATACGCGCGGCCATCATCATCCCAGAAGGGGCAGGGATCAATCAGGCCCTTGCCGCCCTTGACCAGCACCGGCGCATCCCACTTGCCCAGCGGGTCAGTGGTGGAGACCATGTAGATGCCTTCATCCGGCATGCCGTAGTAGATGTAGAAGCGCCCCGCATGGTAGCGCATCGCCGGTGCCCAAACGCCCTGCGCATGCTGCGGCATGTCATAGCGCGCCTCCGGGATGCTGTCCAGCGCATAACCGCGCAGTGTCCAGTTGACCAAATCCTGGCTCGTCAGAATCGGCAGGCCCGGCACATAGTTGAACGTCGATGCCGTCAAGTAGTACGTACCGTCCACGCAAATGGCATCAGGGTCAGAGTAGTCGCAGTGCAGCACCGGATTGCGGTATGTGCCGTCCCGCTGGTCGGCTTCCCATAATACGCGGCTCATTTTTCTACCTCCTCGGCGGCGGTCGTGGTCACGTGACCGAAATGCTCCGTTTCCTCTATCCACTGGGGGAATTCATCGCACAGCAGCTGGGCATACTGACCACCCAGCTTGTACAGCTCCCTGGCAATGATGCCCGCAAAGGCCAATGCACCCGCAGGCTGCAAATGCGTGTTGTCCTGCTGTCCCTGCGGGAAGTGCGGATAGACACCAGCGGGCAAATTCATGTAGTAGTTCTTCTGCGCCACCTCACCCAATTCGTCCACCAGCTGTTCGGACAGCGCGGTCAGGTCAATCAGCGCCACGTCCAGCCGCTTCGCCGTCTTGCGCATGCTTTCCGCCCAGCGGTCGTGGGTGTAGAGGGCGCCTGGCGCGTTGCGGTTGTAGCGCGTCAGCGGCGTGATGAACACGGGCGTCGCGCCCTTGTTGCGGGCCACATTCACGAATTTCTCCAGATTCGCGGGGAAATCCGTGTCCGGATCGGCGTAGCGGGAAGGATCAGACTCCTTTTCGTCATTGTGGCCGAACTGCACAAACAGGAAGTCTCCTGCCTTGATGCGGTCGTAAATGACGGCCATGCGCCCCTCGTCGATGAACTGCTTGGTGGAGCGGCCGTTCTCTGCGTAATTCTCCACCTGCACCTGATAGCGCTTGACAAAGCGGACAAACGCCTGACCAATCCCCGTCTGCGGGTACGTCTCGATGGAATTCTGCTTGACCGTGGAATCTCCTGCCCAGAAGATGGTAATCATCGTCAAATCTCCTTTTTGTAGCATGAACCAAAAATGGCCGCAGCGGTGCTGTCCTTTGCTGGAACGCCCCGATGCGGCTCATTAAAAAGATGCTTACTCCTTCACAGCACCAATGTTGATGCCCTTAACGAAGTACTTTTGCAGGAACGGATAGAGAATCATGAACGGCAGGATGGCCACGATAACCGCCGCGTTGGTGACGGTGTTTTCCGCAGCGCCGCCGTTGGCCGCAGGCAGGTCGGAACCCATGATGATGGAGCGCAGCTTCATCTGGAAGTTGTACAGGCTCTGGTCAGAGGTGATGTAGAGCTTGTAGTTGGTGTAGTCGTTCCAGTAGGAAACAGCAAACATCAGGCCGATGGAGGCCAGCGCCGCCTTGGACAGGGGCAGCACAATCTTGTAGAAAATCTGCAAGGGCGTGCAACCGTCCAGCGTCGCCGACTCAAACAGCGACGTCGGGATGCCTTCAAAGAAGTTGCGCATCAGCACCAGGTTGTACACGTTGATGGCGGGCATCAAAATCACAACCCACAGGGTGTTGACCAGCTTCAGCTCCTTCATGATCAGGTAGGTCGGAATCATGCCGCCCTGGAAAATCATCGTGAAGAGCAGCATGAAGGCGAAGAAGTTACGGCCGGGCATATCCCACTGAATCAGCACATACGCGCCCAGGGTCGAAATCAGCAGGCCCAGGAAGGTACCGGAAACCGTCGTGATGACGGAAATCATCAGCGGGCGCAGCAACGTCGGATTGCTGAACACGGACTGATAGCCAGCCAGACCGAAGCGCTGCGGCCAGAGCTTCATGCCGTAGCCGGTGGACAGGTCCAGGGAGTCAACAACAACCTTCCACAGCGGAACCAGAATAAACAGACAGAACAGCAGAAAGAAGAACCCATTGACAAACGGGAAAACAGAAATTGGCTTACGCGGTTTTTCGGCAGAAATCGCCTTATTCGTTGTCGCTTGCATAAATCAGATTCCTCCTTTCTTACACGATGCCGCGGCCACGGATCTTCTTGCTGACCTGGTTGCAAATCAGCACAAGCGCCATGCCCACGAGGGAACGGAACAGACCAATGGCTGTGGTGTAGCCGTAGTCAACACGGGCACCCACGTTGAAGGTCTGGTAGTAGACGTAGGTTTGCAGCACCTGAGAGCTCTTGTAAACGGCAGCGTTCTGCAGAACGAAAACGCTCTCGAACAGGTTCATAATCTTGGCCAGATTCAGAACCAGCACCGTCACAATCGTGTTGGCCAGCGCAGGAAGCGTGATGTAGTACATCTTCTTCCAGCGGCCCGCGCCGTCGATGGACGCCGCCTCATAGATGCCGGGATCAATGCCGGTCAGGGTCGCCATAAAGATAATCGTACCCCAGCCGGTGTCATGCCAAATGTTGATGATATAGTAGGCGAAACGCCACCAGTTGTTATCGCCCAGGAAGTAGATGGACTTATCAATCACGCCCATCTTAATCAGCAGCTGGTTCACCAGGCCGGACGTCGTGGGAGAGAACAGCATGCTGAACACACCCGCCGTAACGACCCAGGACATGAAGTGCGGAAGATAGATGATGGTCTGCGACAGCTTCTTGAGCTTGGTGGAGACCATCTCGTTGAGCAGCAAGGAGATGATAACCGCCATGAACGTATTCAGCAGCAGCTTGACAATGGAAATCTCCAGCGTGTTGGTGAACGAGGACCAGAAGTCCTGCGTCTTGAAGAGCTTTTCAAAGTTTGCCAGACCCACAAACTCAAGAGGGTTATTTCGCATAATCGGCTGATAGCGGAAGAACGCCAGCGAAACACCCGCCATCGGCAGGTAATGGAACAGGATAAGGAAAACAATTACCGGCAGGAACATCAGATAAAACCACTTGTAGTTCCAAATCCGAACGCCCAGCGGTGCTTTCCGGTGCTTAACTTTGGCTGTGCCGTTCATGATACGTCCCCCTCTTGTGATGCGAATTGCAAGATTTGCGTAATGCAGACAGTCAATGTCTGCCTGACATGTGTCGTATGTTTCTGAAATGACCCCTTAAGGGGACGGCTAGCGTGTGCCAACCGTCCCCCCCGGTGGTCGTTTTTGCGACTTGTGAAATTACTTGGCCAGCAGGGCGTTCAGGCTGTTAACAATCGCCTGAGACTTCTCGGCATAGCCTTCGTTTTCAAACTGCGCCATCGCTTCTTCATAGGTGATCTTGCCCATGACGACGTTAGCAATCAGTTCGTTCTTCTTCAGGGTCAGGTCAGCGCCGTAGGTACCCATTTCGTCGGTGGTGGGCACGATGGCAGCCATCTTGGAGTTCTCGCCAAACAGCTTGGAGGAGTTGATGGCTTCGTCAGCCAGCATGTTGTCCAGCGTGATGCCGATGGACTCCTTGTAGCCGTCAGCGAAGTTCGCCAGGCTCAGCAGGGGATCGATGTGGTTCTTGGTGTACTGGGTGCCAGCCTTTTCACGGTTTTCGGTGCCGTGCAGCTGACCAGCCACATATTCGTTACCACAAACGGTTTCTTCCTGGATGGACCAGTGCACATTCTCCACACCATAGGTCCACAGCATCTGCATGTCGCCGCCGTCCAGCATGCTGTCGATGAAGTAGGTGAAGACGCCTTCGGGGTTCGCGCAAGCCGTGGTGATGCACCAGACCGGCGGCACGCGGTCAAAGTACTGACCAACTTCCGCAATCGGGGGCAGCGCAATCAGCTCGGAGTCACGGTTATTGGCTTCCAGGTTGACCTTCAGGTTGGTCGCCCAGGTGCCAGCCCAGTAGGTGAACACGCCGAACTGTTCGTCATAGAACTTGTTGCGGCAGTCCTTGGTGGTGTTGGTCAGGGTGGTGGGATCAACCCAGCCCTTGTTGTACGCTTCGGTCAGGCGCTCCAGCGCAGCCTTCATTTCGGGCTGGGTGAAGCCGTCGATGTACGCGCCATCCTTGAGGATGAAGGACGGATAAGCATCCTGATAGAATTCAGCCAGGTAGTTGGTGTAGGGCGCTTCGGTACCGACAAAGCCAGCAGCGGAGGTGCCGTAGGTGTCGCCATTGACGCCGTTGCCATCGGGATCGCCGTTGACAAACGCATCCAGCATAGCGATGTACTCTTCATAATTGGTGGGAGCAGAGGTGATGCCCACGTTGTCCAGCCAAGCCTTCTTGACGTAGGTCATGCAGCCGTTGCCACGGTAGGGCGCAAAGCCATACAGACGGCCATCAATCTTCAGGCCCTCGATGACGTTGTCACCGGTGAAGCGGCCGGAATTCTTCGTATTAGAATTCTCCCACGCTTCGGTCATATCCCACAGCGCGCCCATGGACGCGAAGTCGGAATAGTAGGTGGAGGACATCAGGATCACGTCCGGCCACTGGTCAGGGTCGGCCATGGTCTGCTGCATCACGTCGTAGTACGCGGAGTGGTCGGGCTGGTTGATGACCAGGTCGATACCGGTCAGCTCTTCCCAGCGCTTTTCGAACTCATCGCGTGCATTGGCCTGCGTCACGAGCGTGCCGTCAACCATGATGCTGATCTTTTCGGGCTTGGTGACTTCCTTCTTTTCTTCAGCCACAGCAGCGGGAACGAGCGCGCTCGTCGCCAGCAGGGCCAGAGAGGTTGCCATTGCCAGAAGCTTTTTCATGTGGAAACCCATCCTTTCTTTTTTGCATCGGCTTTTGTTGTCCTTGCCTTTGCGATGCTTTGATGATACCATGAAAGCACTTTCAGCGCAAGGGACAATTCTTTCCTTTCGGGGTACAATTTTCGCTTTTCAAGAGCGCAAAAATTGTTCCCTCATCCCGCAACCCCTTGAAAAATCAACACTTTCTGGTATAATGAAGAAGAAAGAACTTTTTTTCTGTTATCAAAGTGCTTTCCGATTTTTTGAAGGTGAGTGTGAGCCGCTTGAAGAAAAACAAAGCAAATATCACCCCTATAAACAGCAAACGCTTCGGGCCGGTGTCCGGTATTGCGATTTCTTATACGTGCTTTCTGCTGATTTGTCTGATTCTCCTGGCACTCATCGGCTTCAGCTATGACGCCCGTGTCCGCGATCATTATTGGGAGCAGCAGAGCGACCATCTGGTTCGCGCCACCTCCTCCTTTGAAACCGACATTCAGCTCATGACCGACTATGCGCGTCAGCTGCGCACGGATTATACCCTGCTCGCCCTGGCACAGCAGACGGATGAAACCGACCGTGATTATGTATTCGCCACCTACAGGGTGATGCAGAATTTGACCGTGCGCCAATATGGCCTTTTGTCCCTGCCCGTGGCGCGTACCTACCTATACCTACAGTCCTCCAACCACGTCCTGACCGCCAGCGAGTCCACATCGGCAGATTTGTACTACCGCAGTAGCCGCTCCTTCCCCGTGGCCAACTACGACCAGTGGCTGCACATGCTGAAAACGACCTCCTCCGACCCGACATTCGTTGACTATACGGTTTTCTCCAAGAATGAGGAGGATTACGCACTGCTGCTGGGCCTGAGCGGTCTGCAAAAGCCCGACTTCCCGCTGGTCGTCGTCTTTGAGCTGGACATGGATGACCTCAAAACACAGCTTTTGCCCCAGCACGCCGGAAATGATTGTGCCCTCTACATCCTCGATGCGCAGGGCACGCCCATTTTCCAGCTCGGAAAGACGACTTCCGGTCGGTTTTCCTTCTCTTCCCTCTCCTTTGATAAGCGCCACATCGCCTATCAGGATGATTATTGCTTCCTGCGGCGTCAGGTTGACTCGGGCCGGCAGTATCTGCTGGTGCTGCCCAAGGGGCTTGCCAACGAGGAGGTTGCCTCCTTTGGCGCAGCCTTTGTGACCATCTTCTTCGTTGCACTGGTGGTCGGCTGTCTTGTCATCATGCTGCTGATTCGCCGTGCCAAGCGCCCCATTGAGCGCCTGACCAGCCAGCTCGGCGAAGCAACGGACGCCAATGCCCAGCTGCAAAGCGAAATCGACGCCCAGCGCCCGATGCTGCTGTCCGCCTATCTGCGCAAGCTGCTTTCCGGCCACGTCGCCTCGCAGGAGGAATTCGCCTACATGATGGATTCGCTCAAGCTGACGGGCGATATTCACCACTACGTCCTCTTCTGCGTTGCGAATCGTCAGGATGCCACCACCAACGACCCGAATGCCGAGGCGGACATCATCACCAGCGCCCTGGAGCATCATCTGTCCGGCAGCTATCCGCTGTACTACTACATGACGCTGGCGCGGGAGTTCGTGGTGCTGGTCACGTATCCGAATTCGGAGGCAGAATCGCTCAACGACCTGCAACACCGCATCGTCCAGCTGCATGACGACCTGGCCGATCAGGCGGGCCTGTGGTTCTACGCCGGTGTCGGTGGCCGCTGTGTCGAGCCGTCCAAGCTTTGGGAGAGCTATGAGCAGGCGCGCGCCGCTTCGCGCTACACCGCCAAGCACCATATCTTCCTGCCCTACGAATTCATCCGCAAGGACACCCAGAGCTGGTACTATCCAATTGAAATTTCGGCCAAGCTGCTGCACTTCATCACCACCGGCAACAAGGCGCAGACGACGGAGATGTTCGCGCTGATTCACCGCGAGAACATCGAGCAGCGCAGTCTGCCCATGCCACTGCTGAACATGCTGCTCTCCGACCTGAAGAACACGCTGTTCAAAGCGCGCTTCCAAATTCCCCAATCCACACAGCCGGAGCTGATCGAGAAGCTGAACCGCCTGGACGAGCTGCTCTACGCGCCCGCGCCTTCCTTCGCACAGCTGGAGGACAACGCGCTGCTGCTGTGTGACTTCTTCGTCAAGGCGACCTCCCCTGCTTCGCCTGTGCCGGATGTGGAGCGCTATTTGCAGGAGAACTACACCGACCCCAGCCTATGCCTGAGCAAGGTCGGCGAGCGCTTCAACATCAGCGACACATACCTTAGCCACATGTTTAAGGAGAAGACCGGCCAGAATTTCAGCGTCTATCTGGAGCGTCTGCGCATGAACGAGGCGGCGCGGCGCCTATCCAGCGGCGATTGCAACCTCAGCGAGCTATACGCGGATTTGGGCTACACCAACGCAACCAGCTTCCGCCGTGCCTTCAAGAAATTCTTTGGCATGACGCCCAGCGAAATGCGCAATCAGCCCAAGCCGGAAAATGACGCAGAGTAAGCGGTCATATATCCACAACAAGTACACAAAAAGCGCCCTGTCGGCAGTTATTTGCCTGGCAGGGCGCTTCTTTATGCACATGTTGTAGATTTTTTGTGGAGTTTCTGTGGATAAAAAAAACTCTGCTCCGAAAAGCAGAGTTTCAATGAGCCCGGCGGGATTCGAACCCACGACCTTTTGATTCGTAGTCAAACACTCTATCCAGCTGAGCTACGGGCCCATATGTGTCAGGAGCAGCGCGGCGGTCAACCCACTTTGAAAAGTGAGCCCGGCGGGATTCGAACCCACGACCTTTTGATTCGTAGTCAAACACTCTATCCAGCTGAGCTACGGGCCCACATGCTGCACAGAAGCACCGCACAGAAGAAATCCGTGAAGCACTCTGTCCCTGACAGCTATATTATAATACCACTTTTCTTCCGGTTTGTCAACCCCTTTTTTGAAGTTTTTTCAGGAAAAAGTGTTTTCCGTTGATTCCTTTGGCACAACAGCCTTCGGGTAGACACCCAGCAGGCGCAGTTCGCACGTATACGGCCGCGCGACTTCCATGGCGCGGGACAAATGCGCCGCATCCATGCTGCCCTCAAAGTCAGCTGAGAAGAAATACTGGAAGGGCGTTTCCGGAATCGGACGGCTTTCAATGCGCGACATGTTCAGTCCGCTTTCAGCAAAGGAGGACAGCACACGCACCAACGCACCGACCTCGTTATTGACCGTGAAGACGACCGTTGCCTTTCCCGGCGTGGCCAGTGGCGTATCCTGCCGTGACAGAATGAAGAAGCGTGTCGTGTTGGCACTGCTGGTCTGGATGTTGCGACAAATGACCTGCAAGCCAAACGTCCGCGCCGCCTCCTCACTGGCAATGGCGGCGTAGGTTTTATCCCCTGTTTGCGCCACGTCCCGCGCAGAAAGCGCCGTGTTCTCCGACGGAATAATCTGCACGCCCGGCATGCCCTGCAAAAACACATCACACTGCGCAATCGCCTGCGGATGGCTGGCGACACGGCGAATGTCCTCCATTCTTGCACCGGGCAGACCCAGCAGGTTGTGGCGCACCGCCTTCATCGTTTCGCCCACGATGTGCAGCGGCAGCTTTTCCAGCAGCGAATACGTCGGCAGCACCGCACCGGCGAAGGAATTCTCCACCGGCAGCAGCGCATAATCCGCCTTGCCGTCAATCACCGCTGCCGCCGCTTCCGGGAATGTCGGATAGCCCATGCACTGCCCATCCGGGAATGCCTCCTGTGCCGCGGCGCAGGAAAAGCTGCCCGTCGTACCGGGATACGCAATTATCGCAGGCATGCCGCTCGCTCCTTCCACAATTCCATCAGGCCAATGGCCGTCATGGCCTCCATCACCGGCACAGCACGCGGCAAAATGCACGGATCGTGCCTGCCATGAATCTCCAGCTGCGCATTCTCCCCCGTTTTCAGCGACACGGTTTCCTGCGCCTGCGCAATGGACGGCGTAGGCCGCACGGCGCAGCGGAACACAATCGGCATGCCGTTGGTGATGCCGCCATTGATGCCGCCGGAGTGGTTCGTCTTTGTCACCACTTGTCCATTTTCCATGCGGAAGGCGTCGTTGGCCTGACTGCCGCGCATGGCGGCCATTGCAAAGCCATCACCAAACTCAATGCCCTTGACCGCAGGGATGGAGAACATCAGCTGGCTCAGCACGCTCTCCACACTATCAAAGAACGGCGCACCCAGTCCAGCCGGGACACCCGTTATCATGCATTCCAGCACGCCACCAATGGAGTCCTGCGCTTCACGCGCCGCCATGGCTGCGGCCTCCATCTGCTCATCCGTTCCTTTTGTCAGCACGGGCAGGTGCATTTGCCGCAGGGCAGCTACATCCACTGCCGCCGTCTGCTCCAGGAAGGATGCATCGCGCACATCGCCCAATTGCTGAATATGACAGGCGATTTGCACACCCTGCTGCTGCAAATACTGCTCGCACAGCGCACCCGCCAGCACAATCGGTGCCGTCAGGCGTCCCGAGAAGCTGCCGCCACCGCGCCAGTCCTCAAAGCCGAAGTAGCGCACATGCCCGGTATAGTCCGCATGGCCAGGGCGCACCAGATCCACACCATCGCCATAATCCTTGGAGCGCTGGTTGGTGTTGCGGATGATGGCGCAAATGGGCTGGCCCGTTGTGCGGCCATTCAGCACACCGGAGAGGAACTCCGGCGCGTCCGCTTCCTTGCGTGCCGTGGTCAGCTGGCTTTGTCCGGGCGCACGACGGCGCATCTGACACAGCAGCTGCTCCATATCTATCACCATGCCCGCCGGAAAGCCATCCATCGTCACGCCCAGGGCTTCCCCATGGCTTTGACCGAAAATCGACAGCTTGAGGTGCTGCCCAAAGGCACTGCTCATTCGCACTTTCCTCCCAGTGCTTGATACACATCCAGATACGTCGGCCAGGACTTGTTGATGGCCTCAATGCCATCCATCGTCACCGGCGCTTCGCAACGCGTGGCCGCAATCGACGCCAGCATGACCATGCGGTGATCGCCATAATTGGGCAGCGTCACGCCGCCACGCAGCGTCTTCACGCCCGTAATCACGATGTCATCGCCATCCGCCATGGCATAGCCGCCCAGCATGTTCAGGATTTCCACCGTCGCTTGCAGGCGGTCGCATTCCTTCAGGCGCAGACGGCCGCAATGCGTCAGGCGCGTTTCTCCCTCCGCAAATTGTGCGGTCATGGCCAGAATCGGCGCAATATCCGGGCAGTCCTGCATATCCAGCACCGCACCGTGCAGCGCATCAGCCGTGACGCGGATGCCGTTTTCGTCCTCCTGCACCGTTGCGCCCATGGCACGCAGATGCGTCAGCACCGCGCGATCGCCCTGCGTCGTGGCAGGTGACAAATGCGTGACCGTCACGTCATGTCCCAGCGCACCCGCACAGCACAGCACCGCCGCCTGCGAATAATCGCCCGCCAAATGGCTGGACTTGCTCTGGTACGCCTGATTGCCAGGGATGCGCCAGGCAAACTCGCCCATGTCCTCAATCACGATGCTGCTTTCGCGAATCGCCTCGATGGTCATGCGGATGTAGCTGGCACTTTCCACCGGCGGCTCGACCTTGAGGGTCGAATTGTCCTTGAGGAGCGGCAGGGCAAACAGCAGGCCCGACACGAACTGGCTGGACACATTGCCCGGCAGCACATAATCGCCGGCCTCCATTTTGCCGCGCACGGTTAATTCTGCCGCGCCATCCGCGCCAACGCCCATCGACCAGCGCACGCCACGCGGCACAAACAAATCGCGGTACACATCCATCGGCCGTGAACCCAGCCGTCCATGCATGCGGAACACCGTGCCGCCAGCCACCGTCAGGGCAATCGGCACAAAAAAGCGCAGGGTGGAACCGCTCTCGCCGCAGTCCATCACCGGCAGACTCGCCATTTTCTCCCGGCGGCCGTGAATCAGCAGCTCCTCGCCATTCTGCTCCACGACACTGCCCAGCGCGTGCAGGCAGCGATTCGTCGCCGCCATATCAGACGAATTCATAAATCCCGTGAGCAGCGTGTCGCCGCGCGTCAGACCCGCACAAATCATTCTGCGGTGTGCCTCGGACTTGGAGGCTGGAGCGGCAACTGTGCCCTGCAAATGCGCCGGATAAAATGTCTTTTCCATTTCGCTTTTCTAGCTCCTTTGCTTGGTATCCATTTCTATCATACCACAACAATGGTGAAAAGTCTTGTTTTCCCTCTGTTCTTTTGGTCACAATATACAAGAATACACGAAAAAAACACGGCCAGCGCTTGCCAGCCGTGTTGTGTCACCTTTTTTGATACGCGGATATTACTTGTCGTAATTGACCACCAGAGAGAAGTCCGGTGCCTTCAGGGACGCGCCGCCAATCAGGCCGCCGTCGATTTCCGGCTGCGCCATCAGGCCCTTGACGTTCTTGGGGTTCATCGAACCGCCGTACTGGATGCGCACCTTGTCGGCGCACTCCTGACCATACTTGCGGGCAACCGCCTTGCGGATGACGCCGATGGTCTCGTTCGCCTGCTCGTCGGTGGCGGTCAGGCCCGTGCCAATCGCCCAAACCGGTTCGTAAGCAATGATGACATCCGCCACCTGCTCCGCGGTCAGGCCGTTGAGCGCCATGATGGTCTGATAGTCCACCAGACCGTCGGTCGCGCCCGCTTCACGCACGTCCTTCATTTCGCCCACGCACAGGATGACCTTCAGGCCAGCCGCCACGGCCGCCAGCACGCGCTGGTTGACCGTCTGGTCGGTTTCGCCGAAGTACTGACGGCGCTCGCTGTGACCGATGATGACGTATTCCACGCCAGCAGCCACCAGCATCTGCGCAGACAGCTCGCCCGTGTAGGCGCCAGAAGCCGCCCAGTGGACATTCTCCGCACCCACATGGATGTTGGAGCCTTCCGCCGCTTCCTTCACCGCCGCAATGTCAATGGCCGGCACGCACACGACCACGTCGCAGGTGGCGTCCTTGACCAGGGGCTTGAGTTCATTGACAAGCGCTGCCGCTTCCGCGGGCGTCTTGTTCATTTTCCAGTTGCCAGCAATAATCGCCTTACGCATTGCAATCACCTCAAAGAAAATTTTGTTTGCATTGCATCCACCAACAAAGCCGCCCCCGCTTGCACAGGGACGGTTTTGCCGGAAAAACAATTACTTTTCGTCCAGGCAGGCAACGCCGGGCAGGACCTTGCCTTCCAGATATTCCAGAGAAGCACCGCCGCCGGTGGAGATGTGGGTCATCTTGTCGCCAAGGCCCATCTGCTCAACAGCCGCCGCGGAGTCGCCGCCACCGATGATGGTCACAGCGTCGGATTCAGCCATGGCCTGCGCCACAGCCAGGGTGCCAGCAGCCAGGGTCGGGTTCTCGAACACGCCCATCGGGCCATTCCAGACAACCGTCTTGGCGCTCTTGACAGCCTCAGCAAACAGCTCACGGGTCTTCGGGCCGATGTCGCAGCCTTCCATGTCCGCAGGAATCGCGCAGGAATCCACGGTCACGGTGTCAACCGGCGCGTCGATGGGGCTGGGGAAGTCCTTGATGCAGACCGTGTCCACGGGCAGCAGCAGCTTCACGCCCTTCTCCTGCGCCTTGGCCATCATGTCCTTGCAGTAGTCAATCTTGCTCTCGTCCAGCAGGGACAGGCCGATTTCATAGCCCTTGGCCTTGAGGAAGGTGAACGCCATGCCGCCGCCGATAATCAGGGTATCGACCTTTTCCAGCAGGTTGTTGATCACGTTCAGCTTGTCCTCAATCTTGGCGCCGCCCAGAACCGCCACGAAGGGACGATCCGCATTTTCCAGCGCCTTGCCCATCACGTCCAGCTCCTTACCAATCAGGTAGCCGGCAACGTTGGGAGACAGGAACTTCGTCACGCCCTCGGTGGAGCAATGTGCGCGGTGGCAGGAGCCGAACGCGTCATCCACATAGCAATCCGCCAGGGAAGCCAGTTCCTTGGAGAAATCCTCGATATTCTTGGTTTCTTCCTTGCGGAAGCGGGTGTTCTGCAGCAGCACCACGTCGCCGTCGTTCATCGCGGCCACAGCAGCCTTCGCGTTCTCGCCCACGACGGTGTCGTCATTGGCGAACACAACGTTCTGACCCAGCAGCTCGCTCAGGCGAACAGCCACAGGCGCCAGAGAGAACTTCTCTTCCGGACCATTCTTCGGCTTGCCCAGATGGCTGCACAGGATGACCTTGCCGCCGTCAGCGATCAGCTTCTTGATAGTAGGAAGCGCGGCCACGATGCGCTTGTCGTTGGTGATCTTGCCGTCCTTCATCGGGACGTTGAAGTCACAGCGAACCAGCACCTTCTTGCCAGAAACCTTGATGTCGTCAATCGTTTTCTTAGCCATTGTTGATGCACACTCCTTCAAGCTTGCTCTTTTGGTTGAATGTATTTCACGCCATGAATGGCGCACAACCCGAATTGTTTATTCGCCCTGCAAAAGATGTAGCATGCGCTTTGCCGCACCCTCATCCGTCACCAGCAGGGCATGGTGGTCATGGCGCAGGACGGAGATAATCGCCTCCGCCTTGCGGGAACCCGCAGCCACCGCGACCATCCGGCAATCCGGCGTCAAGCGTGCCAAATCCACGCACACGCCCGAGGATTCCAGCAGACACTGGCCCTCCATGTCGTAATAGTCGCCAAAGGACTCCCCGACCGCACCGTTTTTCGTCAGCAGACGAATTTTATCATTCGGCAGTCGGCTCATGGTTTCCTGCGCACAGCCAATGCCGTGCAAAATCACATCGGCACGCTGAATGCGCTCCATCGTCTCGCGCACCTCACTCAGGCGCAGCATTTCCTGCCGTGCCTGCGCGTCCATATGGTCGGGCAGGTGCAGCAGCCGATGATGGCCACCCAATCGCTGGGCGATTTCTGCGGCCAGGGTGTTGGCCTGTGTTTCCACCTCGCGCCCAAAGCCGCCTTGCGCCGGAACGACCATCACGTTCATCGGCAAGGAGCTTTGCATGGCTCTGGCGACGGCCGCAATCGTGCTGCCACCGGTGACGGCCATGGTGCTGCCCGTGTGCAGCAACGCACGCACGCCCTGTGCGCCAAGCCGCCCCACATCTGTCAGCACATGCTCATCCGCATCGGCATCACCGGGTGCAAGCATCACCTTGTCCACATGCAGATGCTCCATCAGCGCCGTTTCCAGCGCGGTGAGTCCCTGCAGCTGACGCGCAAATTCCTTGGCCGGTGCCAGCCATGCTTGCGCCGCGGGCGTGACCTCCATGCCCGCCTTGTCCAGCGACAGCATGCCCGCCTCGCGCAGCTTCTCCACAGCCGATCGCACCTCGCGCTCCGGCCAGTGTAGACGCAAGGCCAGCTGCCTGCGCCCCAATGGCGCATTCGCCTCCGCCACAGTCGTCAAGACAAGCGCACGGCGGGCCATTTCCTCTGCCAAATCAGGCGCAACCGCCTTGACCAGCGCTGAAAATTCATCCGTCATCTGTGCGCTCCTGCCCTTCCTTCTGTCTGCGTACCTCGTTTGGCCGCAGCGTCCCTTCTATCATACCACGTTCGACACGAAATGGCAAGAATGTTTTTCTGCTTTTGCATATACTGCTGCAAAAGGAGGGATGCTTTTGGTACTCTTTTTGCTACCGATTGCTGTTTTGCTGCTTTGGGGCATCAGCCGGAGGTATCAGCCGCACGGCTTTTTCTCGCGTTTGATGCGCTGCTGGACGCTGGGAACGGTGCTGCTGCTGACGTGGAATCTGCTTCCCCTGCCGCATTTGTCCTATAATCCCTTGTCGTCCCTGCTGACTGGCGCACTTGGCGTATCCGGACTGCCGCTGACGCTCTGCCTGAACCTGATGCAGTAGGCTGATTGCGTGCTGCCGAATGATTCAGAGCTTCCTTAGCAGCAGACGATTTCGATGCCGTCGATGGCTTCCTGAATCAGGCCCTCGATATCCAGCTTGCTTTCGCCTTCCAGAATCTTGTCCATCTTGGGATGCGTGGCCGGATGGCGCGGCGTGAAGACCGTGCAGCAGTCCTCAAAGGGCAGGCTGGACGTCTCATACGTGCCAATCTTCTCGCTGATTTCAATGATTTCGCTCTTGTCAAAGCCAATCAGCGGACGGAAAACCGGCATGTCCACCACCATATCGGTCGTGCCCAGCGCGGTCATGGTCTGGCTGGCGACCTGGCCGATGGATTCACCGGTAATCAGCGCCTCACTCTTTTCCGTGCGCGCCACACGCTCGGCGATGCGCATCATGAAGCGGCGCATAATCAGCGTCGTGTAATCCTCAGGACATTTCTCGTGAATTTCCATCTGGATTTTGGTGAACGGCACCACGTGGACACGAATGCCGCAGCAGCTTTCCGACAAAATTCGCGCCAGGTCAAGCACTTTTTCCTTCGCGCGGTCGGAGGTGTAGGGATAGCTGTGGAAATGCACGGCGTTGATATGCACACCGCGCTTGGCAATCATCCAACCCGCAACCGGGCTGTCGATGCCGCCGGAGAGCAGCAGCGTCGCGCGACCATTTGTGCCAACGGGCATGCCGCCAACGGCCGGAATCACTTTGACGTAGAGGTACGCCATGTCGCGAATCTCCACATTCAGCGTGTGCTGCGGCTTCTTGACATCCACAGACAGGCTCTTGTTTGCCTCAAGCACGCGGTGGCCAATCTCCACATTGATTTCCGGCGATTCCATGAAGTAGCGCTTATCCGAGCGGCGCGACGTGACACGGAACGTGCCGGAGAATTCCGCCATCATCTTGACCGCCTGTGCGCAGATGGCGTCAAAGTCGTCCTTGGGCATTTCCACCGCCGGGCAGACGCTGTGAACACCGAACACCTTCGTCACACGGCGAATGCACTCGTCCAAATCGTCAAAATCCGACACCAGAATGCGGCCGTCGTGCAGCAGCACCGTTCCGCCAAGCTCCTTCACGGCATACTTGATGCGCTTGACCAGCGCACGCATGAACACAGGGCGATTCTGGCCCTTGAGGAAAATCTCGCCATAACGGACGAGCAGCAGATTACGCACCGAAACCTCACCTTTCCAATCTTTCATCGTCTGACATAGGCCTTGAGCATGTCATAATGCTTCTTGACGCACTGCACCACCTGTGCCATTTCCTCCGCCGTGTTGTCCGGGCAGAAGCTGAAGCGCAGGGCGCAATCCGCCTCCGTCGTGGACAGGCCCATGGCGGTCAGCACGCCCGACACCTTCTGCTTATGCGCCGCGCAGGCAGAGCCCGCGCTGACGTACACGCCGTCGCCTTCCAGTGCGAAGAGCATCGTCTGGCTGCGCACCGGCATCAGGCTGACGTTGAGGATGTGCGGAGCGCACAGCGCATCGTCCAGCTGCGGGCCGTTGAGCTTTGCCGTCGGAATCGCCTCCTGCAAGCCCTGCAGCAGCTGACGCTTGAGCGCCATCATCTTTTCCGCCGCATCCTGCGGATACGTCCGCACGGCCTCGCCCAGGCCAATAATGCCCGGCACGTTTTCCGTCCCGGAGCGCAAATCGTCTTCCTGACCGCCACCATACACGATGGGCGACAGCTTGTGATCCTTGCGGAAAATCAGACCGCCCACACCCTTACAGGCATGAATCTTATGCCCCGAAAAGGCGTAGGACTGAATTTTGAGCGCACGGAAATTCAGCGGCGTGCGCAAAAAGCCCTGCACGCCGTCCACATGAATGGCCGCCTGCGGACAGAGCTTGTCGCGCAGCGCAGCCACCTCCGCGATGGGCTGAATCGCGCCCACCTCGTTGTTGACCTGCATCAGGGTAATCAGATGCACGTCCTCACCCATGAGCGCGGACAGTGCCGTCAAATCGACCACACCACGCTTGTCCACGGGAATCGGCACAACCTGATGGCCCATGCGCTCCGCTTCCTGCGCACAGTTGAGGACGGCCGGATGCTCAACGGAGAGCATCAGCACGCGTCCACGCTTGTGCTTTGTGCGCAGATGGCCCAGGATGGCCAGATTATCGGCCTCCGTGCCACCGGCGGTGAAGACCATGCGCTCCCCTGCCGCGCCCGCAGCCTTCAAGCAGATGCTGCGGGCGTTTTCGATGCGCTTTTCCGTTTCCATGGCAGGACGATACAGCGCCGACGGATTGTACCAGCCGTTTTCCAGCGCCTCCGCCATGGCGGAAACGACCGCCGGAGACGGCTTGGTGGTCGCGCTATTGTCCAAATAAATGGTGTTCACGGTATTAGTTCTCCTGATATGCGCCAAAGGGCAGGTAATGACGGATGTATTCCACCATCTGCTCGCTGGGCTCAAAGACGATGACAGACTTCTTGCCATCCTTGGAGAAGGCGAAGTAGTACAGCTCCGCGTCGCGGTTCAGGAACCAGCGCAGCTGCTTGACATTGGGCGCGGAAATGTGGCGATGGAAGCTGCCGCTCTGCACCTTGCCAAACGCATCGACCTTGGCCACGTTCAGGCTGCCCAGGCTCTTGCGCTTGTTGTTGTTAAAGACCATGGCGAAGTCCATCGAGCCGTTGGTGAAGGTGTAATCATACTCCGTGCGCAGACGGTCATGGAACAGGAACAGATACACCGCGATGCCTGCAAACACCAGCGTGGACACCAGCGTGATGACATCAAAGCCCATAAACAGCATGTTCAGACCCGCAAAGGCAAACAATGCAGACAGAACCAGCATCACCCAGGACAGGTAGTACATGATTTCTTCCAGCGTGCGCTTGTGTTTGATGATAGATTCTTCCAGAAAACGATCCATTGAGACATGTCCTCCTCGTTTTGTTGTTGATATACATGATAGCACACGTATATTACAAATTCATGAACAGCAGGAACACTCCTGCCGTCAGAACGCCTACGATGAAGCCGCCCAGCACCTCCACCTTCGTGTGGCCAACCAGCTCCTTCAGCTCCTCGTCGGTAATGGCTTCTCCGTTAACAAAGAGCTTTTCAACAATCTCGTTGATAACAACCGCCTGCTTGCCCGTTTCGCGGCGAACGCCCGTTGCATCATACATGACAACGGATGCCAGCACAAACGCCAGGGCAAACATCGCCGTGTCAAAGCCGACCGTCGCGCCAATCATGATTGTCAGCGACACGACAAACGCTGTGTGGCTGGACGGCATGCCACCGCTACCGAAAAAGCGGCGCCAGTCGAGCTGCTTTTCCACCAGATAGTACGTCGGAATTTTGAGCGCCTGCGCCACGAACCATGCCGCCACACAGCATAGCAGCACCGGGTTGCTGAACATCCCCAGAATATTATGCATCTTGCGTCCTCCCGCAGTTGTTTTTTTGACAAACCTTGCGGCCGCTGTCTCTTATTGTACTCTGTTCAGGGTGCTTTGTGCAAGTGTTTGCAGAAAATTCACATCTCCCGGCAGCTGGTGCAGGGCATCCAGCGCCATTTCGATTTCCTTTGCCGCATCCTCGCGCGTGCCTTCCACACCGCGAATGGCGACCCAGGTCAGCTTCTGCTCCTGCGCGTCCTTGCCGATGGACTTGCCCAGCGTTTCCGCCGTGCCCACCACATCCAGCACGTCATCCACCATCTGGAACGCCAGGCCCAGATGGCAGCCAAATTCGCAGCCTGCCTGAATCTGCTCTGCCGTCGCACCTGCCAGATGCAAGCCGGCCTCAATGGGCGCGGTCAGCAAATCTGCCGTCTTGTGCAGGTGGATATAGCGCACCTTCTCCTCCGTCGGCGTGCTGCCTTCCCCTGTCACGTCCATGGTCTGTCCGGCCACCATGCCGGTCACGCCTGCATGACGCGCAATCGCCTCTGCCGCCAGAATTCCGGCAGTGCTTCCGTTCTTGGCCATCTGAGCGGCATGGCGCATCATCAGCTCCATTGCCGCTGACAGCAAGCCGTCGCCAGCCAGAATCGCTACGTCCTCGCCGAACTTGCGGTGATTGGTCGGTTTGCCGCGACGCAGGTCGTCATTGTCCATCGCGGGCAGATCGTCATGAATCAGGCTGTAGGTATGAATCATTTCCAGCGCACAGGCAAAGGGCATCGCCGTGTCGATGCTGCCACCCGCCATTTCACACGCTGCCAGCAGCAGCACAGCGCGCAGTCGCTTGCCACCAGCCATCAGGGAGTAGGCCATGGATTCCCGCAGAATATCCGGCATCTGACCCAGGCTGTCCAGCTGCACCGTCAGGTTCTCTTCAATGAGTCGGTGATACTCGCCATACGTTCTCATGCTTCGCCCTCCATCGGCACTTCCGTCTCCACGCCGTCCGCGCCCTGACGCAGCACGGTCAGACGCTGCTGGGCGCTGGTCAGCTCCTTTTCCAGGGTGCTTAACGCCTTCATGCCTTCTTCATATTGATTCAGCAGCTCTTCCAGCGGCATCTTTCCCTCTTCCATCAGAGAAATCATGCCCTCGACCTGCTGCAAGCGTTCCTCAAAGCTGAGTTGTTTCTTCTTCGTCGCCATGTGCGGCCTCCTTGTCAAGGCGTGTGACCTGCATTTCACCATCGCGAAAGCGCAGGGTCAGTGATTTGTGCTGCATGGCATGCTGTTTGTCCGGCAGCACCGCGGATTCGGAAAGCACCAGCGCATAGCCGCGCTCCAAGACCGTATTGGGATTGAGCGCCCGCAGACGGAGCATATCCCGGTGGAGCTGCTCCGCACGCGCATGTACGGCCTGTTCGGCGGCATTTTCCATGCGGATGGAGGCCATCTGCACCCGTGGTGTCAAGGCGTTCAGGCGCTGCTGGACAGCCAGCTGCATACGCGCCTGTAGCTGCTGCGTGTGGCGTGTCATCTGCCCCAAACGCTCCTGCGGATGCGCCGCCGCCAGGCGACGCTGTGCCGAGAGAATCTGCATGTGTCGCGCCTGCAATGCACCCACAGCCGCCTGATAAAGGTGGTAGCGCATGCCTTCCAGTCCATCGAGCACTTCTTTCCCGTCCGGCACGGCAATTTCTGCCGCATTGGAGGGCGTCGCGGCGCGTCTGTCCGCCACGAAGTCGGCAATCGTCACATCCGTCTCGTGGCCAACGGCGCTAATGACTGGCACAGGACAGGCGGCAATGGCGCGGGCCACTTCTTCTTCATTGAAGGCCCACAAGTCCTCCATCGAGCCGCCGCCGCGGCCAACGATGATGACATCGACCTCCGGCAGCCTTGCCGCCTTCATGATGCCGCGCACAATGTCTGCCGCCGCCGTTTGGCCTTGCACCTGCACCGGCACAAGCACCAGCGGAATGCTGGGATCGCGGTGCATGGCAACCATGCGAATGTCGTGCAGCACCGCACCCGTCTGTGAGGTCACGATAGCGATGCGGCGCGGACGAAACGGCAGAGGCCGCTTTCTTTCCGCATCGAACAGTCCCTCATCCTGCAAGCGTGCCTTCAGTCGCTCGAATTGCTGGTAGAGTGACCCCACGCCATCCGGACGCATGCTGTCGCAGGTAATCTGGTACGTGCCGCCCTCGCTGTACAGGCCAACCTGACCCGACACAATCACGGACATGCCATCCTGCGGGCGCACGGACATGCGCATCGCGTTTTGCCGGAACATCACCGCCGCAATCCGGCAGTGGCTGTCCTTGAGCGTGAAATACCAATGGCCGGAGGAATGGCGCTTGAAATTGCTGATTTCTCCGCGCAGCCGAACGCGGCGCAGCACTGTTTCGCTCAGCAACACCTGGCGCACATATTCGTTGAGATCACTGACCTCCAAAATCCATTCTGACATTGCTTATCCTCAGCGCGTCTGCTTTTCGGCCGCCTCCAGCGTGTTTTGCAAAAGCTCCGCGATCGTCATTTTGCCCACGCCACCGGGAACGGGCGTCATCCAGCCCGCAACCTCTGCGACATCGGGCATCACGTCGCCCACGATTTTGCCATTTACGCGGTTAATGCCCACATCAATCACGACCGCGCCGGGCTTGACCATGTCCTTCTTGATGAAGCCTGCCTTGCCAACCGCCGCAACCAGCACATCCGCGCGACGCGTGTGCTGTGCCAAATCCGGCGTGTGGCTGTGGCAGATGGTCACAGTGCAGTTCTCCTGCAAGAGCAGCAGCGCCATGGGCTTGCCGACAATGTTGCTGCGACCGACCACGACCGCTTCCTTGCCGTCCAGATTCAATCCGGTGCGGTGAATCAGCGCCATCGCGCCCTTGGGCGTGCAGGGCACAACACCCGGCAGACCACTCATCGTCCGACCCGCATTGAGGATGTGGAAGCCGTCCACGTCCTTTTCCGGTGCCACAACGCCCAGTGCCGCCGCCTCATCCAGATGCTCCGGCAAGGGCAGCTGCACCAGAATGCCGTGAATCGTGTCATCCTCGTTCAAACGCGCAATCAGCTTTTCCAGCTCTTCCTGCGTGGTGGCTGCGGGCAAGCGAATCGTCACCGAATGGATGCCGACCTGATCGCAGCCAACGCTCTTGTTGCGCACATATACCTCGCTGGCGGCGTCATCGCCCACCAGAATGACCGCAAGGCCGGGCGTCACGCCCTTTTCGCGCAGCAGTGCCACGCGTCGAGCAATATCCGCACGCAGTTCTGCCGCCGCTACCTTACCGTCCAATATTTGAGCAGCCATGGCTCATTCTCCCTTCATTTTCGGGAATGTGTTTTCTAAAAAAGGAATGATTCAGCGCGTCTCTGATTGGCGCAGCTTCTCCGCGCCTAACAGCGCCACACCTACCGCGTTATCGCCCGAATACTCCGGTTTCCCGAAGCAGACGTGCAAATCGCGGTCGCGCTTTGCGATGCGCTGACGCACCAGCGTCCGGAACAGCTGGGACGACGATACGCCGCCCGCAATCAGTACCTGACGGATGCCTGTTTTTTCCGCAGCCGTTGTTACCATCCGCGCCACCGTTCGTGCCAGCAGGTCGTAGACCTCCCGGGCAATGTCCTCCCTGGGCATTGTACCGGCGGCAATCCAGCGCTGCACCTGCGTCTCCGCGCCGGACAAATGGCAGCTCATGCCACCATCGGCCATCGACACGGGCAGAAGTGCCTTCGCCGTGCCCTTGACCGCCAGCTCCTCCAGATACGGCCCGGCCGGAAACGGCAGTCCCAGCGCCACGCCCGTGCGATCCACCACCTGACCGGCATGCAAATCCAGCGTGCCGCCCAGCAGGGTCAGTTCATCGCCAACCAGCGACAGAATCTCCGTCGTGCCGCCAGAAAGATGCACCGCCAACAGGTCGCCCGGCGCTATGCCACTATCGACCTTCGCCGCCGCAATATGTCCGCGCTGGTGCGTCGTAGCAAAACAGGGAACGCTCAACAAAGCCGCCAAGCTGCGACCCTGCGCGTCCCCTGCGTGAAACACGGGCATATACGATGCTTCTTCATCCCGCGGACGGCGGCTGACGCACACAGCGGCAATTTCGCAGTCCGTCAAGTGCTGCGAGAGCAGTTCAATCTGCTCCGGCAGCTGACGAACATGGATAAACACCGCCTCCGACTGGCGCAGGCCACGCTCCCCTTTGGGGACAGGCAGCAAGCGCCGGCAGCTGGCAATCACCTCGCCATCCACCGTAACGGCCGCGGCAGAGGTGGTATAGCAGCTTGTGTCAAGCCCGACGATCACACGCTTCACTGGTTTTCCGCCTGCTTTCTGCGCAGGATGGTTCCCAGCACGCCATTGACGAAGCGACCGCTCGCCGGCTCGGAGAAGCGATTGGCCAGATTGACCGCCTCATTGATGGCCACAGCACCCGGCACGTCCTTTTCGTGCAGGATTTCCCACGCCGCCATGCGCAGGATGGTCAAATCCACATGCGGCATCCGGCTGATTTCCCAACGCGGGCTGGCCGCCTGAATCACTTCGTCCAGCTCGTCCAGATGGTTCAAAACGCCATCCAGCACATGGCTGATGTATGCTCTGTCCGCTTCGCTCGGTTCATTCTCCGAGATATTCTCCACGCCCGGAAGACCTTCCTTCCGCAGCGCCTCGTACACCATTTGCAGCGTTTCCTCGCCGCCTTCACCGCCCGCAAGATGTTCGAAAATCATCTGCATGACCGCCGCACGCGCAGTCGTTCGTGCCATACTTGTCTTACACTCCTATCCACAAATCCAATGTATCTTCAAAAATGGGAATCGCAAATTATTCAGCCAGCGTCGCCGCATCGGTGGCTTCTGCCGTTTCTTCCGCAGCCGGCGTTTCCGTCTCCTGAGAGGCAGGTGCATCCTGAGGGACAGCAGTCTCCTGCGCCACAGGAACTTCCTGCTCTTCCGGCTTCATCGGCGGCGTGGGAATGATCATGGGCTGCTCGGGCATGCCGAACAGGCGCTGATGCAGCGGACGGTCGTCCGTCTCATTGCTCTCCTCCACAGGCATGGCCGGAATCGGCGGCTTCTGCTCCTCCTCCACCGGAGGAATCACCACACCCTGCACGCTGGGCAGGGCCGCAGGCTCTTCCTTCACCTCGGACAGCTGGGGCAGCGGCGCAACATCCTGCACCGTGTGATTGGGCGCAACAGGGATGCTCTCGTCATTCTCCACCATCACGCGAATCCGGTATACATCCACACCCGTGCAGGCCGTGACGTACTGCTTAATCTGCTTTTGCAGTGCGCCGACCGACAAGGGAATGTTCACGCCAGCCGCCTGAATGATGTGCAGGGAAATCGTGATGCCGTCACGGAATTCCTCCACCTGAATCTCCGCCTGTGCAATCGCCTCATGCTTGTCAATGCAGGTGCGAATCAGGCCCTCAATGGCGCGAATGGACACGCCGATTGCGCCATTTTCATTCTTCTGCATCACATATCCGCGCTGACCAGCCGCACGGCGCGGCAGAATCCGGCGCAGGCACTCCTCGCCCAGCACGGCCAGCAGCACCGCCATACCAATGAGGGCAATGCCCGCCACGTTCGGGTTCTCCGCCGCCCATGTCGCCACCTTCTGCATCAGGAGCGTATCACCCGACACGACAAAAGCATCCAGCGTGTCAACGCCCAGCACCAGCAGCGCCACCGCCAGCAGCAGTAGCAGCACAAAGGTCAAAATACTTACAATTACATCCGATACGCGCCGTTTCACGTTTCGCCGCTCCTTTCACGTTGTCAACAAACACTGTCCCACCGATGCACAGAGGCATCTGGGCGCCGGACAGCAGCAACAGCAAAACCGGCAAGGCGTTCCCCACCCTGCCGGTGCATGCGAACGGTCAATCGTTCTTGGCTGCATTGTCAGCGGTATCCGCCGTTTCCTCCTGGGGAACATCGGGCGTTTCCTGCGTCGTTGCAGACTCCTCCGTCGTGGAGTCCTCCTGCACGTCCGCCGGTTCTGCCAGCTTTTCAGCCTTGGGCGTTTCGTCTGCCAGCACGGCCTTCTTCGCGCCCGCATCCAGAGCGTTGTTCTCCTTCTCGAAGCTCACGCCCTGCACATGCACATCCACGCGCACCACATGCAGGCCCGTCATGGCCTCAATGGCCTTGCGGACGCTCTCCTGCGCGTCATGCGCCGCCTTCTGAATGGGCGTGCCATATTCCATCGTCACATACAGATCCACACTGGCCTCTTCCGTGCCGATTTCGACCTTCACGCCCTTGGTCACGGAGCGGTTCTTGCCCAGCAGATTGCCGGACACATTGCACATACTCGCAATGCCCTCAACCTCACTGGCCGCCACGCCCGCGATAATCGCGACCACCTCATTGGCGTAGGTAATGTTGCTCCCCTGCTCCATGTCCACATCGACATTTGCAGGCAGATTGTCCTTCTTCGCCATTGCGATGCACCTCCTGTTTCAAAACCACGGTTTGCCCGTGGATAAAGGCATCCTACAGCTGCAAGCTACAATCCCGCAGTCTGTTCCCTGCCATTATACCATAGTTTTTTCTGATTAGCAAGCATGCAATGCGTGTTTCCACGAGAAAACAAGGGTGAGAGTGCAGGATTCTGCGGGCATTTTTCCCCCAACGACAAGAGGTGGACAGCTTCTTCCCGTCCACCTCTTGTTTTCCTATGCTGATTTACTCTTCAACCTTCACGCAGGCGATATGCAGTTCATCCAGCTGCTTCTGTTCCACATAGCCCGGAGCGCCCATCATGACGTCCTGTGCGTTCTTGTTCATCGGGAACGGAATGACCTCGCGAATCGTCTCCGCGCCGGCCAGCAGCATCACCATGCGGTCCACACCCGGAGCAATACCCGCATGCGGCGGCGCACCGTAGCAGAACGCATTGTACATGGCCGGGAACTTCGCCTTCACGTCCTCCTCGCCCAGACGAACCATCTTGAAGGCTTCAATCATGATTTCCGGATCGTGGTTGCGGACAGCGCCGGAGGACAGCTCCACGCCGTTGCAGACCAGGTCGTACTGATACGCCGTGATGGACAGCGGATCGACCTCGCCGTTTTGGGCCTTCTTGAGGATTTCCAGGCCGCCGTTGGGCATGGAGAAGGGATTGTGGCAGAATTCCAGCTCGCCGGATTCCTCGCCGATTTCGTACATCGGGAAATCGACAATCCAGCAGAATTCGTACTTTTCGCGGTCGATGTGATTCGGGCAGAGGTCAGCCACCATACGACGCAGGACACCAGCCGTCTTCTGGGCAGCCAGCTTCTTGCCGCAGGTCAGGCCGACGAAGGTGTTGGGCTTGAGACCCAGCTTCTCCACCAGCTCGTCCTTCTGCTCCTTGACGAACTTGGCGATGCCGCCAGCAATCTCGCCCTTCTCGTCCAGCTTGAACCAGAAGACCTTGTTGGCCGTCACGACCTCCACATCGGCGCAAAGCTTGTCAATCTGCTTGCGCGTGGCGGTCATGTCGCTGACGACAACCGCCTTGACGGTGTTGCCCTCAAACGGGCCAAAGCCGCAGCCGCCAATCAGGTCGGTCACGTCCTGCACCTCCAGGTCGATGCGCAGGTCGGGCTTGTCGGAGCCGTAGCGCTCCATCGCCTCCATATAAGGGATGCGCTTGAAGGGCGCAGCGGAGGCGGTGTTGTACGTGCCGTACTTGGCAAAGATGGGCGGCAGCACGTCTTCCAGCACCGCGAACACGTCCTCCTGAGACGCAAAGGCCATTTCCATGTCCAGCTGATAGAATTCGCCCGGGCTGCGGTCGCCGCGTGCATCCTCATCACGGAAGCAGGGGGCAATCTGGAAATAGCGGTCGAAGCCGGAGGTCATGAGCAGCTGCTTGAACTGCTGGGGCGCCTGCGGCAGGGCGTAGAACATGCCCGGATGCTTACGCGCCGGAACGAGGTAGTCACGCGCGCCTTCCGGCGAAGAAGCCGTCAGGATGGGCGTGGTGATTTCCAGGAAGCCATGCTCATTCATCGCCTGACGCAGGGCGGTGACGACGTTGCAGCGCATGACGATGTTCTTCTTCACATCGGGGTTGCGCAGGTCAAGGTAGCGGTACTTCAGGCGCAGGGCCTCATCCGCCTCGCGGCTGCGGTTGATCTGGAAGGGCAGCTCGTTGTAGCGGCAGCGACCCAGCACATCAATCTTTTCCGGCACAACTTCGATATCGCCGGTAGGAATCTTGGGATTCTTGTTGTCGCGCTCGCGAACGGTGCCGGTGACAGAAATCACGCTTTCCTTGTTCAGGGCGCGGATGGTCTTCATCTGCTCCTCGTCGTCAATCACGACCTGCGTCGTACCATAGAAGTCGCGCAGGATGACGAAAGCCAGGTTTGCGCTGACAATGCGGACGCTGTCCATCCAGCCGGAAAGCTGGACACGCTTGCCAGCGTCCGACAGACGCAGCTCGTCACAGGTATGAGTGCGGTTTTGCATCATCGTTTCTCCTTTTATCAATCGGTGTATTTCACACCATTTCAGTGGAATCCGGGGATTATATTCTTCTTCGTCCTCGTGGTGGATGCAGGGAGGCCGGGTTTTTGTTAGTCCAGCATCTCCCGAACAGCAGTTGCAACGTCCGCCATGGGAACAGTCCGCTCCTCGCGGGTATTCATGTTTTTGAGCTTCACCACACCGTTTGCGACTTCATCATCGCCCAGCGTGGCCGTCAGCAGTGCGCCCATCTTGTTGGCATACTTGAACTGTGCCTTCAGGCTGCGGCCGGTGTGGTCGAGGTCAGCCTTGATGCCCGCATTGCGCAGCTGCTGCACCAGAGAGAACGCCGCCACCTGATGCGCGCCCATGTAGGTCACAAACACCTCATACAGCGACGGACGCGGAATTTCCACACCTTCGCTGTCCAGCAGCATCAGCACGCGCTCAATGCCCATGCCAAAGCCCACCGCATGCAGCGATGAACCACCCAGCTGCTCCACCAGATTGTCATAGCGACCACCGCCGCAAACGGTCAGATTGCCATTGGGCGTGGTGGTAATCAGCTCAAACACCGTCTTGGTGTAGTAGTCCAGACCGCGCACGATGCGTGCATCCACCTGATACGGAATGCCGGACGCATCCAGATACTGCTTGAGCTGCTCGAAGTGCTGCTTGCAATCATCGCACAGCACATCCAGCATCGACGGCGCATCCTTCACCAGCTCCTGACAATGCTTTTCCTTGCAGTCCAGCACGCGCAGCGGGTTGCGGTCAAAGCGCGTCTTGCACGTGGCGCACATTTCGTCAATGCGGCCCGAGAGGAACGTCTTGAGCATCGCATGATACTTCGGCCGGCACTCCGGGCAGCCGATGGAGTTGATATTGACCGACAGGTTCTTCACGCCCAGACGGCTCAGCAGGCGATAGGCCAGCAGAATCAGCTCCGCATCGGCAGAAGCGTCCCTGGCGCCAAAGCATTCCAGACCGAACTGGTGATGCTCGCGCAGGCGGCCATTCTGCGGCGCCTCATAGCGGAAAATCGGCGCATTGAGGTAATACATCTTGCACGGAAGCGTATCCGCATACAGGTTGTTTTCCAGCAGGCAGCGTGCCGCGCCTGCGGTTCCCTCCGGCTTGAGGGTGATGGAACGATCGCCCTTGTCCTTGAAGGTGTACATTTCCTTCTGCACGATGTCCGTGGTGTCGC
>CAYXHF010000010.1:0-3039 GCA_964464815.1 uncultured Faecalibacterium sp.
ACAAGGTCATCATCCTCTCCGATGCCGACCAGGACGGTGCGCATATCCGCGCCATTCTGCTGACGTTCTTCTTCCGCTATATGAAGGAGCTGGTGACAGGTGGCCACGTCTATATCGGCATGCCGCCGCTGTACAAGGTGCAAAAGGGCAGCAAGGTGCTGTATGCCTATGACGACAAGGAGCTGAGCCGCTGCATCAAGGAGGCTGGCAAGGGCTACGTGCTTCAGCGCTACAAGGGCCTTGGCGAAATGAACCCGGAGCAGCTCTGGGAAACGACCATGAACCCTGAACAGCGCAAGCTGATGCAGGTCACGATTGAGGACGCCGCGCTGGCAGACCGCCGCATCACCATTCTGATGGGCGACAAGGTGGAACCCAGACGTGATTACATCATCGAAAATGCGGACTTCAATAAGCCCGATAACTTTGAATTGCCGGAAAATCAGCGGGAAGGAGGAAAATAAGCCATGGCGAAGAAAAAGACAAGCGACAATCGTCCGATTCCCAAGGACGATCCGTCCCGCATCCTGCAAACGACCGTTGAGGACGTGATGCACCAGTCCATGATTCCCTACGCCGAGCATGTCATTCTGGAACGTGCCTTGCCGCGTGTGGAGGATGGCCTCAAGCCTGTGCAGCGTCGCATCCTCTACACCATGATGGAGCTGGGCACGACGCCGGACAAGCCGCACCGTAAGTGCGCCCGTATCGTCGGTGACTGCCTGGGTAAATATCATCCGCACGGCGATTCCTCCGTGTATGATGCGCTGGTGCGTATGGCGCAGGATTTCTCCATGCGTGGCCCGATGGTCGATGGCCATGGCAACTTCGGCTCCATTGATGGCGATAGCGCCGCCGCCATGCGTTATACCGAGGCGCGCATGACGCCGCTGGCCCTGCTGATGCTGCGCGACATTGAGAAGGACACCGTACCGTTCCGACTGAACTTTGACGATACGCTCAAGGAGCCGGACATGCTGCCGGCGCGTTTCCCGAACCTGCTAGTCAATGGCGCAAGCGGCATTGCGGTTGGTCTGGCGACGAATATTCCGCCCCACAATCTGGGTGAAAGCATCCGTGCCGCCATCGCCATGATTGAAAATCCGGATATTTCGCTGGATGATTTGATGAAAATCATTCCTGGCCCGGATTTCCCGACCGGCGGTGTGCTGGTGCAGAATGAGGAAATTCGCCGTGGCTACGAAACGGGTCGCTCGAAGCTGTCCCTGCGTGCGCGTGTGCATGTGGAGGATGGTCTGGCCGGGCGCAAGCTGCTGGTCATCAGCGAGGTGCCCTACATGGTCAACAAGGCCGCCATGCTCGAGAAGATTTTGAAGGTCTCCGAGGAAAAGAAGGGCCAGCTGAGCAACATCTACGACATTCGCGACGAGTCTGACCGCGAAGGCATGCGCGCCGTCATCGAATTGAAGAAGGACGCTGATCCTGAAAAGGTGCTCAAGGTTCTTTACAAGTACTCCGACCTGCAAGTCACCTTCGGTGTGAACATGGTCGCCATTGCGCAGGGCAAGCCCGTTCAGATGGGCCTGAAAACCATGCTGAGCCACTTCATCCGCCATCAGAAGGATGTGGTGACGCGCCGCACCGAATACGATCTCAAACAGGCCAAGGCGCGCGCACACATCTTGCAGGGCTTGATGATTGCCGTGGACAATCTGGATGAGGTGATTGCCCTCATCCGCGCGTCGAAGAACCCCAAGGAAGCCAAAGCTCGCCTGATGGAGCGCTTTGCGCTGAGCGACGCGCAGGCACAGGCCATTCTGGACATGCGCTTGCAGCGCTTGACGAATCTGGAAATTATCGCCCTGCGCAAGGAATATGAGGACATCCTGAAGCTGATTGACCGTCTGGAGGGCATTTTGCACAGCGAAAAGAAGCTGCTGGCCGTCATTCGCAAGGAATTGCAGGAAATCGCCGACGAATACGCCGACGAGCGCCGCACAAGCATTGAAAGCGCGGATGAATCGCCCCTGGAACAGGAGGACGAAGCCGCACCGCCGGAGGAGGTCATTGTGGCCTTCACGGGCGCTGGTCAGCTCAAACGCATGAGCCCTGCGCTCTATCGCAAGAATCCGCTGCCGAGCCGTGCCGAGGATGAAAAGGAGTACCCGGACTTCCTCTTCATGGCCAAGACGGATGAAACGCTGCTGATTTTCACCAATCACGGCAACTGCTACCCCTTGGCGGTCACGGCGCTCAACGAAGTGAAGCCCAAGGATCGTGGTCAGCTGCTGCACGGCGTGCTGGTCGGGTTGGAGGAAGGTGAGACGGCGCTCTGGATGACCTGCACCCGCATGGCAGATGTGGGCCACCTGCCGGATTTGCTATTTGTGACGAAGCAGGGCATGGTCAAGCGCAGCGCCGCCGCCGATTACGACGTGCGCAGCAAGAAGTTCGCCGCCGTGAACATCAAGGCAGGCGACGAGCTGCTGACGATTCTTCCTGCTGCCAGCCGTGACGACCTGCTGATGATCACCAAAACCGGCATGTGCATCCGCTTTGCGCTGGACAGCATTCCCGTGCAGGGCCGTGTCGCCGCTGGCGTGCGCTGCATGCAGGTGGACGCTGATGACGAGCTGCTCTGGTGCGGTCAGCTACAGGATGGCGACCAGATGGTTCTCATGACCGACCGTGGCTACGCCAAGCGTCTCCTCTCGGTTGACTTTGAGCGGCAAAACCGCAACGGCAAGGGCGTAAAGTCCTTCTACTTCAACAAAAACGGCAGCAACGGCAAGCTGATTGCCGCCGCCATCCGCATGGAAAAAGACGACCATCTTCTCCGCGTCCACCAAGTGAAATCGCCCGCTACGCTGCTTGAAAAAGACGCCATCCGTCTACAAGGCAAGCAAGACCGCGGCGTCCCGATGGTGATTGCGCTGATGGAGGACGTCGTGACCGGCGCGGAGCTGTTGGAATAAGGGCGCTCCGAAGGAGTCCAGAGGGCGACCGGAAAGCCCTCTGGAACTGGCAAGCAAAGACCAGCTGGAAAAACAACACAAGCCCGATACCTGCAATTCCAAC
>CAYXHF010000010.1:3139-42020 GCA_964464815.1 uncultured Faecalibacterium sp.
CAAAAAGAGGCGACGCCGAAGGGGTTGAAGGGGGCGACCGGAAAGCCCCCTGGACAGGCAAGCAAAGACCAGCTGGAAAAACAACACAAGCCCGATACCTGCAATTCCAACCAACTCAAAAAGAGGCGACGCCGAAGGGGTTGAAGGGGGCGACCGGAAAGCCCCCTGGACTGGCCAGCAAAGACTGGCAGAAAAAACAACACACCCCTGCCTTCCGCCAAAGCCAAACAGCATAGCATCCATCACCAAAACATTCCAAGGAACAAACCATGTTTGTTTCTTTGCATGTACAAAGAAATTAAAAAAGCGAGGGACAAAGGAATGAAAAAGCTGCATCTTGCTCCTGCTGCCTGTGCGCTCGACCTGGGCGACGGTAGCGAACGTGCCGAGTATGTCAATCAGGACTATATCCTGCATAAGCTGGGTCGTCCGCATCGGAATATCGGTATCATGTATACCTATTATCCCCATGACGCCCAGTGGCCGCAGCGAATTTCCAAGGCATGCAAGGACATGAACATCACCTTCCAGTGGGATTACCCCTATGATGATTACTTCCCCTTCAATGCTGAGGGACAGCCCTTTGCCCAGATGCAGGATATTCGCCGCCATGGTCAGGACGTCGCCCTGACGCTGACGGTGGATTGCGCGCTTTCTGATGAGGAGCTGCGCGAGGTGGCGCGTATGCTGCGCCCCTATGGCCGCATGACCCTGCGTATCAATCATGAGTGCTGTGGCACGTGGTTCACGCATAGTAAGCGCTTCACCTATGAGCAGGTCGGACAGTTCTTCGTCCGCTTCGCCAATATCGTGAAGGAGGAAGCGCCCAATGTCCGCACGGTCCTCTGCGCTGGCTTCACCCAGCCCGATGGTCGCCTGGAGAAGGAAGACGCCTTTGCTGATGCCTACCGCGCGGCAGATATCTGGTCGGTGGACTGCTATCCGGCGCTGCATTATGGCTGGCCCTATGACGTGGCTGAGGTCGGTGGCGGCCAGTATAAGGTCGAGACGATTGACATGGACTATGATCTTTTCCAGAAAACGTGGGAGCGTGCGTCCTCTCTGTTCGGTAAGAAGCCGCTGATTACCGCCGAATTCAATAGCGACGGCGACGTCACCGGCCCGCGCCATCAGGCGGATAGCGTGCTGCGCTTTGCCAAGGCGTTCCGCGACCATCAGGCGGATTGGTTCAAGGGCATCAGCATGTACCAGTTCCGTGACCGTGGCCGTTTGGGTCTGGAAATCGAAGACCCCAATAACCCGGCGGTTGGTATCGAGCAGCCGATGCTCAAGGAATATAAGGAACTGATGCAGGATCCCTACTTCATGCCCAAGATGGAGGAAGGCGAGGAAGCTGCCTTCCCGGTGCAGCTGCGTTGGGGCGGCGCGGAGGATGCCGATGGTGTGGCGATTCCGCTGGAATTCACGGGCAATCCCGAATTCTGCGAAATGACCGTGGAGCAGCCCATCGGCCTGATGGTGGAGCTGAACGGCACGTGGTTCTATAAAGCGCCGCATGTTAAGACGATTGACCTGATGAGCGCCTTCTTCGATAAGCCTCTGGAAGCGCCCACGACCATGACGCTGAAGCTGTTTGCGCCGCCGGCCGATGGCCTGAATGTGGATGACGGCCACGAGGACTGGATGACCAACTACCGCGCCGTGCTGGAGGAAGCGCCGAAGATGCGCATCCGCTATGACGTGCCGGGCGTGGTAGGCTAAGCGGCCGATATGTCGTGCAAGTGGTGACGAAAAAGACCATCCTCCTGAAGGATGGAAGAATTGCCATTTTGCGAAGTCTGAGTAGCTTGGCAGGATAAAAATGCATAACAAAAAAATCGCTGAGGACGAAAGCTCTCAGCGATTTTTTTCTGCAAAGAAACCGCGAAGGCGCGGCCATGCGGCGTTGCCTTCGCGGTTTGTATATGATTAGTTTTCCTGTCCCTTAATCTTTTCCAGATAATCTTCATAGCCGCAGTAATAATCGGCAATCGTGCCATCGGGCTTGATTTCGATGATGCGGTCGGCGATGGTGGTGATGAACTGGTGGTCCTGAGAGGTGAACAGGACATTGCCCGGGAAGTTAATCAGCGCGTTGTTGACCGCGGTGATGGATTCCAGGTCGAGGTGGTTGGTAGGCTGATCCAGCATGAGGAAGTTCGCGCCGGAGAGCATCATGCGGGAGAGCATGACGCGCACCTTCTCACCACCGGAGAGGACGTTGACGGGCTTGTACACGTCGTCGCCGGAGAACAGCATGCGGCCCAGGAAGCCGCGCATGTAGGTTTCCAGCTGCTCCGGGCTGTACTGGGCGAACCACTGCATCATGTTCAGGTCGCAGCCCTCAAAGAACTTGCTGTTGTCCTTGGGGAAGTAGTTGGTGGAGATGGTGACGCCCCACTTGAAGGAACCGCTGTCGGGCTGAATTTCCTCGGAGAGGATGCGGAACAGCGCCGTCTGTGCCTGTTCGTTGCTGCCGACCAGGGCAATCTTCTGGCCCTTGGTGACGATGAAGGACACGTCCTTGAGCAGCTGCACGCCGTCCTGGGTGTAGTTCAGGTTGGAGACTTGCAGGATGTCCTTGCCAGCCTCGCGTTCGGGCGTGAAGCAGACCCACGGATAGCGGCGCGAAGAAGCCGGCATTTCCTCAATCGTCAGCTGGTCGAGCAGCTTGCGGCGGCTGGTGGCCTGCTTGGCCTTGGACTTGTTGGAGGAGAAGCGCTGGATGAAAGCCTGCAACTCCTTAATCTTGTCCTCACGGCGCTTCTTCTGGTCGTTCATCAGGCTCTGCATCATCTTGGAGGACTCGTACCAGAAGTCGTAGTTGCCCACGTAGAGCTTGACCTGGTTGAAGTCGATATCGACGATGTGCGTGCAGATGTTGTTCAGGAACCAACGGTCATGGCTGACAACAATCAGCGTGCCAGGGAAGTTCATCAGGAAGTCTTCCAGCCAGGCGACGGAGCGGTTGTCCAGGTTGTTGGTCGGTTCGTCCAGCAGCAGGATGTCCGGGTTGCCGAAAATGGCCTGCGCCAGCAGCACCTTGAACTTCTCGCCGCCCTTCAAATCGCCCATGAGCATGGTGTGCATTTCCACCGGCAGACCCAGACCGGTCAGCAGCGTGGCCGCATCGGATTCGGCATTCCAGCCGTCCATCTCGGCGAATTCGCCTTCCAGCTCCGCCGCGCGCTCGCCGTCGGCATCGGAGAAGTCCGGCTTGGCATACAGCTCGTCCTTTTCCTTCATGATGTCGTACAGGCGCTGGTTGCCCATGATGACCGTGTCAAGAACAGGATAGGCGTCGTACTTGAACTGATCCTGCTTCAAGGTAGACAGACGCTGACCGGCGGGAATCGTCACCGAACCGGTGGTCGGCTCCAGCTCGCCGGAAAGAATGCGCAGGAAGGTCGACTTGCCCGCGCCGTTTGCACCAATCACGCCGTAGCAGTTGCCCGGCAGGAATTTCAAATCAGCACCAGAAAAAAGCTTCTGACCACCAAAGGTCAGGGAAACATTGCTTACAGTAATCATGGGTGTGCTCCTTATCAGCCATGGTCCAAAGGAAAAAGGGAAGAAGCCTTCCGTTTCGCCTCTCAAAAAAAGCGTACCCTTCTATTATACCATAGTCAACGCCGAAATGGAAGGGGCGTGGCAGCATTTCCAAGGAATTTGCGGAAGTTTTTCAGGTGCTGTGCCGTGCGTGACGAAAATTCATCGCGCGAAAGGAGACGGTACGCTTTGCAAAAAACAATCAAAAAACAAAAAATCGCCTGAAAATTTATTCAAAGCCCTTGCATTTTTATTCACACGGGTGTATAATACCTCCTGTCAGACGGATGGATGCTGGATACAGTTGCCGCTGACATGAATGAAAAAATGACGCTTACGGGCGAATGAAGGAGTCGATTCACATGGCAAAGATGCGTGTTTTGCTGGCTTATTCCGGTGGCTTGGATACCTCGATTATTGTACCGTGGCTCAAGGAAAACTATGACTGCGATGTGGTCTGCGTGGCGGGCGACGTTGGTCAGGGCGAGGAGCTGGAGCCCCTGCATGAAAAGGCCAAGAAGTGCGGCGCGGAGAAGCTCTATATCGAAGACCTGCGTAAGGAATTTGTTGAGGACTTCATCTGGCCCACGCTGAAGGCTGGCGCGGTGTATGAAGGCAAGTACCTGCTGGGCACGTCCTTCGCGCGTCCGCTGATTGCCAAGCGTCTGGTGGAAATTGCCCATCAGGAGGGCTGCACCGCGATTTGCCACGGCTGCACCGGTAAGGGCAACGACCAGGTGCGTTTTGAACTGACCATCAAGGCGTTCGACCCGCAGATGAAGATTATCGCGCCGTGGCGTATCTGGGATATCAAGACGCGTGAGGAAGAAATCGAATACGCCGAGAAGCGTGGCATTCCGGTGCCGGTCAAGAAGGATCGTCCGTACTCCATGGACCGCAACATCTGGCACATCAGCCATGAGGGCGCAGATCTGGAAGATCCGTGGAATGAGCCGCCGGAAGACCTGCTGCTGACGATGGTGACGCCGGAAAAGGCGCCCGATCAGCCGGAATATGTGACCGTGGACTTTGAGGCCGGTGTGCCGGTGGCCATCAATGGCGAGAAGATGAGCGCCATTGACCTGCTGACCAAGGCCAACGAGGTCGCTGGCCGCAACGGCGTTGGCTGCGCGGATCTGGTGGAAAACCGCCTGGTTGGCATGAAGTCCCGTGGCGTGTACGAGACGCCCGGCGGCACGATGCTCTACGCGGCGCATGCGATTCTGGAATCTATCACTCTGGATCGCCAGACGAGCCACTACAAGGAGCTGGTCGCCAGCAAGTTTGCTGAGCTGGTCTATGACGGCATGTGGTACACGCCGCTGCGCGAGGCGCTCTCCGCATTTGTGGACAGCACCCAGCAGGCCGTCAACGGCACGGTCAAGCTCAAGCTGTATAAGGGCAACTGCATCAATGCGGGCGTGAAGTCTCCGAACAGCCTCTACATGGAGGAAATCGCCACCTTTGGTGACAGCCACGACCTCTACAGCCACAAGGATTCTGAGGGCTTCATCAACCTCCTCGGCCTGCCGCTGAAGGTCAAGGCCATGGTGGATCAGAAGAACCAGAAGTAATTGCATCAATAGAAACGCCCTGCGGAACGTGAATGCTTCGCAGGGCGTTTTCGCTACACCCAAAAAAGAACCGCCCCTACTGGAGCGATTCTCTTATATGAATTCAATCAACGGTTGGCAAATGGGAAGAATTGATTGTGATGGGCAGGGCGAACCAGAAGGCGGTCCCTTCGCCCTCCTTGCTATCCACGCCGAAGGGTGCATGGTGCTGTTCCAGAATGCTGCGCACGATGGAAAGCCCGAGTCCACTGCCAATGACGGCGCGCTTGTGCGTCTCCTGCGTGCGGTAGTAGCGATTCCAGATGAGCGACAATTCCTCCTGCGGGATGCCAGGGCCGCTGTCGCGAATTGTCAGGCGAACCGTGCCATCCTGCTGCACCTGCTGGGTGAGTGTGACGGTCTTGTTTTCACCCGTGTAGGTCAGGGCGTTGCCAATCAGGTTGTAGACGACCTGTGCAATGCGGGCCTCATCGGCCAATACGAAAACGTGCGTGTCGGGCGCAAACACAATCTGATAGCCATTTTGCTGCACCATGCGGCTGACACGATCGGTGATGGCCTCCACGGAGGCGGTGAAATCAAATGGCGCAGGGGAGAGCGGCAAGCCATCGGTCTGCAAGCGGCTGAATTCCAGCAGCTCGTTCACCAGGCTGGTCAGGCGCTGTGTTTCATCGATGATAATCTGCATGTTCTCCGGTGTTGCTTCGCCGGGCAGGTCGCGCATCATTTCCACATAGCCGCCAATCATCGTCAGCGGTGTGCGCAGATCGTGGCTGATGTTGGCAATCAGCTCATGCTGTAAATGCTCCACCTGGCTCAATTCATGCGCGGCGTATACAAGCGTCTGGTTTAATTCGGCCATTTCGCGGTATTCGCAGCCATGGCGCGGAATGGTGTACTGTCCACGGGAGAGTGAACGCGCCGCCTCACTCGTTTCGGTGATGGAGCGCGTGGCCAAACGCGAAATCAGCAGGGAAAGCAGCGTCGCACCGGCAATAACGACCACTGTAATCAGTAGCAATTGCAGGCGCAGGGTCGATACGGTGGAGTCCAGCGGCGTGATGGTGCAGTTCAGCAGCAAATACCCTGTGCTGTTGTCGGGCAGGGTGACACGGCGCGCGCACAGCAGGCTTTGCTTCTGGCGATTGTTATCCATGGGCGGAACAGCGCCGCGGAAGACGTGGCTGTTGTATCCATCCGTGCTAAAGGGCGCGATGTTGAACAGCTCCGTCAGCGTCTCACCGTTTTGCGGAATCATGGAGCACCAGAAGCTTAAATTCCGGTTGGTCATGTGGTGAATCAGACAATACCGCGTGTCCTCGGAGGACAAAAAGGTATGCATGTTTTCATCCAGCAGCAAAATGCACATGTCGTTTTGCCGCGCCAGGCGGTTCATCAGGCGCAGCAATTGCGAGTTGCCGATGTTGTTCTCCACGGCATTGGCGGCACTGTTAATCTGCTGTGTCTTATTCCAGCGGTAGAAATCATCCAGCCAGACAATCTGCATCAGCCACAGCAGCACCAGCACAAACACGACAAAAGCCGCCAGATACATCAGGATGCGCTGGCGGATGCGTGGCTTTGCATGCGGTGGCTTTGACGCAGATGTTGTCGTTGCGGCCTGCGCCGTGCGCAAGCGTGGAAATGAAAATCGCTTCATGGCAAAATGCCTCATGCTTCCTTTTCAAAGCGGTAGCCGACGCCGCGCAGGGTCGAGATGCGGTCGGCATAATCGCCCAGACTTTTGCGCAGGAGCTTGATGTGCGTATCCAGCGTCCGGTCGTCGCCGAAGAAATCATAGCCCCACACGTCGCTGATGAGCTTCTCGCGCGTCAGGGCGATGCCGCGATTGCGCACCATGTAGAACAGCAGGTCATACTCCTTGGGCGACAGGGACAGGTTTTCGCCATGCAGGGAAACCTGACGGGCGGTGAAGTCCACCACCAAATCGCCCATAACGACGCGGTCATTGTCATTTGCGGCCGTGGCGGCGGCGCTGCGCTTCAAAATCGCGGAGACGCGCATCATCAGCTCGCGCGGCGAAAACGGCTTGACCACATAGTCGTCTACACCCAGCTCAAAGCCGTGGATGCGGTCGTATTCCTCACCACGCGCGGAGAGCATAATCACAGGCACCTGCGACGTGCGGCGAATCTCCCGGCAGGTGGAAAAGCCATCCAGCTCGGGCATCATCACGTCCATGATAATCAGGTCATAATTGCCTTTGGAAAATTTCTCAATGGCCTCCATACCATTGGCGGCTTCATCGACCGCATAGCCCTCAAAGGCGGCATATTTGCGAATCAAGTCGCGGATGCGGCACTCATCGTCCACAACAAGCAACGTCATGTGCAATCACCTCAAAGTCAAATCACTGTTCAATACAATTTCATTATATCTGCCTGAACGGGAAAAATCAAGCCTTCACGGCGCGGGCAGGAGAATGGAAAGCTCCTGGTCATCGCGGCGCAGCAGGATGGAGCAATCTGCCTGCTGGCTGGAAAAAAACGCATCCGCATCCAGCAGCGTTTCGGGCATTTCGCCGTCAATTTGCAAAATGGTGTCTCCGGCACAGATGCCGGCGCGGTCGGCGCGGCTACGGTCAATGACGGCCAGCACATGGTACGCTTCCTCCTCCTGCGTCAGCACAAGTCCGGCACGCGCCGTACCGGTCAGCGTCTTTGCGGGCGTATTGTGATGATGCAGATACATGGCACAAAGAAGCGTGAACACGCAAAGCAGCAGCAGAGCACATCTGATTCGCCGTTTGGCCATTGGGGCATCCTCCTTCTTGCGGCGCTTTCGAGAAAGTTGTTCTTCTGTTGATTTTACAGGATGCACGTGATGGTCTGGTGAAATTCCCTTGATTCCTGCCTGAATTTGCGTTATACTGTTGCTGTTATCCTATCCGACGATGTTGTTTTCGGCATGCGGTCAGGAGACAGAAGGAGCGGTACACATGGCAGGAACGTATGGAAACGCACGAAAGCAAATTGCGGGCTGCACGGCAACGGGCATCCTGAAGCTGATTGCGCTGGCGCTGATGTTTGTGGATCATGCGGGCAAGATGGTTTTTCCGCAAATTCCGGAAATGCGCATGCTGGGGCGGTTGGCGTTCCCACTGTATTGCTGGTGCATGGTGGTGGGCGTGAGCTATACGCGCTCCGTGCCGCGGTATCTGCTGCGCATTGCACTCATCGGCCTGGTGTCCCAGCCCATTTACATGGTGGCGCTGAATCATGGATGGAATGAGCCGAATATTTTCCTGACGCTGCTGATTGCGCTTCTGGGCGTGTGGGGCATGAAGGAAAGGCGGCTGCTGAGCCACGTGTGGGCGCCGGTTCTGGCCCTGCTGGCGGCGCAGCTGGTCGGGTGCGACTATGGCTGGCGCGGCGTGATGCTGGTGCTGCTGCTCTACGCCGTGCGGGAAAGCCGTGCGGGCATTGCGGCGGTCATGATGGCCTTCTGTCTGTATTGGGGTTCAAGCAGTGTGGGTGTGACGGAAATTTGCGGCATCAGTTTGCTGCCGCTGACACAATCGGCGATTGGGCCGGTGGTGTCGCCGTGGCTTCGCTTGCAGGGAATGGCCGTGCTGGCGACGCCGCTGATGCTCTTGCCCATTCGCCGACAGGTGAAAATGCCGCGCTGGCTGAGCTACTCACTGTATCCGCTGCATCTGCTGCTGCTGATTGCCCTGGAGGCGTTCTTCCGCCTGCCGGTTCATACGGAGCAATTGGTGCGGGCCTGGAATGCGCTGGTGGCGCTGTTTTGATGCCTATGCAGATTGACCGGGAGGAAGCGCTGCGCTACGCCGGTGTGCGCGAGGAAAACGGCGGTGTGCTGCATGCGCAGATAGAAGAAATTGCCCGTGCGTGCGAAGCGAGGATACAGCCGCGCTACGTCTGGCGCCTGATGGAGCTTCGCCGAGAGGGAACACAGCTGTTTCTGGCGGAAATGCCCCTGGAAGGACAGACGGCGCGAAAAATGCTGGCACAATGCCATCATGCGGCGGTTCTGGTCTGCACCTTGGGCGCATCCTTTGATGCGTGGGAAAAGCAGGTTCGCGCGCGTGATATGGCACAGGGACTGCTGCTCAACGCATGCGGCAGTGCTTATGTGGAGGCCGGATGCGACGCGGCAGAGGCGGAAA
This sequence comes from uncultured Faecalibacterium sp., assembly GCA_964464815.1. Taxonomy (GTDB): domain Bacteria; phylum Bacillota; class Clostridia; order Christensenellales; family Aristaeellaceae; genus UBA11524. The sequence continues at coordinate 12,413 of CAYXHF010000010.1, forward strand.
TCCGCAGCAAGCTGCCGGGCAAATATTTGACAGACCGATTCAGTCCCGGATATGGGGACTTGCCGCTTTCCTGCCAGAAAACGCTGCTGGCATGGACGGATGCCATGCGCCGCCTGGGCATCACGCTGACAGACAGTCAGCTGATGAATCCCATGAAGAGCGTCACGGCCATCATCGGCATTGCCGATACACCGCAGGCGGCGAAAATCCGTGGCTGCGCTTATTGTGCGCTGCGGGAGAGATGTACACTCCGCAAGGGAGGAAAAACGTGTGGAGAATGAACTGATTTTTCTGGATGGCGCGATGGGCACGATGCTCCAGCGTCAGGGGCTGAAATTGGGTGCGATTCCGGAGCTGCTCGCGATAGAAGATCCGGAGCGCCTGACGGAAATTCACCGCCAGTATATTGCGGCGGGAACACAGGTGGTCTATGCCAATACCTTTGGCGCGAATCGCCGCAAGATGCAGCGCACGCCCTATACCGTGCATCAGGTGGTGACGGCGGCGATTGCGGCGGCGAAGAAGGCCTGCGAGGGCACAAACGCGCGTGTGGCGCTGGATATTGGCCCGCTTGGCGAATTGCTGGAACCGCTGGGGACGCTGTCCTTTGAGGATGCGGTGGATATGTTTGCCGAAATTGCGGAGGCTGGCAAGGCGGCCGGTGCGGATCTGGTCTGCATCGAGACGATGACGGATTTGTATGAGGCCAAGGCGGCACTGCTGGCCGTGAAGGAGCATACGAACCTGCCGGTGTATGTGACGATGAGCTTTGACGAGACGGGCCGCACCTTCACCGGCTGTACGCTGCCGTCCATGGCACGGACGCTGGAAGGCTTGGGCGCGGATGCCATCGGCCTGAACTGCTCGCAGGGGCCAAAGCAGCTGCTGCCGCTTTTCCGGGAGCTGTGCAGCCTGACGCATCTGCCGGTGATTGCCAAGCCCAATGCCGGGTTGCCCGATCCGTTGGATGGACATTATGACATGTCACCGGAGGAATTCGCCCTGGCGATGCAGGAGGCCGTTGATGCGGGCGTGAGCATCGTGGGTGGCTGCTGCGGCACGACGCCGGAATACATCCGGGCGCTGCATCAGGCGGTGGCTGGCAGAAAGCCGGGCGCACGACAGGTGCAGGATGTCAGCTTCCTCTGCACGCCGACGGTGCCGCTGGAGCTGCGCGGTGTGCGCGTGGTGGGTGAGCGCATCAACCCCACGGGCAAGAAGCGCTTTCAGCAGGCGCTGCTTTCCGGTGATTTGGACTACATTGTCGATGTCGCCATCGCGCAGGTGGATGCAGGTGCACAGATTCTGGATGTGAATGTGGGCCATCCGGGTGTGGACGAGGTGACGATGCTGCCGCGCGTGGTCAAGAAGCTGCAAGAGGCGGTCGATGTGCCGTTGCAGCTGGATTCCACCAATGCGGCGGCACTTGAGGCGGCCCTGCGCGTCTACAACGGCAAGGCGTCGGTCAATTCTGTCAATGGCGAGCAGGCGGTGCTTGACAAGCTGCTGCCGATTGTCAAGAAGTACGGCGCGGCGGTTGTGGGTCTGACGCTGGACGAAAAGGGCCTGCCCAAAACGGCGGCGGAGCGTGTCGAAATTGCAAAGCGCATTGTCGCGGCGGCACAGGCGCATGGCATTCGCCGCGAGGATGTCTTTATTGACTGCCTGACGCTGACGGTTTCTGCTCAGCAGGAGCAGGCGGAGGAAACGCTTGCGGCCGTGCGGACGGTGCGCAAGGAAATGGGCTTGCAGACGCTGCTGGGCGTGTCGAATATTTCCTTCGGCTTGCCCAATCGACTGCTGATGACCCAGACGTTCCTGGTTCGCGCGATGGAAGCTGGCCTGACGCTGCCCATCATCAACCCGAACCAGCGTGAAATCATGGACAGCGTGGCGGCCTTCCGTGTGCTGAATGGGGAAGACGTGGCCTGTGCATCATATGTGGATACTTACGGCAGCGCCGCCGCGCTTGCGGAGCAAAAGCAGCGTCAGGCGCAAGTGTCTACCACGGCGCAGGGCAGCAATGTAGCCACCAGCGCGGTGCAGACGATTGATGAAGCCATCATCCGTGGCCTGAAGGCCGACGCGTCGCGCATGGCCAGGGACCTGCTGCGGGAGCAGAGTGAAATGACGATTGTCGAGCAGCACCTGATTCCGGCACTGGACGCGGTTGGCACGGCCTATGAGCAGGGGAAGGCGTTCCTGCCGCAGCTGCTTTCGGCGGCACAAGCGGCACAGGCGGTGTTTTCTGTCATTCGTGACCACATGGCCGAAAGCGGCACAAAGACCATCAGCAAGGGCCGCATCATCATGGCGACGGTCAAGGGCGATATTCACGATATTGGCAAGAACATCGTCTGCACGGTGCTGGAAAACTACGGCTATGAGGTGCTGGATTTGGGTCGTGATGTGCCAGCGGAGGAGATTGTGCGCGTGGCGCAGGAAAAGTCGGTGCCGCTGGTCGGGCTTTCCGCGCTGATGACAACGACATTGCCCAGCATGGAGGAGACGGTGCGTGCGCTGCGCAGCATTACGCCGTCGCCGCGTGTGATGGTGGGCGGCGCTGTGGTCACACAGGCGTATGCCGACAGCATGGGCGCGGATTATTATGCAAATGACGCCCGTGCCGCAGTGGAAATCGCCCGGCAGGTATTTGACAAGGAATAATGCGCTACATGATGTCATGTGGCGAAAAGGAGTTTGACCAATGCCCATTCGGATTCCCAACGATTTACCCGCGGCGCAAAAGCTGCGCAGCGAAAACATCTTCGTGATGACCGATACCCGCGCCAAAACGCAGGATATTCGTCCCTTGAAAATTCTGCTGCTGAACCTGATGCCTACCAAGATTGCCACGGAGACGCAGCTGGCGCGTCTGCTGGGCAACACGCCGATTCAGGTGGAATTGGAATTGCTGATGGTGAAGACGCACGTGGCGAAAAACACGTCGGAGCAGCACATGCTGGCCTTCTACAAGACGTTTGACGAGGTGCGGGACAACACATACGACGGCATGGTGATTACCGGCGCGCCGGTGGAGAAGATGCCCTTTGAGGAAGTGGAATACTGGGACGAGCTGTGTACCATCTTTGAATGGACGAAGACGCACGTCACCTCGACCTTCCACATCTGCTGGGGTGCGCAGGCTGGCTTGTATTATCACTGGGGCGTGGAAAAGCACATGATGGACAAGAAGCTTTCCGGCGTTTACAGCCACCGTGTGGTACACCGCAACAGCATCCTGTTCCGTGGCTTTGACGATACGTTCATGGTGCCGCACAGCCGCTACACCACGGTGCGCCGAGAGGATATTTTGCAGCATCCGGAGATGAAAATTCTGGCCGAAAGCGACGAAGCGGGCGTCTACGCCATCTCCACGCACGGCGGAAGACAGATTTTCATCACCGGCCACTCGGAGTACGATGCCGATACGCTGGAAATGGAGTATCAGCGCGACAAGAAGGCCGGTCTGCATCCGGATGTGCCGTGCAATTACTATCCCGGTGATGATGATACGAAGGCGCCGATTTGCTCCTGGCGCTCCTCGGCGAATCTGCTGTATTGCAACTGGCTGAACTACTTTGTCTATCAGGCAACGCCGTATGATTTGCAGAGTGTGGGCATTGTGGTGATGGATGATTTCAAGGAGCAGCACGATAATACGAAGTGAGGATGCGCGCGGCTGGCCCTCTCAGTCGGCCTAGGCCGACAGCTCCCCCAGCGGGGAGCTAAGTGGTGGTCGGGAGCGTGAGTAAGTGCGCTTTCGGAAGGTGCGGTTGCTGACAAATACGCGCTTTTGCACTACGGTTGTGCGCTGAAAAACGAAAATCAGGGGTGTTGCAGCTGCTTTTGTCTGCAACACCCCTGATTTGTGTGTGAAAAAGGATAAGCAAAAAGTCCTGAAACATTGTTTCAAGACTTTTCACGCGCAGATGGAGAGATTCGAACTCTCGCACCGGTTACCCAGTCTACTCCCTTAGCAGGGGAGCCCCTTGAGCCACTTGGGTACATCTGCAAAATGAAGTTGTTCCAGTAATCACAGCTCAATGAAAACTGGCGGAGAGAGAGGGATTCGAACCCCCGGTACCTTTCGGTATCACTGGTTTTCAAGACCAGCGCCATCAACCGCTCGGCCATCTCTCCATAATGGAACCAGCTTTTTTATTATAGCATAGAAATGGAAATGCGTCAAGGGGCGAAATCGCTTTTTTTCAAAATTCTTTGCGCAGGAGGATGATTATTTCTCCAACGCATTGTCCAGCAGGGACAAAATCGCCTCGCGCACCGCGCTGCTGAGTCCAGGGAAGGCGGCGGCACAGCACTGGGCCATCTTTTCGCCCGGCAGGCTCATCATCAGCGTGATTTGCGGCGCGGTCGGGTCGTCACAGGCGGTCATCATCCATTCCACATCGCTCACGGGCGTGACGCTACAGCCCTGCGGCAGGGGCGGCGCATCCGCGAAATCATCATGACCGCTGGCCAACGTGGAAATGAGCAGCAGATAAACCTGATTCATGCACTGCTGCCAGCGCTCGCTGATGCGATTGACGGTGCGCCCTGCGGGCAGGGTGAAGGTGATGTCCAGCACGATGTTGCGGCGGTCAATGAGCTGCAAGTGCAAGCCCTTCTCTCCACCGGGGAGCGCAAACGGCTCAGCAATGGCGGTTTGCTGGGCAAGGAAGCGGTCGCGCCAACGCGGCAGACCATCATCGAGCAGCTTACGGCGGCTGGATGGAATATGCGCCTCGAAGCTATCCAACAAATAGCGTCCTGCGTCCGTCAGCGTCAGCATGGGCGCCATCGGGTGATCGGCGTGGCGGAGGCTGCCGTCAGCTTCCAGATCGGCCAAGGTCAGCTGAAGGGTGATGTAGTTCATCAAATCCGTTTCCGCCATGACCTCCAGCAGCTGCTGGTCGGACAAAGGGCCAATGGTTTTGATGGCATACAGAATCAGCAGACGATTCTCCGCATCGGGAATGATCTTGCGCTGCATAAAAACGCCTCCTTACAACAAAAATGACGCCACGGTTGCCCGAGGTACGAAAACACCCCCTCGGCCGGGAAGGCAGAGGGGATGCACTTGTCGGCAGAGCGGATGAAACCATCCGACCCTGCTTGCTGAACAGAGTTGAGCTGCGACAAGGCAGCAAAGACAAAGACCTTATGCCAATCAGGCGATGAAGGGCTTGATCTCGGCCAGCAGATCGTCGCATTCGTCAGAGTAGATTTCCATCGTCACGGGCTTACTCCAGTCGAGGGAGAAGATGCCCAGGATGGACTTGGCGTCAACCACGTGACGGCCGCTGCGCAGGTCCATATCGTAGGGATACGCGCCAACGATCTGGACGAACTTGGCACCATCGGTCATCAGGTTCAGCTTGATGTTCACGGACTTCATAGGTGAACCACCTCCTTCTTTTATGTCCAGTGTTAAGTATACTATTTTCCTGACGAAATTGCAAGGGGTCACGCTTTTTTTTCCGCAGAAAGCTGCACTTTCGCCACTTTGCAAAGGAAAACGGGTGTTTTGCCGGGTGTTTTCTTTGCAGGATGCCTACATTTCACATGGCGCTTTCGGGAAAATGACGTCCGGATTTGCCATGTAAAAAAATCCGAACTTTTTGCATTTTACTACTTCCATCATTCGTGGAAATGTGCTATAATAGTTCTCAGGCGCTGCCGGCGTTTTTTGTTGTTTTTCTTTGCGCGGGCAGGGCAAAAATTCCGTATGTTCCCCGATAGTCAGGAAAGGAGCGACTCCTCAAGTGGATAAAATTCGCCGCAATGAGCGCATGAGCGCAATGATGAAGATTCTTGCGTCCAAGCCTAATCATATTTTCACCCTGTCGTACTTCTGCGAAATGTTTGGGTCAGCCAAATCGACCATGAGCGAGGATATTGACATCCTGCGCAATGTCGTCAGCCAGTTCGGTCTGGGTGAACTGGAGACGGTCACGGGTGCGGCTGGTGGCGTGCGCTATCGCACGAAGGTGCGCCGTCCGCAGGCGCGTCAGTTCATTGGCGAATTGTGCCAGCGCCTCTCGGATGAGGGTCGCGTGCTGCCCGGCGGCTTCCTGTATTATAGTGACATTCTGGCCGACCCGGAGACGGTCACGACGATGGGCGAAATCATGGCGACGGAGTATTACGCCGCTGCGCCTGATTTCGTGCTGACGATGGAGACAAAGGGCATCCCTGTGGCTTACGCGACGGCTAATGCGCTGGGCGTGCCGCTGGTGATTGCGCGCCGCTCCTCCAAAGTATATGAGGGCAGTGCGGTGAATATTAACTACGTCTCCGGCTCCTCCGGTCATATCGAAACGATGAGCCTTTCGCGCCGCGCGGTCAAGGAAGGCCAGAAGTGCCTGATTGTTGACGACTTTGTCAAGGGTGGCGGCACGGCCAAGGGCATGGTGGATTTGATGCACGAATTCGGTGTGGAGGTCATCGGCATGACCTTCGTCATGTCCACCGCCAAGCCCCTCAAGAAGCGCATCAGCGGCGAAAAGTCGCTCATGGTCATGGATATTGATCCTGAGCATGACACCCTGCTGGTGAAGCCGGCCTTCTGGCTCAATGGCGATGCATAATTGTAAACATTCTGTATCAATTCAGGCGGCATGACAGGAATTTGTGCAATCATGGCGAATTTTTCTCAAACAGGAAGAAAAAAACGGCATGAAGAAAACAGGATGCATCGTTGTATGAATGAAGCATCCTGCACGCTTGCCGCGTGATGAAAGTGAGGGTATCCCATGTCCAATATCGAACCGGAGCAGAAGCTGACAGCCGCTGGCGAAACGGAACATCCGGAAACGATGGAAAACAACGACGCCAAGCCTGTTGATGATAAGGAAGAACCGAAGACGTATCTGACCTGGTCGCAGAAAATTGCTCAGAAGATGGGCTTTACCGTGACGCCCAAGGTCAAAAAGCCCGTGATGCAGGAAATCATCGAATGGGCCGTCAATATTCTGGGTGCGCTGGTGCTGGTGCTGGTGATTCAGTTCTTTGTGGGAATGCTGGTTGTTGTGGATGGCAACAGCATGTATCCCACGCTCCACCATGGCGAGGTGATGGTGGTCAGCAAGTATGCATACGGCACATCCTTCCTCTTTGATCAGCCGATTGTGCTGGGCGGTGAGCTGGAGCTGTTTGATGTGGTGGTGTGCCACTATCCGGATCGGGATGATACGAATTTTGTCAAGCGTGTGGTGGGTCTGCCGGGTGACACGGTGCAGATTCAGGACGGCTATCTGTATGTCAATGGCGTTAAGTATAACGAAAAGTTCTTGCAGGCGCGCATCATCCATGACTACGGCCCGTATACCGTGCCGGAAGGAATGTACTTCATGATGGGCGACAACCGCAATAATTCCAACGACAGCCGCAATCCGAACGTCGGCCCGGTGACGCGCGATCAGATTCTGGGTCGTGTGGAGGGCGTGTTGTGGCACCAGGTGCCTAACACCCTGGAAGACTGGGGAATGAAATAATATGCAGACCGGAGCAGAGGACGAAATGTCCGGCATGCTTCGGTCTGTTTTTTCGGGCGGTAAACGTCCCGGTGGAGGAAATAAAACGTGGCAAAGATTGATTGGGGCGAAAAGCTGGAGCTGAAAATCAAAATGCTGCCGGAAAGCCCGGGCTGCTACCTGATGAAGGACGCGGAGGGAACGATTATCTATGTCGGCAAGGCCGTGAATCTGAAAAACCGCGTTCGCTCCTATTTCCGGGATACGGATCATACGCCGAAGGTCGCGGCGATGATTTCCCACATTGACGATTTCGAGATTCTGCTGTGCGACAGCAATCTGGAAGCGCTCTGTTTGGAATGCAACCTGATTAAGCTGCACAAGCCGTACTACAACATCCTGCTGAAGGACGACAAGCATTATCCTTATCTGCGTGTGGATTTGAAGGAGCATTTCCCGCGCCTGACGCTGGCGCGGCGCATGGAGAAGGACGGCGCAAAGTACTTTGGCCCGTACATCGGCGCGACGGCGATTCGTCAGGTGATTGATGCGGTGCGTGGCGTGTTTCCCTTGCGCACGTGCCGAAAGGAATTGCCGCTCAAAACGCCCTGCCGTCCCTGTGTGAATTACGAGATTGGCAAGTGCCTTGCGCCCTGCGCCGGAAAGTGCAGCGAGGAGCAGTACTGGGACATGATGGACGGCGTGCTGGCGTTCCTTGGTGGCGACTATCAGCAGGTGCTGAAGGTGCTGGAGCAGGAAATGATGGACTACGCCGCCAAAATGCAATATGAACGCGCGGCGGCTGTGCGCGACAAGATTCGCGACGTGAAGGGCTTGATGGAGCGGCAAATCGCCATCCAGACCGACAGGAGCGAGCAGGATATTCTGGCGCTGGCGCAGGATGGTCTGGATGCCATGGTGCAATTGGTGTATGTGCGCGGCGGCCGCATGATTGGTGGCGACCACTTTGCCCTGCCGCGTGAGGGCAGCGAACCGGCGGGCGAGGTGTTGGCTGAATTCCTGACGCAGTATTATCAGGAGGGCAGCCTGATTCCACGCAACATTCTGGTGCAGGAGCTGCCCGAAGGGATGCAGGCGCAGCTTGAACAGTGGCTGCGACAGCAGAAGAACGCCGCCGTCACCCTGCACACGCCGCGCCGTGGTGAAAAGCATGACCTCGTTTTGCTGGCCGCCAAGAACGCCAGGGACGCACTGGAAAAGCGCAACGCCCGCGCCAGCGTCAAGGAGGAGCGCACGATTGGCGCATCCATTGCGCTGGGCGAGGCACTGGGACTCAAGGAGACGCCGCGCCGCATTGAAGGCTACGACATCTCCAATACGCAAGGTGTGCTGAGCGTGGCCAGCATGGTCGTGTTCATCGACGGCGAACCGGCAAAGAAGGAATACAGACGTTTCCGCATCAAGACAGTGGAGGGCGCGAACGACTTTGCGTCCCTGAACGAGGTGCTGGGTCGTCGCTTTGCGCGTGGCCTGGAAGAAAAGCGGGAGCGCGAGGAGCAGGGCTTGCCAGCCATTGGTGGCAAATTCTCCGACCTGCCGGACCTGGTGCTGATTGACGGTGGCCCGCAGCAATTGCGCTTTGCGCGTCAGGCGCTACTGGATATGGGTGCAGAGGTGGCGATGTTCGGCCTGGCGAAAAAGCAGGAGGAAATCTATCTGCCCGACCGGGAGGAGCCGATTTGTCTGGATCATCACACGCCGGAATTGCATCTGATTCAGCGCGTGCGTGACGAGGCGCACCGCTTCTGTATCACGCATCACCGTGGCTTGCGCGGCAAGGCCAGCATCCACAGCCAGCTGGAGGACATTCCGGGCATAGGCCCGAAGCGCCGCAAAGCGCTGCTGACGAAGCTGGGGTCACTCAAAGCCATTCGCGAGGCAACGGAGGAGCAGCTGCTTGCCGTGCCGGGCATGAGCAAGACCGCCGCCGCGGCCGTGCTGAAATGGGCAGAGGAGACAGGGAAGAAGTAATGCAAAAATGGTGCTGCCGCAAAAAAAGCGACAGCACCTGTTTTTATACTAATTTTCGTCTAAAATATGGCACCGAGCATAGTGGATTTTTCTCTCTGGAAAAGCTGCGTGTAGCCAGCGCCGGGCTTGGCCCGGTGATGGCCGATGCAGAAAGAAGACACTGTGCGAATGACATGGTTTAGATGAAAATTAGTATGACCCTTCCAGCACCAACAGCGCAATGGCCAGTACCACGCAGAGCGCAAGAAAAATGCGTGCGATTAAGAAGCAGTACTTCATCACTGCTTCTCACCCGCCTTCTGCTTGGGGCAATCGGGCAGGAAACCCTCGAAAATGGCGATGTCATAACGCCGATGGGCCAGAGAAAGCGCCTCGGGTGTGCGAATCGTCCACGCCACCAGCTGCGGGCGCAGACAGCGCAACAGGCGCATAGGCAGATTCAGCCCGCGTTCGCTGCTCATGTCGTAGGCGACAAAGTCGGGACGACTGAGGACGTTTTCCACCAGCGAGGCAACGGCGAAAGCTTCCCAGTGGGGCAGAATGCGCCGTCCTACGTCACCGCTGAGGCCAAAGGCCAATTGGCCGCGAATGACATCGGGCGCGTGACGCCGGAACCAGTACACGCACAGCGGGTCAAAGCTCTCCATGCACCACACACCGCGATAGGACTGCATGCGCGCGTGGAAGGCTTGGCAAAGCGCCGCGGCGTTGCCTTCGCTTTTCAGCTCAATGATGAGTGGCACGCGCCCTGCAACGACGGACAGCACCTCATCCAGCGTCGGGAGCGTTTCGCCTGTGTCCGTGCCGTCCGGCAGATGCAGGGTGCAGGCGCGCAGCTGGGCAAAGGTGCTTTGCGCAATGCAAAGATCCTGCCCGCAGGTGCGCAGAAGGCTGTCGTCATGATGCACCACCAGCACGCCATCCTGCGTCAAATGTACATCCAGCTCAATGCCGTATCCGGCCTCACAGGCGGCGCGGAAGGCAGGAAGGCTGTTTTCACAGCGCGTGTGATTCCAAAGGCCACGATGCGCATAGTCCACGGACGAAAAAGCAGCCATGGAACGGCGTGGCATGCGCGGACAAAGGCAAAACAGATAAAGTAGCAAGGCCAAAAGCAACATCAGGAAAAAGAACAAGACAATCACCTCAATCATGGTATTATGAATGAAAATATAATATCATATTTTTTGCATTTTGGCAATCCTTGTGATATAATCAAATGGACAAAGCCCATGCCTCATGGGCGAACAGATGCAAGGAGTGACGGATTGTGCGGATTGCACTGCTGGCCACAGGTGGAACGATTGCCTGCCGCCAAACGCCGGATGGCTTATCACCGGCGATGACCGCGCAGGAGTTGGCGCAGAGTATTTCCTGCCGTGCGGGCGTGACGCTCTGCCCGCAGGATGTCTTTTCGATGGATTCCAGCAACATTCAGCCCGAAGAATGGTCTCAGCTGGCCAAAGCGGTGGATCAGGCGATGCAGGACTGCGACGGCGTGGTCATCACGCATGGCACAGACACCATGGGCTACACGGCGGCGGCGCTGTCGTATATGCTGCTGGGCCAGACGAAGCCGGTGATTGTGACAGGCAGTCAATTGCCGATGGATGCGCCCTTGTCCGATGCGGAAACGAACCTGATGTGCGCGGTCGAGGCGGCCTGTCAGGGCGTGGCCGGTACGTATGTGTGCTTCAATCGCAAGCTGATTCTGGGCACGCGTGCCGTCAAGACGCATACGCTGTCCTTTGACGCATTTAGCAGCGTGAATCGCTCCTTGTCGGGCATGGTGGACAGCAGTGGCGTGCATTTCCTGCGTCCGCAGAAAATCGAGAAGGAATACTGCCTGCGCCCGGAGGTCGATAGCCGGGTGTTCCTGCTCAAGCTGGTGCCGGGCACACAGCCGGACGTGCTGGATTTTGTGGCGAATGCGGGCTATCGCGGGCTGGTCATTGAGGCGTTCGGACTGGGCGGACTGCACTACATTCGCCGGAATCTGGTGGAGAAGCTACGCATGCTGCGCCAAAAGGGCGTGCGTGTGCTGGTGCTGACGCAGTGCATGTACGAAAAAGCGGACTTGTCCATCTACGAGGTTGGAACGCAATTGCTGCGCACGGACGTGCTGTCGGGCATGGACATGACGACGGAGGCGGCGGTCACGAAGCTGATGTGGGCGTTGGCGCAGGAGAATACGGACGAGCTGCTACGGGAAAACCTCTGCGGCGAGGTCAGAAGCTGAGATACAAACAGGGGCATGACGTGCGTTGATGCAGTCATGCCCCTGTTTTTGATCAAGTGTCTGATTAGATTTTTTCGCCACGCAGGCCGTGCGCAAGGTGATGAACCAGCGCATCCTGCTGCTCCGCGACGGTTTTTTCGCCGTCAAAGGCAATCGGACGCGCAATCGTGAAGCTGTGCGCCTTCGGGTCGATATGCACCGGGTAGAGCAGCAGATTCTCGCCCGTGGCGCGGTAATACATGGTGCAGATGTTCAGCCAGCCGGTGTTAATCCAATCATGATGCTCCCCAAAGCCACTGGGCTGTTCGGGGAAAATGACCAGATGCTGACCGGCCTTGAGCGTCTTCATGCTCTGGCGCATGGTGGTCATGACGCGGGCATCGTGGAAAACGGGAATGGTCGGGGCGCTTTGGAGAATCGGCGGCAAAATCGCGGCGGCCAGATAGGGGAGCGTGGCGTTATACAGCCACTCCATACGGCAACCGGGCTCCCACCAATAGTCCTGACGCACATAGGCAGGGCACGTCTTGCGATTCATGATGCCCTCATTGCACCACGCACGCAGCTGATCGCGCAGGGGAAATTTCGCCACCATATCAATCGGGCCGAGCGCACCGACGTGGTTGCAGACAAAAATGCTGGGTTTGCCGGAAAACGGCTCTTCCCAGGTGGTCGTCATCTTCGGCGTAATGCCGCAGTAGCAGAATCGTAAAGCAGTAAAAAGACGTCCCATGCTGGGCTATTCCTCCACTGTGAAAAAAAGTACCCCTTATCCTATCACGAACGCTCCACAATTGCAAGGTATGCGGCAGAAAAAATGTGCATAGAAATGCATCGGCGGGAGGTGAACGGCACAGATGAAGGGAAATATGCTCATGGGTGCGCTGGCGCTGCTGCTGGTTGGGGTGGTGGTGATTGGCCTGATGCATCTGCAAGACCGGGAGCAGACGGTGGAAGGGCTGGAAGGTCAAAAACGCACGCTGGTGCGCGTATGGCTGGTGAATGCGCCGGGTGGCGCCGAGCGGTGGCTGAAGGGACAAATCAGCGCCTTTGAGAAGCAGCATCGCGGGATGCAGGTGTATCTGCGTCAGGTGCAGGCGGACATGCTGTTGCAAAGCAATCCCTCGCCGCCGGATGTGGTGCTGTACATGCCGGGCGACATCGGCGCCCTGCCAGATACGTTCATGCCGCTGGAAGGCGAATGGCCGTTGAGGGAAGGCTTGCTGTCGGCGGCACAGAAGGACGAAGGGCTGTATGCGCTGCCACTTTGCTGGGGTGCATGGGTGCTGGCTGTTGATTCCGCATACGATGCCCAGCCAGCCGCGACACCTGCGCCAACGACGCTGCTGGGGCGCGCCAGTGAAGCGCCGCAAGCGAAGGCGGAGCGCATGCCCTATCCGCTGGAAAAGGTGTCGGAGGAGACGTGTCCGCTGCTGTCACCGGGCGGATGCGCCCTGGATGCACTTCGGGCAACGCTGACGACACTGCCGCCGCTGACGCAGGAGTTCGCGCAGCTACCGCAAGCGGAGGTCTACAGCCGATTCCGGGCGCGGAAATGCGCCTCGGCCATGCTGACAACGGGACAGGTGGTGGCGTTCTCGTCTCTGGTCAGCAGCGGACATGGCTTTCCGTTCCGCGTCATGACGCCGGAGACGGTTGCGACGGAGCAGGTGCTGTATGCCTCCCTGACGAAGGAATCGTCAGCAGGTGCGGGTGCGCTGCTTTCGTTCCTGCTGGGGAGAAGCGCGCAGGAGCAATTGCGGATGCAGGGACTGTTTTCGGCACGGAGTGACATTTCCCTTTACGCCACGGGTTGGGCCGCAGAAATCGAGCTGGCAGCACAGCGGGCGCTGGAGGTGCCTGAAATCGACCTGCCACAAGCACAAGCGCAGCAGGCGGCATGGCGGCGCTTCGTCATGCAGTAATTGCTTGCCAGGTGTATGACAGTATGCTATAATGCTTTCAGCACAACCAGGGAGGAACAAACGATGCAGGAGCAGGTGGAGAGAATCCGCGTGATGGAAAACCACATGCGTGAGGTAGAAAAGGCACAGGACAGCCTTGAAAAGGCGCTGAATCAGTATATCCAGGCGAAGGAAAGCCTGAAGGCGGCGGCTGCGCAGTATGGAGAGACGCAGGACGGCATCGAGGTGCTGAAGGCGTACCTTCAAAGCCCGGAATGGCTGGCCGATTACGATGCAGAGCGCGCAGGCAAGCTGCCCAAGGACATGCCACGCGGCGTGCTGTCGCAGGACGGCATTGACACGCTGCTCTGGCGCAATCAGCAGCTGCGCGAACGGTTGAGCGAATCCGTCTGATGCGATGATACACCTTGACAACAAACAGGCCGAGGAGCATGCACGAGAGAAGATGCATGCCCTTCGGCCTTGTTTTTGTCGCAAATGACGGAAATGATGAGATTTATGGACGAAGAAACGCCATTTGCGACAAACGAGATTTGTTGAAAACTTACAAAGTTGCAAAATGACGAAAAATAGGGCTTTTCTTTTGGCAAAAATCATGATATAATCAATTCAACATCAAACGAGAGTGACCGGAAACCAAACCCGGAATTACCCGGGAGTTATTTGGTAGCCGGGAGCAAAAAATCATCAACATATTGATCGGAGGAGAGTACCATGGCAGACTATATCACGACAAATATCCGTAACATCGCCCTCATAGGACATGGCAGCGAGGGCAAGACCACGCTGACAGAGGCCATGCTCTACGCTGCCGGATTAGTGGATCGTCAGGGACGTGTGGAAGACGGCACGACCATGACGGACTTTGACCCCGAAGAAAACCGCCGCAAGTGCTCCATCAGCGCCGCGACCGCCCCTGTGGACTGGAACGGCAAGATTATCAACGTGGTGGACGTGCCTGGCTATTTTGACTTTGTGGGCGAAATGATCGGCCCTCTGCGCGTGGTGGAGACGGCTGTGATTGTGATTGACGCGGTGAACGGCCTGTCCGTCGGCGCGGAAAAGGCATGGGATTATGCGGGCGAACATGGTCTGGGCAGAATGTTTATTATCAACCAGATGGACCGCGACCATGCGGACTATGACAAGATTGCGGCGCAGCTGCGCGCCAAGTACGGCAACTGCGTTGTGCCGATTCTGCTGCCGCTGGGCAAGGGCCCGTCCTTCCGTGGCGTGGTGAACGTGCTGGATCGTAAGGCATACGAGGGCGCGTTCAAGAAGAGCGTGGAAGTGCCCATGCCTGATGACATGAAGCCGCAGCTGATGGAATGCTACTCCTACCTGATTGAACAGGCGGCCGCCGCAGACGAAGAGCTGATGGACAAGTACTTCGAGACGGGCGAATTGACGTTTGAAGAAATCAAGTCCGGTTTCCGCAAGGGCATGAAGGATGGCTCGATTGTGCCTGTTGTCGCGGTGTCGGCTGGCACGGGCGTTGGTATTGCCCGCATGCTCGACCTGATGGCCAAGTACTTCCCGTCGCCGGCGCATAATGGCCTGTACTGGGAAGGCACGATTCCTGCCACGGGTGAAAAGGTCACTCGTATTTGTAAGGACGACCAGCCCTTCTCCGCATTCGTGTACAAGACCATTGCTGACCCGTTTGTGGGCAAATTGTCCCTGTTCCGTATCTTCTCCGGTATGCTCAGTGGCCAGACGACGCTGTACAATCCCGGCAAGGACAAGACGGAAAAGTGCGGCGGCATCTACATCCTGCGCGGCAAAAAGCAGGTTGTCAAGGAATCGCTACATGCTGGCGACATTGGCGCCATGGCGAAGCTGCAATACACCTCGACCGGCGATACCCTGTGTGATCCGGCCAACCCGGTCATTTATCCGCCGATTGAATATCCCAAGCCCTGCATCTCGAAGGCTGTCTATGCCGCCAAGCAGGGTGAAGAGGATAAGGTCTTCTCCGGCTTGCAGCGCCTGATGGAGGAAGATCCGTCCATCACGATTACCAAGGATCCCGAGACGCTCGAAACGCTGATTTCCGGCCAGGGCGAAATGCATCTGGACGTTATGCGCAGCAAGCTGGCCACCAAGTTTGGCGCGAACTGCGTGCTGAAGGACCCCAAGATTCCGTATCGCGAGACGATTCGCAAGAGCGTGAAGGTACAGGGTCGCCACAAGAAGCAGACCGGCGGTCATGGCCAGTTTGGTGATGTGTGGATTGAGTTCAGCCCTGTGCTGGATGGCTCGACCGACATTGTGTTTGAAGATGCGGTTGTTGGTGGCGTCGTGCCGCGCAACTTCATTCCCTCGGTGGAAAAGGGACTGCGCGAATGCATGGTGCATGGCGTGCTGGCTGGCTATCCGATGGTCAGCGTGAAGGCGAAGCTCTACGACGGCAGCTATCACCCGGTGGACTCCTCCGAGATGGCGTTCAAGACGGCGGCCCGTATCGCCTACAAGAAGGGCTGTGCCGATGCAAGTCCGGTGCTGCTTGAGCCGATTATGCATGTGGAAGTAATCGTGCCGGATGAGTACATGGGCGATGTCATGGGCGACATGAACAAGCGCCGTGGCCGCATCATCGGCATGGAGCAGTGTGAAGGCGGTCAGAAGATTATCGCCGAAGCGCCGATGTCCGAAATGTTCAAGTACGCCACCGACCTGCGCTCGATGACGCAGGCATGGGGTCGCTTCACCATGGCGTTTGAGCGCTATGAGGAAGTGCCCGCCGATGTGGCGAAGAAGGTAATTGCAAGCGCCGATAAGGTGGAGGATGACGACGAGTAAGAGTCGGGTATAAATTCAACAGGGCTGTTGCAGTGAAAAGACTGCGACAGCCCTGCTTTTGTGCAACGGAAGAGAAATCACGAAACTGCAAACAGAAAATAAATAGTCGTAAAAAAATTACGGCATCAATAAAAATGAGAGAAAAATAATTGCATGTTGTAACAACTTGTGGTATACTATGCTTGCAAGAAGAAGCTATGCAGGAGGATGCAACGATGCTGACAAAAATCACGCTCGACCATTTTAAGTCGTTCAAAAACAAAACCACCATTGATTTGACGAAGACGAATTATACCATCCTTCCGCAGAATGTGGCCGACAATGGTGTGCTGAAGGGCTGCATCTTTGTTGGCGCGAATGCATCTGGCAAGTCCACAATTATTCTGGCTGTGAAATTGCTGCTGGATTTCCTTTTTTCTGAAAGGAATTTTCATTCTGGGATTTTTTTATGCATGTTTGGTGGCAGTACCTGCTACTCACTGTCCTATGAATTCTTGATTGAAGGACAGACGGTGCAATATGCCTTTGAAGTAGATGTCCAGAAAAACATGATTTCCGAAAAGCTCTATCTGGATGGCAAGCTGATGATGGTGCGAATGGGCCTGTCCGCAAAATCGTATATTGCCCAGGCGAGTGGCATTAATTATGACGAAACAGACGTTGGGCGAGAAACACTGTTCCTGCGGACACTGTATTTTAACACGAAGTTTGCCTCCAATCCCACGCTGGGTGCGTGGATGGACTATCTGAAAAATTCTGTCTATATCAATTTGTTTGCGCAGCAAATCGCATCGTTTGGGAAAAACGATGTGTCACTTGTGCGCTATTTGGATAACGGAGGCTGTGATGCCATCAATCACTTCTTCGACGAATACAATTTCGGCCAACGGGTCGAATATGAGCATAGCAGCATGGGTGGCAATGTCCGTCTTGTTGCGGGTGAGGACGATGGGGAAAAGAGTGTGTTCTTCAAGCGAAAAGGAATTGACGTGCCCGTTCCATTTGTGGAGGAGTCGCTTGGAAATCAGAATCTCCTGCGGCTGCTGCCCTCGTTTCTGAGCGTAATTCAAAATGGCGGAATGCTGCTGATTGATGAATTCTCAAGCGGATTCCATAATGACCTGGAAAGCCTGATGGTCAGATACTTCATGGAGAAGGCGCAGCATGCGCAGCTGCTGTTTGTTTCCCATTCGACCAATCTGCTGAGTAATTCCATTCTGCGCCCCGATCAGGAGTACTCGGTGGAATTCCAGAATGAAAACGGCAGCACGGTCAAACGCTTTTCGTCGGAACAGCCGCGTTCGGCACAAAACATAGAGAAAATGTACGTTAGTGGCGTCTTTGGTGGCCTTCCTGAATACAAAGAGGTAGACGATGAAGTTGAATAAAGAAAAGCGAATCGGTCGCGTGCTTTTTATCGTCGAGGGAAGCCAGACGGAATTTTCAATCCTCAAACAAATTTTCTGCAAGCTGTTAGGATATAGCTATATCGAGAAACGAAGGAACAAACCGAGGTACTTTACCAGCATGAGCGACCGTTTTTCGCAGGTTGCGGTAATCAATACGAGGGAGAGCAACATTCGCGATATCAGCGAAAATGACAGCTATCTGGATGATGTGTTTGATGTGCTGCGTGAAACGTACCACTTTCCGGTGGATCAGTCGGCGATTTATTATCTGTTTGACCGCGACCCAAAGTCTAATACGGATGTTGCGCTTATTGAAAAGTACATTTTGTCGCTGGCCAATCCCTATGATAATGACGATTACAAGGCAGGACAATTGCTGCTGAGCTATCCGAGTATCGAGAGCTACATGGTTTCAAGCTTTCGGGAAAATGCACACCACATTCGCTTTTCGCTGGGCAGTGAGGTGAAAACGTTCATTGGCAAAAATACGGACATTCAGATTGGCAAGTTTTCAGAGAAAACGGTGCTGAGAGCGGCGGAAGAATTCCTGCGCTATCTGGCCGATGAGCGGGTGTGTTTTACGCTGGACAATTTTTCTGATGCCAGCCATGCGATTTTTAGAAAGCAGGAGATGGAGTATTTGTCTGGGAAAGGCTTTCGTCTGCTTTCCATGCTGACGCTTGCCTTCCTGCAAATGGGAATCATAGAAATGGATGAACCGGCGCGATAAACTTACAAGGTCGTTGCATGGAACAGTGCAACGGCCTTTTCTGTACGGAAACAATTTTTGTAAGGAATCGCTGAATGATTCAAAGCTTCCCCATCAAAAAAGCAGCTCCGCTTGCGGTAGGAGCTGCTGCGCCCGGCTGGCACGAAAGGCCGGAAGGGTGGAAAGGGAAAGCACCTTCCGGCGTGGAAAATGCATGTCCTCCTGTCGGCCGAGATGTGCAGGTGGCCTTGGGAAGACAGGCGGTTGATGTCATTATACCATTTTGAGCTTGTAGCCCGTCTTGTAGACGGTCTCGATGCAGGATTTGCCCAGCTTGCGGCGCAGGCGCTGGATGTGGACATCGACCGTGCGTGTTTCGCCCATGTCCAGATAGCCCCATGCGGTGCGCAGCAGCGTCTCGCGGGATACGGGCATGCCTGGCGATTGCAGCAGCGCCTCCAGGAGGGAAAACTCCTGCGCGGTCAGTACCAGCTCTTCGCCAGCTAGGAAGGCACGATGGCTCATCAAATCCAACCGCAATGAGCCGGCCCGCAGCGTCATGCGGGAGAGTGCCAGCACGTTGTCCACCGCCGTCAGCAGGGCGCGCGTGGTAAAGGGATGCACCAGCACGTCACAGGGCAGGTCGAACAGCGTGCGCAGATGCGCGACGTTGGCCGCTTCGCCTGTCACAAACAGCACCGGCCAGTCGTTTTCGGCGGCGCGGGTGAGCAGCACGACAGATTCGCTCCACGGCAGACGGGCGTTGAGAATCGTGAGCATATGCGTGTGCTCCTGATAAAAGGGGAGCGCATCGCGAATGGAATTGGCACAGATGCAGTGATAGCCCGCTTGCACCAGCGTTGTGCCAAGCTGCTGGCGTCTGGTATCATCGGGTTCAACCACCATCACGCGCTGTGGCGACATGGTGGCGCTGGACGGATTTCCCATCGGGAGAATCACCTCGCTCTTGCTTCGTATCGTCGGCGGTGCTGTCACTGCATGACCGCCTTCACTATATAAGACGATTCGGAAGCGCATTTTGTTGCATCTTTGCAAAATTTTTTTACAAATAGTCGAAAAAAGGGACATGTCTGCTTTTTACAGACATGTCCCTTTGGCAACTGTGTGGAATCAGGAATTTTCCAGCGTAATCATCTGCACGATGCGCGTCAGTTCACGCACAAACTGTTCCGCGTTGATGTTACCACCCAGGAAACGGATCAGCAGTGTGCTGATTTCGGTGTTGTCGTCGCTGAAGGCGGTGGCATCCATGATGCGGAAGTGTTCCATCTGGCTGTGATAGGCCAGAATGTTTTCGGTGGTGTAGAGCCACGGCGACAGGTTTTCGATTTCCTGCTGGAAGAACTCGATGGTCTCCTCGAAATCGCGCTTGTCGCTTTCATCGGCCTTGGCCATTGCCTCTTGCAGCTGCGCGAGGTACGCCGCATAGTTCTGCTTCGTTTCCTCGTAGGTCTCGTCCTCGATGTTGTCGGTGTAGACGGGCGAGTAACGGGACTTATCGTAGTCATCACGATTGTTCATGACGTAGGTCAGCAGCTTCTGCGCGGCATCGGCGTTCTTGCTGGCGCGGTTGACGGACAACACCTGCAAATTGCCAACCACATAACCGGTCTTGCCCTTGGTCAGGCTGGGGAAGAGCGGCAAGATGTTATCGCTGTCATCGCCATAGGAATAGGAGCTGGTAATGTCCAGGCTGTAATAGTCGTTGAACAGGCTGGTCTTGCGCTCGTAGGAAGAGCCGTAGCTGCTGCCGCCGATGAAGTAGAAGGCATCGGTGGTCGTGCTCTGCTCCTCACTCCAACGCGCTTCGTATTCCTGCAGGCGCGGACGCATTTCTTCCAGCTTCTTCAGGCTGGCAACAAAGTCATCGTCGGTGAAGGTCAGCATGCGGCCTTCGGCTTCGCAGGCGTTAATCTGGGCAAACAGGAGGTAGGAGAATAGCTGGTAATCCAGCGAATAGGGATAGTCCATCAGCTGGAATTCCGGATAATCCTCTTCGTAGGAAGAAATCCAATCGTCAATCAGCGTCAGCAGCTCCAGATAGGTGGTCGGAACATCCTCTGCGGAGAGGCCGACCGCTTCCAGCACGCTGGTGTTAATCGCCCAGCTCGAGGCGCTGAGGGCAACCGGCACGCCGTACAGGTGACCATCCAGCAGTACCTTGTCGGTAACGGCCGGGAACATCTCCTGCGTAGCCTGCATCAGGTCGCCGGATGCGGACAAATCGGCAATGTAGCCCTTGTCGCGCAGGGAATTGAAGGCAACAGAAGGCAGGTTGAAGCTGTAGATGTCCAGCGCGTCGTCACTCTGCATGTGCTGGGTATATTCCGGTGCGCTCATGGCCGAAGTGGATGCGTAGACGATACCGACCTCCGGATGCTCCTTGGCGTACTGGCGAATCAAATCGCTCGTGGTGCCCCAGGATATGCTGTCATCCACACGCAGCACGGTTGCGGGCAGCGGCGCGGTGATGTCCACTGTCGTTAAGCCCGAGGAGTAGTTGTAGGTGTAATAGGTGTTGCCAAACAGCTGGCCGGGCATGTTATCATACACATAGGACGGCGGCAGGTAGGCAATGGTTTCCAGCGTGTCATACGGCGCGGTGATGCGTAGGACGTGAGAGCCATCGTTGAAGATGAGCGCGTCCTTGGTGAGGGCAAAGCCGGAATAGGTGCAATTCGGGTCAAGCTCGCACAGCGTCTGGGTCAAGCCGGTCTGACGATCCACCTCGACAAGGGCGACCATCGGCTCCTGCTCATCGACATAGCGGCGAGAATAGTAGCCCAGCAGGTTTTCGCTGTCCAGCGGTACGATGCTGGTCAGGTAGTCTTCCGTGACACGGCGGACGCTGCCATCGGCGTAGTTCAGCTCATACAGCGTGTTCAAGCCGTAGATGGAGGACAGGGAGGTGTAAATCAGCACATACGCATGGTCACTGGTGGCATACAGGGATTCAAAGGACACATAAATGTCGGCAACGGACAGCTGACTTGCCTCCGCATCGGGCACGGAGGAGAGAATCGGTAAATCGAAGCGTCCCAGACGCGTGACCTCACCCGTGCTCAGGTCCGCACGCATGCGCAGCAGCGAACCGTTGGAGTAGGGCAAAAGCACTTCCAGCGCCGTGCCATCCTCCGTGGCGGTCAGCAGGGCGTCGGCATCGCTGTAATAGAAGCCGAAGGCGGCCTCATCGGTTTCGTATTCCAGCATCAAATCGCCAAAGGACTGCATCGGAACGGCAATGCGCCAGTTCTCGCCGTCATATTCGCAGATGGTCGGGCCGTAGGTGATGGTGTAGAGCTTGTCATTGACAACGGCCATGCTGCCGACCTGATACAGGTCAAAGATGTCGCCAATGCGGGAGCCTTCGGGCAGATCGTCTGTACCCACGACGGTTTCAGCCAGCGTGGTCGGCAGAAGCATGGATAGCATCAGCAGCAGACAGAGCAGCCGGGATAGCTTCTTCATGAAAAAACCTCCATTCTGTTTGTGGTGAAATGGATGCCTGTCGTCCCGCAAACGGAAGGACAGGCACAATCCTCCATCAATATAACGAAAGAAACCGGGATTTTGTTCCAAAATGAAAAATTTGTTTACACGCGCTCAATATCGGATACTTCCAGCTCGTGATGGGTCACGCGCACCATTTCGCCCTCCTGAAAATCAGGCAGCGGCTTCTGGGCGTCATAATAGAACAAACGCTCATACGGACGGCCCTTGCCATCCACGTCCATACAGGTCAGCGCGCGGTAGTTCACACCGTCCACCAGGTCAATGTTGCTGGAAATGGCGCAGAAGGGCAGCTCCACCGTGCGGCGGCGCTGAGAGGTCACGTTGTTCAGGTGCTTGCGGTAGCACAGCAGCGGCCGCAGGAACAGGTCATACACAAAAATCGCCACAGCACCGCAGAGAATGCCGAATACATTCGTGAGCATCTCGTCACGAATCACCATGCCATAAATGGCCACGCCCAGCAGCACCAGGCAGGGAATCAGCATCAAAATCAAGCGCCGACGCATCTGTCTGGACAGCGCGGTCTTGTCATCATCCGTGAAGAGTTTGGAAGGGGTCGTGCATAGAATTTCATCGCCAGTCATCAGAAAAATAGCCTCCTTCAAAAGTGGATTGCCACCCAGTATGTATTGTACAGGAAAGGAACGGGAGTTGCAAGTGTTTTTGGGGCGAGAATCGCAAACAAATCATGAACATTTGCCTTGTCAAGAGTCATTTCTCATGATACAATATGTCCTGAAATTGCGATAAAGAGGAGGTGCGGCACGCTTGCTGCATATGCCGACAACCCTGTTGCTCAAAGACATGTCCAGCCTGTATGGATATATATATTGTATGCTGATTTCCGAAGGTCTATCGGGCATGCCGCTCTTTGGCGGCGCGCTGTATATGATTGGGCGCGTGACCATCGTGCTGGCGCAGACATTCAGCCGGGAGGAAATGCTGTATCTGCCGCGGCGAATGCGTTATTTGCGCTGGCCGCTGTTGATTTTGCTGCTGCTGCTGGCGCTGTGCGTGGTGGTGGTGTATCCGCTGTCGTTTTCCAGCCCGCAGATGTGGTTGATTTTCTCCGTCGTCCTGTCCATGCAGCTGGGCGAAACGCTGTGCCAGCGCATGGGGCGGCTTTGTGCGGAGGGACGCATGGAGGTGATGACCTTCCTGTGCTTCAGTGGCGCGCTGCATGGCTGCTTGCTGGCGATTCAGGCGCTGATTCTGCTGGTGAATCTGCCACTGGGGCTGTCGGTGCCAATCATTCTGGGGTATGTGCTTTGTGCCATGAGTACCTTCTACAGCACCTACGTCGCCTATGAGGAGCGCAGCACCCTGCCGCGTCCCGACCAGACGGAGGCGCAGGACACCTTGGCGACCATTCACCGCGCCCATGCGCTGACGGCGTATGAGCGACTGAGTACCTTCCTGCTGACGGCCATGGAAATGACGCTGATTGTCATGTATACCTTCCTGGCGACGACGGCGGAGCAGATGCTGATTCGCATGGCGCTGGCGGTGCTGACGATGCTGCTGTGCCAGGAGGTGGCCAGCATTTTCCTGGGACGCAAGAAGAAAAAGGGCAAGGATGAGCCGACGACGCTGCTCCTGATTGGCCTGTCGTTCTGGCTTTATGGCCTGTGGATTTTCAGCAGCATGCTCAAGCGGCAGATGGTGGACATCAGCGTGACGTACTTCTGTCTGGCGCTGTGCTCCGTGGGCTGCTCGGTGTGCAGTGCGTGCCTGACGGCGCTGGAAGGCTCGATGGATGCGGTGGCGCGCTTCACCTCCGGTCAGGAGCTGCCGGGCTATCGCATGATGCGCCATGTGATGCGGGAAATGGCATCCCTGCTGGGGCAGATGCTGGCGCTGGTGGCGCTGACGCTGCTGTGTTTCCAGACAGGGGAAGCCTTGCCACGCACGGCGGAGGAAATCGTCAGCAGCTTCCAGCCCATCATGGTCGTTCCGGCACTGCTGACGGCACTGATGGCGCTGCTGAGCGTATTGCGCTTTCCGCTATCGAACCGCTATATGCAAAAGGTGCTTCGCTTTTTGCACATCCGTGAATCGGGTGAGGAAAACAAGGCGCTGGAAAAGCAGCTTGAGGAGGTTGTTATCAAGCGCCATGTGCAGCCGCTGGGCATTCGCTTCCTGATGGCGGTGGTGCGGCCGTTCTTCCGCCACACGGTCAAGGGCGCGGAAAATATTCATCCGGACGAAACGAACCCGCTTGTCTTCCTGTGCAATCACGGGGAAATCTACGGCCCGGTGGCGGGCATGCTGTATTGTCCTGTGCCGGTGCGCCCGTGGACCATCAGCGATATTTCCATCGACCCCAAGGAAGTGGCGGAGTATGTGTACAAATACACCTTCTCCCAAATCAAGTGGCTGGGGCCGCTGCGCTGGCCCATCTCGAAGCTGTGCGGGCCGGTCTGCGTGTGGGCGATGAAGTCACTGGAATCTGTGCCGGTGTACCGTCACAAGCCGCGCGAACTGACCACGACCTTCCGCAAGTCGGTGGAGGCCATGCAGGCTGGTGACAACCTGCTCATCTTCCCGGAAAACCCTGATGCAGACCCGAATCAACCGGGCTATGAGCATGGACGACCGGGTGAACTGTTCCGCGGGTTCCCGATGCTGGCGCAAATTTACTATTCCCGCACGGGCAAGGCATGCCGCTTTGTGCCGGTGCTGGCGCACAAGGGCATGCGCACGCTCTCCTTTGGCACGGAAATCGACTACAACCCGGACGCACATCCGATTGACGAGCGTGACCGCGTGGTGGAGGAGGCCAGCCGCCAAATGCAGGAGATGTTTGCGCGCGAGGAGGCACTCTTCCATGAAAAAGAAGAGGCCGAGCGCAAAAAGTCCAGAAGTAAAAAGGCATAATATTGCTGAAAAGCAATCTGCTCATCAATTTCTCATGTTGGGCAGGTTGCTTTTTTTCACAAATTAGGGTACAATGTTCATGGTGAGTTCATTTTTTATCCATTCATTTTTTCATTCATATCAGGAGGCTCACAATCATGCAGGAGTATGTATTCATGACCGACAGTGACAGCGATCTTCCGCTGGACCTGAAGGAACACTACAACATCCCGGTTGTCTACATGCCCTATAGCCTGGATGGCAAGGAGTATTTCGACGACCTGGGACAGACACTGGATTCCAAGGCGTTTTTTGATAAGATGCGCGCTGGCAGTCAGCCGACGACCTCCGCGCTGAACGAAACGGTCTATCTGGAATACTTCGAGCCGATTCTTTCCTCGGGAAAGGATTTGCTCTTCGCCGCGTTTTCCAGCCAGCTGAGCGCGACGATTCAGGCCATCTACGCCGCACGGGAGCAGCTGCTGGAAAAGTATCCGGAGCGCAAGTTCATCGTGGTGGACACGCTGTCCATTTCCGCGGCGCAAACCATTCTGGTTGTCAAGGCGTGCGAAATGGTTCGTGCGGGTTGCTCCATTGAGGAGGTTGCGGCGTGGCTGGAAGAAAACAAGCTGCGCGCACAGGCGTGGTTCACCGTTGACGACCTCAAGTATCTGCGCCGTGGTGGCCGTGTTTCCGCTGCCGCCGCTACGCTGGGCACGATGCTGGATCTGAAGCCGATTTTGACGGAAACCCGCGAGGGCAAGCTGGCCGCCGCCGCTAAGGTGCGTGGTCGCCGCAAGGCCATGGGCTTCATTGTCGAGAAGGCCGTCGAAAACGTGGTGGATCAGCACGAGGCCATGGGCATTCTGCTGCACGCCGATGCCAGGGAGGAAGCGGAGAAGCTGTACGACATGCTGCACGAAAAGCTGCCGGAGATGGAAATCCGCATTCACACTGTCGGCCCGGTCATCGGCACGCATGCTGGCCCGGGTACGCTGGCGTTCTGCTTCCTGGGGAAGGAAAGAGAAATCTAAGTAAAAAGTCGTCTGTCTGACGCTTGCACGTGTGGCAAGGGAGACAGGCGACTTTTTTCGTGCATTGGCAGAAAGCTTCATCCAAACGGTGGCGGCGGAAAAAGCGGCAAATCGCCACAGCTGGGTGACGGCCATGGCAAACCGCAGGCGCTGCCGCTGGGCAGACACGATGCGTCGTAGGGTGTCAGGCGCGTCAGGTAGGCATCGACCAGCACCTCCATAACGCAGGAGATTGGCGGCAATTGGCCGTTCTCGGCACAGACGGGAGCGCCGCCGTCAATCAGGCGCACGCAGGGCATCACCATGGTTTGACTGCGCCACACGTCACCGGAGGGCATGCCGCGCGAGGAAAGCGTGATGTCTGTCGTCAAGAGACTCTGGCCGGTAATGCATGCGCCGCACTCACTACGCAATTGACAGTGCAGGGGAATTTCGACCTGCATCCGGCAAGTGGCTGGACGAGACGGTCGGCACTGACAGCGGTGACACGTGCATTCGGGCGCAGACGGTGGCAGAAGCGTCCAGCGTGTTTCGCCGATGCTGCTGACGTCAAAGAGCGTGTAGCGCCCGCTGAGTCCGCAAGGCAGGTCGGTGATGCATAGCGACACACAGGCGCGACGCTGCCAAAGACGGCCGCTGGACAGGATGCGCGGCAAAAGCACGCCTTGTGGCTTGCGGGGTGGTGGCGCACAAGGTGGACACGCAGGCGGTGCAGGCGGCTTGCAGGGTGATGTGCCGCAGGGGATGCCCTGCTGAATGGGTGTGCAGGAGGCACGAGACATGGGCAGATTGCGCTCGGACATGGTTGTTCCCTCCCATCATGCGGGACAGTTTGTTCCGCTATCAGCGTATGCGGACGGCGTAAGGTGGTGCAGGATGGCAGGAAAAACGCTGTTGCTGCATAAAAAAAGCTTCCCGCGTGGTGCGGGAAGCAAAAGGGATTAGTTCAGGGACTCGGACTCGTTCTCGATGGTCACATCTTCCACGGAGCGGATGGCCCAACGCGCAACGACCATCGTCTGGTCGGCCTTGCCAACGCTCAGGGTGATGGTGTCGTCCTTGATGTTGTCGATGGTGGCATAGATGCCGCCGATGGTGCAAACACGGTCGCCCTTCTTCAGCGCGGCGAGCATGTCCTGCTCCTTCTTACGACGCTTCTTTTCCGGACGAATCATCACAAAGTACATGATGACGAACACCAGGATAATCGGGGAGAGCTGGAGCAGCATGGCGGCAATCGTCATGCCCACGCCACCTTCCGCAGCGGTAGCATCCGTAGCGGCGCCTGCTTCTTCGGCAACCGCCGTGGCAATGCCGAGCAGCTTGGTCAGAAATTCCATAAGTCGATAACTCCTTTCAATATCGGGGAAATACTCCATCTATTGTAGCATATTTTTTTCGACTTCACAAGAGGAAAAGCCGATGAAATTGACTGTTCACAAAAAATTTCCATGATACCGTCGAGGAATATGCAGGAAGAAAACACAGCTGATGCATTTTCAGACGCCAAAATGTATTTTTCAGACACGAAAATGTAAATTTTGCGCAGATTCCCTTGCGTGGAAAAAGACCGTTTGCTATAATAGAAAATGAAAGCGAACGAATTCGCGAAAATAAAGGAGGAGTATGATAATGAAGAAACTCTTTGCGGCTTTGCTGGCCATGATGATGCTTCTGATGCCCGTTGCGTCCTTTGCGGAAACGACAACGCTGGAAGATGCATGGCAGAATGCAGAACGTGTGGAAACGGTTGTGACCATTCACGACCTGAATGCGGATTTGGTGAAGGCGCTGGGCGGTGACGACACAATCATGGCGGCCATCAACGACTTCCTGAATGCACTGAACCTGAGCGGCTATGTGCAGGGCGAGGAGACGGGCGTCTCCATTGGCTTGCAGGGCAAGGAGCTGCTTTGGGGTGCCATGACCCAGCAGGACACGGTTGCGACGATTGCCAGCAATCTGGTCAACGGCACGATTGTGGTGCGCGAGGAAGACGCCGAAAACCTGTCGGACAACTACCTGCGCCTGACGATGAAGCAGAGCGGCATGACGGATGAGGAAATCGAAAAGACGCTGGAGGAAACAAAGAACCAGCCCGTCGATGCGGCCGTGGAAGCCTACACGACGATGATGACGCGCATCCGGGAAATCTTCAGCATCGAAGAAGAAGAGCTGATGCAGCAGCTGCTGAACGTGGACTGGACGAAGTGCCTGACCGCGCTGAAAACCGTGAAGATTGAAAACACTGAGGTGACGGAACAGCCCGAAGGCTGCACGACGGCAGCACTGGCCGTGACCATCACCCTGACCAACGACCAGCTGGCGAACTTCCTCTACGAGGCTGTGAAGGCGGCCTTTGAAGTGCCCTTCTTCAACGAAACCGTTGTGGCGCTGCGTGACTACGTGGTTGCGGCAGATGCGTCGAGCAAGGAGCCGTTGACCAGCGAACAGTTCGACGAGGAACTGAACAAGCTCATTGAGGAAATCAAGGAAACCAAGTATCTGGCCGAAGACGCGACGCTGGTTCTCTACGCCGACGAATACGGCATGCCGCTGCTGTGCCAGCTGGACATGAAGCTGGACAACGGCGAATACGAGCCGATTCCGGTCAGTGCAACGGCTACACTGGAAACGACGGAAAACGGCACCCAAATCATGTCGAAGTGTGTTTCGCTGGACAATACGGTGACACTCACCATCAACGTGACGGAAACGCAGATTGATGTCTGCGCGAAGATTGATGACAGCGCAATCGTCGTTGACATTGACGTGGTATACAGCGCCGAGACGACGGACGAGACCGAAAAGGCGAATGTGAACGTCGAAATCATGATGACGGAAGGCGAGGACGTAGTGGGCTTCGGCTTCAAGATGGCTGCGGAAGCCAGCATGGTGGAAGGTCAGGCTGTCAGCAAGCATGACGTGACGATCAACTTCATGGGTCTGGACATTGTGACGATCACAGTGGAAAGCAAGACCTGTGCGGCGGTAGAATCGCGCATTGGCACGGACGCGGTTGAGCTGGGGAAGATGAATTTTGAGGAATTCCAGACCTGGTACACGGATTTGCAGACGAGTTTGCAGATGCTGCCGATGCATTTTGTGATGAGCCTGCCGGATAGCGTGTTGATGCTGATGATGAACATGGGAAATTAAAATTTAATCATGGAAAAGGGGCTGTTGCGGAAAAAATCCGTAACAGCCCCTTGCGCACCAAGAAAAAAACCAATCTCCACGCGGAAAAAGTAAAAGGAAAAAATCCAACCCAATCGCGAAAAGGGTTTCGAAAGGGCCGATGGCCCTTCGCAGGTGCAGGACAGCGTCCTGCTGGGGTCTGGGGTAAAACCCCAGAGGTGCAATCAGAAGAAAACAATCCAATCCTCGACAACGACCCGCAAAGCACGCGCTCGCAGAGCCGCGGAGACAAACTTCCATCAGTAACACACACATCCAACTCAACCAAACCGCTCAAACCAGCCCACACATTGAACCCCACACACCGAAAGCCGGAAATCAAAGTCGTGCAAAGCACGCGCTCGCAGAGCCGCGGAGACAAACTTTCATCAGCAACACGTACATCCAACTCAACCAAACCGCTCAAACCAGCCCACACATTGAACCCCACACACC
>CAYXHF010000010.1:42120-57895 GCA_964464815.1 uncultured Faecalibacterium sp.
GAAAGCCGGAAATCAAAGTCGCGCAAAGCACGCGCTCACAGAGCAGCGGAGACAAACTTTTATCAGCAACACACACATCCAACTCAACCAAACCACCCAAGGCAGAAAGCCAAAATAGAAGACACCCCTTGCTTGCTCCGAAACGGAAAGCAGCAAGGGGTGTTGCTTTTACTCGGCGGGCTTGGAAAGTGTGTCCAGCTTCACCCAGCCGCGACGCGTGACGTCCTTGGCGTAGGAGTAGTACTCAATCTGCGCCCAGTCGTCGGAAATGGCGCAAATCTTCGCGTTGTCGCCTTCGTAAATCCAGGACCAGCCGTATTTGCGGTAGGAGGTGGATGGGCCGAAGTAAACCGGGCCGGAGGTGATGACGGAACGCATGTCGTTCAGATTGTCCTCCGTCGGGACAAGCGATACGTCCAGATCGATACGCTGGGCCGGCGTGTAGGCGCGAATCCAGCCGTCGGAGGTGTTGATTTCAATCTGGTACCACCAGAGAGCGGCGTCATCGTCCCATGCCTTGCTGATGACGTTGACCGCGTCGCCAGCACTGTAGAACGTGCCGGGCTCGTCAAAGCGCGTGCCAGGGCCGGAGCGCGTGGCGGCCTTCTTGTTCAGGAACGCGACCGTGCCTGTGCTGGGATAGACCGGTTCGGGCGTAGGCGCAGGTACATCCGTGGAGCGCACGGGCGTTGTCGCCGGTGCAGCGGTGGGCTGTGCCGTGGGAACACCGCTGGTCGGGATGTTAGGCGTGGGAAGGGCACTACCCGGTGTGGGAGAGACGTACTCGACGTAGGGACGCGGTGTCGCCGTGGTGTAGACACGCGGCGTGGCCGTGGCGTGAACGCCCGCATTCAGTGAAATGTCGCTGATGGCCGGACGGTAGCTGGTGGACGCGGTGGCTTCCTCAACGGTCAGGTCGATGCGGGTGACCTGGGCATACTCCTGCGGAAGGAGGAGCCGCTGGTAGCCGTTTGACCAGTCGTCCGTGGCAAGATTGGGCTGGAAGACATCTTCCAGCTGGTAGCGGTACGTCACCGTGTCGCGCCCGCCGTTGTAGGCAATGGTGACCGCCAGCGTGGCAGGACGACCGTAGGCGTAGTAGTAATTCTGGGAGTAGCAATAGCCGTTGCGCACCCAGATTTCACCCACCACGCAGCGGTTGAGCGTCATGGTCAGGTTGGGCACGGCGACGCCTTCCGGCTGTAACCATGCGGTGACGGTGCTGCCGTCGGTTAGCTTCTGGCGCACGTCTTCGCCCGTGGCGTTGTCGGTGATGGCCAGAATATCGCCAGCTGAACCGATGGTGGTATCAGCCATGGCAGAAAATGCACCCGCAAGGCAGAGACCTCCCGCCAGCGCGGAGCAGAGAAAAAGCTTCCAAGAACGTTTCATGTTCATCATCCTTTCCGGAAACGGGGAACGGCTTCGTGCCGCCCGTCATCTATATAACGAATGATACTGGAGAATTCTTCATGCAAAGGCGTTTTTCCTCCAATTTTTTTTGAATTATTGAAAAAAAGTCGGGAAATTCGCACCTCGCCCCTTTTCAAAAGCCGAAAAACGTTGTACAATAGAGTATGAAAGATTGGCGCGTTTGACGGAGCAAAGTCTTTTGCAAAGTTGTAAGCGCTTACAAACAAAGGAGGTTATCCCTATGGAGCTTCGCACTGCATCATCCCCGCGTGACGTGAAGCATTATGACACGCAGCGCCTGCGCGAAGAATTTTTGATTGACGACCTGTTCCAGCCCGATGATATCAAGCTGGTGTATAGCCACATTGACCGTATCATCACGGGCAGCGCAGTGCCGGTGAAGGGAACGCTGACGCTGACGGCCGGTGAGGAGCTGCGCGCGGAATACTTCCTGCAGCGTCGCGAAATGGGCGTTATCAACATCGGCGGTGAAGGCATCGTGACGGTGGACGGCAAGGAATACACCCTGCGCCATCGTGATGGCTTGTATATTGGCCGTGGCAGCAAGGATATCGTGTTTGCGTCGGTGGATGCCACGAATCCGGCGAAGTTCTATCTGAACTCCTGCCCGGCGCACACGGCGTATCCGACGGTGTATATCCGTCCGGAGGATTGCGTGCGTCAGGAGCTGGGCTCGCTGGAAACGGCGAACCATCGCACCATCTGCAAGTACATCCTGCCCGGTCAGGTGCAGTCCTGCCAGCTGGTGATGGGCATGACCAAGCTTGAGCCCGGCTCGGTGTGGAACACGATGCCCTGCCACACGCATGACCGCCGCATGGAGGTCTATCTGTACTTCGATATGCCCGAGGATGCATTTGTTTGCCACTTCATGGGCGAAGGCCAGGAGACGCGCCATATCCTGATGCACAATGAACAGGCTGTGATCAGCCCGTCCTGGAGCATCCATAGCGGCTGCGGCACGCAGGCATATACCTTCATCTGGGGCATGTGCGGCGAAAATCAGGACTTTGACGACATGGACAGCATCGCCATGAAGGACCTCAAGTAATTTTCATCCACCAAGACGCAAAGAGCGAAAGGAGCGGCTTTTCCTATGAATAACATGTTCTCTCTGGAGGGCAAGATTGCCCTGGTGACTGGTGCTTCCTACGGCATCGGCTTTGCAATTGCCTGCGCGATGAGCGATGCGGGCGCAACCATCGTGTTCAACGACATTAAGCAGGAGCTGGTCGATAAGGGCCTGGCTGCCTACGCCGAAAAGGGCATCAAGGCCCGCGGCTATGTCTGCGACGTGACCGACGAGGCGGCGGTGAACGCAATGGTCGCCAAGATTGAGGAAGAAGTCGGCGTGATTGACATCCTCGTGAACAACGCGGGCATCATCAAGCGCATCCCCATGTGCGACATGACCGCCGAGCAGTTCCGCCAGGTTATCGATGTTGACCTGAACGCGCCCTTCATCGTGTCCAAGGCTGTGATTCCGTCCATGATCAAGAAGGGCCATGGCAAGATCATCAACATCTGCTCCATGATGAGCGAGCTGGGTCGTGAGACCGTGTCTGCCTACGCGGCGGCTAAGGGCGGCCTGAAGATGCTGACCCGTAACATCTGCTCCGAGTACGGCAAGTACAACATCCAGTGCAACGGCATTGGCCCGGGCTATATCGCCACGCCCCAGACTGCGCCGCTGCGCGAAACGCAGCCCGACGGCTCTCGTCATCCCTTCGACAGCTTCATCCTGGCCAAGACGCCGGCTGAACGCTGGGGCGATGCGGAAGACCTGGGCGGCCCGGCGGTGTTCCTGGCCTCCGATGCCTCGAACTTCGTCAACGGCCATATCCTCTATGTGGACGGCGGCATTCTGGCCTATATCGGCAAGCAGCCCTAATGTCCCAAGGGGAAATCGCATGCACAAGGCGTAAGAGAAGCGCATCAGAAAGGCGCAAAAGCGGAGAAACTGCCAAAAAAACGCGGGGAAACGCTGCTTTTCTGCAAAACCCTCTTGCGCTCCGGGAAAAACTGTGGTAAACTATAAAATGTTGATTTCCCCCAAGGAGGTTTGAAGCGATGAACGTGTTTGGTGTGATTTTGTCCATTGTCATCGTTGTGGCGGCGCTGTTCATGATCTTCACTGTGCTGATGCAGAGCAGCAATGTGAAGGGTCTGGGCGCAATTGCTGGCACGATTGACAGCTACTTTGACAAGCACAAGGCCAAGAGCGCGGAAGCGAAGCTGGCGCTGGGCACCAAGATTGCGGCGGCGGTTTTCGTTGTCTGCTCTCTGTTGATGCTGCTGGTCAAGTAAGCGTGTGCGGTGGTTTTCCCCCGCATGCTGTGACAGTTTGAAACGGTCTGATTTTTCAGTCTGAAATGAGGGGCTGAGGATGGTTAGCGTTCCGCTAGCGTCCTCAGCCTTTTTCGTGTGCGGAAAACATAGCGGCAGTTGTTCCTTTTTGCTTTCTTCGTGCTTCTTTTTATGGCGCATCGACATTGCCGGGCAGACAAGCAGTGTATGCTTGTCTCCTGAATGTGCCCGATGGGCAGGGCAGGAGGAAAAGGAGCATGGCAGAGCTGCTGACACGAGAGAAAAAGGCCATCGACTATTGGCAGGCGGCACGAAAGAAGGGTGCGATGGCAAAGCTCGGACGGGAGAGCATACGGGTGCTGCTGCGCGCTGTGCCAGGGTTCCTGATGGCGTTTTCTGAGGTGTGTGGCGTGCCGCTGGGCGCATGGGCGTCATATGGTGCGGCGCTGTGCGCAACGGGCGAGGCGGCATGGATGGGTGCGCTGGGCATAGCGGGTGCCTTCCTGATGCGGCTGCTGTGGGGATTGCAGCCACGCTGGGAGCTGCTGCTGGGCGCGGCGATGCTGCTGCTTTTGCCACACGTGATGAAAAAGCGTGGCGGTGTGTGGCTGCTTGGCGCGAGTGGCGTGTTGCTGCTGCCTGGAGCGGTGATGGCGGTTGTGGGCGCATCGGCGCAGGGGCTGCTACAGGGCGTGGCGGCGATGCTGATTGGAACGCTGCTTGCTCCGGTGATGGAGCGCGCCATTGTGGCCATCCGTACCGGACGCGGCTTTGACACGCTGGAAAGCCGGTTGTCGGTAGGGTATCTGCTGCTGATGATGCTCTGCGGCGCGGCACGGATGATGCTGCCGGGCGTGAATCTTGGGGTGCTGGGTGCGTCGTGTATGGTGCTGGCGGCAGCGATGCAGCTGGGCGTTGCATCCGGGTGCGTGATGGGTCTGATGGCAGGCGTGGTGCTGTCCTTGCAGGGATTGTCGCTGTGCCTGCCGGTGGCGCTGGCGCTGGGCGGTTTCCTTGCCGGGATGGGACAGGCCATCGGACGGCGACAGGTGTCCTGCGCGCTGTTTGCCCTTGGGGCTGGTGGCATGCTGGTGCTTTACGGCGCATCGGGCTTGGGTGCGCTGGGCGGTGTCGCGGCCTCTGGCGTACTGCTGAGCATCCTGCCGCGTGCGGCGATGGAGCGATTGGGCCAGCAAACGCGGCGATTCCATCCGCAAGCCCTGCCAGCTGGGGACGCCTACGCCAGCTATGCCCTGCGGCGCTGGGAGCAGACGGTCAACGATATGGCGCAGGCGGTTCCGTCGCCGCTGGGACTTGGTGAAAAGCGGGATGGCGTTTGGTGGGAGGAGCGCTTGTGTGCCTCCTGTCCGGAAAGAGTGCAGTGCGGATGCATGAACACGGAGCTTGGCGTGCAAAAGGCGGAGGACGTCTGGCGCTGGCGGGATGCATCCGATACGGTATGGGCGCAGCATCGGGAAACGCTGCGTGGCCTTGGCTGTGCGCGGCTGTATCTGCTGATGGAGAGCATGGACGTCCTGCGCGCCGAGCATGCGGACATGCAGCGGCAGCTGAACCGGGCATGCCAGCAACGCGACATGCTGGTGACGCATCTGACGGCACTGGCGGGTAGCGCAAGGCGATATGCGGCGCTCTCCATCGGCGAAAGCTGGTGGGATGAGCGCGATGCGGCGAAGCTCCGGCGTGCGCTGGCGGAGGAAAATTCCCTCGCGCGATTGGCGTTTGTGCGCCAGATGGACGGCCATGCACAGGTGGCGTATGAGCTACATGGCGCGGACAGCAGCAGGGAGCAGGCGGCGGCCTTGTGTGCCATGACGAGCCAATGGC
The DNA here is from genome assembly GCA_964464815.1 of uncultured Faecalibacterium sp. GTDB lineage: Bacteria > Bacillota > Clostridia > Christensenellales > Aristaeellaceae > UBA11524. The sequence continues at coordinate 47,707 of CAYXHF010000010.1, forward strand.
TGGAAAAGCCCATGACGATTGCCGAGGAGAGCCGGACGCACGTGCTGCTGCGGGAGATGCCGCTGATGATGGTGGAAATCGGTGCGGCCGGTGCATGCGCCAGCGGAGAGACGAGCGGTGACACGTACTATCTGGGGCAATTGCAGGATGGGCGCTTCATCGCGGCACTATCCGATGGCATGGGACATGGCGACGCGGCGGCGGTCGAGTCGCGCCAGACGGTGGAGCTGCTTCGACTTTGTCTGGATGCGGGATATGACCGCAGTCAAACGCTGACCGCGGTGAACGGCATGATGCTCCTTGCAGGGCGTGGAGAGCGCTTTTCGACGGTGGATTTGCTGCTGCTGGACTTGTGGACAGGGCAGGCGACACTGGACAAGCTGGGTGCGGCGGGCAGCTATCTGGTGCAGGAAGGAAAGCTGCGGCGCATAACGGGCGACGCGCTGCCGCTGGGTATTCTGGAGGATGTGGAAAGCGGTGAGAACCGCATGCACATGCAGCCGGGAGATATGCTGCTTTTGCTCTCCGACGGCATTGAGGATGCGTTCGGGAATCGTGAGGAGATGGAGACGGTGTTTCGGGAGGCAATTCTTGCCGGAACGGCGCAGGAGACAGCGGAGCAGATTCTTTCTGCCGCGCAGAGAGCGCAGGGGAGTGCATGCGCCGATGACCAGACGATGCTGGTGCTGCACGTGGTCGCCGCTGTGCCGGAAATGACGATGGGGACGCAATGTCAGTAGGCGGTTGACAAAACAGGGCAGCTGAGCTATCATGAAGGCAGAAAAATGCGCAAAAAGGAGCAATCGCCATGAAAAAACGTCCTGAAGCTGATTTTTCCTCGCCTGTGTGTCAGCCATATTTTGCAAAGGGCGATTCGCATGCGGTACTGCTGTTGCATGGCTTTACGGGTTCGGCGGCGCATATGCGTGTGCTGGCGGAAGGCTTGGCGGCGCAGGGATTCACGGTGCGCAGCATCAATCTGCCCGGCCACGCCACGAAGATGGACGATATGCGCCACTGCACGTGGCAGGATTGGCTGAATGCCGCGAAGGAGGAGTTCACGCGCCTGAAAGCGGAATACGAATTCGTCAGCGTTGCTGGCCTGAGCATGGGCGGCTGTCTGGCACTGATGCTTGCGGAGCAGAATGATCCAACGGCGGTGGTGGCGATTTCCGCACCCATGGCTGTACAGAACCGGATGATGCCCTTGGCAGGTGTGGCGTCACTGTTTATGCCGGAAATATCATGGGAGGAGCGCAAGGATGATGCGCTGGACGCCCGATACGACAAGGGCTATCCGGGTTTTCCGACGAAAAGCGCTGTCGGACTGAACCGCATCATCCGCGAGGCACGGTCGAACCTGTGCGCGGTGACGTGTCCGGTGCTGGTGGTACAGAGCGATGGCGACGAGACGATTCGCCTGGAAAGCATGCAAATCATCCTGGACGGCGTGAGCAGCACGAAGAAGGCGCGACTTTGCCTGAAGGACGTGCCGCACGTATGCACCATCAGCCGGGAAGGCGGCCGAATCGCCCAGCAGGCGGGAGAATTCCTGCGTCTGGCGCAAAAGGAAGAAGCGGCGGCAAAATAAAATCGGCAACAAAAAAGCATCTGCATCGGAGAAATGATGCAGATGCTTTTTTGTGTAAGGGAACTGGCGAATGCTTCAGCGATTCCTTACTCTTCCTTGGCGTAACAGACGTCACGCACGGATTCGCCACCGATTTTGTAGTCCACATAGTCATTCAGGCGAATGAAGCCATGCTTGTGATAGAAGCCGTCGGCAATTTCGTTGCCGTCAATGGCCCACAGGTAGAACTTGTGGTAGCCGTCCAGCCGCATCAGGCGCATGACCTCCTCCAGCAGCTGGCCACCGATGCCAAGGCGCATCACGTCGGGCAGGAGATAGAGGGAGACAATTTCGCACCAGTCGGCGTACTTTTCATCGCGCCCACGGCCATAAATGCAGCAGCCAACGGGCTTGCCGTCCCAATAGGCCATCAGGCCGTAGAGCTGGCCGCTTCCCAGCCAGGAGCGAATGGAAGGCACCCAGTATTCATCCGGCAGACGGTCAAGATAATGCTGGGCAATGTGACCGCGATATGTTTTGCGCCAACTGGTGGCATAAATATGGCTGATTAGTCCCGCTTGATCAGCGGTGGCTTCCTGAAACGTCAGCATGCGCAAGGACCTCCTTGTTGTGTTTCCTTGAATATAGATGGCATGAAGGATGCCATATGCTCTTTCCTCGACATGAGGCGTAAAAAGCAGGCTGTGATGTGAGCAAGGCTTTGCTCCTTTCCATTATCCTGCAAATTGAGCAAAAAGTCAAGGCAAAAGAATGTCGAAGCATAACGAAAAAGGAAGCGGATACCAACGCATCCGCTTCCTTGATTTGTCCAGTTGTGTCTGTCGGACAGGAGAAATCGGTAATTCCGAAGAATTACTTGATTTCGCACTCGCCGCCAACTTCCTTCAGCTGAGCAGCCAGCTTGTCGGCGTCTTCCTTGGACAGGCCTTCCTTGACGGTCTTCGGGCCAGCAGCAACGGCTTCCACGAAGTCCTTGGCTTCCTTCAGGCCCAGGCCGCACACTTCGCGGATGACCTTCAGGACCTTCAGCTTCGCAGCAGCGTCGAAGCCCTTCAGGACCACGTCGAACTCGGTCTTCTCTTCCACAGCGGCAGCAGCAGCGCCAGCAGCGGGACCAGCAACAACAGCGGTCGCAGCAGCGGACACGCCGAACTTTTCTTCCATAGCCTTGACCAGATCGGCCAGCTCCAGCACCGTCATAGATTCGACGGCAGCAATGATCTCCTCATGAGTCATGTTGATTCAGCCTCCTATTATCGGTTGATATCGTAGAATTGAAAATGTGTCTTGTTTATGCGGCGAGTAGGGAAGCATCCCTTACGCCACGGCGCGGATTATTCCTCGCCATTCTTCTGCTTGCGGATGGCATCCACCACGCGGACGAAGCTCGCCACGGTGTTGGACATGCAGCCAAGCAGCTTTGCCAGCAGCACTTCGCGGCTGGGCAGGTTGGCCAGATTCTTCACAGCAGCCACATCCAGGACCTCAGTGCCCAGGATACCGCCGGTGATCTTCAGGCTTTCCAGCTTGTTCTTTTCGATGTAGTCGTTGATGATCTTCGGGCCGGAAACAGCGTCCTTCATGGAGAACACGAAAGCGTTCGGGCCGTTGAGCAGATCATCCAGACCGGTGATGCCCGCCTCCTGCAGAGCGCGCAGAACCAGACGGTTCTTCAGCACGCAGTAGCAAACATCGTTCTCACGGCACTGCTTGCGGATTTCAGTCACCTGCTCCACAGTCAGTCCGCTGTAGCTGCACAGCACCACAGACTGCGCATTCTTCAGCTTTTCGACGATCTCAGCAACAGCTGCGACCTTCTCCGGCTTGATTTCATGCACCTTGCTCATTCTTCTTGCACCTCCTTAACGGTTTGGGAGTAAAAGAAAACCCTTGCAACAGGTGCAAGGGATGAGCAGATTCATGCTATATCCATCACACCTCGGCAGGCGGAGCGAACTCCTTTACATCCTTGCGGATACCGGCTGTCTACGGCACAGGTTTCTTCAAAACCTAGACCATTATAGCAGGGCGGGATGGGTTTGTCAAGGGGATGATGAAAAAAATTACGATTTTACCGAAAAAATTATATGGCGGATGCATATCGTTCATCGTCCGATTCTGAAATCTTGAGAAGCTTCAATACCTCTGCCAAAGACCAGCTTGCACCTTCCATTATGTCTTTGGTGTCGGACAGGCGGGTTTCAGATTCTGTTTCGCGGCACATATCGTCCAGAACCTTGCTCATAATAAAAGCTCCTTTCCTTTCCTATTTTATTGTATCATGCGCATCGTTTTTATCAAGGTGCAATTTCAAAGGTTGCATGAAAATGTATCCGAAATTTCTACAAACTTGTAAAAAACAATAAAATCTTCGACCAAATTTGAAAATATCACAGAAAGCCCTTTACAAAAAAACGGTCTTGTGGTATGATACAAGTATCGAGGTTCGATCCGTTCCAAATCTAAAGGAGGACAACTGTCATGAAGAAACTGATTTCCATTTTGCTGTGCGCCGCAATGCTGCTGACGCTGGCGACGGGCGCTGTGGCAGACGGGAAGGATTACTCTGGCTACACGATCCGAATCTACTCCAACTCCAACTCCACCGAGCGCGCTAACTGGCTGGTCAATGCGGCCAAGCAGGCGGGCTTTACCATCTCTATTGACGACAACTCCGTCATTTCGGGCGACACCGCGGCCATTCAGAAGGCCAATGAAAGCAAGGATGGCGACATCATTTTCGGCCTGAACGAAACCCGCTGGTCTCAGCTGGTGAACGGCACGTATGAGAACCTGTCCATCATGGACTGGACGCCCTCCTGGGTCGGCGAAATGGGCAAGTATGTCTATCCCGGCAAGGCCTATGGTCTGGTGGTGCAGAACGTCCTGATGCTCTATCGTAGCGATGACATCGGCACCAAGGGCGAAGCGCTTCACTTTGCGCACTGGGCTGACATCGTGAACTGCGGCTACAAGTGGTACCGCCAGGGCAAGGTTGGCGGTACGACCAACAGCAACATCAACAGCGCCATGCTCTACTCCTTCACCGATCCGACCAGCCCGGCTGGCGGCATCTCTGTGGACGGCTGGAAGATGCTGTGGAACTACTGCGCTAACGGCAACTACACCGGTGACAGCTACGGCTTCGATCCGCTGAACCGTGGTGATGTGCAGGTTTCCACCTTCTATTCTTCTTCCCTGTATGGCAAGATTGACTCCGCGGCGGACAGCTCCTCTGTCCCGCTGACCGGCACGGCGACGCCCGACAACTGGGGCGTGGTCGAAATCGACGACGGCACGTACTATATCGCGGAATACCTGGGCATCCTCGATCGCGCGGATCGCACGGCAGAGGAAACCGAAGCGGTTATCGCGTTTGCGGAATGGTTCGGCTCTTCTGCGACGCAGGCGGAATGGGCGGAAGAATTCGACTCCTTCCCCTGCAATGAGGAAGCTGTCAAGGCCGTTTATGGCGACGACATCCCCGTGATTTACACCCTCAAGAACTGCGCCCTGGAAACGGTCGAAGGCACGGACATGACCTATGCCGAGTATGTGGCGGCGCACACCAAGGAATGGACGAACATCATGACCAACCTGGGCTTCTACTGGGCCGACGCCAGCCAGGCACCCACGGAACCGGATTGGGACAACCTGGACTGGGCTGTGCTGACGCAGGCTGCTCAGTAATCGACGCTGACACGACATACGCAGGATAGAACCCCGGTATGGCGAGTTCCTACGAGGGCTCGCCATACATTTTTTTGAGGGGCAGAGGGCGTTTGGGTCGCCGCCAGTGTGGCTCACACCTCTGGACTCCTTCGGGGTCGCCATTTTTGCGACGGGTTCTGGAATGTAGCAGAATCATATTCTTTGCTTGCAATATGAATTTTTCTGCAAGGAAAGAGATTGACCGGAAAATATGATATGAAAACTGAAATACTGTGACGTAGAAGCGTAACGAGTGTTGGCTGATACGTAATGAAAGAAAAGGAGCTGTAGGCGCCCTATGATCGAACTCAAGGATATTGTGGTCAAATTCGGCGATTTTGAGGCGTTGCATCATATTGATGTTGATGTGAAGGAAGGCGAGTTTTTCACCTTCCTGGGACCGTCGGGTTGCGGTAAGACGACGACGCTACGGACGATTACGGGCTTTATTGAGCCGGTGTCGGGCAAGGTGTGCGTGAATAATGAGGATATTACGCATACCCCGATTGAAAAGCGAAATATCGGTATCGTCTTCCAGAGTTACGCGCTGTTTCCGACCATGACGGTGTATGATAATATCGCCTTTGGCCTGAAGCTGAAAAAGCTGAAAAAGCAGGAGATTGATCAGCGGGTGCATGATATTGCGCGGAAGGTCGATTTGACGGAGGAGCAATTGCAGAAGGCAGTCAGCCAGCTTTCGGGCGGCCAGCAGCAGCGCGTGGCGATTGCGCGCGCATTGGTCACCGGGCCGAGCATCATCTGCATGGACGAGCCGCTGTCGAATCTGGATGCGAAGCTGCGCGTTCAGCTGCGCAACGAGCTGAAAAAGATGCAGCGCGAGTTTGGCATCACGACGATTTACGTCACCCACGATCAGGAGGAGGCGCTGACGCTTTCTGACCGTATCGCGGTGTTCAACAAGGGCTACATTGAGCAGATTGGCACGCCAAACGAGGTGTACAATCACTCCAAGACGGAATTCGTCTGCAACTTCATCGGCGACATTAACCGCATTGATGGGACGCTGGCTGAGCTGCTGCAATTGCCCAAGGACGCGAATCACTTCATCCGTCTGGAGCGCATCCGCATGAACCGTCCGAAGGAAGAGAAGGAAGTGCAGGTCACGGGTGTGATTGAAAGCTCCGAGTACTACGGGCTGTACATCAAGTACACCATCCGCGTTGGCGAGCAGACCATCAAGGCCATCGAGAAGAACGACGGCATCAACCTCTACAACGCGGGCGACCAGGTGACGGTTGGGCTGCATCCGACGGACATCATGTCCTATCCGGCGCAGTAAAGGGGGAAGATGCATGAAAAAATCCTCCCGAATTTCGCTGGATCTCGTCTGGAAAGTGTTTGGCACGGCGTTTTTCGTTTATTTGTTCTTTGGCTTCATGCTCCTGCCGTGCCTGAACACCCTGACGCAGGTCTTCACCGTCAAGGATGCCAGTGGCAATATTGACCCGCTGGCGGTCATTCGGTTCTTCTTCGCGGGCAACATGCCGCGATTTGTGATGAACTCGCTTAAGCTGGCGGTGTCGCTGGTGGTGACGGTCAACATCGTTGGCATCAGCATTGTGCTGCTGACGGAGTATTTTGACATTAAGGGCGCGAAAATCCTGCGCTTGGGGTACATGACGACGCTCATCTACTCCGGCGTGGCGCTGGTGACAGGCTATCTGTTCCTCTACGATAGCGACGGCATTTTGACCACGTGGCTCTCGGGCATCTTCCCGAACATGAACAAGAACTGGTTCTCGGGCTTCAACGCGGTGCTGTTCACGATGACGTTCGCCTGTACGAGTAATCATGCGCTATTCCTGCGCAACGCGATTCGCTCCATTGACTACAACACGGTCGAGGCGGCGCGGAATCTGGGCGCAAAGCCGTTCACGGTGCTGCGCAAGGTTGTTTTGCCCACGCTGATTCCCACGCTGTTCTCCCTGACGGTCATGACCTTCATCACGGGTCTGTGCGCCATGAGTGCGCCGACGCTGCTGGGGTATGACTCCATCAACCCGGAAATCGTGCGTTTGGCGGGTTCGTCCACGGCGGATGAAGCCTTCCCGCAGGCGCGTGCGGCGCTGCTGTCGCTGATTCTGGCGTTGTTCACGATTGTGCTGCTGACGGTACTATCCGCCTATGAGCGCAAGGGACATTACCTCTCTGTCAGCAAGACAAAGGCGAAGCTCGTCAAGCAGAAAATCACGAATCCGGTTGCCAACGTACTGGCGCACATCTACGCATATGTACTCTTTATCATCTACATGACGCCGGTGGTCATGATTGTACTCTTCGCCTTCCAGAACTACCCGGCCATTCGCTCCAAGACGCTGTCGATGGATCAATTCACGCTCATCAACTTCTTCGGCCAGCAGGACTACGAATTCCTGACCAACCGCGGCAAGCTGAAAACGCGCGTCGGGTCGATTTCCGGCCTGTTTGCCAACGCGGACACGGTTGGTGGCATTCGCCTGAGCTTTGTGCTATCGGCGATTGCGGCGGCGCTGGCGTGTGTGATTGTGGTCGTGGCGGTCAACTACATCTTCAAGAACAAGGGCAAGAAGCGCAGTGTCGTGCTGGAATACAGCTTGCTTTTCCCGTGGCTGCTGCCGACCATCCTGATTTGCTACTCCTACCGCACGTACTTCAATTCGGACAATGTGTGGTATGTGTTCAACAACAACCTCTACATGCGCGAAAATGTGCGATTCCTGATTGTCATGGCGTACACGGTTGTCAAGCTACCGTTCGCCCTACGCATGATCAAGGCCGCCTTCTACGCGATAGACGATGAGCTTGAGGACGCGGCGCGCAACCTGGGTGCAAGCGGGCTTGTCACCTTCCTACGGGTGAAGCTACCGATTGTCCTACCGAGTGTGCTGGGCGTATTCGCGCTGAACTTCAATGCACTCTTTACGGAGTACGACATGTCAGCGACCTTCCAATCCAGCTACGGCAAGTCCTACGCGATGATTATCCAGAACATGTGCGCCGAGGAAGGCCGAGACGGCTACAACGTCAACGCCTCCGGCCGACGCTGTGCATCGACGGTATTCATCATGGTGCTTTCCGGTCTGATACTCTATCTTGTCTACGGCGTTGGCGCACGCGACCTCGGCGAACGGCTTGAACGCCGCGAAAAGCGTCGCAAGCGCATTGCCGCCATCAAGGCAAGGCTGACAGGCAAGCAGGAAAAAGAGGCAAAGGCGGCGTAAGACTGCTAGGTCGTTACTGCACGGTTTCGTTACAATGAAAAAGCCAAGCTGGTTTTGTAGACCAGGCTTGGCTTTTTTACTGCGGAAAAAAGTTAGTCTCCGCGACTTTGCGAGCGCGTGCTTTGCAGTACTGGGAAGAGGATTGAGTGCGTCTTTCGGATTGCCCTGCACCTGCGAAGGGGAGACTTCGTCTCGTTTCATTTGGCCCTCTCGACACCCATTTCGCGATTGAGTTGGATGTGCTATTTTACTGTTTCCGCATGGAGGGCTTTTGGGCTTTTTCCCGCTTTTATGTTCCTTAGAGGGTGATTTCCAGCTTTGTCGCGCGACCGAGGAAGTTACATTCACAAATCTGCGCCTCAATCGCATCATATTCCCGATCATATGCTTGCAACAGAACACTATAGTCATTCAGTTTCTTTACCTTCCGCAAGAAACGATGACTATTATATTCCACTAACATAATCGCACCATCAATCGGACTCTTCGCCGGAACAATCAGCGCTAAATCACCCGCATGAATCCGGAATCCGCGCATCGAATCGTCCGGCGCAAGGAAATAAAATACCTTATCAGGCTTCGCACCCTCAATTTTACCAGACTGAATCGGCAAAAGACGATGATCCACAGGCTGCATAACGGCATTCATAACCGGCACATGCTTCAGCACACTTGTCAGGGCATCCAGCCAAACACTACCGGTAACGGCCTCGTCCTTTTCGTTATCATCGTTCTTCTGCTGTTTGGTCGAGGCAACCAGCTCATATTCCGGCTGAGGCTTCGGGCGCTGCTGTGCGGCCTGCGAAAGTGCAGGGGAAGCGCTAGCCAAATCGACCGTAGCGGCAATATCATCCAAGGTGAAGTCTGCCTCGGTCTGTTCACGGAGACCGATGGTTTTCAGAATACGGCGGGCCTGGTCATCGGCGATAATACGAGTACCTGCCTCAACGGCGAGGAGATAGCTTTCGGAAACGCCACATTTCCGAGCGACCTGCTTAGGGGTCAATTTTGCGCGAATACGTTCAGTACGGATTAAGTCACCAAGTCGGCTCATGGGGTCATCATCCTCCAATGTAAGTGATAAAGGAGTAAATAGAAATCCTCTTCTATTGTAGCGCAAGAAGGGAAGAAAATCAAGGAAAAGAGGAAGGGAAGAAAAAAGTCTGAAACACACACCCAAAGCCATCCACGCGGAAACAGTAAAATAACGCATCCAACTCAATCGCGAAATGGGTGTCGAGAGGGCCAAATGAAACGAGACGAAGTCTCCCCTTCGCAGGTGCAGGGCAGCGCCCTGCTGGGGTCTGGGGTAAAACCCCAGAAGTGCAATCAAAAAAAGCGCGTTCAATCCTCTACCCAGACCAGCAAAGCACGCGCTCGCAGAGTCGCGGAGACTAATTTTCTTCCCTCATGGAAAGAAACAAGCATGGTTTTTGAAAAAACGTCTGATTTTCTCTGTTGCGGCTGGAGTTTGCTTGTTACTTCCAGAGGGCTTTCCGGTCGCCCTCTGGACTCCTTCGGCGTTCGCATCTTTTGTTACTTGAATTTGCGTGTTACTTCCAGAGGGCTTTCCGGTCGCCCTCTGGACTCCTTCGGCGTTCGCATCTTTTGTTACTTGAATTTGCGTGTTACTTCCAGAGGGCTTTCCGGTCGCCCTCTGGACTCC
>CAYXHF010000011.1:0-56569 GCA_964464815.1 uncultured Faecalibacterium sp.
GGGCGACCGGAAAGCCCCTTGGTTGTGGCATGCAAAGTCTGGCCGCATCAGGAAAACCAGGCGGTTTCCTCAAACCATGCTTGTTTCTTGCCATGGGGGAAGAAAGTTAGTCTCCGCGACTCTGCGAGCGCGTGCTTTGTGGGTCGGGATAGAGGATTGAGTGCGCTTTCAGGAAAACCAGGCGGTTTCCTCAAACCATGCTTGTTTCTTGCCATGAGGGAAGAAAGTTGGTCTCCGCGACTCTGCGAGCGCGTGCTTTGCGGGTCGGGATAGAGGATTGAGTGCGGTTTTCGGATTGCACCTCTGGGACTTTGCCCCAGACCCCAGCAGGGCGCTGCCCTGCACCTGCGAAGGGCCGTTGGCCCTCTCGACACCCATTTCGCGATTGGCTTGGGTGCGTTTTTTTACAGTTTCCGCGTGTTGGTTGTGTTTTGGCGGTTATTGGGCGGCTTTGTTCGTGATTGCTATTTTAATCACCCCATCCTCATGCTGCTCAAAAATCCGATAGGCTTCCTCTATCTCCTCTAAATCAAACCGATGCGTAATCAATGGCGTCGTATCAATCTTCCCATCCGCAATCAGCTTGAGTACCTCCTCACAATCACACCCGTCTACACCACCTGTCTTGAATATCAAATTCTTCCCGTACATATCAGGTAGCGGTAACGCCTGTGCCTCATCATATAACGCCACAATCGTCACAATGGCATTCGGTCTGGCACATTGCCACGCCAATTGGAAGGTGTCCTTCGCACCAGCAACCTCCAGCACCACATCTGCACCACCATGCGCACTGTGTGCTAATACGGTATCAAGACATTCCTCCGGCCGACAAAGAATCACCGAAGGATAATGCTCACGGACAAACGCAATGCGCCGCTCGTCCTGCTCGCAGACAATGATGCGCCGAGGAGCTTTCAGCATCACGCAAAGGAGCGTGCAAAGCCCGGTAGGGCCTGCGCCGATAATCAGTACCGTGTCCTCGGGCGTAATCTCCGAAATGCGCGTTGCCCAAAAACCGGTGGCTAATACATCGCCAACAAAGAGCGCCTGTTCGTCCGTCACGTTGTCGGGAATGCGGTTAAGCCCTTGCTCCGCATAGGGGACGCGCACAAAATCCGTCTGACCGCCGTCAATGCGGCAGCCAAGCGCCCAACCGCCGTTTTTGTCCGTGCAGTTGTTGACGTAGCCGTGCTGGCAGAAAAAGCAGTGGCCGCAGAAGGTTTCGACATTGACGGTCACGCGATCACCGGGACGCACGGAATGGACCGCGTCGCCGACGCTTTCCACCACACCGACCATTTCGTGGCCGAGCGTGATGCCGGGTACGGCACGCGGCACAGAGCCGTGCTTGATGTGTAAATCGCTGGAGCAGATGGAGCTGAGCGTGACGCGCACGATGGCATCCGTCGGAGCAAGCAAAACGGGCTTGCTTTTTTCAGTCAGGCGAAATTCGCCCGGCGCGATGTAGGTCATGGCCTTCATGGTGTAAAAAAACCTCCCTGATGATATGAAGAAGGGGAATCTCCGACAATGCAGAGATTCCCACTGATGTGCATAATTAGAACAGACCCGTAATTTCGCCGTTTTCGTCCACGTCGATATTTTCGGCCGCCGGAATCTTGGGCAGGCCCGGCATGGCAATAATGTCACCCGCGAAGGCAACCACGAAGCCCGCACCGGCGCTCAGGCGTACCTGACGGATGTGGAGCGTGTGGCCAACGGGCGCACCCAGCGCCTTGGGGTCATCGGAGAAGGAGTACTGCGTCTTGGCGATGCAGACCGGGCATTCCTTCCAGCCTTCCTCTTCCAGCTTTTGCAGCTGCTTGAGGACAGTGCCGGCAAAGGAAACGTCCTTTGCGCCATAGATGCGTGTGGCAATGGCGGTAATCTTGTCCTTAAGCGGCATATCCAGCGCATAGGTGTAGGCAGGCTCGCAGGGCTGTGCGTTGTCCACCAGATTGGTGACCAGCTGCGCCAGCTCCTTCACGCCGTCGCCGCCCTTGGCCCAACCGTCGCAAAGCTCCACCGGCGCGCCGGCTTCCTCGCAGGCTTTGCGCAGCAGCGCCATTTCCGCATCCGTGTCGCTAAGGAAGCGGTTGATGGCCACCACGACCGGACGCTTCCAGACGTTGCGGATGTGGTCGATATGGCTCAGCAGGTTCGGCAGACCCTTTTCCAGCGCCGCCAGGTTTTCCTGCGACAACTCCGCCTTTGGGCAGCCGCCGTGCGCCTTCAGGGCGCGAACCGTCGCCACCAGCACCACAGCATCGGGCCAGATGCCGCTCATACGGCACTTGATGTCCAGGAACTTCTCCGCGCCAAGGTCGGCGCCGAAGCCAGCCTCCGTCACCACATAGTCAGCCAGACGCATGGCCGTGGTCGTGGCAATGACGGAGTTGCAGCCATGGGCGATATTGGCGAACGGGCCACCATGCATCAGGCAGGGCGTGCCGTCGATGGTCTGCACCAGATTGGGGCGCAGCGCATCACGCAGCAGCGCCGCCATCGCGCCCGCAGCGTGCAAATCGCCTGCCGTCACCGGCGTACCGGCGTAGGTGCGGGCTACCTGCAAGCGGGAAAGGCGTGCCTTCAAATCCTGCAAATCCTTGGCAAGGCAGAAGACAGCCATGACCTCGCTGGCGGCGGTGATATCAAAGCCATCCTCGCGCGGCGAACCGTTGGGCTTGCCGCCAAGGCCGCTGACAATCGCGCGCAGCTGACGGTCATTGACGTCCAGGCAGCGACGCCACGTCACCTGGCGCGGGTCAATGCCCAGCTTATTGCCCTGCTGGATATGGTTATCCACCATCGCGGCCAGCAGGTTATTGGCGGCGGTGATGGCGTGCAAATCGCCCGTGAAGTGCAGGTTAATCTGCTCCATCGGCAGCACCTGTGCATGGCCGCCGCCTGTTGCGCCGCCCTTCATGCCGAACACCGGGCCAAGGGACGGCTCACGCAGGGCCAGCATGGCCTTCTTGCCCAGCTTGGTCATACCATCTGCCAGACCGACGGACACCGTCGTCTTTCCCTCACCAGCGGGCGTCGGGTTAATGGCGGTGACGAGAATCAGCTTCGCCTTGGGCGCAAGGTCCTTAGGCAGCTGCAAGGGATCGATTTTCGCGATATATTGTCCATAAGGAATCACGGCGCTTTCGGGAATTCCCGCCTGTGCGGCAATTTCGCCAATGCGCTGAGGCTGTGCGGCTTGAGCAATCTCCAAATCGGTCGGCATGATGCATTCTCCTTCCTGTGTTTCCGGATAAACTTGTGTTGTCCTCCGCTATTATACCGAATAAAGACAGACATTGCAAGCTGTTTTGTGAAAAATGTTCTGTATACAAGTGGCAATGTGCGCTTTTTCTCTGCCGGGAAGGCATAAAATCGACTTGCGGCTGTAAGTATAGGACAAACCCATTGCTCTTGCGGCAAGTTCCAAATGGCAAACAAGGAGGAAAATCCATGATGAAGCGATGCAGACAAATGCTGGCGGTGGTGCTGTGTATCCTCGTCTGTCTACCGGTGGCAAAAGGCGAAAAGGCATTGGAGAGCGGCCAGCCGATGACGCTCACGTCACCCGCGGCGATTCTGGCGGAGACGACCACGGGCACCATCATCTTTGAGAAAAACGCGGATGAGCGCCGCGAGGTGGCCAGCATCACCAAGCTGATGACGGCCCTGCTTGTCCTGGAGGCACTCGATCGGGGCGACATTGCCCTGACGGACACGGTGCAAATCAGCCAGAATGCGGCGGCCATGAAGGGTTCACAGGCACTGTTGGATGCGGGCGCGGTGTATTCCCTGGAGGATTTGCTGCGCACGACCATCATGGCCAGTGCCAACGATTCAGCCGTGGCGCTGGCGGAATATCTGGCAGGGAGCGAGGAGAATTTCGTCACGCGCATGAATCAGCGTGCGCAGGAGCTGGGCATGCTGGATACGTGCTATGTCAACTGCACCGGCTATCCCAAGGCAGGGCAGTACACCACGGCGCGCGATGTCTGCCGTCTGTGCTGCGAAATTGCCAAGCATCCGCGATACAATCAGTATGCCTCCGTCTGGATTGACAAATTGACGCATCCCAGCGGGCGCGTGACCGATCTGACGAACACAAACCGGCTTGTGCGCTTCTACGAGGGCTGCGACGGCTACAAGACAGGCTCGACCGATGCGGCGAAGTACTGTCTGGCGGCCACGGCAGAGAAAAAGGGCATGCGCCTTGTCGCCATCGTGCTGGGCACGCCGGTGAGTCAAACGCGCTTCAATGAAGCACGGCAGATGCTTGATTACGGCTTTGCGACGTATCAGCGACTGATGGTGGCAAGCAAGGGCGACCTGCTGGGACAATCGCTGCCGGTGCGTGGCGGTAGTAGGGACACGGTGGAGCTGATGCTGGGCAGCGGTCTGTCGATGCTGCTCAGAAATGGTCAGCAGAGCGACTTGTCCCTGGAGGTCATTTTGCCAGAAAGTGTCGATGCGCCGATTGCAGCGGGTGATGTATTGGGCATGGTGAATGTGCTGCTGGGCAACGAGGTGGTGGCGAAAATCAACTGTGTCGCAGCCACGGATGTGCCGCGTCCGGGCTTCATCGAAGGGCTGGAACGCATTTTGCGCATGTGGCGCTAACCCATGCATTTTGCGCACGTGGTGCTATCCCGTTCATCCCCACAAGAAGCGCTCCCCAGTCCAGGACTGCGGAGCGCGAAAGGATGGGAAACGAGAATTACTTACCGGCCATCTGGCGTTCCGCCTGCTCAATCAGGCGCTTGACCATATAGCCACCAATCGAACCGGCCTGACGGGACGGCAGATCGCCATTATAGCCCTGCTTCAAATTGATGCCCAGCTCGCCGGCGATTTCATACTTCATGTTCTCCATCGCCTGACGCGCTTCGGGAATCATGCCACCGGGCTGGCTGGTGGACGGATGCTGGACGTTATTCAGGTTGGGCGTCTGATTCTGATTGTTATACATGCTGGTTTCCTCCTTTAATCATGTCAAGGAAAGGATGGTTACTTGTTCGCCATCTGGCGCTGTGCCTGCTCGATGAGCTTCTTGGTCATCGAGCCGCCGATTGCGCCGTTTTCGCGGGCCGTCAGGTCGCCGCCGTAGGACGTGAGGTCGACACCCAGCTCGTGGGCGATTTCAAACTTCATGTCGTCCAACGCCTTGCGGGCCTCCGGCACCATTTGGCGATTGCCGTTCTTCTTTGCCATGCTTTTTCACCTCCTGTCGCTGGTCTCATTCGATAGTATGGACATGAGGAGGCGAAGCTACGCTGGAAATGGTTAGGGCTTCCGCTAAAATCCGGGAAGAATACAGACGGGAATCAAAGCCGCACACGCGAGGTGCTGCCGCCCGGAGTGCGGACGAAATCAGGCAGGGAAGGCGCCAAAGCGCATCAGGTATTGCTTGATGCACGGCTTTTGCGCCTTCGTGCTTTTTTCACAGCTTCTCCTGTGCCTTGTTGTCCGCGTTCATCTGCTCAAAAACACGATCCAGCTCCGTTTGCAGGGCGGACATATCGCCGACGCTATCCAGCTTGTCGTGAAGGGCATCCAGCGTTTCCATGATGGCCTTATCATCGGAAATCTGGATTTGGTCAATGCCACCAATGACGCCATCCACGCGCTCGCGGACAATGCCGCGCAGGCGATCGTCAATGCCTGCCTTGTACTGGTCGTCAAATTCCAGCGCCACAGCGGCTCTGTGGCCAGCGATGATGACGCGGGCCTCCTCCACCTCGGAGAGTCGCTCCAGCTCATCCTCTAGCTGTTCGATGACGCGCTTGGCTTTTTCCATGCTGGTAACGCCCTGCGCCTGATTGGGTGCTAAGGGATTGTTTGTCGGGTCGTCGGGCAGCATAATCTCGTCCGCATCCTCCAGACCGGGCAGGACAGTGTTTATCATTTCCGGCTGACTGGTGATGATGGCGGGTTCTGTCGTCTGGGTGACGGTGGCATCAGTGTTGCCACCGCAGGATGCCAGCAGCGTGCCGCAAAGCAGCAGCAACAGGGTCAGGAAAGATTTTTTCATGCTTCTTCGCCTCCTCGCACGCTATTGTGACCAGCATGGGGCAATATCAAACATGTAAATTTTGCTCCAGAAAGCTTGCAAGTCAGGGAAAAGGGCGTATAATAGAAGATGGTGACGTCTTTTTGCAGAAAAATGCAACCGACGCCGCTGAAAAGAGGAGGTACAAATGGCTTCTTTGTTGGAAACACTGGCGGCAATGGCAACGGCGGGAACTATCATGGTGTCCACCGCGCTGGATGAGGCCGCGCCGCACAATGATATAGAAGGAACGCTGTTTTTGCTCAATCGCCAGTGGCGCGTGAGCGAAAGCTATGAGCCGGAAACGCAAATTGCGAACGTGCCGGGCCAGATTCGCCAAATGCGTCAGGAGGCGGCATTGGCGCTGGAAGAAATGTTCGCGGCATGCAAAAAGGAAACCGGCAAAACACTCAAGGCCGTCAGCGGCTATCGCAGCTATGCACGTCAGGCGACCATCTACAGCAACAAATTGCAGCGCGTCAAGGGCAACGAGGCCAAGGCTGACGAATATGTGGCGCGTCCGGGCGCGAGCGAGCATCAGTCCGGCATGGCCATGGACGTAGGGCAGTCGGGCGATGATGTGAACCTGACCAACAGCTTTGGCAAGACAAAGGGCGGCAAATGGGTGGCCGAGCATTGCTGGGAATATGGCTTCATCCTGCGCTATCAGGAAGGCTGGGAGGAGACGACCGGATACAATTACGAGCCGTGGCACGTGCGCTACATCGGCAAGGAGGCGGCCAAGCAGATTCACGAAAAGGAAATGCCGCTGGAGGACTACCTGCTGCTGCTGCGCAATGACCGTCTGACCCAGATTGCCGAGGGTACATACATCGTGCAGATTCCGGAGGAAACGCAAGAATGAGCAATTGGTGGAAGAAAGTGACGGCGCTGGTGTTATTGGCCAGTGCGTCGATGTGGATGACAAATGCGGCCCGCGCCGAGGAAGAAGATTTCGACCTCTCCGACATGCCGGGTGTGGTGATTGAGAACACGACGGTCGATCCGGCGGGCTGGAACTTCGCCCTGAGCCTGTGCGACCTGAACCCGGAGCTGATTAAGCTGGCGAACAAGCATTATCTGCTGGCACCCGACTACGAGCCGTCATCCAAAACAAAGATGAAGCTACGCGCCGCGGTGAGCAGCACCATGTACCTGCAATCTGAATGTGCTGAAGCGCTGGGTGAGCTGTTTGCGGCGGCTGAGGCAGACGGATACAAGCTGTATCTGAAAAGCGCCTACCGCAGCTACAAGACGCAGCGGACGATGTATTACAACCGTTTGGAAAAGAACAACGGCAAGGACGACGGCTGGGTCAGCAAGCCCGGTGCAAGCGATCACCAAACCGGCCTTGGCTGTGACGTGATACCGAAGTCCTGGGTCAATGCGTCGGGCATGAACGACAAGATGGCATCCGAGCCGGAATGCCAGTGGATGGCTGAGCATTGCTGGGAGTACGGCTTCATCATCCGCTATCCCGAGGACAAGGAGGATGTGACGGAAATCAACTATGAGCCGTGGCATCTGCGCTATGTGGGCAAGCCTGTGGCGGCCTACATCTGGTCCGGCGGCATGTGCCTGGAGGAATTCCATGTCGAATTGCAGGCGGCCATTGACGAGTTCCTGGCCTATGGTGGAGACATCAAAAAGGTGGAGGATTTGATTCAGTTCTCCGTAGAAAATTGACGGAAGTACGCCAGAAGCCCTTGACAGAAAAGGGTTTCTGGCGTATGCTGAAAGACGGCAAAAATACGGCTTTTCCAAGGAAAATACGCCGGAATGAAAGGAATATATATCATGCAAAAGTGGCTTTCCGAACAGAAATGGCTCAAGAAAAATCCCTTCGCGTCGCTGGACAAGGAGCAGAAGCGCTTCCTGCTCAGCAGCATCTTCTCCGGACTGATGATTGGCATCGGCTGCACGGTGTATCTGTCCTGCAGCAATAAGCTGGTGGGTGCGCTGCTGTTCTGCGCGGGCCTGTTCTTCATCCTGACCAATGGCGGCACGCTCTTTACGGGCATCTGCGGCCTCAAAACGCCGGTGAAGAAGATGGCGTGGGTGTTCGTGCTCAATGGTCTGGGCACGCTGATTCCGGGCATTGTCAGCTGGACGAATACCGTGCCGGGTGCAGGAACGAAGCTGGGCGAAACGGCGGCGACGGTGATGCTGGGCAAGCTGGCCATGAACCCGATTTCCTGGCTGACCAACGGCATCCTCTGCGGCGTGCTGATGTATCTGGCAGTTGTTGGCTACAAGAAGGCGAAGGACTCCCTGCATGGCATGGCAACGGTGCTGTTCGCCATCCCGGCCTTCATTGTCTGCGGCTTTGAGCACTCCATCGCCGATATGGGCTATCTGGCGATTGCGATTCCGGCGCTGTCTGCTGGCCGCGTGGTGCAGTGCATGGGCATGATTCTGATCATCATGCTGGGCAATGTGATTGGTGGCAAGCTGATGCGCATGATGCTGGTGGACTGGCAGGAGCGCGACTAACACACATCACCAAGAGCGAAAGGAACGTGACAACATGCTGAACAAGTATACCGACCTTGCCCTGCAAAAGACGATGGAGCTACTGGCCATCGACAGCCCCAGTGGCTACACCGCAGCGGCGGAACAGTACGTGCTGGACACCTTCCAGCAGATGGGCTACACGGCCTACCGCACCGTCAAGGGCGGCGTGATGGTCGATTTGGGCGGCGTGGACGCGCAGGATGCGCTGCTGCTGGAAGCCCACGTTGACACGCTGGGCGGCATGGTCGCGCAGATTAAGGGCAACGGCCGTCTGCGCATCACCAATGTGGGCGGCATGAACGCCAACAATGCCGAGGCGGAAAATGTGCGCGTGGTGACCAAGTTCGACGGCGTGGTCGAGGGTACGTTGCAGCTGTGCAACGCCTCGTTGCATGTCAACGGCAACTACAGCGGCACGAACCGCACCTTTGACACGACCGAGGTTGTGCTGGATGAGGATGTCAATTCCGCTGGGGATGTGCGCAAGCTGGGCATCGACGTGGGCGACTTCGTCTGCTTTGAGCCGCGCAGCCGCATCACCAAGAGTGGCTATATCAAGAGCCGCTTCCTGGATGACAAGCTGTCTGTGGGCATCCTGATGGGCTTTGCGCAGTATTTGAAGGACGAGCAGCTGACGCCCAGCCGCCGCGTGTACATCCACGTGACGGTGTACGAGGAGGTCGGCCACGGCGGTTCGGCATCCGTGCCGTCTGGCGTGACGGAGGCCATCTCGGTGGACATGGGCTGTGTGGGCGACGGTCTGCAATGCACCGAGCGTCAGGTATCCATCTGCGCCAAGGACGGCGGCGGCCCCTACAGCTACGACGTGGTGCGCAAGCTGATTGCGGCCGCGAAGCAGGAGAATGCCGACTACGCGGTGGATATTTATCCCTACTACGGCTCTGACGTGGAAGCGACGCTGCGTGCTGGCTACGACATTCGTCATGGCCTGATTGGCGCTGGCGTGTACGCCTCCCACGGCTACGAACGCAGCCACCGCGACGGCGTGCTGAATACGCTCAAGGTGCTCAAGGGGTATCTGTTCGCGGAATAAATGGAATATGAAAACGGAGGACGTGCTGTTGCGGCATGGCCTCCGTTTTTTTGTATGGATGGCGAAGTATGCGGTATTTCTGCAACAAAAAACGCCGCAGACCATTATCTGCGGCGATGCGCACGCCCGGCGGGAGTCGAACCCACGGCCTGTCGCTTAGGAGGCGACCGCTCTATCCTACTGAGCTACGGGCGCATATGCGGAGAATATTATACCATACCGTCGGCTTTCTTGCAAGGGGCAAAGGAAAATTTCCGGATTTCGGTGTGCAATAGGGTTCGACAAGCGAAAAAAAGCAGCACGAAAGCGAAAGTTTCTTCCACAAGCGCCCAACAAACGCGCGGAACGTGGTGCTAGATAGACTGAAGCATTGGCCAATGACTTCTTGCGGAACACAACAACAAGGGGGAGGTGACTCCGTGCAGGAAACGGAGCTGCTCCTGACGCAGGAGCGGATGCTGGCGCTGCTGCGTGGCGCTTTTTCTTTGCCACAGAAAAAGGACGGTGCCGCATGCAGCACCGTCCAGTGAGGGTTAGGGATGACACAAAGGGAAGGAGAATTACGCCTTCGTCGCCTTGCGGGCGCGCTTCTTCTCCTCCAGGAACGCCCAGACGTAGCCGTTGATCATGTTCGCGCTGTAAACGCCGGACAGGATGCCAACGATGATCGGCAGGGCAAATTCGCGGATGGAGGTCACGCCGAAGATGTACAGGCAGACAATCGTCACCAACGTCGTCATCGTGGTGTTGATGGTACGGCCCAGGCACTCCTTGACGGAGCGGTTGACAATCTCCACACGGGACGTGGAAGCGGGCATCTTGCGCACATTCTCACGAATGCGGTCGAAGATGATGATGGTGTTGTTGATGGAGTAGCCAACGATGGTCAGCATCGCCGCGATGAAGGAGCTGTTCATCTGCACAAAGGAGCGCAGGATGACCATGAAGGACAGCATAATCAGCACGTCATGCACCAGACCAATCACAGCCGCCGCACCGGAGTTGAAGTCGAAGCGCAGGGCGATGTAGAGCAGCATGAACAGTGCCGCCAGCAGCACGGACAGGAACGCATTACGCAGCAGCGTTGCGCCAGCCACCGGGCCAACGTAGTTCACGTCGCCGTCGATTTCGGCGGCCGGGTACTTGGCCTGCAGGGCCTCGGTGATGGAAGCCTGAATGCCCTGAACGCCCTCTTCATCAATCGCCTTGATGCGGATGATGATGGCGTCCTTGTTGGAACCCTGCACGGTCAGTGCGTAATCCTTCACGCCCAGATCGTTCAGGATGCCTTCGACATCGGCCTGTGCGACGGATTCACCCATCGTGTACTGCATGGACATACCACCAGCAAAGTCGATGCCGATGTTCATGCCCAGACCAATCAGGCTCAGCAGAATAGCCAGCACCATGATACCTGCGGATACAATCAGGCACTGCTTGGAATAATTCTTGATGGTCATATTAGTTGCCCTCCTTCGCAGTTTTCACGCCGGAGGTGAAGACGCCCACGTTCCAGTTCTTCAGCGCAATGACGTTCTTCATCAGGAAGCGGGTGACCAGCAGCGCGGAGAACATGGAGACAAGCACGCCCAGCAGCAGCGTCTTGGCAAAGCCCTGCACAGAGCCAGTGCCGAACAGCCACAGCACAACAGAGGCGATAATCGTCGTCACGTTCGCGTCGATGATGGCGCTCAGTGCGTTGTGGTAGCCCATCTTGAGGGCGATTTTGAGGCTGCGGCCCGCACGGATTTCCTCGTTGAAGCGCTCGAAGATAATAACGTTCGCGTCAACGGCCATGCCGATGCCCAGCACGATACCGGCAATACCCGGCAGGGTCAGCTGAATGCCAGGGAAGATGGCCAGCACCCAGAACAGGATGATGGTGTAGATGGCCAGCGCCCAGGAGGCAATCACGCCATTGAGGCGATAGCGGACAATCATGATGACCATGACCAGCAGGATGCCGATGATAGCGGCAAACACGGAGGTGGACAGCGCGTCATCGCCCAGGGTGGCGGAAACGGTGTCAACCTTCTGCTGGGTCAGCAGCAGCGGCAGCGCGCCGGACTGAATCTGTGCCGCAATCGTCTGGGCACGCTCCAGGCTGCCCATGCCGTTGATGACGCCAGCGCCATCGGTAATCGCGGACTGAACGGTCGGGCTGAGCAGCTCTTCGCCGTCCAGGTAGATGCTCAGGGACTTGCCGATGTTCTTGCTGGTCATGTCAGCAAACAGCTTCGTGCCTTCGCTGGTCAGCTTGAAGGAAATGACCCATTCGCCTTCCTGGTTGACCGCCTGCGCCAGACGGATGTCCGAGCCGGTCATGAAGGTGTTGCCTTCGGGATCCTTGAATTCCAGCAGGGCCGGTTCGCCAATCAGGTCCAGGATTGCGCTGGGATCATCCACGTCCGGGATTTCCACGCGCAGACCGGACGAGCCCAGCACCTGCACGGTGCTCTCGGCGTAGCCCTTTTCGGTCAGACGGGACTGAATGGCGGAAACCGTCGCATTCAGCAGGTCGGAGAAGTTCGCGTCATTGCCTTCGGGCGCTTCGGCGCTATACTCCACATACACGCCGCCGCGCAGGTCAAGGCCAAGGGAGATGGATTCGGGCCAGTTAGCGGCGTCCGTAGTGGGCAGCCAGGGCAGCAGCTTATACAGACCATCGCTGGTCAGCGGCATACCGGTCACGCCAACGACGCCGAACACCACGGTCAGCACCAGCACGATGGCCAGCGCGACGATGGATTTCGTCTTCGCATTTTTCATGGGGGAATGCTTCCTTTCATTATGTCATACAGCAGGACAATATGGCAGCGGACACCCTCTATCCGGCTTTGTCCTCCAAATGGAACGCGATGTACACCGTGCGCACATATGTCTTTCCGGTAATCTGCCAGCCACAGCTTGCAGAATGAGGAAGGTCCGGCTGTGCTTGCACACAGGGCAGGGAAGCCGTCTGTCGTCCATTTGTTTCCGCCTCATTTGTGCAGGACGCTCCCTGTGTCTGCGGCAATGCAGAACAAATCGCGCTCTGGCGTATTGGCGGCGGAGGCGCAGCAGCAGCGGCACTTTCCGGCGACACGACCAACTGGCGCATTCCCAACAGCACAAGTGCCGTCAGGCAGCACCAAATGAATGCATATCTATGCTTCACAGCACCGCTCCCTTCCTCTCAACGATTTTGCCCGCAAAGGTCGGAAAAACATCATTCCACACGGGCACACATACACTTATTATATCGCTTATTTTCCGTTTCGTCAATGTGCCGTCCCTGCTTTTTCCCGAAATCACGCGGAAAATACGAGAAAAAGCGAGCATTTTTATACAAACAGAAAAAAGCGCAGCATCAAAACCAACCAACTCCATCGAAGACGTCCCCGAAGGGTTCCAAGGGGCGACCGGAAAGCCCCTTGGTATCTGCAAGCAAAATCCAGTCAAAAAAAAGCAGACAACCTCAAAAAACGCAGCTCCAAAACCAACCAACTCCATCGAAGGCGTCCCCGAAGGGTTCCAAGGGGCGACCGGAAAGCCCCTTGTTTGCAACAAGCAAAATCCAGTCAGAAAAAAGCCAACAACCTCAAAAAACGCGGCTCCAAAACCAACCAACTCCGCAGAAGGCTCCCCCCCGAAGGGTTCCAAGGGGCGACCGGAAAGCCCCTTGGTTGTAACAAGCAAAATTCAGTCAGAAAAAAAGCCGACAACCTCAAAAAACGCAGCTCCAAAACCAACCAACTCCACAGAAGGCGTCCCCGAAGGAGTCCAGAGGGCGACTGGAAAGCCCTTTGGTTGCAACAAGCAAAATCCAGCCGCAACGGAGAAAGCCAAACAATTTCCTTAAACCATGCTTGTTTCTTGCCATGAGGGAAGAAAGTTAGTCTCCGCGGCTCTGCGAGCGCGTGCTTTGCAATGCTGTGAAGAGGATTGAGCGCGCTTTTTTGATTGCACTTCTGGGGTTTTACCCCAGACCCCAGCAGGACGCTGTCCTGCACCTGCGAAGGGCCATTGGCCCTTTCGAAACCCATTTCGCGATTGGGTTGGATGGGTTCTTTGGCAATTTCCGCGTGGGAGGGGGCGGTGTGGTCTTGTGCAGGGGGCGGAGTTGTACTTGCACTTCTCCCTGAATTGTGATACCATAGAAGTGAATCGGCTTTTATCATCTGTAGAAGAAGGAGGAATGAACAAAATGCCGTACTATTATTATTGGGATTGGACGTACCTGCTGATTATCCCTGGACTTATCCTCGGCCTGATTGCTCAGGCAAAGGTCAAAAGCGCTTATCAGCAGTGTAGCCGTATCCCGGCCCGCTGTGGCTTGACGGCTAGCCAAATGGTGCAGGATCTGCTCCGTAGAAATGGTAATCATGTCGTCCGTGTCGGTCGCGTGGCCGGCGAAATGACGGATCATTATGACCCCGCAAAGGAAGTATTGAACCTCTCCGATGGCGTGTATCAAAGTACCTCCGTGGCGGCATTGGGTATCGCCGCCCATGAGGCCGGCCATGCCATGCAGAAGAAGGAAGGCTATGCGCCACTCCGAATGCGTACCGCAATTGTGCCGGCTGTGAATATCTGTTCGAGTATGTCCACGCCGCTGTTTGTGGCGGGCTTGATTTTCGCATGGCAGTCGCTGGTGTATGTGGGCATCGCCCTCTTTGCGGCATCGACCGTGTTTGCGCTGGTGACATTGCCGGTGGAATTCGATGCAAGCCGCCGCGCAGTCCAGATGCTCTCCGACGGAGGCTATATCTCCGGTGCGGAGGAGGAACGGAATGTGCGCCGTGTGCTGAATGCGGCGGCGCTGACGTATGTGGCGTCGGCGGTGACAAGCCTGCTGTCGCTGCTGCGCCTGATTGTGATTGCAAAGCGGAATGACCGCGACTGAGATTGAAAAAGGAAAGTTCGGGCGGCGTCGGCAGACTGTGCTGTGACGCCGCCCGAATTGGAAAGGTACGTAGGGGAGAAGCCGCATGCTGAAATATATTCGAAAATGCAAAGATGCCAAAGAACCCATTGGTAAGCTGTCGCTTCGCTTGTCCAATATGCTCCGCTTTCGCAGCATCACCACGCTGGAGGAGGCGGAGCGCTTTCTGCATCCAGCCCTGACGGATTTGCATGATCCCTTCCTGATGCCGGATATGGCAATGGCGGTGACGCTGCTTCGCCGTGCGGTGGAGGAGAAGAAGAAAATTGTCGTCTATGGCGATTATGACGTCGATGGTATCTGCGCTTCTTCCATTATGCTGGAAACGCTGCGGGATATGGGGGCGCAGGTCGCGCCGTATATTCCTTCGCGCCATGAGGAAGGCTACGGCCTGAACGAAAATGCAATCCGGCAATTGGCGCAGGAGTACCAGCTGCTGCTGACGGTGGACTGCGGCATCACGAACCTGGCGGAGGTGCAGCTGGCGCGTCAGCTGGGCATGACGGTGATTGTGACGGATCATCACCAGCTGCCGGAGACGCTGCCCAAGGCCGACGCGGTGCTGAATCCCTTGCTGGAGCCGTATCCGTTCAAGCGCCTGTGCGGTGCTGGTGTGGCGCTGAAGGTGACGCAAGCGCTGCTGGGCATGGAGGCGGTGAAAAAGCGCGTGGATTTGGCGGCGCTGGCAACGGTTGCAGATATTGTGCCGCTGATTGACGAAAACCGCGTGATTGTGCGTGAGGGCATGCTGTGCATGGCCGACAGCCAGCGACCGGGCCTGAAATTGCTGATGCAGCTGGCGCAGGTTACACCGCCGGTCAATACGGGACATCTGGGCTTCCGCATTGCGCCGCGATTGAATGCGGGTGGCCGCCTGGAGGATGCATTGCAGGGGGTGACGCTCCTGACCAGCCGCGACACCCAGGAGGCAAGTGCCATTGCCGAGCATCTGGATGCCCTCAATCAGGCGCGTCAGGCCATGGAAAAGGACATTGTGGAGCAGGCAACGGCGGCCATTGCAACGGATGTTGACTTCCGCACGGATAAGGCCATTGTGATTCTGGGACACGAATGGAATCATGGCGTGATTGGTCTGGCGGCAGGGCGCATTTGCGAAAAGTACCATTTCCCGACCATTGTCCTGACCCAGCATGAGGATATGGCGGTCGGCTCCTGCCGCTCCATTCCCGGGGTGGATATTTACCGGATGCTGACGGCGTGTAATGCGGCATATGGCGGTCGGCTGTTTGAGCGCTTCGGCGGTCATGAGCAGGCGGCAGGCCTGACCATGCGCGCATCGCTTGTGCCGGAGCTGCGGCGCCTGCTCAATCAGGCCATCAGCGCCAATTGTGATTTGTCTTGCTATATTCCCGCGATGGAATACGAACTGCCGGTGCGCCTGAGCGACGTGACCATGGAGCTGATTGACGAATTGGAGCTGCTTCAGCCGACTGGATACGGCAATCCGAATCCGGTGCTGTTGGCGCAGGATGTGCATTTGCAGGAGGCACGCCGTGTGGGCGCGACAGGAGCGCATCTGCGCCTGACGCTGCTGGACGGCGAACGGGTGCTCAATGGCATTGGCTTCCAGATGGGTGACATGGCCGGTGAGGGTCTCGAACGGGTTGATGTGCTGTTCACGCCGGAGAAAAACGAGTTCCGTGGCCGCGTGACGCCGCAAATGCATGTCAAGGCCATGACGCCAGCCGCCGCCGCGACAGCACCTATCCCGGACGAACAAAAGATTTTTTGCGGCCTTTTGGAGGAAATAACCACCCTTTCGTCGAATTATAACGATTTATCGCCGACCAGTGTTCCGGTCGAACCGATTCGCCTTTCTGCCTTGACGGAGAAGCTACGCAGCGGGCGTGGCGTGCTGATGGTGACGCATCATCCGTCACAGGCGCGTCAGGTGCTGTCTCTGGCGGAAACGGATGTGGCGCTGGGCGAGGTAAAGGATGTACGTGGCTTCAATACGGTGCTGTTTACGCCGAAATTGGAGAAGCTGCGCGACATCTGGACGGATGTGGTGCTGCTGGATGGTGATGTGCTGCCCGGAGAATTGGCGGCCATTCATCAGGCGTGTCCGCATGCGACCCTGCACATGGTGCAGGGCGTACCGGAAGGCTTGCGCACACAGCTGGATGCGCTGGCGATGCCGGATGAGCCGCTTCGGGCGTTATATAAGCAGCTTTTGCGCGGCGGCGTGTTCTCCGCATCCGCATTGGCGCAGGCAAGCGGCCTGACGCAGGAGCAGGTGCTTGTGGGCCTGACGGCGTTCCATCAGGTACAGCTGGTGACGTTCAGCCTGGACCCCTTTGCGCTCTCCATGCTGCCCATGCACAAGGTGCGCATGGCAGACAGCCCGCTGATTGACTACTTACGAAAAAGAAGCAACACATGATGTATGCTGCCATAGGCAGCCGACTGGAAGGGAGGATGGAAAATGACATATACCGATTATGAATCTGTGCCGTTGAGTCAAATGCTGGCACGTGTGCAGAAGTATTATCCCGGTGATGGCTATAAACTGGTAGAAAAAGCCTATCAGTTCGCACAGGAGGCGCACAAGGATCAGCGCCGCAAGAGCGGTGAGCCGTATTTTATCCATCCTTGCTTTGTGGCCAGCATTCTGGTGGAATTGTCCCTTGATCCGCCGACCGTAGCCGCAGGACTATTGCACGACACGGTGGAGGACTGCAAGGAGCAGGGCATCACACTGGACACGATTCGCCAGGAATTCGGCGAGGAAGTTGCCATGCTGGTGGACGGCGTGACGAAGCTGAACAAGCTGGATTTTGCCGACAAGGAAGAGGCACAGGCGGAATCGCTGCGCAAGATGATTCTGGCCATGGGCAAGGACATCCGCGTCGTGCTGATTAAGCTGGCCGACCGCCTGCACAACATGCGCACGCTCAAATTCCAGAAGGTCGATCGTCAGGTCGCCATTGCCCGCGAAACGCTGGATATTTATGCGCCGATTGCGCACCGACTGGGCGTCTATGCTATCAAGCAGGAGCTGGAGGACTTGTCCCTGCGCTATATCGACCCCGTGGGCTATCAGAATCTGGTGCAGAAGGTCGGTCAGAAGCGCAGTGAACGCGAAGAAAACATTCGCATGGTCATTGACGAATTGTCCGAAAAGCTGGATGAACAGCATATTCATCACACCATCGACGGCCGTCCGAAGCACTTCTACAGCATCTACCGCAAGATGGTGCTGCAAAACAAGCCCTTTGACCAGATTTACGACCTGATTGCCATTCGCGTGCTGGTTGATTCTGTGCCGGATTGCTATGCGGTGCTGGGTACGGTGCATACGCTGTGGAATCAGATGCCGGGACGCTTTAAGGACTATATTTCTGTCCCGAAGGCAAACATGTATCAGTCCCTGCACACAACGGTTGTGGGCGGCCGCAAGATGCCGTTCCCGTTTGAGGTGCAGATTCGCACCTGGGAAATGCACCGCATTGCGGAATACGGCATTGCGGCGCACTGGCGCTACAAGGAAGGTGGCGGCGGCGCGAACGACCTGGACTCCAAGCTCTACTGGGTGCGTCAGATTCTGGACTGGCAGAGTGATACGCGCGATGCACGCGAATTCCTCAACACCCTGAAAACGGATTTGTTCTCGGAGGAGGTCTTCCTCTTCACACCCAAGGGCGATGTAATCAGCATGCCCAAGGGTGCCACGCCGCTGGATTTTGCCTACCGCATCCATTCGGAGGTTGGCAACAAGTGTGTGGGCAGCAAAATCAACGGGCGCATTATGCCCCTGGACACGCCGCTGGAAACGGGCGACCGCGTGGAAATCATCACCAGCGCATCCTCGAAGGGGCCCAGCGCGGACTGGGTGCGCATTTGCAAGACACCGCAGGCACAGGCCAAAATCCGTGCGTTCCTGAAAAAGGAATACCGCGAGGAGAACATCGAGCTTGGGCGCAACATGGTGGAGCGTGAATGTCGCCGCCGTGGCTTACAGCCGCCGGAGCTGATCAAGCTGGAATATTACGAGCCGATTCTGCGCAAGTATGGCTTTACGGTGCTCAATGACATTTTCAGCGCCGTTGGCTATGGCGGCATGGCGGCGGTGTATGTCGTGTCCCGTCTGGTGGAGGAGCAACGCACCCAGACGCCGACGCCTCCGCCGAGCATTGACGAGCTGATTGAAAAGAAGGAAGAACAGCCGCAGCACCGTTCGGGCACAAAGACGCATCACGGCATCATCCTGCCCGGCAATGAGGATATGGACATTCCGGTGCGCTTTGGCCGCTGCTGCTCTCCCGTTCCGGGCGACGACATTGTGGGCTTCATCACCCGTGGCCGCGGCGTGACCATCCACAAGGCCGACTGTGTGAATGTGGTGTGCGGCGAAAAGGAACGCCGGATGGATGTGGCGTGGGCCGATGGTGATGCCGGAACAGGCTTCTGCGTTTCCATCAAGATTGTGGCGTATGATCACCAGAACCTGCTGATTGAATTGGCCACCATCATCGGGGAAGCCAACGTACCCATCAAGACCGTAAACACCGAGCTGGACGAAAAGAACCGCATTGCGACCTTCCGCTTTGTTCTGGAGGTGCGCTCCCGTGAGCAGATGGACAAGGTGGTTCGCCAATTGCAGCGCAAGACGGATGTGATTGACGTCTTCCGCGTGCAGGGATAATACTAATTTTCATCTACCCCATGTCATTCGCACGGCGGATTTTCTTTTCTGGCTTTGCTTCGTTCTGCCTGCGCGTACTTTCAGTACGCCTCGCTGCACTCAGCTTTGCCAGAGAGAAATTCGCTATGCTCGGTGCCATGTTTTAGACGTAAATTAGTATAAAGAAAGGAAAACAAGCACATGCGCTGTGTGATTCAACGAGTGACCGAGGCTTCTGTCTCCGTGGACGGAGAATGCCTTGGACAAATTGACAAGGGCTTTATGATTTTGATTGGCGTGTCGGTGGACGACACGGAGCAGGATTTGCGCTACATGGCCGAGAAGGTGCCGAATCTGCGCGTCTTTGAGGATGAACAGGGCAAGATGAACCTGTCGCTGAAGGACGTGGGCGGCGCGATTCTGGCCATCAGCCAGTTCACGCTCTATGGCGATGCCCGTGGCGGCCGCCGTCCGAGCTTTATCACGGCGGCGCGCCCGGAAAAGGCGAACCCCTACTACGAGCAGCTGGTGGCCGCATGGCGCGAACAGGGCATCCATGTGGAAACGGGCCGCTTTGGCGCGGACATGAAGGTGGCGCTGGTCAATGACGGCCCAGTGACCATTTTGATGGACTCCACCAAGGCGTTTTAAGGGGAGGCAGGGCACGTGCTACAAATCAAGGAAGTGACCGTAGGTGCGGTCGAAACCTGCTGCTATCTGCTATGGGATGACACGCGCGAGGACTGCATCGTGATTGATCCTGGTGACGAGGCGGAAAGAATCCGCAGGGCGGCACAGGGGAGAAGGATTGCGGCAATTTTGCTGACCCATGGGCATTTTGACCACATTGGCGCTGTCAAGGCACTGATGGACACGGACACGGCGCTGGTGATTCATGCGCTGGATGCGCCGATGCTGCTGGATGCACAGCAGAACGCCAGCTTCCTGATTGGGCATGCGGTGACGGCCTGTGCGGCCACACGCACGGTGCGGGAAGGCGACGATCTCAGCTATGCAGGGCTGACGCTGCACGTGCTGCACACCCCTGGCCACACGGCGGGCAGCGTTTGCTATCAGATGGAGGATTGCATTTTCACGGGCGACACGCTGTTTCACCACGGCTATGGGCGCACCGATTTGCCCAGCGGCAGCATGACGCAGCTGCGTCAGTCCCTGGCGCGGCTGATGCCCTTGGTGCAGCAGATGGAAATGTACCCCGGACATGGAGTGTAAGATGGAAAATACCATAGCACCGGAGCTGGTGGACGATTTGACCACCATCGAGCCGGATTTGATGAATGTGACGCGCTTGTTCCAGCTGCCGGACAGCGTGTGGGATGCGCCGGATTATCATTTTTCGGCGTGGCAGGAGGATGGAAGGTATCACGTGCGCTTCACGGGCTTGAGCAAGACCGTTGAAGGACAGGTGGAGCAGCCGGACAATGCGGATGAACGCTTGCGGGAGCTGCACCGTCGCCGCGCCCTGCGCCGCTTGTGCCGCCAGACGCTCTACGATTTGTGCCGCGCGGAAACAGGGGTGCATCCACCATGGGGCAGCCTGACAGGCGTTCGTCCGACGCATCTGCTGTATGAAGCACTGGACGATGGTCAGACGATGGCGCAGGCCGAGGAGCGCCTTGTGCGCGTGTTTGACGTGACGAAGGAAAAGGCTGCACTGCTGCGGGAAATCGTGACGGTGCAGCAGCAATTGCCACCGCCGGGCGACGAATGGCTGGATGTGTATATCGGCATCCCGTTCTGCACGACGCGCTGCACGTATTGCTCCTTTTCCAGCGGCGAACTGGGCAATGGCCGCCTTGTCGAGCCGTACCTGCAAGCGCTGTTTCAGGAGATGGAGGCTGGCGCACAGATTTTGCGCGAAACGGGCAAGAAGCTCCGCGCGGTCTATGTAGGTGGCGGTACGCCGACATCGCTCAATGAGCAGCAGCTGCCGCGCTTGCTGGACAAGATGATGCAATGCTTCCCGGGTGCGATGGAGTACACCGTCGAGGCTGGCCGTCCGGACACGCTGACGCTGCAAAAGCTGCGCGACATTCGTCAGGCGGGTGTGGGGCGCATCAGCATCAATCCGCAGACGATGAATGACCAGACGCTGCGCATCATTGGCCGGGCGCACACCGCCGCACAGGTCGAGGAGGCCTACCAGCTGGCACGTCAGGCGGAGATTCACCATATCAACATGGATGTGATTGCCGGTCTGCCCGGAGAAGGCACGGCTGATTTTGCCCGCACGATGGAGGCGGCCCTGCGTCTCAGGCCGGAAAGCCTGACTGTGCATACGCTGGCGATTAAGCGTTCCAGCCGCCTGCATCTGGAAAACGCGCCTCTGCCCGATGGCGAGACGGCGGCGCGAATGGTGCAAATGGGCCTGGAAACCGCACAGGCGCTGGGCATGAAGCCCTACTACCTCTACCGCCAGAAATACATGGCGGGCAATCAGGAAAACGTCGGCTATGCACTGCCCGGGCATGCGTGCCAATACAATGTGGACATCATGGAGGAGACGACGCATATTCTGGCGCTGGGCGCTGGCGGCATCTCCAAACGCGTGTATCCGGAGGAAGGGCATATCGGGCGCGCACCCAACGTATCCAATATTGAGCAGTACATCGCCCGTGTGGAGGAAATGGCGCAGCGCAAAAAAACACTGTTTTTGCAGGAAAACCCACTTTAAGGGCCGAAAAAGCAGAAATTGCGCCGCCAAATTCCCTCGAAAGCTTGCAATTTGACCCGTTTGCTGATACAATAGGCGTGATGGAGCAAAAATGCTCCATGCGCCGTCCTTCGACGGAGAAATGGTTCTGAAAGGAGTGCTTCTCATGGCACAGAATCCTACTTTTGTCATTACGATGGCTGATGGCCGCGAAATGAAGGGTGAGCTCTATCCCGAAATCGCTCCGCAGTCCGTGGGCAACTTTATCGCGCTGGCGAACAGCGGTTTTTATGATGGCCTGATCTTCCACCGCGTCATCCCTGGCTTCATGATTCAGGGTGGCGACCCCAAGGGAACGGGCATTGGTGGCCCTGGCTACCACATCAAGGGCGAATTTGCCATGAACGGCGTGAATAACCCGCTCAAGCATACCTACGGTGTGCTTTCCATGGCGCGCAGCATGATGCCCGATTCCGCTGGCAGCCAGTTCTTCATCATGACCTCCGACAGCCCCCATCTGGATGGCCAGTATGCGGCCTTCGGTAAGGTGCTGGAGGGCATGGACGTGGCCGATGCAATCGTGAGCGTCAAGCGCGATATGCGCGACAAGCCCATTGAACCGCAGATGATGAAGTCCATCCGTGTGGAAACCTTCGGGCAGACGTATCCCTTCGAGCAGATGTGAGCAAGCAGGCGCAGACGCGGCGTGAAGGCCCGACTGCGCCTGTATTTTTTCATCCGGACCTGGCCTCCTGATGCGAATTCAGCTTGAGCGCAAGGGAACAAGGCGACAAGTGCCGATATGACAAAGGAGCTTCATAACGATGGAAAAGCAAAAAACGACCGTGCGCATTGCCGGCAAGGAGTACACGCTTGTCTCCAACGATTCGCCGGAGCATCTCGTGCGCGTGGCGTCCTATGTGGACAGGCAGCTGACGGAAACGATGCGCTCAGGGCGCATTCCGGCCAATGCCGCGTCGGTGCTGGTGGCCATGAACCTGGCGGATGAATTATTGCACGCCCAGGACGAGGTGAACCGCCTGCGCCGCGAAAACGCCCGCTTGCGGGAAAAGGAAACACGATAAAAGGAGATACCACGATGGAAAACCTTGCCCCTGCCGGGAATTGGGAAGCACTCCAAAGCGCTGTTGCTGCGGGTGCGGATGCTGTTTATTTGGGCTATGCCGCTTATTCTGCCCGTGCGGGCGCAGGGAATTTTGATGAACAGGCGCTGCGGGAGGCGGTTCGTTTTGCGCACCTGCATCATGTGCATGTGCATGTGACGGTCAACACGCTGATTAAGGATAGCGAATTGGCGGGCGTGATGGACGTGCTGCGTCTGCTTAACGAAATCCGCGTGGATGCGGTGCTGGTGCAGGATTTGGGCGTGCTGCGCATGGCGCGGGCATGCTTTCCGGATTTACCGGTGCATGCCAGCACCCAAATGGCCATTCACAACCGCGCGGGCGTGCGCTTCTGCCGCGAAATGGGCATGACGCGTGCCGTGCTGGCGCGGGAATGCAGCAAGGAGGAAATTCGCCTTGCCGCGCAGGAGGGCATCGAAATCGAGGTGTTCGGACACGGTGCGCAGTGCGTGGCCGTTAGCGGCGAGTGCCTGTTTTCCTCCGTCGTCGGTGGCAGAAGCGGCAATCGTGGCCGCTGCGCACAGCCGTGCCGCTTGCTCTACACCTATCGCGGCAAGACGGCGGCGTGGCTGTCGCCTCGTGATGTGTGCATGCGTGATGACCTGCCGGAGCTGTTTTCAGCTGGCGTGGCCTCCATCAAGCTGGAAGGGCGCCTGAAGCGGCCGGAGTATGTGGCGACAATTGCCTCCTCCTACCGCCACGCCATTGACGCGATGGAAAATGGCACGTTCCGGCCTTCTGATGCTGCGGAGAAGGAAGGCTTGCGCCAGATTTTCTCCCGCGGTGGCTTCATGCGCGGTTATGCCATGGGTGCGGAGGATGCAGGGGTGATTGACCCCATGCGCGTCAGCCATGGCGGCATCGAAATTGGTGTGGTCGAGGCCGTGGCCGGACGCATGGCGCGTGTGCGCCTGACGCGCGATTTGGCCGATCAGGACGGCTTGCAGATTCGCACAGACGCAGGGGATGCGGAGCTGATTTACTCGGGTCATGACACACCTGCGGGACAGATTGCGGTGGTGCGCTTGCGTGCGGATGTGCAAGCAAAGGTACGCGACCGCGTGTATCGCCTGACGAGCGAAAAGCAGCTGCAATGGGCCAGAAGCTTGACGATTCCGGCGATTGCAGTGGATATGACGCTGACGGCCTATCCGGGCAAGGCGCTGACGCTCCATGTGACGGATGGCACAAGCGATGTGACGGTGACGGGCGACGTGGTATCGGCGGCGCAGAGCCGGGAAATGCGCGAAGAGGATGCGCAGAAGAATCTGGGCAAGCTGGGCGATACGCCCTTCACCCTGCGAAAGATGACGGTGAAGACGGCAGGCGCGTTTGTGCCGGTATCCGCGCTTAACCAGCTGCGAAGAGAGGCGTGCGAACGCTTGCAGGAGGCGCGAATTCAGGCATTCACCCGCAAGGAGGGCGCGCTTGGCAGCATGCCCGAAGCACCACAAGCGCAGGGCAAAGCGCCAAATGTCGTGATTGTCCGCACCACAGCGCAGGCAAAGGCCATGCAGCATCTGCCGGTGCTGTGCGTCTGGTATCCGGAGGACTTCCGACAGGAGGCGCTGGAAAGCCAGCTTGCGGAGCTGCCGCAGGGATGCTGGCTGCATTTGCCGACCGTCTGCGAGCAGAAGACGCTGGACATGCTGCATGCTTTTGTGACACGCCACGCGGACGTGCTGGGCGGTGTGCTGCTGGGCAGTGTGGGACAGCTGGGCCTTCAGTGGCCTGTGCCGGTGGCGGCCAGCAGCGGTGTGCCGGTGATGAACCAGCAGGCCGTGGCGCAGCTGATGGCACTGGGCTGCCGCTTTGTGACGGCCAGCAGTGAGCTGTCCGGTGCGGAGCTGAAAACGCTACTGCAATCGCCGTACCCGATTGTCGTTCCGGCCTATGGCACGGAGCAATTGATGCTGCTGCATCACTGTCTGGCACGGACGTATCTGGGGCTGGAAAAGGGACATGCGGATTGTCACATGTGCGACGTGCATGCGCCGGATGCCTTGCAGGGGACGGTTTTGACGGACCGCAAGGGCGTTCACTATCCGCTGCTTCGTCAGCGCTTGCCGGAAGGGTGTCTGGTGCGCCTGATGAATGCGCTGCCCACGAATAACCTTGCGCGCGTGATGCAATGCGGCTATCCCTATCTTGTCACCCTGACGCAGGAAAACGCGCAGGAGACGACGCTCCTATGCGATATTTTGAATGGAACTGAAGAGACGCGCATGCTCACAGGCACGCAGAATCATTGGAATCGTCCTGTGGAATAATAGCGCATGGAAGACCTGTTCTTCTGCCCCCAAAATCGGCAGAAGCGAGGAATAGAAAATGATCAAAGAAAGAACACTCCGCGTGCTGGAATTCACCAAGGTGCGTCAGCAGCTGGCGGAAAAGGCCATGACGGACATGGGACGCGAAAGGTGCCTGGCACTTGTGCCGTCCAGCAACATGGCGGAAATTATGCAGTGGCAGGAGGAGACGGAAGAGGCGACGGTCGTCCTGCAATACCTGGGCGCATCGCCGCTGGTGCCGTTTACGGATGTGCGCGCAAGCCTGACGCTGACGGAAAAGGGCGCGACGCTTTCACCGAAAATGCTGCTGGAGGTTGCGGCCCTGATGCAGTCGGCACGCGCGGCGCGTAAGGCGCTGGACACCGACCGCGACAACACGCCACACCTGAAGGCGCTGGCACAGCGCCTGTCCACCCTGCGCAACATCGAGCAGGATATTACCAATGCCATTTTGTCTGAGGATGAAATTGCGGATCGTGCGTCCAATGAGCTGATGAACATCCGTCGCCATCTGCGCGGCGCGAATGAGCGCATCAAGGAAAAGCTGAACCAGATGATTCGCAACAGCAGCTTCCAGAAGTATCTGCAAGACCCCATCATCACCATCCGCAACGACCGCTACTGTCTGCCGATTAAGTCGGAGTACCGTGGCAGCGTACCGGGCCTGGTGCATGACCAGTCCTCCACGGGCGCGACGCTCTTCATTGAGCCGATGGCGGCGGTGGAGATGGGCAACGAGCTGAAAACCTGGGCGGCGAAGGAAAAGCAGGAGATTGAGCGCATTCTGGCGGCCTTGTCGGCAGAAATTGCGCCCTATGCGCCGGAATTGCGCGACACGGTGGAAACGCTGTCCGAGCTGGACTTCATTTTCGCCAAGGGCATGCTGTCGCGCCAGATGACGGCGGTCGCTCCGAAGCTGAACCAGCAGGGCTACATCCAGATTATCCGTGGCCGCCATCCGCTGATTGACCGGGAGAAGGTCGTGCCGTCCAACCTGTGGATGGGCAAGGACTTCACGTCCCTGATTGTGACTGGCCCGAACACGGGTGGCAAGACGGTGACGCTCAAAACCGTTGGTCTGCTGACGCTGATGGCGCAGGCAGGCTTGCAGGTGCCGGCCGATTTGGGCACGGAGCTGGCCGTCTTCCAGCAGGTATTTGCTGACATTGGCGACGAGCAGTCCATCGAGCAGAGCCTGTCGACCTTCTCCGGCCACATGACGACCATCGTGTCGATTATGCACGAGGTGACGCCGGATGACCTGGTGCTGTTTGACGAATTGGGCGCTGGCACTGACCCGACCGAAGGCGCGGCCCTGGCGCAGGCGATTTTGCAGCGTCTGCTTAACATCCGCGTGCGCACCCTGGCCACAACGCACTACAGCGAGCTGAAGGCCTTCGCGCTATCCACGCCCGGCGTGGAAAACGCCTCGGTGGAGTTTGATGTGGAGACGCTTCGACCGACCTATCGCCTGTCCATTGGCGTTCCGGGCAAGTCGAATGCGTTTGAAATCAGCCGCCGTCTGGGCTTGCCGGAAAACCTGATTGACGATGCCAAGAAGCTCTTGTCCAGCGACTCCGTGCGCTTTGAGGACGTGATTGCCAACGCTGAGTATCACCGTCAGGTGGCCGAGCGCGAGCGCGAAATCGCCCGTCAGGCCAGCGCGGAAACCGTGAAGCTGCGCGACGAGGCTGAAAAGCTGCGCAAGCAGATGGAGGAGCAGCGCGAAAACACCATGAAGAAGGCCAAGGCCGACGCACGCCGCCTGATGGAGCAGACGCGCCGCGAAGCCGATGGCATCATTGCTGACCTCAAAAAGATGAAGAAGGAACAGCAGAATCCGGAGCATCAGATCAATTCCATCCGCAAGCGCATCGAAAACAATGTCGATTCGCTCTCCGAGGGGCTGCTGCAAAAGGTGGACACGGGTCTGCCACCCAAGGAAGTCAAGAAGGGCGACCGCGTGGAAATCCTGACCATCGGCAGTCAGGGTACGGTGCTTGCTCCCGCCAACAGCAAGGGCGAGGTGGAGGTGCAGGCCGGCATCCTGAAATTGAAGGTGAATTTGAGCCAGCTGCGTCTGGTGAAGGGCGAAAAGCAGCCCAAGCAGGTCACCAGTGTCCACATGAAGACGGGCGCGATGGATCGCACGGTGCGCATGGAATGTGATGTGCGCGGCATGACGCTGGACGAGGCGCTGATGACGGTTGACCAATACCTGGATCAGGCGATTTTGGCCGGTATGGGCGAGGTCAGCATCATTCACGGCAAGGGCACGGGCGTACTGCGCACGGGCATCCAGCAGCATTTGCGCCATCATATGCATGTGGCCAGCTGCCGTCTGGGCGTGTATGGCGAGGGCGAAAGCGGCGTAACGATTGTGACGCTGAAATAACCCACTTGTTTCAATCAAGGAGTGAAGCAGATGAAGGAAAAGCCTTATATTCTGGTGGTCGATGATGACCCGAATATTGCGCATTTGGAGCAGCTATATCTGGAAAAGGCAGGCTATGAGGTCAAGACGGTCAGCCGTGGCGACGATGCGATGTCGGAATTTCGCCGTTTGCCGCCGGATTTGATTCTGCTGGATGTGATGATGCCGGGCATGGATGGCTGGCAGGTATTGAAGGCCATCCGCAAGACGTCCACCATTCCGATTATCATGGTGACGGCCCGCGAGGAAACGTTTGACAAGGTGCTCGGGCTGGAGCTGGGTGCGGATGATTACATCACCAAGCCCTTTGACAGCAAGGAAATGGCGGCGCGTGTCAAGGCTGTTCTGCGCCGCACGATGGGGCAAAGCGAGGAGGAGGAGAAGGCAGCGGATGACACGCTGTCCTTCCCGGGCCTGACGGTCAGCTTGAGCCGGTACGAGGTCTTTTACGAAGGCAAGAAGATGGACATGCCGCCCAAGGAGCTGGAGGTGCTCTACTTCCTGGCCAGCCATGTCAACCAGCTGTTCACGCGTGGTCAGCTGCTTGACCAGGTATGGGGCTTCCAGGTGGAGGTCGAAAGCCGCACGGTGGACGTACACGTCAAGCGACTGCGCGATAAGCTGGTGGACTGCGAAAAGTACGGCTGGCGCATCCAGACCATTTGGGGTCGCGGATACAAGTTTGAGGTCATCAAGTAAGGGGCGACGGGCATGTTTGGGCGAATCATGGCATTCGTGGTGGCGGTCATCCTGCTGCTTACGGCGGTGCTGTCGGGTCTGGGGCTATATACGCTGACCAGCCGGCAGACCGCCATGCGTCAGGAGGAGCTGCGCACGGAGGCGCGCGAAATTGCGTATCTGGCAAGCCTTTCTTCCTCCAGCAGCGAAGGCACCTACTTTGGCGGCGCGGGCGTGCTGTTCTCCCAAAACAGCACGGTGATGAAGCAGCTGCGCTGGAAGGCGATGCAGGTATACGAGGAATACGGCGCATATTTGGCGGTGGTGGATCGCTCAGGGCAGGTGATGGACAACCTTGCCATGACGTATGAGAATAATCCCGACTTTGCCAAAACGCTTAATGGACGCGACATCTACGAGGGGCTGCTGACCATCCTTGGCGGAAAGGAAATCAGCATTCGCCGCCAGGTGGAAGGTGATTGGTACTTCACCGTGGGCGTGCCGTTTGTCAGCAATGGCCTGGTGCTGGGCGCGGTGTTCATCCAGACACCGGCGCAGGAAATTGAGGTCAATGCATCGTCTCTGGTGCTGCCGGTGATGGGCGTGGCGCTGTTCTTCTCACTGCTGGCGGGTGCGGTGCTGCTGGTCTATCTGCGGCGGATGCTGCATCCCCTGAGTGTGCTGACGCGCTCGGCCAAGGCCATGTCGGATGGCAATTTCAGCATCCGTGCGCCGGAGGACAAGGCGACGTGCATGGAAATTGCGGAGCTGAGCAGCTCCTTCAACATGATGGCGGAAAAGCTCTCCCAGCTGGAGGAAAGCCGACGGGAATTTGTCGCCAACGTCTCCCATGAGCTGCGCAGCCCCATCACGGCCATTTCGGGCTATGTGGAGGGCATGCGCGATGGCACGATTCCGCAGGAGGAGTACCCGCAGTATCTGACCATCGTGTCGGAGGAGACAGGGCGCCTGAAAAACCTGATCAGCGATTTGCTGAAGCTATCGAGGCTGGAAAAGGACGGTGCGGCGCTGGAATACACGCGCTTTGACGTGTGCGAATTGCTATCGCGCGTGCTGATGCACCGCACGGGCGATTTGGAAGAGAAGCACATGGATGTGGAGTGCGATTTTGATCCCGAGCCGTGCATGGTCGAGGCCGACGAGAGCCGCATGGAGCAGGTTGTCGTGAATCTGCTGGACAACGCCATCAAGTTTACGCCTGATGGTGGGGTGATTCGCATGAGCGTGCGCAGCAGTGGCGGCATCTGCACCGTGTTGGTGCAGGACAACGGCACGGGCATTTGCCCGGAGGATCGTCCGCACATCTTCGAGCGCTTCTACACCGCCGACAAGGCGCACACCTCTGGCAAGGGCACGGGCTTGGGACTGAGCATCTGCCAGCGCATTATGGAGATGCATGGACAGAAAATCACCCTGCTGGACACGCAGGAGGGTGCGGCTTTCGCATTCACCCTCAAAGCAATCTGAGTCGGGTTTTCTAAGGTAAGGCAAAATACGCGCAAATAAAGAAAAAATTTGGATTTTCTATGCTTTTTGTGGCCAGTTGGTTGCGAAAAGTGCGAAGATACGATATAATAGAGGAACAAGAGAGTTCCGGCAGCCTTTTTGGCGGCCGATAAGGTGGGCAAGGATATGCGTGATTTGACGGAACTTCGGCAGGAGCTGGACGCGCTGGATCAGGAGCTGGTTGCGCTGTTTGAAAAGCGGATGGCCATCAGCCGGGAGGTTGCTGCAGCGAAAATGCAGCTGGGCAAGCCCGTACTGGATGCCAGCCGGGAAGCGCAGGTGCTGCAAAGCCGCTGTGCGATGCTGCACGATGCGTCTCTGACGGAGGCGACGGAGGCACTCTATCGCCAAATCATGGCCCTGAGCCGTCAGGAGCAGGAAAAGCTGCTCGGGAGGGCGCAGGATGCTTAATCGACATGTCTACATCATTGGTATGCCCGGCAGTGGCAAAAGCTCTCTTGGTCGCCGCGTGGCCAATAATCTGGGGTTGCCCTTTGTGGATACTGACCAGCGCATTGAACAGGCGGTTGGCTGCTCCACGACAGATATTTTTTCCCGGTACGGCGAGCAGGCGTTCCGCAACGCCGAAACGAACATGCTGATTGATTTGTCGCGGGAGCGCGGCAGCATCGTCTCCACCGGTGGCGGTCTGGTGATGCGGGAAGTGAACCGCAACATCATGCGCAATACCGGCATCATTGTGCTACTGGACAGACCGCTGGCGGAAATCATGGGCGATATCAAGCTGAGCCGTCGTCCGCTGCTGGCACAAAAGGGCTTGGGCGAGGTTGAACGGCTCTATCATGAGCGCATTGACACCTACCGCGCCATTGCCGATGTGACGCTGGACAACAGCCATGGGTATCATGCGGGCATGTGTGCCATGCAGAAGCTCATCTGCACCATGTTCAACATCTACGCCGGACCTACCAACGATAACAAAACCGAAAGGTGAATTGTATTTTGAAGACGCTGATTATTTTCTATTCCCGCAAGGGACGTACACGTGAAATTGCCAGAAAGTGGGCGCATGAGATTGGTGCATCCCGTCTGGAAATCCTCCCGATGGCGTATCGTGACACGTGGAAGGAATATTTCAAGTACATGTTCTGCACCTTGACGCGCAGACCGATGGAAATTGATCTGTACCACATTGATTTTCAGAAATATGACCGCATCGTGCTGATGATTCCGGTCGTGCATGGCATGATGAGTGCGCCGATGCGCTCCTTCATCCTGCAGGAGGAAGGCAATCTGCACAATGTGGAATACGTCATTGTCCACAAGGGCCTCAAGGCGCGCCAGCCGCGTCTGGTCAAGTGGCTGGACCGTCATCTGCAAACGGAGCATCTGGCATGCAGCAGCATCCAGCAGCATTTCAATCGCGGCTACAAAATCAGCCGCATTGATGGCAACAGCGTCCTGACGCAGGTGAACAAGAAGTAATGTTCCATACCTGGAGCGCCTTCGGCTTTGGCCGTGGGCGCTACATCTGCTTGATGAGGTGATGATACCATGGAGGAGCAGTTTGAGCTGGTCGGCAAAATCGGTTCGATGGCGCTGATTCGCAGGGAAGATCAGGATATTGACTACAACATTTTCTCCCGCTTGGGTGCAGAGCTGAAGCCGGGCATGATTTGGGTCACGTCCGGTGCGACGGAAATTGGACGGCTGGATTACATCAAGCGCACGGGCTGTGAGCTATGCGGCACGGATGATGAAATCAAGACGGACTATGCCGCGCAGGGACAGAGCATCCTGATGCAGAACTATCGCCAGTTCATTCGTCCGGAGTATGGTGTGCGCCAATTGCTGGTGGAGCACACGCACTTCAACGACCCGGAAAAGCGGGAGCACATCCGGCGTCTGCTGATTCGGGCGGCACGGCAGAAGACGATTCCGATTGTCAATTACAACGACCCGGTCAGCGCGGAGGAGAACCGCAAGATGGAATTGGCCATCCGCCGCAGCCATGGGGACGATGTGGTCGAGTGCGTCGATAATGACGAGACGGCGGCGGTCATTGCCGGCTTGGTGCATGCCAAGACGCTGGTGCTGATGACCTCCACCGAGGGCATCTACCGCGACCCGACCGATCCGGACACGCTGGTGCGGGATGTGACGGCCAGGACGCCGGAGGAGCTGGAAAGAAAGGTGCGCCAGCTACAGGAAAGCTGCGTGGGTGCATCCCGCGCGGGTGCCAATGGCGCCAAGGCTAAGCTGGAATTCGCCCTTCGCTCCGCACGGCAGGGCACGACCGTCGTGATTGGTCATGCACGCCATCACCTGACGGATTTGGCGCAGGGACGCGTTCCCTGCACGCGCATCGGGCTGGAATAATACAAGGGAGCAGTGTGCCATGACGCTTCAGGACACGGTTCGCTATTATACCGAGGAAACACATATCATGCCGGGATTGTCCGTCAGCTGCGGCGATGCCCGGCATTTTTTGCATGCCGCAGGTGGTGTGATTGACCCCGTGGGGACGCCACTGACGGACAAGACGCTGTTTGATTTGGCCAGCGTGACGAAGCTGTTCACGGGCGTGGTGGCGATGCGCCTCTATGAGGAAGGCAAGCTGGATTTGCAAGCGCCTTTGGGGCGATATGCACCGCAATACCGCCATCTGCTGGATATTCCGGTGGAACAGGTGATGGGCTTTTGCGTGGGATTGACGACGCCGGAGCGTGTGGACGCACAAAAAACGCCCGAAGCGGCAAAAGAGCAGCTTTGGGCGATGACACCTGGGAAAGTGAACGGTCGCGCCTACTCCGACATGCACGCGATGGTGATGCGTGATGTGATTGCAGGCGCGGCACAGGATTCATACGAAAACGAGGTGCAGCGCTGCATCCTCACGCCGCTTGGCATGCGGGATACCTTCCTGCGCGTGCCGGAAAATCGGGTACAGGACTGCATCTGCTGTGACCGCGAGCATCGCCTGGAGCAGGGAAAATACATCCTGCGCCAGGGGCAGGTACGTGGCGTGCCGCATGACCCAAAGGCGGCGCGGCTTTATCCGGAATGCTACGGGCAAGCGGGAATTTTCGCCACGCAGGGCGATATGGTGACATTCTGTCAGGGGCTGCTGTCGCAAAAGCTCCTCAGCAACGATACCATTCGCCTGATGGCCAGAAACCGCACCGGACACCGCCGCGAGGACGGCACGTATCAGCAATATCTGGGGCTGCTGTGCTACGTCAAGCATCCGGTGCAGTATTCCAGCGAAATCCCGGTCTATCAGAGCGATGAGGCCATTGGCATTGCTGGCTTCACCGGGCAGGGCTTGTCGGTGGACATTGCTACGGGCACCTTCAATCTCTTTCTGGGCAACCGCATCATGAATCGCCTGACGGTGCTACTGCCGGAAAAGGGCAAGACATATGCCGATTATGGCCTGAATGCGGACGGCCAGGGGAGCATCCTCTGGGAAGACGGCGAGCGCATCTGGTCGTCGGTCAATTACGTGCATCAGAAGGATTGTCACTTTCATCAGGCGGTAATGGACGAGCTGGGACTTCCGGTGTGGCACAAAGCGGGCACGGCATGGTCATCAGTCCTGTGAGCGCCTGCGCACCCGGCACATTGACGGGCGTTGGCATCAGTCCTGTCAGGTCGGTATCGCTGACGGTGGAATCCGGGAACAGCGCCATATTGTCGTCTGTGGGAAAGAGCGGCACCTTTGGGGCGCTTTCAGGGCGCGGAGAAAAATCCTCAGGGCGTTTTCTAGTCATTCCTGTCACCTCCATAGGGACAGGATGGCCGGGAAACGCTTTTTTGATGCATTTGCAATGAATACTAATTTTCATCTAAACCATGACATTCGCATAGTGTATTTTCTCGCATCGGTCATCACCGGGCAAAGCCAGAGAGAAAAATCCACTATGCTTGGTGCCATGCTTTAGACGTAAATTAGTATAAATTTTAAATTTCTCCTTTGCTGTGCTGGAACACTTGCAATTTTGCGAGAATATGATATACTGATAATGGTCAAAGATAGTCAGAATTGAGGCGAAGGACATGCGACTGAGTGATTCCATCGAGTTATTTATCAAAACGCTTCTGGCTGAAGATGAGCCGGAGGTGGAGCTGAAGCGAAATGAGCTGGCGGAGTATTTCGGCTGTGCGCCGAGCCAAATCAATTATGTGCTGGCCACGCGCTTTTCGCCGGATCATGGCTATCTGATTGAGTCGCGCCGTGGCGGTGGCGGCTATATCCGCATTGTGCGTGTGGTGCAAAGTGGCGCACAGCAGCTGAT
The DNA here is from genome assembly GCA_964464815.1 of uncultured Faecalibacterium sp. Lineage (GTDB taxonomy): Bacteria > Bacillota > Clostridia > Christensenellales > Aristaeellaceae > UBA11524. The sequence goes on from CAYXHF010000011.1 coordinate 34,201, forward strand.
GTATCTGATCAACGAGCGCATTGGTGATGCGATTGGCGAGGAGGAGGCTGCCCGTCTGGTGCAGCAGCTGACCGAGCAGCAGCTGATTTCGCCCTCCGAGGGCGAATTGATGCGCGCGGCCATGAGCACACAGGCGCTTTCCATCCCCATGCCCGATACGATGAAGGACGCCCAGCGCGCCCGCATCTTCAAGGCCATGCTGACCAGCATTGCCCGCCAGAACCGCACCAGCCCGTAGGGGATAGCTGGGGAACAGACGGCTCTTTCCGGCCCGGAATCAGCAGACGGGCAACTCAAGTATCAGAAAGGAGCATGCGCTCATGCTTTGCGAAGAATGCCATCAGAATGAAGCTTGTTATACCATCTCCGTCATGATGGGCGAGGCGATGACGCAGCGTCATTTGTGCGCCGACTGTATGGCGAAAATGAACATGAACATCGCCAGTGGCAATATGCAGAATTTGCTCAATGCAATTCTGAACGCCATCAACCGTGGCGAACCGGAGGAAACGGAGAAGGCGCCGGCCAATCAGCCGGATATTACCTGCCCCAGATGCCACACGACGTTCAGCCGTTTTACCAATACGGGCCGTCTGGGCTGCCCGGACTGCTATCAGGCATTTGCGGAGCAGCTCAATCCCTTGCTGCTCCAAATGCACGGCCGTGTGCAGCATGCGGGTCGCAAGCCCTTGCAGAACGAGAGCGAACAGCGCGATCGCTTTGAGCAGGAGGAGCTGACCCGTCAATTGCAGCAGGCGGTGAGCGTGGAGGATTATGAGCGTGCGGCCATGCTGCGCGATCGTCTGCGTGCGCTGCTGGGGAAGGAGGAGGCATGATGTCCATCGGGAATGTAATCTCCTCGCGTGTGCGGCTGGCACGAAATTATGAAGACCTGCCCTTTTCGCTGGAAAATTCTCCTGCACAGGCGGAAAGCTGTATCCTGCGCACGGTGAAGGCACTTCGCATGGCGGGAGAAAGCGAAAGGTACGATCTGGTGCGCCTGCGCGACATGACGGAAAACAGCCGTCAGGCGCTGGCCGAAAGCCATTTGATTACGCGCGATTTGCTGCGCCATCCGGAGACGGCGGCGGTTATGATGCGCAAGGATAACAGCGTGTCTGTCATGATGAATGAGGACGACCATCTGCACATTCAGGCGGTGCGGCAGGGCGATGATTTGCTCAGCGCGGCACAGGCATGCTTCTGTGTGGATGATGCCATTGCGCGGCAGAATGCATTTGCCTACGACCAGCAGCTGGGCTACCTGACGACCTTCCCGACCAATACGGGTACGGGTATGCGCGCCTCGCTCCTGCTACATTTGCCCTTGCTCACGCGCAGCAAGCAGATGGGCGGCGTTGGACAATTGGCGGCGAAGGTCGGCCTGACGATTCGCGGCGTGTACGGCGAAGGCGCGGAGGCACTGGGCAACATCTATCAAATCAGCAATCAAGTGACCTTGGGACGCACGGAGCAGGAGCTGATTACCACCGTAGAGGCCGTTGGCAAGCAGCTGACGGCCATGGAAGACAAGCTGGAAGAGAAGGCCATGAAGACGGCACGTCTGGAAACGGAGGATGCGGTGCAGCGTGCGCTGGGCATCCTGCGCAGCGCCAGAATCCTGCCAAGAAGCGAATTCTTCCAGCTGTACAGCAATCTGCGCCTGGGCGCGGTGCTGGGACTGCTGCCCTTGCGGGTGGAAGCGGTGGACGAAATGCTCGAACAGGCGCAGGATGCCCACTTGAACCTCTATGCAGGGGAAACGCTGACGGGAACGGCGCTGGACAGCGTGCGTGCCGAGCGTGTGCGTGGGCTGCTGGGAACGGTCAAGGAGTGACCGGAGCGCCAGAAGAATCGGAGGAAAAAACAACATGGCGATATTTGGACAATTCACACGCCGTGCGCAGATTGCCATTGAAACAGCCAGAATGTGTGCCACACGGCAGGGTGAAGCTTGCGTGAGCACGCTGCACCTGCTCTTTGGTCTGCTGGAGGTTGGCAAGGCGCCAGAGTGTGTGACGGAAAAGCTGACGCGGGATGACCTGCTGGCGGCGATGAAGGAGCAGCAAAGCGACATCAGCCTGCATCCCGGTCATGGCGCACCGCAAATGACACCGAATGTGCGGCGCGTCATTGAGCACAGTCTGCTGGAAGCCCACCGCTTGGGCAACATGTATATCGACACGGCGCAGCTTTGGCTGGCGCTGTTCAAGGATGCGCAGACGGATGCGGGCAAGCTGCTGAAGGAAAAGGGTGTTGACATGGAGACGGCCTACAACCAGCTGGCGGAAAAACTGCGCCAGACGGGCAATAGCGCCACGAGTGAAAGCACGCTGCCGTCCACGAATCTGGCGGAGAAGCAGCCGGGCGATGCACCCACGGAGAAGCGCCCGATGGATGCGCATCCGATGGACAACCGCCCCATGGACAACCGCATTCCCTTTGGTGCGCCACCGCGCCGCAAGGACGACAATTCGCCCCTGATGCAGTACGGCCGCGACCTGACCAAATGCGCGGAGAATGACGAGCTGGATCCGGTGATTGGGCGCGATATGGAAATCACGCGTCTGATTCAGATTCTGATTCGTCGCACGAAGAACAATCCCGTGCTGATTGGTGAACCGGGTGTGGGCAAGAGCGCCGTGGTTGAAGGACTGGCGCAGCGCATTGTGCAGGGCAAGGTGCCGGATATGCTGATGGGCAAGCGCGTGGTGTCGCTGGACATTGGCAGCATGGTGGCTGGCAGCAAGTACCGCGGTGAATTCGAGGAGCGACTCAAAAACGTGCTGGCGGAAATCCACAAGGCTGGCGACGTGCTGCTGTTCATTGACGAGATGCACACCATCGTCGGCGCAGGCTCGGCCGAAGGGTCGCTGGATGCGGCCAACATCCTCAAGCCGGCCCTGGCACGTGGCGAATTGCAGTGCATCGGCGCGACGACGCTGGATGAATACCGCAAGCACATCGAAAAGGATGCCGCGCTGGAGCGGCGCTTCCAGCCCATCAACGTGGGCGAACCCACGCCGGAGGAGACGCTGGCTATCCTGCACGGCTTGCGCCAGCGATACGAAAAGCATCACCAGCTGCACATCACCGATGAAGCGCTGGATGCGGCGGTCACGCTGTCGGAGCGCTATATTGCCGACCGCTATCTGCCGGACAAGGCCATCGACCTGATGGACGAGGCATGCTCGCGCGTGCGCATTCAGAACTACTCCGCGCCGCCGGATGTGCGTGAGCAGGAAATGGCGCTGGAAAAGGTACATGCGGACAAGATGGAAGCTATTTCCCATCAGGATTATGAAGCGGCGGCCAAATTGCGCGACGAGGAACGCTGTCTGACGACGGAAATCGAGAAAAAGCGGGAAGCGTGGAACGAAAGCAAGCCCAAAGCGGTGAATTCGAGGAGCGACTCAAAAACGTGCTGGCGGAAATCCACAAGGCTGGCGACGTGCTGCTGTTCATTGACGAGATGCACACCATCGTCGGCGCAGGCTCGGCCGAAGGGTCGCTGGATGCGGCCAACATCCTCAAGCCGGCCCTGGCACGTGGCGAATTGCAGTGCATCGGCGCGACGACGCTGGATGAATACCGCAAGCACATCGAAAAGGATGCCGCGCTGGAGCGGCGCTTCCAGCCCATCAACGTGGGCGAACCCACGCCGGAGGAGACGCTGGCTATCCTGCACGGCTTGCGCCAGCGATACGAAAAGCATCACCAGCTGCACATCACCGATGAAGCGCTGGATGCGGCGGTCACGCTGTCGGAGCGCTATATTGCCGACCGCTATCTGCCGGACAAGGCCATCGACCTGATGGACGAGGCATGCTCGCGCGTGCGCATTCAGAACTACTCCGCGCCGCCGGATGTGCGTGAGCAGGAAATGGCGCTGGAAAAGGTACATGCGGACAAGATGGAAGCTATTTCCCATCAGGATTATGAAGCGGCGGCCAAATTGCGCGACGAGGAACGCTGTCTGACGACGGAAATCGAGAAAAAGCGGGAAGCGTGGAACGAAAGCAAGCCCAAAGCGGAGTTGCAGGTCACGGAGGATGACGTAGCGGCTATCGTGTCCGGCTGGACGGGAATTCCTGTGACGAAGATGACGCAGAGCGAGAAGGAACGCCTGCTGCATCTGGAAGAGGTGCTGCATGCACGTGTTGTAGGGCAGGAAGAAGCCATCAGCGCGATTTCCCGTGCGATTCGCCGTGCCAGAGCGGGTTTGAAGGATCCCAAGCGCCCCATCGGCAGCTTTATCTTCCTCGGCCCGACAGGTGTTGGCAAGACGGAGCTTTGCCGTGCGCTGGGTGAAGCCATGTTTGGGGACGAAAGCGCCGTGATTCGTGTCGATATGAGCGAATACATGGAGAAGCACACAACCTCGCGTCTGGTCGGTTCGCCGCCTGGCTATGTCGGCTATGAGGAAGGTGGCCAGCTGACCGAGGCGGTGCGGCGCAAGCCCTACTCCGTGGTGCTGCTGGATGAGGTGGAAAAGGCGCATCCGGATGTGTTCAATATCCTCCTGCAAATCCTGGAGGATGGCCGCCTGACGGACAACACCGGGCGCACGGTGTCCTTCAAAAACACGATTATCGTCATGACCTCCAACGCCGGTGCGCATGACATTGGCGAGGGTCGTGCCATGGGCTTTGGCGCAAAGGCGCTGTCCGATGCAAGCAACTACACCGCCATGAAGGACGCGGTGATGAAGGCTGTCAAGGATGTGTTCCGGCCGGAATTCATCAACCGTGTGGATGAGCTGATTGTGTTCCATCCGCTGAATCAGGAGGAAATCCGCTCGATTGCCAGCATGATGCTTTCGCAGGTCGCCGACCGCCTGAAGGATCGCGCCATTGCCATGACCTGGAATCAGGATGTGGTGGACAAATTGGTGCGTGAAGGCTATGACGTCAAGTTCGGTGCGCGTCCGCTGCGCCGCTTGATTCAGCGCACGGTCGAGGATACGCTCAGTGAAGAGCTGCTGGCCGGGAAGATTTCTCTGGGCGACAGCGTGACGCTGCGTGTGGAGGATAACAAAATCGTGGTCGGCAAACAGGAAATCGCAACACAAGAGTAAATAAAAACGGAGCAAGGACGGTTACTGGCCGCCTTTGCTCCGTTTTTCTGTATTTCCTGATTAGTCAAGGAACTTTTCGTTAATCGTCACGCCGAAATCATGCGCGATGGCACGCAGATCATCGTCGGTGATGGTTTGCAGAATCTTGCCCTGACCCGCGGAAAGCACCTTGACGTAAATCTCGGCACTCTTTTCGATGGTGTGGGCCAGACCGAAGGTGATGTCAAAGTCCGGGCCGGAGGCGAACAGACCATGCTGCGCCCAGATGGCGGCCTGATAATGCTTCATCAGCTCGGAGGTGGCCATGGCAATCGCTGCACCGCCGGGCACCATCCACGGGCAGACGCCGACGCCTTCGGGGAAGACGACAGGGCATTCCGTGGCGCTCTGCCACAGGGCGCGGGAGAAATCGCGGTCGGTCAGCGGCAGGATGTAGGTCAGCGCAATCACGTTCGTGGCGTGGCAGTGATAGATGACGCGGTTCAGGCCATTGGTGGCCTCCTTGCGCACGCTGTGATTCATGAAGTGGCTGGGGAACTCGCTGGTCGGCTTCGCGCCGCCTTCCAGACCCCAGACGATGCGCCAGCTATCGCCAGCAGCGTTGATTTCCACAATGCCGATGTTGTGAACCGGGTCAAGCGCCACGTTGCGGAAGAACTTGCCCGAACCGGTCGTGATGAAGTATTCACCCGCCAGGTTGTCGGCCTGCACGCCCATGTTCACCCATTCGCCGGGCGTTTCACGGAAGAAGGGGCGGCACTGAGCAACCTCCTCGTCCTTCATGCGGTAGGTCAGGTTGCCACCATTGCGCTCGTGCCAACCCAAATCCCAGCCGTCGGTACACATGCGGATATAGCCCTTGATGATTTCCAAATCCAGAATGCTCATGTTTCGTCCTCCTTAGTCGCGCTTGGACAGCACGTCCTGCTCGTACTGCTGTACGGTATCAAACCACTGCATGCCAACCGGCACGCCGCACTGGCGGCAGTATTCATCCCAAATTTCGCCCATGGGCATCGTCTTAAGCTCCTCCTGACGCACCATCAGCTCGGTGAAGCGCTGTTCATCCTGAAGCTGCTGGAACAAATCATTCGGCGTCAGCAGGGCGGAGAGAAGCGCCTTCTGCACATTGCGCAGGCCGACCACCCACGCCGCCACACGGTTGATGGAGGCATCAAAGTAGTCCAGCGCGATGTTCACGCGGCCATCCAGACCGCCGCAGCGCACGATTTCCTTGCAGATTTCCTTCGTTTCATCATCCAGCAGCACCACGTGATCGCTATCCCAGCGGATGGGACGCGTGACGTGCAGCGCGATTTCAGGGAAGAAGGACAGCAGCGCCGGAATCTTGTCGCTGACGACCTCCGTGGGATGATAATGACCATTGTCCATCAGCGGAATGCACTTGTCGCGGTTGAAGGCGGCGTAGGTGAGGGCGAATTCGGAGCTGCCGACGGTGTAGGCTTCCAGACCGATGCCGAAGACCTTGCTCTCGATGCAGGGCTTGACCTTCTGGAAGTCATACGGCTCGGACAGAATCTCGTCGATGCTCTGGCGATAGCGGTCGCGCGGGCCCTTGCGGTCGGCAGGAATGTCCTTGAAGCCGTCGCCCGTCCAGATGTTCATGGTGCAGCTCTGGCCCAGCTCGTCGGCCAGATACTGGCTGATGCGGATGCATGCCTTGCCGTGATTGATCCAGAAGCGGCGCGTCTCCTCATTGGGGCTGGACAGCGTCAGCGGATCGCACTTGGGGCTGGAGAAGAAGGTCGGGTTGAAGTCAGCACCCAGGCCGCGCTCCTTGCAGAAATCGACCCACTTCTTGAAGTGCTTGGGCTCCAGCGAGTCGCGGTCAACCCACGGATTTTCCTCGTCAAAAATGGCGTAGGAGGCATGCAGGTTCAGCTTCTTCTTGCCAGGGCAGAGGGACAGCACGACGTCCAGGTCGTTCATCAGCTCCTCAGGCGTGCGGGCGCGGCCGGGATAATTGCCGGTGGTCTGAATGCCGCCGGTCAGGGGCTTGGTTGGATCCGTGTCAAAGCCGCGCACGTCATCACCCTGCCAGCAGTGCAGGGAAATTGGCACGTTCTTCAGCTTCGCGATGGCGGCATCGGTGTCAATGCCCAGCGCGGCGTAGGCGTTCTTTGCGTCAAGATAGCTCATGAAAACAATACCTCCTGTTCTTGAATAGGGTGCAGTTTATGCTTCCTGCGTCATGCAGGCCATTTGAATGGCGAGATTGCCAAGGGCGGTTGCCTCAATGGGCAGGGCAACGACCTCCTTGCCGGTATACTGGGCAGTCAGCTCGTTCAGAAGCTGATTCTTGGCGCCGCCACCGGCGATGTAGAGCTTGTCCCAGTGCTGGCCGGTCACGTCCTCCAATTCGCGAATCGCTTCGCCGTAGCCGTGCGCCAGGGAAACATAGACGCTGCGAATCAGGTCGCTGTCTGTCAGCGTGTGCGGTGCAAGGGCGGCGCGAATCTCTGCCATCATGTCCTCCGGCGCGCTGAAACGCGGGTCGTTGACGTCAAAGATGTATTCGCACTGGCTGCTGCGCGCCATGTCCACCATTTCGGGGAAGGTGATGCCCAGCTGCTTTTGCACGCACTGGATAATCCAAAGGCCCATGATGTTTTTCAGATACCGGATGTAGCCCACGCCACCCTCGTTGGTGAAATTGCAGGCCATGCTGCGTTCACTGGTTAGGGGCTGAGGCAGCTTGACGCCCAGCAGCGACCACGTGCCGGAGGACAGGAAGGGTGCATTCTCCTGCATCGGGATGCCCTCCACGGCGCTGGCGGTGTCATGCGTGGCGCACAGCACGACGGTGGTCTGGCCGCCAACCTCCTGCGCAACCTCGTCCGTCAGCGGACCAAGCACCGTGCCAGGGGCTGTCAGCGTCGGGAAAAGGGATGCGGGCAGCGAGAGCGCGGAGAGAATCTCCGGGTCGTACTGCTTTGTTGCGGCATTGACAAGGCCGGTGGACGTGGCGTTGGTGTACTCCCGCGCCTTCACACCGCAGAGGCGGTAGAGCAGGTATTCGGGCACCATCAGGAAATCCTCCGCCTGTGCCAGACGGCCGGACTGCAAATCGTCACAGAGCTGATAGATGCTGTTGAAGGGCTGGAACTGAATGCCCGTGCGGCGGTACAATTCCGCAAAGGGCATTTTGTCATGCACCAGGGCAATATCATCCTGCGTGCGTGAATCGCGATAGGCATAGCAGGGCAGGATGGCCTGACCATCCTTGTCCAGCAGCACATAGTCCACCGCCCAGGTGTCAATGGACAGGCTGTCTATCTGCGGGTATTTGGCAAACGCGGCGCGAATGCCATTCTTGACATGCTGGAAAATGGACGCAATGTCCCAGATAAGATGGCCATTTTCGTGTTGCATGCCATTGGGGAAGCGGTATACCTCCTCCGTGTGCAGGACGCCTGCTTCCTGCCAGCCGATGATATGACGGCCGGAGGATGCGCCAATGTCAATTGCAAGGGTCACGTTCGGCATGAAATCCCTCCTTTGTCTGGAAAAACTATTGTTATCTATATTATACGACAGTCTTTGCCTTTGCGCCATGGAAAAGGTATTGTGTTTTTTGTGAAAAGTCTACTTTTGCAAAATGAAAATAGGGGTAGAAATCAGGGCGAATATGGTGTATAATGTGGACAAATGACCATCGGAGGAGCGGAACATGCTCACATACAACATGGATGTCTTGCCGGAAAGTATCTGGCTGCGCACCACGCCCGGCGCAGCGGCACAGCGGCAGATGTACATTTGCACCGAGGCAGGGCTGTATCTGGCGCAGGAGCATTTTTCCACCGCGCGCACGCATAAGGAAAGCTATCTGCTGTTCTACACCCTGCGTGGCGCGGGGATGATTGAGCAAGGGGACAATCATGTCCTGCTGCAGGCCGGACAGGCACTGCTGATGAACTGTCGCACGCCGCAGCGCTACGCCACGGCACCGGGACAGCACTGCTGGCACCACTACTGGGTGCATCTGGACGGTGCGGGCGTGAAGGCCATGGAGGAGTGGCTGCTGCCGGAAAAGAAGCTGACGCCGGTCACGGTCGTGCAGCGGCAGGTCGAGGAAAGCTATCGCACGGTGCTGGAGCAAATGGAAAGCGGCACGGTGGACAGCATGATGCAGGTGTCTCTGGCGTTGCATCAGCTGCTGACCTGCTGTGTGCAGGGTCTGTTGCGTCAGGAACAGACGGAAAGCAATCAGCAGGTGATTTATCAGGCGGCGAAAATGATTCGGGAGAATTACAGCCGGGATTTATCGCTGGGGGAGCTGATTCACAATGCGCATCTGAGCAAGAGCTACTTCCTGCGCCTGTTCCGGCGGTATATGGGTACAACGCCCTACAACTACCTGATCAGCACGCGCATCACGCAGGCAAAGGCACTGCTGGCGATGACGGATTGGTCGGTCAGCCGGATTGCACGGGAGGTCGGCTTTGGAGATGTGAGCAATTTCTCCGCAAGATTTTCCGCAACGGTCGGGCAAAGTCCCCTGCAATATCGCAAGAGCGCCATGCAGCAGGCATTCCTGCCGCTGGACAGCGAGGCGCAAAAATGAAAGGAGAAACCACATGACTTGGTGGGAAGCAGGACTGCGCGTCCTGCTGGCAATTGGCATCGGCTCGGCCATTGGGCTGGAAAGAGAATGGAAGAATAAACCCGCAGGCACCAGGACACACATCCTGGTCTGCCTGGGTGCGGCGATTATCGCCGTGATGGAAAATCATGTGGAGCAATGGGTGCTGGCCATGAACGTGGCCGAGGCAAACACGGGCATCACCGTCAGCATGGGGCGACTGAGTGCGCAGGTAATCAGCGGCATCGGCTTTCTGGGCGCGGGAACGATTTTTTCCAGCAGGAAGAAGATTGGTGGCCTGACAACGGCGGCATCGCTATGGTGTACAGGCTGCCTGGGACTTGCGGCGGGCATGGGCTGCTACGCGCTGGCCGTGATGGGCTGCGTGATGGTGCTGCTGACGCTGACGGTCGTACAGCGCATGACACCGGCGGCGCAAATTTGCGTGGTCGAGGTGCGCTACGTACACCGGACGGAGACGAATGCCTACATCCGCGAAACCTTCCTGCAACAGGGTGTGGAGGTGCTCAAGGTTGATTTCCGCTCGGCTATTGGGCCAGAGGGCAAGGAGTACACCAGCATCTACACCGTGTCGGTGATGACGCGCGGAAACCCGGCGGAGCAATTTGGCACGCTGGCGGACTATCCGCATGTACGCGATCTGCACATCCATGAGCAGGAATAAGTCAATTGAAAAAAGATTGACAAATTGGTGGGAAAATGTCCGAATCATCTTGACAAAATCGTGACGATATTGTATCATCTTTTATGAACGTGTTCAGAAAAACGAACACGACAGAGAGAGGAGACGTTTTCCAATGAGCAAGAAGCTTCGTTTGGCCGCGCTGGCACTGGCGGCCACCATGGCCCTGCCGACGTTTGCAATGGCCGAAATTTCTGATGAGGAAGGCAAGGCGTGGGCCGAGTCGCACGGCTATGTGCTGATGCAGACGGACGCAATTTCCACCGCCACGCAGAAGAAGCAGGGCGGCGTGAACTACGGCGCAATCGAATGGGACACGGAATTGCAGATGGCGGCCGTTCGCGAATTCCTGAAGGGCGGCAAGTATCTGGGTGATGCGTCCTTCGCGCAGGACGAAACCGGCAACAACTATCGCGAAATGTACCAGATGGCAACCTCGCGCAACAACATTCCCTCCAACACGAATCTGGAAATGGTGCTGGATGCGGAGAACCTGCACCTGCTGGGCGTGTCCGAGGCTGGCACGGGCAAGACCCTGGAATTCCAGGAGAATCCGAAGGTGTCCATCAGCTGGTGCCGTCAGCTGCGCGTTGAGGAAGAGGAGACGTACAACTACTACTGCTCCTACGGTGTGCAGTACAATGGTACGGTGAAGATTTACTCCGTGGCCGACCTGGCGACGAAGGAAGGCGAGGACGCGCTGATTAACCTCTACGACAAGTACTATCCGACCCTGGCTTCTACCTGGGCTGGCTACAGCGCGACGTTCAAGGATTTGACCGATGCGGAGGAAATCCGTCAGGCGAAGCTGACCTACATCACCAACGCCCTGAACGCTGGTGCAATGGTCATCTACGAAATCGTGCCGGACAGCATTGTCATCACCGCGCCGTTCCTGATGAATATGGCGCCCACCATGGCTAACGCCGCGAACTTCACGCAGGTGCTGGAGGGCGACACGAAGTACGCCTACACGCTGGGCCTGAGCGACGAATTCATCGACAAGATGATTGCCTACAAGAACGACTACATGGCGACCGAGGAAGGCATGAACGCGGTGAAGGAATACTACTCCACGGGCATGTATGTGCAGCTGGATGCCTACTGCGCGGCCTATGGTGCGCCCACGAGCCTGGAGCTGGCGCTGAATCAGCAGAACGCAGCGGGCCTGAAGACCCAGACCACGTATCAGCCGAAGTAAATTTGCATATCAAAAAAGGCGAGATGTCTGCAAAAGCATCTCGTCTTTTTTGATGATTCGGGTGTGATTTACGGCGTCTCTACCGCCAGCTCCATGCCAAGCTCCAAATAGATGCTGTTCACGTGCTGCTGGCAGGCTGCGGCGAAGCCGTTGGCATCAAATGCACCGGCCAGATAACGCTTGATGAGTGTCTTTAACGTGTCGTCCAGTGTGACAGGCGAATCGCCAGAAATGTAGGCGTTCTGGACAATGGATTGGTAGTAGGCAACATCTTCTTCGTGAATGTCGTAGGGGTCATTGATATAATGTTGCAAGGTGTTTCGTGCGGCTTCCAGCATGAATTCATCATCTTCGGAAAGGGTTTCCATTGCTTCGTAAAATGCAATTTGCGATTCCAGGTCAGCAATGATCTCATCGTAATTGTCGTAAATGTGTGGCTGGTTGAGTGTAGAATCCCACAGGTATGAGCTTGCTGATTTATCACTTGCTAGGTACAGCATCAGGTCTGTTGCTTCGTTCAAATGCTGTGAGTAAGGATTGATGATGGCAATGACCGTCAGGTAGTATAGACGAGAGGGGACATCATCCAATGGTGTGGGAATGAGTTCAATGTGCGTGCTGGGCGATAGATACGCATTTGCAGAAGTAAAAACTCCGAAAGGCGCCATTAGGTTTTCTCGACGTTTTTCGGGGACGGTTTCTTTGATTTTGTTGGCAATTCGTGCAAATTCAGGACGCAGGAAATTAACCTGGCCATCGGTCATTTCGGAGGCCATGATAAACTGTGTTACATAGAAATTGAGCATGCCTTCCTGGGTGTAGGGGTATTCGCTAATGAGTGTGTAATTGTTGCCAAGCAAACCACTTTCCAGGAGTGCATTGCAAATATCTAACAGCTCGTCAAAGGTGGTCGGCTCGTCCAATTCGACTTCTTCCAAAAGTGCTGGGGAAGAAACGCCCCATCCCCAAGGTTGAGCATCCAGATACCATCCGACCAAATCATCGCCATCCAGTAGTCCTTGCTGGAAAACAGGGTATAAATCTTGTAGGCGCGTCATGAGGGATTCGTTATCGGTGAGAGGATAATAGTATTTGAGACGTTTGATTTGATCAATTCCATAGTTGGTTTGAAAAATGAATATATCAGTCGTTGGGTCTTTGGTGGAAAGCGCGGTGACAATGTCGTTGAATGAGCCTGTACGATAGGAAATTGCGTTTCCAGCGGCAGAATAGTCCTGCAATGCGGGAAAATAAGAAATGGAATTTGTCGCGAGGATTTGTAGGGGTGTGTCATCCTCTGCGGAGGCACAGGGAAGAAGGAGGGTGAATAGAAGCAGAAAAGACAGAATTCGTTTCATGATGGAAGTCCTTTCGTTTATGATGATAGGGAACGGGCAATTAAATTGCCCGCTCCCATTACAATGTTAAGGAGCCCATGAAATGTTGGTTGTAACAGTTCTTGTTTGGTCTGATTGGGTTTGGACACGAATGAAGAAAGAAGAATCAGTGTCTTCGCGAATAGTTTCATCCAAATAATAAACATTGCGCACTCCTGTTCCAGAAAAACTGTAATGTGGAGTAGCTGCTGTTCCATTAAAATAGCGCATGCGGAAATAAAGGTATAATCCACTATCTAAATTTGTCATGGAATTTATACAAACATATGGCTCGCCAACGTTGTTCTTTTTGATTGAACCAGTTTGTGCGTATCCACCATGGGAAGCGGCTGAAAGCTACGAACTGGCGGCGAGAGCGAATGTCACACTAAGCAGAATGGCGACGAGCATCAACGCGATGATTTTCTTCATCATATGTTCTTCCTTTTTTGATTTCGTCGGTACTGCGGTCGGCATGGTGTTACATCGGTTTGCCAATGGCAACATCTCCTTTCTTTGTTTCTATATTTTGATAATAGCGCATAAACCACAAAAAATCAAGAGAAAAATGCAAAAAAAACAGGGAATTTCAACAAAAACATAGATTGTTCTATCATAATATATATACGCTTTGAAAACAATAAAAGCACCAGCGGTTCGTTCCATAAAACGCAACGAACCGCCGGTGCTTCCATTATGCAGGCATCATTTGAATCAGGCAGAAGGGCAAATCTTCATAGGAATCTTCAGGGGAAAAATGTACGGAGAAGATGGCATCTGCACCTTCGATGCGATAACTGAGCGCTTCCATCAAACCGTTTTCGCGCACGACAGATAGCTCGTAGCCGTTCACCACACTGGCTGGTAAACGCACATCAACCAGTCCGGTCAAAGGTGCGGGATAGCCACCGAATTCGACAACCACGGTCATCAGGCGCGTGGTGCCATATTGTCCCACATGGACGGATAGTTCCCCTGCAACATGGTTCGTTTTGGAGGAGGTTGCGCCTTTGATGGGTTGCAGGACCGCTTCACCATTGACGACACCACAGACGGGACAGAGTGAAATCGGATCGGATTGGTCGGGCAATTGACAGATGTATAGCGTGCAGGGAACGGAGGCAGTGGCATCACATTCACTGCGCTGGCAGTGGGCTTCGTGCGTGCCTGTGCCGGTGCTTTCCCAATCACTGTACCAGTGGCCGAGCATACGAACTGGCACGTGTATCTCCTGCGTCGTGGCCCAGGAAGAACCGAACTCCGCAATATAGGTGCGTTCACCTTCGGAAAGACAGGTTGCCTCGATGGCCAGAAATGATTCCGTGGGAATCGTTTCACCAAGCTTACCTGTCTGCGTTTGCAGTGTGGCGGTGCAGGTGTTGTAATTTGCCGACCAGGTGTATACCGGCATGACGTGCGTCATCTGCACCGTCAGGCCGGATGCGGTGGAAAGGTAGAAGCGCGGCGTGGCATCAACCGTCACGCTGTAGGCAATGGGCTTGCCCTGATAGCATTGGGGAAGATTGCTGATGGTCTGCTCCACTGTGTCGCCCCATGTGGCGGGAATCGTCAGCTGATTGGCTGGCATGCCAGCACCGCCGTAGCAGCCGCTTTGCAGCGCGCTCCAGGATACGCTGTTGCCGCCTGCCGTGGCATGCAGCGTTAGCGAAAGATCCTTGCGGTGGCCGTGCAGATTGCTCTGGTCGTCGAAATAAACGCTGACGATGCGCGAACCAAGCTGCGGCGTGTGTGAAAGCGTCAGGGTGTTGTTGCCCTGCTGGACGGTGTAGCCCTCTGGAACGGCAGTGGCCTGCACGTGATAGGAAATCACGGTGGACGTGTCGTTTTCGTTCAGATATACCGGAAGCCCGGTATAGGTGTAGGAGAGCGTGTCCGTCATGACGTGGATGCCATCGGTCGTCATGGCGGCAGAAGCGCCGTTGGCGGCCAGTGCAGACAGCGTGGGCAGCGAAACAGCGCTACCACCGCTGCTAGCGGTCAGGGAGACGGTCACGGGTGCGCGCAAGCCATCCTGATTGTCGTTGTCGTCCCATAGCAGGAAGACGGATTGACTCGTCAGCGAAATGGGATGAACGGTCAATGTGCCGGGTGTGGAGGAAATGACATAGCGACCGGTCACGTCCTCGCCGGAGGTATTGACAATCTGGATGCTACCCAGTGTGACAGCGCTTGTGCCGACAACGGTTTGCGAACCGGCGCATGTCAGGGTCGCGACCGTATCTCCTGCCAGCAGGCCGGAAACGGTGCAATCGCTACTGGCAATGGTCAGGGGCGTGGCATCGTAGAACTTCTCGGCGCTGGGCAAAGCAATCGTCAGCGGAGCGTAGGTGATGGGCGTATCGGTGTCACCAGCAATAGGGGTTTTATCCTCTGCCACGGCAAAAGCAAATAGCGCCACAAGGCAGAGAAAAAGCGATAACAGAAATCGTGAAGGGCGATGCTGCATCATGTCATTCCTCCTTGCAAATCAGAATTATACCGGCTTTTCGCCGGTGTCAGGATGCAGTAGCAAAATATTACCCCAATGATAACACAAACAGCAGCAAATCACAAGCGGGAAAACGATGGAAAACTGTCGAAAATGGCGAAAAACCGCACGAAAGAGAACGAAAATCCTCTTTCGTGCGGTTTGTGTGGTCAGTACATTTCTTCCAGATGGGTGGAAATTTCTATGAGCGCCTCGCCCTTTGAGCGGTCGCCGTAGACAAACAGGAGAGAAGTATCCAGCGGAACATTCGTGCCGTGAAGCTGGCCGGAGCAGCCTTCCTTGACGAGTATGTCGTTGAGCAGGTCAACTATCTCCGGATTGAACCAGTCACCGGTGCTGTTGAAGGTGAGCTGGTAGGGATGGCCATTGCACAGCAGGGAAAGCGTGATGGTGCCGTCGGTTGGCATGCCGTAAATCGTCTCGTTATTGCCCTCGTCGTCCGTGCTGTCGCTAAAATCTTCCTTGATGTCGGTGAAAACGGCATCGGGCATCATCGGTGAAATGCCATGCAGGAAATCGGTGTACATCGTGTCGACATCCATGCATTCGCCATCCATGGTGTACACTTCGCGCGGGTGCGCGGTGTCGTCCTCACCAATGCAGGCGGCGAATTCGAGCGCAAGCTGTTCATCGGAATAGGCGGTATCGTCCTGATACTCCGTCTGAAGCAGCTGACACTTTTCGTCAAAATCATCAATTTGCGCCTGCGTTGGGTGAATGCCGAGCTTGTCCAGCCAGGTGAGTACGGTTTGATTCATGAAAGCACTCCTTGTCAAAAAAGGCGCTCCCCCATCAAGGAGAGCGCCAAAGCATCATTACAGCTGAGCCAGATCCTTGAACAGATCCTTGTTAGCCTGATACAGCTTGGTATACAGCGCGTACACCTTCTCGTACTGCGGAATATTCTCCACAATCGGGTTCTGCGCGGGATTGACGTGAATCATCGCACGGCAGGCTTCGGGCACGCTGTTATACAGACCAGCGCCAACGCCGGCCAGAATCGCCACGCCCAGTGCCGGACCTTCGGTGTTGACCGTGGTCGCCACGGGCATCTTGAACACGTCCGCCAGCATCTGACGCCAAATGGGGCTCTTGCCGCCGCCGCCACAGGCCAGCATCGTCTCCGGTGCAACGCCCATTTCGGACAGCACGCCCAGGCAATCGTTGAGCGAATACGTCACGCCCTCCATGACCGCGCGGAGCAGGTCACGGCGCGTATGCATCGCGCTCAGGCCGAAGAACATGCCACGGCAATCCGCATCCAGATGCGGCGTGCGCTCGCCCATCAGGTAGGGCGCATAAATCAGCTTATTCGCGCCAATCGGGGACTGCGCCGCCTGCTTATTCATCAGGTTATAGGGGTCTTCACCCATCAGGGCTGCCGCTTCCTTTTCTGCCGCGCAGAAGTTATCGCGGAACCACTTCAGGGACAGGCCGGCCGCCTGCGTCACGCCCATGACGTGCCACGCGCCCGGAACGGCGCAGCAGAACGTATGCACACGACCCTTGGGGTCAATGGCCAGCTTATCCGTATGCGCAAACACAACGCCGGAGGTACCAATCGTGGTGAAGGCACGGCCATCTTCCACAACGCCCGTACCAACAGCCGCTGCCGCATTATCGCCAGCGCCGCCCACAACCAGCGTATCCTCGCTCAGGCCCGTCAGCTCCGCCGCTTCCTTGGAGATATGGCCCGTCACTTCGCAGGATTCATACACCTTCGCCAGCAGCGAGGGATCAATATCCAGCATATTCAGCAGCTTTTCAGACCAGCAGCGGTTCGGCACATCCAGCATCTGCATACCGGACGCGTCGCTGACCTCGGTGGCATAGTCACCGGTGAGCATATAGCGCACATAGTCCTTCGGCAGGAGGATATGGCGGCACTTTGCATACACTTCCGGCTCATGATTACGCACCCAGAGGAGCTTAGAAAGCGTGAAGCCCGTCAAAGCGGGATTTGCGGTAATCGCGATGAGCTGATCGCGGCCCACAATCTCATGAATCTGGTCACATTCCGCAGCGGTACGCTGGTCACACCAGATAATCGAGGGACGCAGCACATGGCCCGCATCATCGAGCATGACGAGGCCATGCATCTGGCCACTGATACCCATGGAGACGACATCCTGCTTATTGACGCCAGACTTTGTCAAGACGGTCTGGATAGTCGTGACAGCGGCATGCCACCAATCCTCGGGCTTCTGTTCTGCCCAACCATTTTGGGGCTGATAGAGCGGGTATTCAACGGTTGCGGAGCAAACAGCGGTACCATACTGATCAAAGAGCACGGTTTTCGTGCCAGAGGTACCAAGGTCAATACCAAGAACGTACTTCATAGGGAACAAAACTCCTCTCTGGATATATGGTAGGGATATGAGGTTTCATCTGTTTTATTGTAGTCCGAGAAATGGGTTTCGTCAAGTATCGGAAGGGCGAAAATTGGTCAATATTTGCCCAAGTTGGGAAAAGAGAGCAAAGAAAAAAGCCCAACACACGCCAAAAGCCTCCCACGCGGAAACAGCAAGAAAAAAGTCGCCAACTCAATCGCGAAATGGGTGTCGAGAGGGCCGACGGCCCTTCGCAGGTCAAGGGCGGCGCCCTTGTGGGGTCTGGGGCAAAGCCCCAGAGGTGCAACCAGAACCAATCCGCTCAACCCTCTCCCCAAAACCAGCAAAGCACGCGCTCGCAGAGTCGCGGAGACTAACTTTCTTCTGCTGGGTAAAAATTAACTCAAAAAGCAAAGAATCTTACTCCCATGCAAAGACCACTCTAAAGCTGGCGACACCGAAGGGATCCAAGGGGCGACCGGAAAGCCCCTCGACGCAACAAACAAAATCCAGCTACAGATAAGAAAACAAGCCCAGAACCTTTTCTGCAAAACAAATTATCTCAAAAAATGAAAGTGCAAGAAGGAATCCGGTGGTGCGAATTACATTAACAGCGATTGGAAAGCCGTCGGGAAGTTGCATGGAAGGCTCAGTGGCATAAGGCGTTCAGCTGGAAAATTTGCGTTGAACAGGATGGCTTCTTGTCATGCGGGAAGGAAATTGGTCTCCGCGACGCTGTGAACGCGTTGCTTTGCTGGTACGGGGAGATGGTTGAGTGGTTTGCTTTGAGTGCATCTTTGGGGCGTTACCCCAGACCCCAGCAGGGCGCTGCCCTGCACCTGCGAAGGGCCGTCGGCCCTCTCGACACCCGTTGCGCGATTGGGTTGGCTGCTTTTTCTGGCTGTTTCCGCGGGGGAGGCCTTTGGCTTTTAGCCCTTGTCTTTCCCTTTTTCCTTTTTATTTTTCCTGTGTTCGGTTGACATGGGGAACAAGAAGCGGTATCATAAAGAGCGAACGTGGATTTGCATGCGCATTTCTTCGGATTGTACTTGGAGGCTATTCATGATTGTTCTGGGAATTGACCCCGGATATGCCTTGATGGGCTGGGGCGTGGTGGAATCAGTTGGCTCACGAATGCGCTTGCTTGGCTATGGCTGCGTCGAAACAAAGGCCGGTGTCCCAATGCAGCATCGCCTGCGTGCATTGCAGCTCGGCGTGCGTGATTTGGTGAATATCTATCATCCTGATGATGTCGCGTTTGAAGAACTCTTCTTCGCCAGAAATGTCACGACAGCCCTCATGGTCGGCGCGGCTCGTGGCGCGGCGATTATTAGCGCGGCGGAGTATACCGAAAACCTCTATGAGTATACCCCGATGCAGATTAAACAGGCCGTGACCGGGTATGGAAAAGCGGATAAGAAACAGGTGCAGCAGATGGTGAAAATGCTGCTGAATATGCAGGAGATTCCAAAGCCCGATGACGCGGCGGACGCAATCGCGTGTGCGATTACACATTGCCAGTGTGGCGCGGCGAAGGAACAGTTCCGCATGAAGTGAAAGAGGAGAAGGGCATGTACGCATTTATTGAAGGTAAGGTGTGCGAAAAAACCACGAATGCAATCGTACTGCTGGCCGGTGGCGTGGGGTATCTGATCAATTGCTCCATGACGACCTTGCAGGAGGCGCCGCCAGTGGGAGAAACGATGCGCTGCTATACATACCTGGCGGTTCGCGAGGACGCGATGGAGCTGTATGGCTTTGCGACACAGGAGGAAAAGCGGCTGTTCCTGTCGCTGACGAGTATCAGTGGCGTGGGTACGAAGATGGCGCTGGGATTGCTCGGCTCGATGCCGCTGCGGGATTTGAATCTGGCGATTCTGCTGGGGGATATTACGGCATTGTCGCGTGCGCCGGGTATCGGTAAGAAGACGGCGCAGCGAATTGCACTGGAGCTGAAGGATAAAATCAGTCAGGCCGATGTGACGCCCAAGGCAGGTGCTGCGGCAGCACCGGTGGCGAGCCTGACGGCAGATAACTTCGCCGAGGCGATTGAGGCACTGACGGCGCTAGGGTACTCGTCGGTAGAGGCGCGGGATGCGCTGTCGAACGTGGAGAATAAGGACGCTCCCGTGGATGAGCTGATTCGTCTGGCCCTGCGCGCGATGGCGGGAATGTGAGGAACAACGTGGAAGAAAGACTTGTAACCGGCGATTTTCAGACGGAAGACAGCGCGGTGGAAATGACCCTGCGCCCGCATACTCTGCGGGATTATGTGGGACAAAAAGCGGTGAAGGACAGCCTGAGCATTTATATTCAGGCGGCACTGAGCCGACACGATGCGCTGGATCATATGCTGCTCTATGGCCCGCCGGGCTTGGGCAAAACGACGCTGGCGACGATTGTGGCGGCGGAGATGGGACAGAACATCCGCGTGACCTCCGGCCCGGCGATTGAGCGTCCGGGTGATTTGGCGTCGATTCTGGCGAATCTGAATCAGGGCGACGTGCTGTTCATTGACGAAATTCACCGCCTCTCCCGTTCGGTGGAGGAGGTGCTCTATCCGGCCATGGAGGACTTTGCCATTGACATCATGATTGGCAAAGGCCCGACGGCGCGCTCGATTCGCGTGGCCGTGCCGAAATTCACGCTGGTGGGTGCGACGACGCGTGCCGGTCAGCTGTCTGCGCCCTTGCGCGACCGCTTTGGCATTCTGTTCCGGCTGGAAATGTATGAGCCGGAGGAGCTGGCGCAGATTGTCCGCCGCAGCGCCTCGATTCTGGAGGTCGATGCGGAGGATGAGGGCATCATGGAAATTGCCCGCCGCAGCCGCGGCACGCCGCGAATCGCCAACCGCATGCTCAAGCGCGTGCGCGACTATGCGCAGGTGCGCGGCGGAGGAACAATCACCCGTGATGTGGCGCGGGAGGCCATTGCCATGCAGGGTGTGGACGAATTGGGCCTGGACAAGGTAGACCGTGCGGTGCTGTCCTGCATGATGGACAAGTTCGGCGGTGGCCCGGTTGGTCTGGACACTCTGGCGGCCACCACGGGCGAGGATGCGGTGACGATTGAGGATGTGTATGAGCCGTACCTGATGCAGCTCGGCTTCCTGATGCGCACACCGCGTGGCCGCGTCTGCACACCGGCGGCCTGGGCGCACATGCGCAAGACACCTCCAGGAAGTTCGGATGAGAACCAGCTGAAAATGGAGCTATAAGAAATGACGAGTGCCGAAGTTGAAAGCACATTGCGCATGCGATTTCAACTTTGGCACGGAAAATGCAATACGATAAAAGGAAGAAAACAAGTCATGAAGACATCGGATTTTGACTACGAATTGCCGGAAGAGCTGATTGCACAAACGCCGGTGGAGCCGCGCGACCACAGCCGCCTGATGGTGGTGCATCGTGCAACAGGGGAGCGGGAACACAAGCATTTCTACGATATTATCGACTACCTCAACCCGGGCGACGCGCTGGTCGTTAACGAAACGAAGGTCATTCCGGCGCGCCTGCTGGGCGAAAAGGACGGTACGGGCGTGCCGGTGGAGGTGCTGCTGCTGCGCCGGAAGAATCAGACGGATTGGGAGGCGCTGGTGCGTCCCGGACGCCGCCTGAAGCCGGGAACGACCTGCTCCTTCGGTGGCGGTCTGCTGAAATGCGAAATCATGGAGAGCGTGCCCGAAATCGGTGGCCGCATTGTGCGCTTCCACTACGAGGGTGTGTTTGAGGAGCTGCTGGACAAGCTGGGCGAAATGCCCTTGCCGCCCTACATCCACGAGAAATTGCAGGATCAGACGCGCTACCAGACGGTGTATGCGAAAAATGAAGGCTCGGCGGCTGCACCGACGGCTGGTTTACACTTCACGCCGGAATTGATGGAGCGCATTCGCCAGAAGGGCATCACCATCGTGCCGGTCACGCTGCATGTGGGTCTGGGCACGTTCCGCCCGGTGCAGGTGGAGGATGTGGACAGTCACGTCATGCACAGCGAGTGGTATCAGGTGACGGAGGAGGCCGCCAGGACGCTTAACGACATTCGCGCCAAGGGTGGTCGTTTGATTTGCGTGGGCACGACCTCCGTGCGCACCATCGAAACCGTCGCCACCGAGGACGGCGTGGTGCATCCGGGCGCTGGCGACACGGCCATCTTCATTTATCCCGGCAAGAAGATTAAGGCCGTTGACGCCCTGATTACCAACTTCCATTTGCCGCAAAGCACCCTGCTGATGCTGGTGAGTACCTTCATGGGGCGCGATACGGCACTGGATGTGTACCGCGAGGCGGTGCGCGAAAAATACCGCTTCTTCAGCTTCGGCGATGCAATGTTCATTGAATGATGCCGAAAATCTGACAAAGGATTTGGCATAATTGCCGAATGAAACAAACTTTTTTCTGAAAGCGATGGAAAAATCACCGGAAACGCTTGACAATCCTGCGTGAAATGTTTACAATATACCTTGTCTGGCAAGTCTGGTTAGGCTTGATGCGGGACACGCAGGCGTAGTTTAGTGGTAAAACTCCAGCTTCCCAAGCTGGCCTTGTGGGTTCGATTCCCATCGCCTGCTCCA
>CAYXHF010000012.1:0-53593 GCA_964464815.1 uncultured Faecalibacterium sp.
CTTGTATGTCTCGTAGTAGATGTGCAGTCGCTCCGGGCCGGCAATGTCGCGCAGGTCGTGATAGCCAACCAGCAACGACGGCTGCTCGTCAATCAACGTGCCCAGAATCGTCTGGGCAAAGACGGACACCATCAGCGAATGCAGCAGTGTGGTGCAGTGGCGCACGATGACCAGGCGGAAGACGTAATCAATCTTCTCCTCGCTGCTTTCAAAGAGCTTGTAGGAATCAGGCAGGAAGGCCAGCTCCTCCAAGGCACTGTTGAGCGTATAGCTGTGACCCGTGCGGGTATCATAATCGGCGATAAAGGCACGGATGTCCGCCTGATACTGACGGAAGTAGACCTGCTTTTCCTCGCGGGGCATGCTGGTTTCCGTCAAGAAGGCAATCAGGGAGGCCAGACAGGTGACGTAATAGGAAATGACGTCGATTTCGCGAATGTCCGCTTCGGGAACCTTCGCCACCTCGTCGCGCGTGCTCATGTAGAAGTCGTGCAGCTCCCGCCAGCAGGAATCGCCGGTGCGCTTGCCCGTTTCAAACTCAAAGTCGCATTGGCTGACGACGACCTGATACATATCGGGCGTGCGAACCTTCTTTACCGGCAGGGATGCATAGTGCTGGCTCGTCATTTCCACCACGCGGTTCATCAAATCCGGCGCAATCGGACGCGGCGATTCACTCGTCTTGTCGTAGGAATTGGCCAGGGCGTAGGCGTCCGTCTCGAAACGTTCGATGAACGTGTCCAGCAGATTGCAGACGTCAGCCTCTGTCTCCCGCAGGGCGGTGAAGGCAGGGGAGGCTTGCAGGGTCTTCATGTCCTCCCAAAGCTGATATGCCTCCTCCAGCGGCACAAGGCCCAGGACAAGGCCGACCGTTACCAGATTGGCGAAGGCAACGACAATCGACTGATGAACCGCACGACTATTGATTTCGCCATAGCGCGGCCACAGGGAGACAATCTTGCGATACGCCTGAACGGAACGCGCACCAAAGGGCTGACGCAGAATGCGGGAAAATTCCAGATTCGTATAGCCAAGGCAGAGGGAAACATCCGTCTGGGCTTCCAAATTGTCACTGGAAGCATAATGTTTTTCCATCACCCTTGCCAATTCCAAAATCAGCGCCAAATCGTGCGTTTGCGAACGATAGGACAGCATCATGGACGTGCGGAGCTGCTCCCACGTGTCATTGTCCAGCGGAGGTTCGGGTGCGGAAAACAGCTCCCGCGCCGTTTTGAGCTGGCTGAAGGTCTGCTGATAGATGCGCTGGAAATACTGCGCGCGATCCTTGAGCGTGCAGCACCACGTCTCCCAATCGCAAGAGGTGCGCAGTGCGCCGTCCAGCTCGCTGACGTGCAGGAGAATTTCGTGGTAGTCCTGAAAGAATTGGCGGATACGTTCTGGATTCATCTGCTTCACCTCCTTTGGCAGTTGATAAGTATTGTCATCTTTTGGTGGCAATATGATATAAGTACATATGGTATCTGTTGTCATTATATTGTAATTACACGGACTCGTCAAGGGGAGAATGGCATCTCTTCTTATTTTTCAACATGAATGATGGGCAATTTGAAACGCAGTTGAAAAAGAAAATATGCCGGGTGTTGACATTGCTTGCGCTTGCCCATATAATAGGTAATTGTGCCGCTAAAAAAGCGGGAAAACGATAGAAAGCAAGAAGACAAAGGGGTATTTATGAAGGAAATCAAGCTTTCCGATCATTTTACATACACAAAGCTGTTCCGTTTTGTGCTACCATCCATCTGCATGATGATGTTCACCTCCATTTATGGCGTGGTGGATGGTTACTTCGTGTCGAATTATGCGGGGAAAACGGCGTTTGCGGCCATCAATCTGATTATGCCCTTCCTGATGATTCTGGGTGGTATGGGCTTCATGCTGGGCACAGGCGGCACGGCGCTTGTTTCGCGCGTGCTGGGTGAAAAGGACGAGAAACGTGCGAATGCGTATTTCTCCATGACGATTCTCTTCACCGTTGTGCTGGGCATTGTGCTGACGGCGGTGGGTCTGGTGTTGATGCGGCCGGTGGCCATCTGGTTCGGCGCAACGCCGGAGATGGTGGACGACTGCGTTCTCTATGGCAACATCGTGGTGAGCTTCACGACCATGTTTATGCTGCAAAACGTGTTTCAGTCCTTTGTCGTGGCGGCGGAGCGACCGACACTGGGGCTGATAGCGACGCTGGCGGCTGGCTTCACGAACATGATTCTGGACTGGCTGTTTGTGGGCGTGTTTGGTTGGGGCATCGCGGGTGCGGCCATTGCAACGGGCCTGAGCCAAACAGTGGGTGGCGTGTTGCCGCTGGTGTACTTCCTGCTGCCGAATGCTTCGCCCCTGCGTCTGCGCTGGACGAGGCTGCAATTCCGTCCGCTGCTACTGGCATGTTCGAATGGCTCGTCGGAGCTGATGAGCAATGTTTCCGCATCGGTGGTCAGCATTGTCTACAATCACCAGCTGCTGCGCTATCTGGGTGAGGACGGCGTGTCGGCCTATGGCGTGCTGATGTATGTGCAGTTCATCTTTGTGGCGATTTTTGTCGGCTATGCGGTGGGCAGCGCACCGATTGTCAGCTATCACTACGGCGCGCAGAACGACAGCGAGCTGAAGAATCTGTTGAAAAAGAGCCTGCGGTTGATGACAGGTCTTGGTGTGGGCATGATGGCGGCGGCATGGCTGCTGGCGACCCCGCTGGCGCAGCTGTACGTTGGCTACGATGAAGGGCTGTTTGAACTGACGCATCATGCGTTTCAGCTGTTCTCCTTCGCATTCCTGCTCTCGGGCATCAACATCTACGCTTCGTCCTTCTTTACGGCGCTGAACAACGGTGGCGTATCGGCAGCGATTTCGTTCCTGCGCACGCTGCTGTTCCAGACGGCGGCGGTGCTGATTCTGCCGCTGCTGATTGGTGTGGACGGCCTCTGGTGGGCTATGACGGCCGCGGAGGTGTTCGCGTTCCTCATTTCTGTCGTTTTCCTCGTGGCGCTGCGCAAGAAGTATCGGTATTTCTGATGTGATTTTCGCTTGTGCCGTGGCAACTGCATACGATGTTTCTGCACCAGGTGATACCGGCTTGAACGGTACCACCTGGTGTTTTTTGGGAAATAAAATGTACTGCGTGAAATATTTTGCAAAGAAAAATGCAAAATTTATTCCGAAAACGTTTTTCTGCACAAACAAATTCAAATTGTGTGTTGACTTTGTGAAATTGTCATGATAGAATCGGCAATGGACAAATTTTTCACATGGAGGGATTACCCATGCGTAAGTTTCTTTCTCTGATTCTCGCGCTGGCCATGCTGCTGTGCTGTGTTCCCGCAATCGCGGAAACGGCGGACGGCACCTACGAGGGCATCGGTCAGGGCCTGTTTGGCCCGATTAAGGTGTCTGTGACGGTCAGCGGCGGTCAAGTGACCGACATCACCGTGCTGGAGCACAGCGAAACGGCTGGCATCTCTGATCCGGCCTTTGAGACGATTCCGGCTGCCATCATCGAAAAGCAGACCACGGAAGTGGACGTGGTGTCCGGCGCGACCTTCACGTCCAAGGGCATCATCGAGGCCGTGAACAACGCCTTGACGCCGTCCGACGCTGCTGGCAACGAGAACGTGATGCCCTTTGAACAGGCTGACGTGATCGTCATCGGCGCTGGCATGGCTGGTCTGACCACGGCGGCCCGTGCGGCGCAGCTGGGTCTGAACGTCCTGATTGTCGATCAGGCGGCGACCTACGGCGGCTCGGCCAATGTGGCTGGTGGCACGCTGCTGGGCGCTGGCACGCGCATGCAGGCGGAGGCCGGCATCGTGGACAGCCCTGAGCTGTGCTTTGCTGACTTCGTGCGTCTGGGCGGCGCGGGCACCTTCAACGAGGAGCTGGGCCGTGAATTCTCCGAAATCAGCGGCGAGGCCGTTGACTGGCTGGATGACCTGGGCACGGACTTTGGCGATCGCCAGCCCTACTTCGGCGTCTATCAGCCGCTGAACCTGGCGCGTAACTACTCCGGCAAGGGCGGCGCACGTGCGTTCGTCAACTCCCTGTACGCGGAGCTGGAAAAGTACTTCTCCATCAATGCGCACATGATGCTGAACACCTACGTGACCGGTCTGGTGACGGACGAAAACGGCGCTGTGATTGGCTGCAACGCTCGTCTGGCTGACGGCACGGAGACGCAGCTGCTGGCAGCCGCGACGGTTGTTTGCACCGGCGGCTACGGCGGCAGCGAGGAACTGCTGAACAAGTACAACTTTGAAAACGTCCTGACCACTTCTCCTGCCTGCGTGACCGGCGACGGCTACCGCTGGATGGAGGAACTCAACGTCCCGCTGACGAACATGGACTTCTGCACGGCCTATGCCGGCGGTATCCCCACCAGCGACGACTTCCGCTCCTTCGGCTACTTCAACGTGACCAACGGCGCGCTGTGGATCAGCACCGAGGGTGAGCGTATGGCGGACGAAATCGGTGCCGACTCCCACGTCAAGAGCGAAACCTGGGCAAATGCGCCCCACAACATCGTCTACACCGTGTTCACCACCGACATGCTGATTCCGGACGCGAAGGTCTTCTCCTCCGGCGCTTGGGGCAGCGTGGCCGAGGACTTTGACACCTATGTGGCGACGCTGATTGAAAAGGAACTGGCCTGGAAGGCTGACTCCATCGAGGAGCTGGCGGAGAAGGTCGGCATGCCCGTGGATACCTTCAAGGCGACCATCGCGGCCTACAACGACGGCTGCGCCAACGGCACGGATGCCTTCGGCCGCACCAAGCAGCTGGTGGCGATGGAGAACGGCCCGTTCTACGCGGTGAAGACCGTTCCCTACGTGATGATTACCTGCGGCGGCCCGATCATGACCAAGGACTGCGAAGTCATGAACGCGGACGGCCTGGTGATTGACGGTCTGTACATGGCTGGCGAAATCGTCGGCATGGCGAACGTCGGCGGTCTGAACTCCATCGGCGGCATGGGCCACGGCAACTGCCTTGTCTGGGGCAAGAAGGCTGCTGAGGTCATCGCTGTGAAGCTCGGCAAGTAATACAAAAAAAGAATTGGAGCTGGAACGAAGCACGTCTTCGGGCTGGCTCCGATTTTTTGTGTGGGAAGGAAAGTTTGATGTTCTCTGTTTTGTTACTTCCTCTTTTTCCACACCCTAATTTGATGTAACTCGCACACCACGAACTTGTTTTTTTCTTGTTCCGAACTCCGCGCAACAACCATGCGCCTCCTTTAGGAAACCTCCATTTTTGCGATGGTTTTGTTGATTTTTTTGATGAAGCTTCGCTACAGGCCGGTCAATTTGGCGCGTTTTTTCACGAATCGGACAGAAAAAAACGAAATCAACTAGCAGATAAAAAAATACCCCTTCAATCTTTCCATAATAGGCGTGGTAAGTCGGAGAAAAGCGTGGTATCATCAAACGGCCTTGATGCATGATTCGTCAAAAGGCGACGTCTTTTGACCATGAAGGAGGGAAAGACCCATGGGAATCGGTAGCTTTTGCTGCCTGGGAGATAGCATCACCAGTGATCAGGTCAGTGGCATTGGCACGATGGTCGCGGCACGGTTGCAGGCCGCGCAGTGCATGAATGCGGCGTGTGGCTATGCCACGGGATCGGATTGGCATGATGGTGATATCAACGTGACACCTGTTACCTTGGTGGAACCACCGAACACCAACACGGCAGATAACGTGCTGTCCAATCAGGTGCGGCGCGTTTTGCAGGCCCTCACGCCCTTGGGTCAGCAGATTGTCTGGTCTGTGGAAGGTGAAACATACGCCCTGCCGGAAAGCGTGGGATTGGGGACTGGGACGCTGAATGCGCCGGAGGTCATCTATATCGCCATTTCGACAAACGATGGCAACCACGTGCAAAATGCTGTGGTGGATGATTTTGCGCAGGTGGCGGATATGCCCTATGCGCAGTTGAACCGCACGTCGCTCGCCTCGTCGCTTTTGTGGGCGGTGAAGACGTTGCAGGCGGCTTGTCCGCAGGCGGACATCTTTCTGGCCACGCCCTTGCAGGCATACACCGAGCAGGTGTGGATGGATGAGGCGCATGGACTGGTGAAGCGCGCCATCATTCAGCGCGTGGCAGAGAAAACGGGCGTACACTGCATCGACAGCTTCTACGGCAGCGGCTTTGACCACGACGTGGCGCGGATGCATGGCGAAGTACACCCGGATGAGGAATGGAAGGAACGAATTGCCGACTTTGTGGCTGCGGAAATCACCCGCGCCCGATGCAAGGAGTAAACGATGGAGAATATCAAATGGCTGTGGGGCGTGATGGACAAGCGCTACCACAAATGGCATATCATGGCGCTTGTCATCAGCGCTGTGACCTCCCTGATGCTTCTGATCAACCCCTATCTGACCAAGCGGCTGATGGACGAGGTCATTATGGCCCAGAACGCCGAACCGCTGCTGGGGCTGCTGCTGGCGATGCTGGTGGTGAAGCTGGTTCGCGAAGGAATGCGCTACCTGATGATTGTCACGCTGGAGCATACGTCCCAGAACGTGCTGATGAATCTGCGCACGCGCCTGTTCACGCGCCTGCAATATCAGGATATGCGCTTCTTTGATCGCCATCGTTCGGGCGATTTGATGACGCGCATGTCCTCCGATACGGACTGGTGCCGTCACTTCCTGTCGTATATTGACTATTCCGCAGTGGATAGCGTGGTGATGTTCCTCGGCTCGTCCATCTACCTGTTCTCGGTGAACTGGAAGCTGGCGCTGGCGATGGTCTGTGTGACGCCGCTGCTGATGCTCATTACCAAGGTGTATTCCAAGGGTGCGCGCCGCATGTTTGTGGACATGCGCGACAAGATGAGCGAAATGAACGCCAATGCGCAGGAGAACATCTCCGCCAACCGCGTGGTGAAGGCGTTCGCACGCGAGGAATACGAAAAGGACAAGTTCGACCAGCGTTCCAGTGCCTATCGCGATGCGAACCTGAACATCAACAAGCGCTGGCTGTCCTTCTATCCCTTCATTGAGGTGCTGGCCAATGCCATGACGCTGCTGACCGTGTTCTTCGGTGGCTTCTTGATGATTACCGACGGCATGACGGCAGGCGAGTTGACCATCTTCACGCAGCTGGCATGGACGCTGAGCGTGCCGATGCGTCAGCTGGGCAACCTGCTCAATGACTGGCAGCGTTTCATCACCTGCTCCAACAAGGTGATGGAAATCGAAATTGCGCGTCCGGAGATTGTGGACAGCTCCTGCGCGGTGGAGCATGACGGCATCAAGGGTGCAATCTGCTTTGACCACGTGTCCTTTGCCTATGGCAAGCAGGATGTCCTCACCGACGTTAGTTTCTCCGCTGAACCGGGTCAGACGGTCGCCATTATGGGCCCGACCGGCTCGGGCAAGACGACGCTGATTCAGCTGCTGGCGCGCTGCTATGACGTCAAGAGCGGCAGCATCACGGTGGATGGCTGCGACGTGCGCAAGTGGAAGCTGCAGCAGCTACGCGACGGCATCGGCACGGCCACGCAGGATGTTTTCCTCTTCTCCGACACGGTGGAAGGCAACATTGCCTTCGGTGCGCAGGAGCTGACTGAGGAAGAAGTGCATGATTTCGCCCGTCGCGCGGCGGCAGATGGCTTCATTCATGGCCTGTCGGATGGCTACGACACCATCATCGGTGAACGCGGTGTGGGCCTGTCCGGTGGTCAGAAGCAGCGCATTGCCTTGGCGCGTGCGCTGGCGGTCAAGCCGGGCATCCTCGTCATGGACGATACGACCTCCGCTGTGGACATGGAGACGGAAAAGTACATTCAGGAACAGCTGCGTCAGCTGCCCTACGACTGCACAAAGATTATCATTGCCCAGCGCATTTCCTCCGTCAAGGATGCTGACCTCATCCTGATTTTGAAGGACGGCATGGTCGCCGAACGCGGCACGCATGCGGAGCTGCTGGCCAAGAAGGGCTACTACTACGAAACCTACTGCCTGCAAAATGGCATTGAGCCGGACACCACCGAAGGGGAGGTGATGTAAGATGGCACGCAATAAGTTTGACGTGGACGAGCGTCTGGAAACACCGTTTGACATGGGCCACTTGAAGCGCGTTGTCAAATACATCGGCAAGCACAAGTGGAAGATGCTGCTGGCGCTGCTGCTGTCGGCGCTGGCGTCGGTGACGAGCCTGGCCGTGCCGAAAATCACCCAGACCGTCATGGACGTGGCCGTTCCGCAAAAGGACATCTCCCTGCTGCTGAAAATGGCGCTCCTCTTCATGGGCATCATCATCATCGGCATCATCTTCACGGTTATTCGCTCCCGCATCATGGCCTTTGTCAGCCAGGAAATCATCTACGACATTCGCAAGGATTTGTTTGCGCATCTGCAAAAGCTGCCGTTCGCCTACTACGACAGCCGTCCGGCCGGAAAGATTCTGGTGCGCGTGATTAACTACGTCAACAGCGTTTCGGACATTCTTTCCAACGGTATCATCAACTCGATTCTGGAAATCATCAACATCATTTTCATTGTCGTGTTCATGTACACCACCGAACCGACGCTGGCAACGATTGTGGTGGCAGGTCTGCCGGTTTTCGTGGCGATTATCGTCATCCTGAAGCCGCGTCAGCGCCGTGCATGGCAGAATCAGTCCAACAAGAACAGCAACTACAACGCCTATCTGGCCGAATCCATTGACGGCGTGCGCGTGAGCGAGATTTTCGCGCGTCAGGACGTCAACTGCTCCATCATGCAGCGCCTGGCCACTGCCTGCCGTGAAGCCTGGCTCAAGGCCATCTACATTTCCAACAGCGTTTGGCTGTCCTCGGAAATCATCACCCAGATTGTCTTCACCATCATGTACTATGCGGGTGTGTACTGGCTGGGTGGCGCGGTGGTGTCCTTCGGCGTCATTCTGGCCATGGGCCAGTACGTCAGCCGCTTCTGGCAGCCGATTACGAACCTGGCGAACATCTACAACAGCTTCGTGAACAACATGGCGTACCTGGAGCGCATCTTCGAGACGATGGACGAGCCGGTTGTCATTGATGACAAGGAAGACGCCAAGGTGCTGCCGCCCATCACTGGCGAAGTGGACTACAACAACATCACCTTCGGCTACGAGGAAGGCCAGACCGTCCTCAAGAACGTGGATTTGCACGTCAAGGCAGGCGAGAGCATTGCCCTGGTTGGCCCGACGGGCGCTGGCAAGTCCACCATCGTGAACCTTCTCTGCCGCTTCTACGACCTGCGCAGCGGTTCGATTACCCTGACGGACGAAAACGGCGAGAAGCACGACATCACCGACGTGACGCTTCACTCCCTGCGTTCGCAGATGGGTATCATGCTACAGGATTCGTTCATCTTCTCCGGCACGCTGCTGGACAACATCCGCTACGGCCGTCTGGACGCGACGGATGATGAGGTACGCCATGCCGCAGCCATGGTTCGCGCGGACGACTTCATTCGCGAAATGCCCCAGGGCTACAAGACGAGCGTCAACGAGCGCGGCAGCAGCCTGTCGCAAGGCCAGAAGCAGCTCATCGCCTTTGCGCGCACGCTCCTGAGCGACCCGCGCATCCTGATTCTGGACGAAGCAACCTCCTCCATCGACACCAAGACGGAGAAGCTGCTCCAAGACGGCATTCAGGCGCTGCTCAAGGGCCGCACGTCCTTCATCATTGCGCACCGTTTGTCCACCATCAAGAACTGCGACCGCATTCTCTACATCGGCAACCAAGGCATCATGGAAGCCGGTTCGCACGACGAGCTCATGAAGAAGCGTGGCGCATACTGGGAGCTCTACACCGCACAGGCCCGAGATCAAGGCATGGCGGAGTAATTCGGGAATCCTACACGGATATTTCTTCAAGGCAGACACGAGAAAAATCGTGTCTGCCTTTTTGTGCGCGATGGAGTTGGCGCGATATATGAACTATTTCCGCGTGTTAAGCTATGGATTTGTATCCCTTTGTTTTTCCTCTTCCTTCCCTTGCCCTTCCTTTCACAATATGCTATAATAAATCTGATATTCCGATTCAAGGAGGAGATTCCCCATGCTACAGAAAATCGCATCCTTCACAATCAATCATGATACACTCAAACCTGGCCTCTATGTCTCCCGCATTGATGGCGATTGCGTCACCTATGACCTCCGCTTCAAATATCCGAATCAGGGCGATTACCTCCCGCAGGCGGCAATGCATACCCTCGAACACCTCATCGCAACGTTCGTCCGTTCCTCTGCCTTGTCTGATCAGGTCATCTACTTCGGCCCGATGGGCTGCCGGACGGGCTTCTACCTCATCCTCCGTGATACCGTGACCAAGGCGCAAACCTTGCAGCTGATGCAGGACGCCTTCCAGTTCGCGGCAGACTTCACCGATGAAATTCCTGGCGCAACAAAGGTCGAATGTGGTAATTATCTGGAGCATGACCTGCCGGGCGCGAAAAAGGAAGCGGAAAACTATGTCCGCGTGCTGGCCGCCTGTAATGAAGAAACCTTTTCCTATCCCGATTGACGTAAAAGGAGGCTGTTCATGAAAAAGATTGCAATGATTGGCGATCTGCATGGTAACTATCCTGCAACGCTGGCGATGGAAAAGGCGCTGAAGAACTGCGGCGTGTCGGAAATCTGGTTTCTCGGCGACGCAGTTGGAAAAGGCCCGCAGTCCCGCGAAACCTGCGACTGGGTGCGCGCGAACTGTACGCGCTTCGTGGGCGGCAATTGGGACTATGGCATCGGTGGAAAGCGCTTTTCGGGAGATAATTACTTCTGGCAGCAGCTTGGCGAAGAGCGGATGGCGTGGCTCAATGGCCTGCCGATGGAGATGGACGAGTGGATTAGTGGCACACACTTCCGCCTTTTCCATGGCCGTCCGGTGACGGAATTGATGCAGGTGCAGGCCGATAAGTCGATTCTATCGGCGCCCTTCAACGCCAACGGGAAGACATACGGCGGCGTGATTTTCGCCGATAGTCACCGTCCCTTCCTGCGCACGCTCAATGCCGGTTATATTGCCAACACCGGTAGCGTCGGCAACAGCATGGGCGTCCCCAAGGCGCACGCGCTGCTTGTGGAAGGTGAATACGGCGCAAAGGAGCCAGGGCTTCTGACCATGAGCATCCTGTCCGTCCCCTACGATAACGCCGCCGCTGCTGCCATCGCCCGTAACGACGCGAATCTGCCGTACCGCGATGCCTACATCCGCGAAATCGAAACCGGACTGTATTCGCGGTAAGGAAGGCACAAGGCCGGTAAAGACAAGGCTGCTTCAAGTCAGAACGATGTAAAACAATTCATGTTGCACACAAAATTCCGCCTCCCTTGTGTAAAGGGAGGCCTATATTTTAGCAAACACAATGTCGCTTGAAAAGAATGGACGGACATGTGAAATTACGAATTCTCATTTTTTAACGCGACTTCGTATTCCTTTTTGCATGCTTCCACGAAAACAGGGGATGCTGAATGCGTGAGGTGAAAAAACTTGCGCAAACAGCATCCTCTTTTTCGTGGCACAATCCTCGGATTGTCCTGGACTGTAACCGCCTTGCTGCTGCAAGGCCCTGATTTTCTCCGCGCATGGCAGCTGGAGAAAACAAACCTCCTTCTGCTTGGCATGACGCTGCTGGGCGCGTTGCTTGCTGCTGTGCCGGGCTTCCTGC
Organism: uncultured Faecalibacterium sp.; assembly: GCA_964464815.1. Lineage (GTDB taxonomy): Bacteria > Bacillota > Clostridia > Christensenellales > Aristaeellaceae > UBA11524. The sequence goes on from CAYXHF010000012.1 coordinate 11,649, forward strand.
GCCGGAAAGCATGCCCGTCGGTGACGCTGGATGTGACAACCTGCGTGGTGTCTGTCGCCTGCGGCGTCGGCATGATGCTTGCGCTTGCTGTCGCGGGCAGTGGCCGGGTGCTGTCTGCCTTGCTGGAAGGCAGTACAGGTGCGTTTGGCTTTCTGCTGTCCGCATGGATTGCGGGATGCGTGACCACGCGCCTGATGGGGAGGCGAAACGCATGACGAAATGGCTGATTCCGGGCATTTGCGGACTTATGCTGGGGCTGACGTTGCATGGCGCATGGCTGGAAAATCCAGACGACTGGCGCGACGTGTGGGGCGCGAAGCGGTCGTGTACGCTCAAGGCGGTGCTTTGGGCGGTTGGGCTGTCGGTGGCGCTGATGGCGTTCCTGTGCTATCTGGCGGTCATGGATGTGGATCGTATCGAGCCGCTACCGCTCCATGCGGGGAGCATCCTCGGTGGCGTGGCGTTTGGCGTGCTGGCGGCCGTTGGTGGCTTCACGCCGGGAACGGCACTGGTCGGCCTGTCGGGCAGAAAGCCAGTGCAAGCCTGCTGCACGGCAATTGGGTGCCTGATAGGCGCGTGGCTGGCGACGCTGATTCCATGGGATGCGGTGCAGAACCTATGGCGCGCGCCGGCTGGCACGCTCTTCCGGATGACGCTGGACGAACCGTATTGGCTGGAAGGCGGCTTTTTCCGGCAGGGGTGCATCGGGCTGGCACTGATGCTGTTGGGAATGGTGATTCCCGCACCGCGCATACAGACGCCGCTCCACGAGGAGGAAACGCCATCGCCCGTCGTCTCCGAGCTACCCGCGGAACACGAAACGTTCGTCGCGGTCATCCCTGGCGAAGAGCCGCTGGTGGTTGACACGGCGCAGACGCTGGAAGAAGTGGTTGAATTCGATGATGAACTCCACCACTTACCACCGGAAGAGGAGGTCGAGGAAACCGACGGTAGCCCAGAAGACGTACAATTATTCCTGCCAACGTTGGAAAATTCGGAGAATATCGAAGAGTTACATGCGTTATCTTTCAAACCGGAGCAAAGTGGGTGCAAACCACCACGAAAGGGGTACGAAACGCAGAAAAAGAAGAAGATTCGGCAAGGAAATAGAAGAACAACAAAAAGTAGATGTAACCCCAGAGGAAAAAAACGAAAGTTTTAATGGAATTGTGTGAAATTGTTACCTGTTTTCTCTTGCGAATGGGTAGGATATGTGATATGATACAAATGAAAGGAAGGGGAGTTACATGGCGCATGTGCAGGTCAACTTATTTGGCGGATTTCATGTGGAAAGGGATGGCTGTTCGGTTGACGAACAACTTTCGCACTCCCCGAAAGGGCTGCTGCTAATCCAATACCTGATTCTGGCGCCCAACCAGACGGCGGACGCCAAGGCGTTGATGCAGATTATGTGGCCGGAGGATAATTCCAGCAGTCCGGACACGGCGCTGAAAACACTCATCAGCCGTCAGCGTTCGCTCTTGCGGGATATTTCGCCGGAGCTGGCGATGTGTCTGGTGACGGTGCGCGGCGGCTATCGCTGGGTATGCCCGCCGGAGGTATCGGTGGACGTGCTGGAATTTGAGGAAATCATGAAAAAGCTGCGTCAGGCCGACCCGGGAGCAGCCTCGGAAGAGCTACTGATGCGCATGATGGTTCTTTATCAGGGACGCCTGCTCGCCAGTCTCCCGCAGAAGCCCATCTGGATGCAGGATCGTGCCGAACGCCTGCATCAGCAGTATTTACAGACGGTGGATCGGCGCTTGCAGCACCTGGAAGAGGCAGGGCACGTACACCGCTATGTGGCGCTGGTGCGCCGCGCCATTGACGCTGACCCGACGAACGAGGTGTTACAGCAGCGCCTGATTGCGGGCCTACGCAAGACGGCACGCGACATGGACGCTCAATATCAGGAGGAGCTTTCGGCGCGTCTGGCCAATCCGATACAGGACGAGTCGATTGCGGACTACTACAATCGCGTCCAGAACACGAATGCGCAGCTGGAGAACAACCTCCATCACCTGAAGGATGACCTGATGCGCGGCGAGGAAAATTACCGCGCCATCGTGTGCGACAAGCGCGTTTTCCGTGCGCTATTCCGCCTACAGCGGCGCAGCATGGAGCGCACCGGTGGGCGTGCATTGTTGGGGATTCTGACGCTCACGGAGCTGAATCCGGCAAGCGAGAAGCGCGAAGTGGCGCTCAACGGCCTTGTGAAGATTATGCTATTGAATTTACGTCGCGGCGACGTTGTGACGCGTGTGGACGAGAACACGATTGCGATGTTCCTTCCCAATGCGGACGAGAGTGCTGCGAACGTAATTATTGACCGACTGAAGCGGTCGTTCTATTTACAATTTCCGTCCACGGAGCGGACGCTGAGCTGCGCGATCAGCACCATCACGGTGGAAAAGGCCACGCAGGAGCAGCGGTAAAAAGCAACGCACATCTGGAAAAGGATGTGCGTTGCTTTTTTAGTTGCTTGCTCATCCAAGCAGGAAGGATGTGGCTTTGTTACCTGGACTGTTTTGCAGCAAAAGAGTTTTTCAGCTAACCATTCTCCAGCGCTAAAAAAATCGGCTGTTGCAGTGATTGGACTGCAACAGCCGATGAAAATTACTTGGCGTATTCCATGGAGCGAGTTTCGCGAATGACGTTGACGCGAATCTGGCCCGGATATTCCATTTCCTTTTCGATGCGCTTGGCGATTTCCTTGGCGAGAATCTTCGTGCCATCATCGGTCACGTCGTCGGGCTTGACCATGATGCGAACCTCGCGGCCGGACTGGATGGCGTAGCACTTCTCAACACCGGGGAAGGAAGTTGCAATCTCTTCCAGCTTCTCCAGACGCTTGATGTAGTTCTCCACGCTCTCACGACGCGCACCAGGACGGGCGGCGGAGATGGCGTCGGCAGCCTGCACCAGCACGGCTTCCACGGTCTGCGGCTCGACGTCGTTGTGGTGCGCCAGAATGGCGTGGATGACGTCGGGGCTCTCGTGGTACTTGCGGGCCAGCTCGCCACCCAGGGTGACGTGCGTGCCTTCTGCCTCGTGGTCAACGGCCTTACCGATGTCGTGCAGAAGACCGGCGCGCTTGGCCAGCTGAACGTCAGCGCCCAGCTCGGCGGCCATCAGGCCAGCCAGGTGGCTCACCTCGATGGAGTGCTTCAGCACGTTCTGGCCGTAGGAGGTGCGGTACTTCAGGCGGCCCAGGAGCTTGACCAGCTCGTGGTGAATGCCGTGCTGATTGGTTTCAAACACAGCGGATTCGCCAGCCTCGCGAATCTGGGTTTCGACTTCCTTGCGGGCCTTCTCGACCATTTCCTCGATGCGTGCGGGATGGATGCGGCCATCGTTGATCAGGCGCTCCACCGTCAGGCGCGCGATTTCGCGGCGAATCGGGTCAAAGGCGGAGACGACAACGGCTTCGGGCGTATCGTCGATGATGATGTCAACGCCAGTTGCGGTTTCCAGGGCGCGGATGTTGCGGCCCTCACGGCCGATGATGCGGCCCTTCATGTCGTCGTTGGGCAGTGCGATGACGGACACGGTGGTTTCAGCCACGTGGTCGGAGGCGCACTTCTGGATGGCCAGGGCGATGATGTTGCGGGCCTTCTTTTCGGCCTCTTCCTTGGCGCGGGCTTCGATATCACGCACGGCAGCGGCGGCGTCGTGGAAGGCGTCCTTCTGCACACGGTCGATGATAATCTGCTTGGCCTCGTCCTGGGTCATGGCGGCGATGCGTTCCAGCTCGTTGGTCTGCTGCTGGAGCTTTTCTTCCGCCTCGCTGTGCAGACGGGTGACGTCCTCCTGCTTGCGCTCAATCAGCTCGTTGCGCTTCTTGAGGTCGTTTTCACGGTCATCCAGGCTGTCGGAACGCTTGTCCAGGGACGCTTCGCGCTGCACCAGACGATTTTCGCTGCGCTGCACCTCGGCGCGGCGCTCACGAATGTCGTTCATTTCGCGGGCGTTATCGGCCTTCTCACGGTCAATTTCGTTCTTGGCCTTGAGGATTTCGGCCTTGGCTTCCTGAACCTTTTCCTTCTTGTAATCATCCGCCTTGCGCTTGTAGTCGTCCGCCTTACGAACGGCATCGTCGTAGAGGCGCTTGGCCGTCTCCTCGCTGCGGTTGATTTTTTCCTCGACCATCTGCTTGCGGTAGGTATAGCCGCCGAACGCGCCACCAGCCGCCGCAACCAGGATGATCAGAATCCATAGTATGGTTGGCACTTGATGATTTCCCCCTTTCACATATTTGTTTGATGCATGTACGTAGAATCCTTGGTGGACCAATCCTTGGCAAACCAATGTGAAGTGACCGACGCAAAAAAGCCGTCCGGGAAGAAGCACTCCCACACGGCTGTACGCTGCTCATTCGATATGCGCATCCGAAAATCACCGACCATCCATGCGGACGGGCGGAAACAAACGGGGCGACAGAACCAGTTCGGTCGGGAAGGCCGGAGGACGCAAATTGCGTCGCGGCATTCTGAAAACAACGCAGGCGACGAAGCAGCGGACGCACGCACATCCCGAATACTCCGGAAAACGCGGTACATCCATCTGCACCCATCCGCACCCTGCGGCTTGAAAACGGATGCCCGATGCCAATGAGGCAGGAGCATGCCGGAAAAAGCATATCTGCGGCGCACCGCAAATAACGGTCATCGACTGGTCAAAAAAACCTGAAACAAACACGCGGGAGAAGGAAAATACTTTTCCCACGGGAAAGGTTTACTAAAAACGCATTCAGGCGTCTATCGAAAACAGCACAGAAACACCTTTTCGGGCGTTCCACAGCCGGTCACTACATATTCTACAATCAAAGCGGGCATCTGTCAAGCGAAAACGGCGCATCTTTCAAGAAAGGCGAAAACTTTCCTGTTTCCCGGCTGGACAAAGGTCATACGTTCAGGTATAATGAAGAACGGTAATACGAATTTTTCGTTCTCCCATGGCGTGTGCGCACGGATTTTCTACGCCGGGCTATGGGGAGACGCAAAAATACACGAATTCGCAATTTCACGCCAATGAAATTCGGACGGAGGAAAAAGGAATGAACGATAGCTGCAAGCAACGTTTTGATGCGTCCTGGCTGGGCAACCCGGAAATTTTCAGCGTTGGTGAAATGCCTGATTGTTCGGATCATGCGTTTTTTGCAACGGCTGAGGAATGCGAAAACGGCGTTTCCTCTCTGACGCGTTCGCTGGATGGCCGCTGGAAGGCCCATTTTGCGATTTGCCCTGCGGATGCGCCGGAGGAATTGCTGCTGGGTGCGACGATGGATGAATCGCTCCGGGAAATCAGCGTTCCCTGTGAGTTCCAGCTGGAAGCGCCCAACTGGGATCCGCCGCATTATGTGAACACGCAGTACCCGTGGGACGGTCACGAGGCGCTGGAGGCACCGCAGGTGAGCCAGACGTACAATCCGACGGTCACGTGTGTGCGCTCTTTTGCGTTGTCCCTGCCGGATTTGCAGAACCGCGTGGTGCTGCATCTGGCGGGCGTGGAGGCGGCGGTGCTGGTCTACTGCAATGGGCAGGAGGTTGGCTATGCCGAGGACAGCTTCACGACGCATCGCTTTGACCTGACGCCCTTTGTGCATGTGGGCGAGAACCGTCTGGTGCTGCGCGTGTTCAAGCGCTGCTCCGGCAGCTGGATGGAGGATCAGGACTTCTGGCGCTTTAGCGGCATTCACCGCAGCGTATCCCTGCATTTCTATCCGGCGATGCATCTCTACGACCTGCGCGTGCGCACGCCGCTTGCCGACAATTACACCCGCGCCACGCTGGAAACGCGCCTGATGGTGATGAACAGCGGCATGGGCAGCGCGGAAGTCACCCTGACGGACAAGGAAGGCAAGACGCTCTGGACGGCACAGCAGGATGCGGCGCAGATGCAGCTGGACTTCGCGGCGGAAATTCCCGGTGTGAAGCTCTGGAATGCGGAGGAGCCGAATCTGTATCTGCTGACTGTCACCCTGCGCGACGCCAAGGGCGAGGTGGTGGAGGTCAGCACCACGCGCGTAGGCTTCCGTCAGTTTGAGATGAAGGACAAAATCATGTGCCTTAACGGCAAGCGCATCGTCTTCCACGGCGTGAACCGTCACGAATTCGATTGCGACCGCGGGCGCGTGATGACCGAGGAAGTCATGCTGCGCGATATTCGCGATATGAAGGCGATGAACGTCAATGCCGTTCGTACCTGCCATTATCCGAACACGTCGCGCTTCTATGCCCTGTGCGACGAATACGGCCTGTATGTGATTGACGAGGCCAACATCGAGACGCACGGTTCGTGGGCGCCGATGCATGATTGGGTCGTGCCGGGCGACAAGCCGGAATGGCAGGAAGCAGTGCTGGCGCGCGGCCGTGCGATGCTGGAGCGCGACAAGAACCACGCCTGCATCCTGTTCTGGTCCTGCGGCAACGAAAGCTGGGGCGGCAAGGATTTGTGGGAGCTGAGCGAATACTATCGCCACACCGATCCGACCCGTCTGGTGCATTATGAGGGCGTGGCGAATGATCCCCGCTATCCCGACACCACGGATGTGCATTCCAACATGTACGCCAAGGTGGCTCATATTGAACACTATCTACAAAACAATCCCGACAAGCCCTTCATCAACTGCGAGTATACGCACGCGATGGGCAACAGCTGCGGCGGCATCGACCTGTACCGCGAGCTGGAGGACAAGTACCCGATGTATCAGGGTGGCTTCATCTGGGACTATGTGGATCAGGCGCTGCGCGTGACCGGCCCGAATGGCCAGACGCGTCTGGCATATGGCGGTGACTTTGGCGATAAGCCTACGGACTGGCAGTTCAACACCAACGGCATCATTCTGGGCGACCGCACGCAGACGGGCAAGTGCCAGGAAGTACGCTATGTGTTCCGTGACGTGTTCATGACGCCGGATGCGCAGGGCGTGACGGTGACGAATCGCCGCGTGTTTGCGACGCTGCGTGGCTTTGACGTGCGCTGGACGGTGGAATGTGACCGCATGCCGGTTTGCGCAGGTGAAACGCTGCTGCCGGAGATTGCGCCGGGTGCGTCCGTGCATGTGGCGTTGCCCTTTGGCACGCTGCCGCAGGGTCAGGTGGTCATCACCTGCTTCCTGGTGCTGCGCGAAGCGTGTGGCGTGCTGGAAGCAGGCACGATTCTCAGCCATGGCCAGACGGTGCTGGGTGAGACGGTCTGTCCGCAGGTGGCGGACAACGGCCCGAAGCCGGTGCTGGGTGACAACAACGTCGGTTTCCATGGCGAAAATCTGGGCGTGCTGTTTGAGCGTGGCCGCGGCATGATTTCCTTCCGCGACCGTTTGGGGCAGGAGACGCTGCTGCGTGCGCCGCAGCTCAGCCTCTTCCGTGCATCCACGGACAACGACCGTGGCAATGGCAACAACATCCGTCAGGGTGTCTATCACCTCATCAGCCGCTACAGCTGGTGCAGCCACGCAGAGGTGGATGCGCAGGAAGGCAAGACGACGCTGACCTATCGCTACACCACGCCGATGCTCAAGGACTTTGCATTGACGGTGCGCTACACCATCCGCAAGCAGGACGAGGTGGAGGTCACGGTGGAATGGCCGGGCATCGAGAATCAGCCGGATATGCCGGCACTGGGCCTGTCCTTCCAGCTGGATCCGCGCCTTCAGCATGTGCGCTGCTACGGCTACGGGCCGGATGAAAACTACATCGATCGCCGCGAGGGCGCATATCTGGGCTGGCACAGCTGGGATGTCAAGGATGGCATGACCGGATACTGCAAGCCGCAGGAAAGCGGCAACCGCACTGGCGTACAGGCGCTGGCGGTGACGGATGACAACGGCCATGGCGTGCTGGTGGAAGGCAAGGCGCTGGAAGTGAGTGTGCTGCCGTGGCTGCCGGAGGAAATCGAAAACGCCTATCATCCCAGCGACCTGATGGGCAGTGTGCGCACGGTGCTGGATGTGGCCATGTTCCGCAAGGGCATTGGCGGCGATGATAGCTGGGGCGCACCGGTGCTGCCGCAGTTCTGCTATCCGTCGGACAAGCCGTATTCCTTCACCTTCACGATGAAGGCAATTTAACGGGAGGACGAAAGAACAGATGGCAAAGCTGTATTTCCGCTATGGGGCAATGGGGTCGAGCAAGACCGCCAACGCCATCATGGTGCAGTATAACTACGAGGAACGCGGGCAGAAGGTGCTGATGCTCAAGCCTCGTCTGGACAATCGCGACGGCGCGGAAATCGTTCGCTCCCGATGCGGCCTACAGACCGTGTGCCGCTTTGTGGAGGACGTGACCGCTGCCGATGCGCAGGGCTACGGCTGTGTGCTGATTGACGAGGCGCAGTTCCTGACCAAGCAGCAGGTGGAAATGCTGGTGGAGATGGTGGATGAATACAATGTGTCGGTCATTGCCTATGGCCTGCGCACGGACTTCCAGAACCATTTCTTCGAGGGCAGCCACTGGCTGATGGCCTGGGCCGACACGATTGAGGAAATCAAGACCATCTGCTGGTGTGGCCGCAAAGCAATTTGCAACGCCCGCGTGGTGGATGGACGCGTCGTCAAGCAGGGCGAACAGGTGCTGCTGGGTGGCAACGGCCAGTATGTGAGCCTGTGCCGCAAGCACTTCATGCGCGGTGAGCTGGGAGATTTTAAGGACCTGCATCTGGGTGAGGATGCGTAAATAAAACACACGTGGCTGTTTCAGCAAAAAAGCTGCAACAGCCACGTGTTTTCTTTATTACTATTGTTATGCTTCTTCCGTCATTTCCTTTGGCAAGCGCATATCCTCCTGCTTCACGCGCGCCCACGAGAAAGCGGGAATCAGGTTATCGAGGGTTGTCGGGCGCATTTCCTCCGTCAGGCCGGCGCTGTAGGCCAGAAAGCCGAGAATCTGCTCAGGTGAAAAGCGCTTCGACAGGGCGGTGAGGTCGAGGTCACGGTCACGCTTGGCCAGACGGCGGCCCTGCGCATCCATCAGCAGGGGAATGTGCGCATAGGAGACGCTGGGATAGCCCAGCAGGCGCTGCAAATAGATTTGCCGTGGCGTCGCCGAGAGAATGTCGCGGCCACGCACGACCTCCGTCACGCCGGTAAGGGCATCGTCTACCACAACGGCCAACTGATAGCCGAACAGCTTGTCGGAGCGCTGGAGCAGAAAATCGCCACAATCGCGGGCGAGATTTTCCTCCTGCACACCGAAAACGCGGTCGGTGAAGCGAATCGTCTCGTCGGGTACGCGGAGGCGCATGGCAGGCGCACGTGTTTGGGCGCGTTCGGCAATCTCCTCGGGTGTCAGGTGTGCGCAGGTGCCAGGGTAAATGAACTGCGTGTCGCCCAGATTTGGCGCGACGCTGGCGTGTAGCTGCGCACGCGTGCAGAAGCAGGGATACACATGCCCGCTTTCCAGCAGCGTATCCAGCGCCCGCTGGTAAATGTCCGTTCGCTCGGACTGGAACAGCGGCGGTTCATCCCAGCGAAAGCCGAGGAAGGTCAAGTCGTCAATCGCTTGCTGGGCCAAATGGCGCGGACAGCGCGGAATGTCCACATCCTCAATGCGCAGGAGGAACCTGCCGCCCTGTGAACGCGCGGAGAGATAGGCCAGCATGGCACAAAGCAAATTGCCCAGATGCAATCGGCCGCTGGGCGTTGGGGCAAAACGTCCCGTCATCAGAAAAAAACCTCCTTGGCAAAGACGACAACGCAAAATCCAGAGGGACAAAGCATATCCCTCTGGATGAAAAATTACTGCTGGATGATGCAGAAATTCATTAGTGGCTCTTGTGGAACAGCAGATGCTCGTAGCGCTCGGTGTCGATGGAACGCACCATGATTTCCAGCTCCTCATCGCCCATGACGGTGTTGCGGCCTTGTGCATACAGCTCGGCCACCAAATCGCGCAGGGTGGTGATGATGGGGTCGGTCTTGGGCACCACTTCGTCGCCCTTCAAGCGGAAATAGCTGTTGAACCAGTGGGCGATACCGGCCGTGCCGGAGGTGGCATCCACGGCGACCAGCGGCGGACGGTTCAGGATGGCTGTGGTGTCGAAGATGTTGTAAATCTCCTCGTCCTTGAGCAGACCATCGGCATGGATGCCGGCGCGGGTGACGTTGAAGTGACGGCCGACAAACGGCTGGCGCGGGCTGATTTCCAGACCGATTTCGCGCTCCATGTATTCAGCGATTTCGGTCACGGCGGTCAAGTCCATGCCGTCCAGCGTGCCGCGCAGGGAGGCGTACTCCACCGCCATGGCTTCCAGCGGGCAGTTGCCGGTGCGTTCGCCGATGCCCAGCAGAGAGCAGTTGACCGACGAGCAGCCGTACATCCACGCTGTGCCAGCGTTGCTGACGACCTTGTAGAAGTCGTTGTGACCATGCCATTCCAGCTGCTCCGACGGCACACGCGCATAGTGATGCAGGCCATAGATGATGCCCGGAACGGAACGCGGCAGGGCGGCACCATAGTAATGCACGCCATAGCCCATTGTGTCGCAGGCGCGAATCTTAACCGGGATGCCGGATTCGTCGGAGAGCTTCATCAACTCCTCGGCAAAGGGCAGGACGAAGCCGTAGAAGTCGGCACGGGTGATGTCCTCAAAGTGACAGCGCGGACGGATGCCACGGTCGAGCGCCGCCTTGACGATGGACAGATACTTCTCCATCGCCTGTGCGCGCGTCAGGTGCATCTTCTTGAAAATATGATAGTCCGAGCAGGAAACGAGGATGCCCGTTTCCTTCACGCCGGCCTGCTTGACCAGCTCAAAGTCCTTTTCGTTGGCGCGAATCCAGGTCGTAATCTCCGGAAATTCATAGCCCAAATCCTGACAGGCATGCAGGGCGCGCTTGTCCTTGTCCGTATAGAGGAAGAACTCCGACTGGCGTACCAGGCCCTTCGGGCCACCCAGACGGTGAATCAGCGAAAACAGATGCACAATTTGCTCCACCGTGAAGGGGCTGACAGACTGCTGGCCATCACGGAAGGTCGTGTCGGTCATCCAGATTTCATCGGGCATGTTTTCCGGCACGTGGCGCATGTTGAACGCGACCTTGGGAATCGACTTGTAGTCATACAGCTCACGATACAAATTCGGATCGGAAACGTCCTGTAAATTATACTGATACCGGTTGGTCATCAGCAGGTTGGACTTGGGATCAAAGTCAAGCATGGGATGCGCCTCCTTTTCAATACATGGTATTTCATTCCATCATAGAAGAAAAAATGGAGAAAGTCAAGCGAAAAAAGTGCAGGGGCAATACAGATGCGTATTGCCCCGCTAGTATTGTCATGCACTTGAACACTGCAAGAGATGCAGGGCGTTTTTTGTCGTTGCTTATTCCACGTCCTTGAGGGCGGCAACGAATTCTTCAATGCGGCGCAGACCTTCCATGCAGGATTCCATCGCCACGGCGTAGCTCAGGCGGCAGAAGCCTTCGGCCTCAAACGCGTTGCCCGGTACGAGCGCCACGTGCTTGTCCGCCAGCAGCAGCTCGGCGAAGGTCTGGCTGCAATCAATGATGCGGCCGTTGTAGCTCTTGCCCATGATGCCCGTGATGTTCATCATGATGTAGAACGCGCCCTGCGGCTTCATGCAGGACAGGCCGGGAATGCTGTTAATCTTTTCGACCATGGCGTTGCGGCGTGCCTCGAACTGCGCCACCATATCATCCACGCACTTGGGATCACCCTGCAATGCCTTCATGGCGGCATACTGGGCGATGGAGTTGGCGTTGGAGGTCGCATGAGACTGGAAGCTGGTCATTGCGCAAATTTCGATACGCGGGCCAGCCACATAGCCAATGCGCCAGCCTGTCATGGCATACGCCTTGGACATGCCGTTGACGACAAAGGTCTGATTCTTGATGCCTTCACCCAGTTCAGCGATGGAAACATGCTTCTGGCCGTCGTAGATGAGCTTTTCGTAAATCTCATCGCTGACGACGTAGAAGGGATGCGTGACGGCCAGGTCGGCCACGAATTGCAGCTGCTCGCGCGACCAGACAGAACCGTTGGGGTTGCTGGGGCTGGTGAGGATAATCGCCTTGGTGCGGCGCGTGACGCGGGCGGCAATGTCATGGCTGGTCGGGATGAAATTATTGCGCTCATCCGAGGGGATGAACACCGGCACGCCACCGGCCATGCGCACCATTTCCGGATACGACACCCAGCAGGGCGTGGGAATCAGCACCTCGTCACCGGGATCGAGGATGCACTGGAAGATGGTATACAGGCTATGCTTCGCACCGGAGGAGACGATAATGTCAGAGGGCGTATAATGCAGCCCGTTGTCGCGCTCCAGCTTATCGCAAATGGCCTGACGCAGGGCAATCGTGCCCGCGGCGGGCGTATAGCGCGTCATGCCTTTGTCGAGGGCTTCCTTTGCGGCTTCACAAATATAGTCAGGTGTCGGGAAATCCGGTTCGCCCGCACCAAAGCCGATAACGTCAATGCCAGCGGCCTTCATTTCCTTCGCACGGGCATCAATGGCCAGCGTCGGAGAGGGAGCAATCGTCTGACAACGGTGAGAAATCGTGAGCGCCATAAGGGTACCTCCTGCAATCAAAAGGTGAAATAGATGCATTTTCTACAGCTACATCGTTTTCCCTCGTGTGGAGGCGATGTGGGTGAAAATGTCGTGACGTGTTGATTATAACCCGTTTTCGGCGGAAATGCAATAGGAAAAACGATAAAAATGCATTATAGTACGGAAATCCTGCAAAAATGCCAAAAGAAAGTCCCTGACACCGCGATGTCAGGGAAAATGGGTTGCATGTTGCAAGTTTTCATCCGTCATTTTGTTGGAAAGGCATGCGAGAAAACAAAACGCGGAGGAAAAGCACTGTTTTTAGAACTCCTCCGTTGCTTCCTGCTGGGGCTTTTTGCTGGTAATGTCGATGATGAAGAGCGCCTGCGCGACGGTCATGTAGCAGGTCAGGATGCTGGAAACAAGCATGGAAATCATGTTGCCAATCAGCGTACCAAAGAGCATCGCGGCAAAGGACGACACGAGAGAGGAGAGCAGATTCCAGCCGATGAAGGAGAACGTCAGCATGAAGAAGGCCATGCGGAAGCCACGCATGGACTGAATGCTGCGTTGCAGCAGCGTGCGCAGCTTTTCCCTGGGCGCACGGGCTTGCAGGAAGGAAGTGGCGAGGGTGCTATAGGCACGGGGAATGCACACGACGCACAGTGCAATGCCGGCAAGGATATACACCGAATAGAGCCACAGCGTTCCCTGCGTCAGCAAAAAGGCAAGCGGAATGGAGCACACCGCCCAAATCAGCAGCGGCCAATACGCATACAGCATGCTGAGCAGCGACAGGCCAATGACGCGCAGGGTGTGCGGCAGATAATCCAGCGCATTGCGCACGCTGATGTCCTCGTGATGGCACAGGCGCATGGCCGCGCCAATCACGCTCAGGCTCAGCGGCAGCGCGATGATGCTCATCAGCAGGGATGTAATGCTGGTGGGCAGGAGCGCCGCAGGGTCAATCTGCTCCAAGGAAATCGTGTCGTTGAGGAGCTGGGCGAGCAGGTCGCTCACACCGGTTTGGTAGTTGACGAAGGTCGTCACGAAGCCCGGCAGGGAGGAGATGATCGCAATGAGCATCATGATGGGCAGAACCGGCTTGAGCAGCTTCCATGCGGCTTGCCGGTATTGGCTGTATTCACTCATGAGGAAAAGCCTCCTTTGTTTGATTCATTGGGAAATTTTCGGGCATGTCGGCACCGGTGCATAGCCCGAGGACGCAGAAAAACATCGGGGAAGTCAGACAAATGCTGAAGGTGAACATCCCCTGCACGAGGAAGCCCGATGCCATCAGCGCCGGAAGCAGGCCGTCCTGGCGACGTCTGCTGGCGTGCAATGCACAGGCACACAGTGCCAGCAGCAGGAGCATGGCGGGAATGCCGCTATTGCTCATGGTCTGCAAGAAGAGATTGTGCGGGTTATCGAAATTCTGCTGGATGTGCTGGCCGCTCTGGCGCAGATAGTCGTTGAAGGCGTAGTAGAACGTATCCGGCCCGGTACCAAACCACGGCGAGTCAGTGAGCATTTCCAGCGTGATGCGCCACACGCCCAAGCGCTCCGAGCCGAAGGTGTCCTGCGCACGGCCGTGCAATAGCTCCTGCGCCTCCCAAAGGGCGTTGCCCTGCGGGAAGGGCGCCAGCAGCACTGTCACCACGCCACACACCAGCAGCAGGGACAGCATGGCCACCAGCCACGTTTTCTTCATGGCGGGCAAGGGACGGCGATGCAGCAGCGATGCAAGTGGCAAGAGCAGCATGCCTGCTATCATCAACAGCAGACTTGTGCGAGAGACATGCAGGGTCACGTCGCTTGTGCCATCCAGCCATGGAAGCAGCACCGTCTTGCGCAGCGATAGCAGCAACAGCACCAGGGACAGCAGCAGCACATACCGGGCGCGAAGCTGCGGTCGGCGAAGCGCATGACACGCCAGCACCAGCATCGTCAGCGCCAGCACAATCAGGCCGCTTTGCACCTCCATGCACAGCGTCAGTGCGACGCCGCACAGGCCACCTGTCAGGTGAAGCAGGGAACGCCTGCCAAAGCGCAGGAAGCTCCCTAGCAAGCCGGGCATGAGCAGACAGACCCAGCCGCTGACCATGTCGATATTGCCAATTGTGCCTTGAAATTCGTAATTCGTCCGGATGCTGCGTTCTGCGGGAAAAAGGGACAGCGGATTGCACTGGGCATATTGCAGGAGGACAATGACGGTGTAGGCCATTATCGACACGCTGCATGCATGCAGCACCGCGCGCATGGACACGCACTGGCGATGCATCAGCAGGAAAATCAGCGCGTAGGCAAAGAGTGTAATCAGTCCCTCATATCGCACCGCACCCCACCAAACGACTGGCAGGGACGAATCGTTGAGCGTATGCGACCACGAGCCATAGCGTGCGGACAGCAGCAGCCATGCAAAGTAGGCAAACAGCAGCACCATGGGTGCTTGCGACAGTCGGCGCGGCTTGGCCGTCCGTGGCGCAAAGAGGCCATAGAGCAGGGCACAAAGCACGCCCAGCAGGCTAAGCAGCATCAGGCCGTCCCACTTGGCACGGGTGATGTTGGTGTAATCCTGCATCGACAGGGAAGAAAGCCATGCGCCGGGTGACAATGCACCGGAAACAACAGCACCCTGTGCGTTCCGCTCTCCGAGGAGCCAGAAGGGAAAGAGTGCCGTCCAGACAATCGCCATCCCGGTTGGCAAATAGGCAAACAGCTTTTGGAGCCGCCTCTTCATCGCGGCATGGAGAGCGCGCCGCGTCCCTCACCGGTGATGGTAACCGCCGGGCAGGTATGGGGCAGATAGGCGCTTTCGCCCTTATGCAGCAGCATGCTGCCACTCTCGTAGGTCAGGGTCAGGTCGCCATCCAGCGCGGTCAGCAGGCCAAAGGAAGTCACCGGCGGCAGGACAGCGGCATGGTCGGCGCGAATCAAATCCAGCGTGAAGTACGTTTCGTCCAGCACACGCGCCACCGGAGCATCGGGCGCAGGAATGGGATCCAGGGAGAAGGACAGGTCGGTCACATCCAGTGCCTTTTGCAGATGCAGCTCGCGGCGGTTGCCGTTCTTGTCCACGCGATCCCAGTCATAGAAGCGGTAGGTGATGTCGGAGGACTGCTGAATCTCGTAGAGCATGATGCCAGCACCAATGGCGTGGACGCAACCCGCCGGAATGAAGCAAACGTCGCCTGGATGCACCTTCACGCGGCGCAGCAGCGGTTCGACAGCCGCGCCCTGCTCACATGCCTGACGCAGGGTGTCCAGCGTCGTTCCGGGCTGAATGCCGTAGACCAGCTCGCTGCCTTCGGGCGCGTCCAGAATCAGCCACGCCTCCGTCTTGCCCAGCTTGCCGTTTTCAACACGATTGGCGTAGGTGTCGTCGGGATGCACCTGCACGGACAACGGCTCGGCGGCGTCAATCAGCTTGAGCAGCAGCGGGAAGGGCTTGTCGGCATATTCGCCAGCAAAGGCTGTGCCGTAGCGTGCAATCAGCTCCGGCAGCTTCACGCCCGTGTCGTCCGTGGATTCCAGACCGGGAATGCAGGAAACCTCCAGACTTTCGCCGGTCGGCACGTCGGTAATCGGCTTGCCGTAGACCGTGCGCAGCTTTTCGCCGCCCCATGGTGTCAGCTTGCCGCCACGGAAGGACGGATGCATTTTCAGCGGCAGCAGCGGCACATTGTCCGTCAGCGCCAGCTCCAGCGCCACATAGCGGCGCTCGCCATTGGGCGCGTGGTCGCAAATCATGCCAGCGGTGCGCATGCCAAAGGAACGATAGAGGTGCAGGGCCGTGGCGTTCTGCGCCATGGTGTCGCAACGAAGCGTCGTGCAGCCCTTTTCCCTGAGCAGGGTCAGCACGTCTTGCAGCACCTTGCGGCCAAGGCCCTGTCCCTGCTTGTCAGGATGAATGACAAGGCGATGGAAAATACCCGGCGTGCCGCCATAGAGCCAGCCAACCGACGCATACTCCGGGTCGTTTTCCAGCGTCACGACGATGGCGGCGACAAGCGATTCGCCCTCACGAACGACATAGAGCGTCTTGTCCGCAATGTCCTTGCGAACGTCATTCTCGGCAGGATAGGTGCCCCAGTGCCACTGATGCAGACCGCTTTCCTCCATATGGGCAATCGTCTGCTGATACAGGGCGCAGATGGCGTCAAAATCAGACGGAAGAGCAAGGGTAAGCAGCATGAAAAATCAGCCTCCTATACAATTATGCCTTGTCGGTGGTGTACATGGCGTAGAGATGGGCGTACAGGCCGCCCTTGTCCAGCAGCGCCTGATGGCTGCCCTGCTCCTCAACGCCGTTTTCGGTCAGTACCCAAATGCAGTCCGCACCCTTGATGGTCGTCAGGCGGTGCGCAATGGTGAATACCGTGCGGCCCTTGGCCAGCTTTTCCAGAGACTGCTGGACGATGTGTTCACTCTCGTTATCCAGCGCGGAGGTGGCCTCGTCCAGAATCAGAATCGGCGGGTTCTTCAGGAATACACGTGCGATGGAAATGCGCTGCTTCTGGCCGCCGGACAGGCGCACACCACGCTCACCTACGTAGGTATCATAGCCATCGGGCAGGGCAGAGATGAACTCATGCGCACCGGCCAGACGGGCGGCCTCCTCGACCTCGGCGCGGGAGGCACCGGGCTTGCCGTAGGCGATGTTTTCCAGCACCGAGCCGGAGAAGAGGTAAACCTCCTGCTGCACCATGCCAATCGCGCCACGCAGGCTCTTCTGGGACAGGGTGCGAATGTCCTGACCGTCAATCAGGATACGGCCGTCTGTCACGTCGTAGAAGCGCGGAATCAGGTTGCACAGCGTCGTTTTACCTGCACCGGACGGGCCAACCAGCGCAATGGACTGGCCGGGCGTGACGGTCATGTTCAGGTCGTGAATGACATCGTGCGCGTCATCCTGATAGTGGAAGGAAACGTGGTCGAAGGTGACTTCACCCGTGACGCTGCCGATTTCCTTAGCGTCGGGCGCATCCTGAATTTCCTCGGGCGCGTCCATGATTTCAAAGAAGCGGTCGATGCCGGTCATGCCGCGCTGGAACTGCTCGGTGAATTCCACAATGCGGCGGATGGAGTTCAGCAGGACATTGGCATACAGCAGATACGCCATGAAGTCCGCCGCGGTGAGCTTGCCCGCCTTGATAAACAGCGCGCCGCCCACCACAATGACGATGTACATCAGGCCGTCAAAAATGCGGTTGGACGTGCCAAAGGCACCCATCACGCGGTACGATTCGGCCTTCAGCGCCAGAAAGCGCTCGTTGCCCGCGTCGAACTTGCGTTGCTCAATCTCCTCATTGGCAAAGGACTTCACCACGCGGATGCCCAGCAGGGAGTCCTCAACCTGCGCGTTGATTTCGCCGACCTGCCGGTTACGCTCCTTGAAAATGCGGCGCATCTTGCTGTTGAAGTGCTTGGCAAACGCCAGCATGAAGGGCAGCACGGCGAACATCATCAGCGTCATGGGCACATTCATCGTACACAGGACGGTGAAGGACACCAGAATCTTGACACCCGCAATCAGGAATTCCTCCGGGCAATGGTGGGCGAACTCCGTCACCTCGAACAGGTCGGAGGTGATGCGCGCCATAATCTGGCCGACCTTGGTATCGCTGTAGTAGCTGAAGGAAAGCTTTTGCAGGTGCTGGAAGAGGTCATGACGCATGTCCGATTCCAGCTGACTGCCCATAATGTGGCCGACCGACTGCATGTAGTAGTTTGCCGCCGCGTCAATGATGCGCAGCAGCAGATAGCAGATGCCCATCATCAGCACAAACGGCACGGTCAGCGCGGCAATGTCGGCGGTGGCCTTGTCGGTGATGGAGCGCACAATCATCGGCAGCACCAGCTCACACACGGTGGTGCAAGCCGCGCAGCACAAATCGAAGAGCATTGTCTTTCGGTACTTGCGGAAGTAGGGGAGGAAGCGCCGCACGAGCGTTCCGGTGCTTAGCGTGGTTTTCTGCATCTTCTTAGCCATAAAAAAATGCTCCTGTTCGTAAAATCTCCTTCATTGTATCACGAACGGGAGCGTGTTTCAAGGGTGGAATGCTTTGTTGTGATTTCTTTCGGCTTACGACAGCCTCGGCTTCAAATAAATCGCCAGCGCCACACCGGCGACAATCAGCAGCACGCCCACAATGGCAATCACGACAAAGAAGGGCGTGAACAGGCCATCGAACGTCGAGGAGGCGCTGAAAGGCATGCTGCTGGTGGTGGAAATGCCCAGCGCATCACTGACGCTTTGATGCCATTCGTCCGGTACATCCTGTATGAGGTTGCCATCCGCATCGTAGAAGGTGATTCCGCTGCTGTCAGCGCCAAAGCCGGGCATTGCAAACCCCATCTGGGTTTCCATGTGCGAAACCGCTGTATTGAAGCTGCCTGTCATGACCGAGCCAATCAGGCAGAACACCAGCAGCATCACGCCGGCAATCGCAATGCGGATGCCTGCAAGCCAGCCGTAGAGGCGGATCAGCTTGCCCAGAAAGTGCGGCAGGTGTGCAATGACCTTGTCAACGGTGCTTTCCTGCTGCGGAGCGCCGGTAGTGGAGGCGGCGCTGGCATAGGAGGTGTTTTGTGTGGAGGTGTGGCTGGTGTACGACGTGCGGTCGTCTTCCTCCGGCACCTCGTCATAGGGAATGGAGGAAAGCGGCTCTTCCTCTGAAAGCAGATGATCGGTGCTGACGCCAAAGAGACGCGCCAGCTGCGGGAGCTTCGAGATTTCCGGCAGACTTTCGCCGGTTTCCCACTTGCTGACCGACTGGCGCGATACACCTATCAGGTCGGCGAGGGTCTGCTGGGAATAGTGTGCGCGACGGCGATAATACGTGATTTTTCATTCAGCTTCATATGAGCTGCCTGCCTTTCCTCCGGTAAGACCTCCGGATGCTTGTATCATAGCAAAATGCGGGTCAAAAAGCAACCAATCATGCATGGCAAAATCCGCAACCAATGGTTGCAACCCGGGAAAATCAAGGGGTTCAGGAGCGTATCGGCAAAAAAAATTCGGGGAAATGGAAAAGGCGGCATCGTTTCCCGTTGTGTGCGAAGAAACTGACATGCCCAGTTAGTCCGAATATTGACCAGTTAGTCAAATTGGCTTTACAACCTTTTTGCCCGTGCGATATACTATCAGTATATATTCCCGGAAATGTACTGGGAAGGCGAAAGAAATAGGAGGAAACCAACGTGAAGAATTTGACTCGCAGAAGCTTCATCAAGAGTGCGTTGGCTGGTGCTGCTGGTGTGACAGCGGCAAGCGTGCTTGGCCCGGTATCTGCACTGGCTGAAACAAAGGGAACGTACACACCGGGTACGTATTCCGCCACGGCGAAGGGCCTGTTGTCCGACGTGACGGTCACGATGACCTTCGATGCGGAAAACATTCTGGATGTACAGATTGACGTCTCTGGCGAAACGCCCGATCGCGTGGAGGGCCTGAGCGAAAAGATGGCGGCGCAGATTATGAACACCCAGTCCGCTGATGTGGACGCGGTGTCTGCGGCGACGGTGACGTCCAATGCCGTCAAGGAGGCGGCCGCCCAGTGTATCGCTGATGCAAAGGGTGTGGATCTGGTGAAGGTGCAGACCGAGGTCGAAACGACCGCTGAGCCCTACACCGCCTGGATGAAGGCACCGGAAGAAATCACGGCGTTTGAAGCGGAATATGACACCGAGGTCTGCGTGTGCGGCCACGGCTATGCCGGCATCACCTGCGCCCGCGAATTGGCGGAGCAGGGCCACAAGGTCATCGTGATTGAAAAGGTCAAGGAGGCAAGCTATCGCGCCATCGGCAACGAGTTTGCGGCCCTGAATGCGGAAATCCTGCAAAAGCGCGGCGTGCCGCATATTGACCCGGTGGAGTTTTATCAGAACTTCATGCTCATGTCCCAGAACATCGCCAATCAGGAGCTGGTGATGAAGTTCGCCCAGAACTCCGAGGCGAATACGAACTGGTATCTGTCTGAACTGACGGAGGATGACTTTGCCGCGATGACCACTGCCTACTTCCCGGAGGCAGAAGGCCAGATGCGTCAGGTCGGTCAGCTCAAGTTCTGGCCGTCCGTTTGCTCCTTCTATGACAGCAAGTGCAACCAGACCAAGATTCAGGGCTACAACCGCAAGGTGGCGCAGGATCATGGTGCACAGGTGCTCTTTGGCACGAGTGCCTACTACGTCATCATGAAGGAAGGCGCGGTGGCAGGTGTTGTCGGCAAGACCGATACGGGCTACATCAAAATCAATTGTAAGGCGGCTGTGCTGGCCACGGGTGGCTTTGGCTCGAACAGCGAAATGATGAACTACTTCTTCAAGGACGTCAAGGGCTGCCTGATTGAGAAGAATGGTGACGCGCTCTCTGCCATGATGGATCATGATGGTCAGGGCGTGAAGATGGGCTACTGGGCTGGCGGCCATTTGGAAACATGGGGCGTTGCGGGCATGAACATGAAGCACTATTCGCCCTCTGCTTCTGTGCAGGCGACCATGCCGCAGGCGCTGTGGCTTGATCACAACGGCAAGCGCTTCTGCAATGAGTTCTATGGCACGATTGAGCATCGTGGCCGTCCGACCATGTTCATGAACCGTGATGCGTTCTATGTGGTCTTTGACAAGAACTTCCCCGAATATCGCTGCCACCTGGTGCCTCAGCATGGCGCATGGTCGCCGCTGGAGGGCAACCTCGAATCCTTTAAGACGGAGCTGGAAACGGCCTATGCAAAGTACAAGGGCACGTATGTGGAGCCGGAGGCAACGGAAACGCCCATGATGGCGGGTGGCTTCGGCGAAGCGCCTGAAGGCGGCATGCCCGGTGGTGAAGGTGGCATGGGTGGCCCTGGCGGCGAAGGCGGCCCCGGTGGCGGTGGCCCGATGGGCGGCGGCGCATCGTATGTCGTGGGCGACACCATCGAGGAGCTGGCGGCCAATCTCGGCCTGACGGGCGAGGTGTATGACAACTTCGTGGCATCCGTCAAGCGCTACAACGAGGTGTGCGAGGCTGGTCTGGACAGCGACTATGGCCGCGACAAGGAAGTCCTCTTCCCCGTGAAGGAAGGCCCGTTCTATGCCGTGAAGACTACGCCGACCATCGGCTCGACCATGGTGACCATGGGCGGCCTGCTGACCGATGGTGAGCAGAATGTGCTGGATCAGGAAATGAATCCCATTCCTGGCCTGTACGCATCCGGCAACACCTGCGGTCGTCGCTTCGGCAATGAGTACTTCACGCCCATTCCCGGTGTCTCCATCGGCATGTGCGTGGTGCTGGGCCGTGAGTGCGGCAAGTCCATTGCCAACTGGCTGAACAAATAATTGACATAGCGGAATCAATCTGTTATCATCAATCAAACAGGGCCTCTTCGGTCAGCCGGAGAGGCCCTGATTTCGCAAAAGAGGTGAACCATGATGCTCCGTCAGGCGGAGGAGGCACTGCAAAAAGGGGATGGCCAGACGGCGTTGCAGCTGGCCGATCAGGTGCTGGAAAAAGACGAAACGAACTGGGAGGCGTGGTATATTGCCATGCAGTGCTTTCAGTTCCTGCATCCGGCTGAGGAGGGCGACGCACAGAGCGAGCTGGCATGCGCCCGGTACGCCATTCGCTTTGCGCCCAAGGAGAAGAAATACCGGGTGCGCAAGCAGGTGTACACCTTCCTCATGGACAAAATCATCAGCGTATTGCATCGATGCGGAGACGTGCTGTCCGATGGCCGGGAGCTGCTGGGAGAATACCAGCGTCTGGCGTACTTTGACGCCTCTGGTGCGCCGAAAAAGACGCGGGAAATGGATGCGAAGGTGCTGGCGGCGGTCAAAAGCAGCAGCACCTATTGCCAAGCGCTTTTTGCGGCGATTCCCGATAGCGCCATTTCCAGGAATGGTCAGCTGAACGCCAGGGCGGCTGAGGTGGCACAGCAGTGGCAGCAGATGGTCAGCTATCTGGCGCTGCGCATGGGGCTGTATCGTGAACAGCTCACCCGGGCGCAGATAGAAGAGGCCCTTGCTATCTATGGCCGCTATCTGCGGGCTGTCAGGGGCAAGGAGCAAATCATGCAGAAGACGGTGGCCTTCAATACCCTGCAAGTGCCGCAAATACCTTTTTTACAATGATAATCAAAGCGCGTCGTCCCTGCGGGTGCGTGGGGACGACGCGTGTCTGTCTGGTTTGACTTTGGGATGAAGAATTTGTATAATGGACAAAGAGAGGAGGGCATGAAGCATGTATCGGATTGCCGTGGTCGATGATGAAGCGCTCGTGCGCGACAGCCTGCGGGAAGGAACGGAGACGGCGCTTCGCATGGCAGGCTTGCAGGGTGAGGTGCAGACGTTTGCCAGTGCCGAGGAATTCCTGCAACACATGGGTCAGCCCTTTCATCTGGTGCTGCTCGATATTCAGATGGATGGCATGGACGGTATGACCTGCGCGGAAAAGCTGCGCCAGCAGGATCAGGATGTCGTGATTATCTTTATCACCAGCATGGTGCAGTATGCGGTGCAGGGCTACCGCGTGGATGCGCTGGATTATATCGTCAAGCCCGTTACGCCGGGTCAGCTGCAAGAGAGCCTGAACCGCGCGTTCGGCCGTCTGGCGGCGGCACAGCCCAAGGCTGTCAACTTCCACACCAGTGGTGGCATGCACACCGTGCATGTGGCCGACATCCTCTATGTGGAGGCGGTGAATCACCGTGCGGTGGTGCATACGCGGCAGGAGGAGATTGCGTGCAGCATGACACTCAGCGCTGTTGCCGACCTCCTGGAGGAATACCACTTCTTCCGCTGTCATGCGGCATTCCTGGTCAATTTGTCGCTGGTGGAGCGCGTGACGGCCACGGATGCGGTGATTGCGGACAAGCTGATTCCGGTCAGCAAGCATCGTCGCCGTGAGCTGATGCAGGCCATCACGGCATGGTGGGGGAAGAAGCTATGATGCAGATGATAGAGCAGCTGCCCAATGCATTGCGCTTTGGCGTGGTGTTTGCGTTTTTACTGCTGACGTATGCGCCGAAAAATCCGCGTCTGTCCACGGGCAAGGCTGCTTGCCGGTGCGTACTGGCGGTGGCGCTGCTGACACTGCTCCAGCTGGGGAACAGCTGGCAGGAAGGGCTGTATTATCTCTACATGATGCTCATGTACCTGAGCGGTGCTTTGCTGCTCAGGCTTTGGACGGGCTGGAACTGGTGTGCGTCCTTCCTGCGTGCCATCGGCTGGTATCTGATCACGGAAAGTGCAACCCTGCTGCTCTCTCATTTTTCGCAGAAGCTTTTTGGCGAGGATATTCTGCGCGGAGCATTTGATGTCAGGAATTGCCTGGCGATGGGCGCCCTGGTGCTGCTGGCGTATGGCCTCCTGGCACTGCTGCGGCACATGTCGCCCAAAACGGTGCATGCAACGCGCTATACGCTGTCGCTATCGCTGCTGGCAATGATTCCGTATCTGTTTGTGCGTCAGGTGACGCTTTGGCTGCCGGTGCGAGTGGAGGATGTCTCCATGGCCATTGTGACGACACTGATGTGTTCGGCGCTATTGGCGCTGATGTTCTCCGTCAGCCTGGAACGCCTGCTCAATGCGGAAAAAGAAAAACGCCGGGCAATGGCCCGGCAGATGGAAGTGGAACGCCAGCAGCAGCACTACATGATGCGCAAGCATGAAATTGAAGCGGTTCGCCAGCAGTATCACGACATGAAGAACCTGCTGTTGTATCTGGAAAAATCGCCGTCACGCGAGAATATCCACGCCCACGTGGACAAAATCCTGAATGCCATTCAGCCCTTTGAATCGGTGCTGGATACGGGCAATGATGCGGTAGATATTCTGCTTGGAGAAAAGCTGGAGGTGTGTCGCAAACAGGGTATTCGCTGCACGGTGATGGTGGACGGCGAAAGCCTGTCCTTCATTGACCAGCTCGACCTGGTGACGATTTTGGGCAACGCCATGGACAATGCCGTGGAGGCGTGCATGAACGTGCGGGACGTGTCCAGACGTGCCATTCAGGTGCGCACATCGACCGCGCCCGGCTTTGTGGTGCTGCATATCCATAACAGCTGTAGCAAGAGCCTGCTGGTACAGGGCAAGCTGCCCACGACAAGCAAGCGCGACGCGGAAAACCACGGCTACGGCCTGCGCAACATTCGCCGGACGGTCGAAAAGTACCACGGCGAAATGCATTGCGAGGCGAAGCAGGGCGAGTTTGAATTGACGCTGCTGCTCCCTTATTCGGCGTCCTGAGGTGTGCCGGGAATCTGCCATGCCTTTTCCACCAGCTTGGCAGGGTCAGGCGAATAGCGGATGTAGGCATCCAAATCGCTTGTGTTGACGGCCTCTATGCCGTCCATCCGCGTGTGCGCGCCCGCACCAAAGCCGAGCAGGGCGCAGTTTTCCACCAGCAGCTGGTGGAACAGCGACGTGCAGCCTCTGCGCGCGTAGCGACCGGGAATCAGCATCTCATATCCATGCGCATAAAACCATTTGTCAGCGGACTGCCACAGGGCGGTTCGCTCTTTTTCATTGGGCAAATGCTTGCGCGGAGAGGTGCTGGCGGCGTAGCCTTCGGCCTGCTTGTCGGCAAAGACTGTACCGGGAATCAGCCGGAGCGGGTGCAGGACGATTTCCGCCGCGCCATAGGCATCGGCCTTTTCCAGCGTCTGGTCAAGGCTGGCGCAGGACTGGCCGGGCAACCCAAGCATCAGGTCAAAGGACAGCCGCAGGGGCGCATTGGCCAAAATCATTTTCGTTGTATCCATCGCCGATGGCGGCAGAAAGCGCCCCATGGCTTCGCTTTCAAACGGGTCGGAGGTGGCATAATCCACGCACAGGGTTGTCACCTTGCCACGTTGGCAGGCATTCAGCGTTTCAACGCTGACCATGCCGGGATGCACCTCCAA
Organism: uncultured Faecalibacterium sp.; assembly: GCA_964464815.1. Taxonomy (GTDB): domain Bacteria; phylum Bacillota; class Clostridia; order Christensenellales; family Aristaeellaceae; genus UBA11524. Next base: position 37,049 of record CAYXHF010000012.1, read on the forward strand.
GGCGATTTCGCAGTCCGGAGCAATGTCATACCACGTGTGCATATCCCGCAGAAGCGCGCCCAGCTGCTCATCAAAGGCATGACCGGCGATGCCGCCACCAATGCGGATGGCCTCAACGCGGCAGTCGGTATAATCCTCAGCGGCGTTTTCGATTTCGCGGCGCAGGGCATCGGCATACGCTTCGAGCATTGGAATGCTTTCCATCGGATGCAGCTTGCGCATGTCATAGGTGCTGGGAATGGGATAAAACGGCGTCTTGATGGAAATAATCACGGGCGTTTTGGCAGCGGACATAGCAGGAGACTCCCTTCAAATGCAATCATGCTTTATTATCATACACGAAAGCGGACGCAGAAGCAAGTCCTGCGTCCGCCCGAGGAAAAAAGAAGAAAGAAGAAAAGAAGAAAAGAAGGAAAAAGATGTTAGGGAAAACCGCAGTGCCGCCGCGAAAGGCACAATGAATCAGACTGTGCCCTGTGCGCTGGTGGCGCTGTCACCGGTGGAAACCACAGGGGCTTCCGTGCCGATGTATTCACCGGTCAGTGCGCCCAGCACCGTCGCCATGCCGATGGAGACACCGTTCATGGGGCTGGTGTACTGAAGCGGGAAACGACCGCCGGAGGCATTACCGACCGCGAACAGACCCGCAATCGGCTCGAAGTCCTGATTCAGCACCTGACCATTGCCGTCCACAAACAGGCCGGCCAGCGTGACCAGAACGAGGTTGGCGTTGCGGGAAATCTTCTCCGCGTAGAACGGGCCTTCGTTGATGCGGAACATGGTTTCGGGCGCCTTGGCGTAATCGGGATCCTTGCCAGCGGCAGCATAGCTGTCGTAGGTCTTGACGCTCTGCACAAAGTTCTCCGCTTCCTTGCCCTCGAAGCCGAGGTAGGAGGCCAGCGTTTCCAGATCGTCGGCGGCGTAGACACCGTTTGCACCCTGCGCACCAGCGGCGTAGGCGGCATCCAGCTTCTGCTGGTAGTCGTCCATCTTCGTGTCGCTGATGTCGGAGGCGTTGAAGTGGCCCAGCGCCTGATTCTGCGCGAATTCACGCCAGTGGCCCTGATCCCACACCTGCACCAGGCTGGAGCCGATGGGCTGACGTGCGCTCTGGCAGCCTGCGACAAACGGAACACCGAAGCTCTCGTTGCAGAAGCGCTTGCCGTACTTGTTAATCCACAGGCCACCGGCCGCGCCGAAGAAGCCCATGGGGAGTGCGCTGGTGCTGCCACCCATGGCTGCACGCGGACCGATTTCCATCACGCCACCGGCCCAGATGCCCATGCGATGGCCATAGCCATTGCGGCCCGAACCGGTCAGACGGGTGTAGGGGTTGCACTCCTGCACCTCGGTGCAAAGGGCGCTGTACATTTCGCTGTTGGCGGAGAAGTCGCCCGTGGCCAGCACGACGGCCTTACGGCTCATGAAGCGATAGTAGCGGCCGTCCTTTTCATCCTGACAGATGACGCCACAAACCGTGTCGCCGTCCTTGATGAGTACCTTGGCGGTCATTTCATAGAAAGCCTTGCTGGCAGGGCTGGCGGCGAGGCCCTTTTGCACCTGCGCCTTGCAGAAGTTGCCACTGGAGCCCATGCTGCCGCTGCCCAGATTGGCCGTGGCAGGATACGTCCAGAAGTGGCCCTTCTTGTAGTTGTACTTGTTTTCGGCCTGCGTGATGGTGGCCACGGACGTCACCTGATTGATGTCGTCATAGACCTCGAACATCCAGTCCACAATCTCACCGTTGCGCTGGGCAAACTTGCGAATCAGGTCGGGCTGCGCACGGCCGGCAGATTGCAGCTGCCAGCTGTCAATGAAGTCAGTGGGGTCAAAGGTGCTCTTGGGCACGCCCAGCACCTTCTCCTGCCAGGTGGAGTTGAAGTGGCCCAGCTCACCGCCATAGGCGTTGAAGCTTGCCTCTGTCTGGGAGTCGATGACGATACAGGTGTCACCCTTTTCGCACGCCATGCGGAAGCAGGGCGCACCGGAGTAGTTCGCACCGATGATGACAACGTCCGCGCTGTATTCGCCCGCGATATCCTTTTCGGCAATCTGCGGCGCTTCACCCAGCCAGGAACGGCGCATGCTGTAGTAGGTCGTCTTGCCGCTGGGATCGGTGACGGCACTGGGATCGGCCACCGTGCCGGTCAGGGCCTCGTAGGGAACGCCCTTGGCCTGTGCGATACACTTGGCCGCAGCTTCCTTCACGCCGTCGGAGGTCAGGGTTGCACCCGTGACGGCATCCACATCGGCGCTCTGCTTTTCAAACATGGCCTTGGTCAGCTTTTCTGCCGCGTTGCCCGCGAATTCCTGCGTTTCGCCGGAAACATCCATGATGATGTCGGTGATGTTGTTTTCATCAAAGGTCATGGTGACGGTCACATCGCCATTGCGGCCAGCGCCCGTGGCGGTGTACGTGCCGGGCGTATACAGGGTCGCCGCCATGCCACCCGGGCCACCAGGGCCACCCGGGCCTTCAGCCAGCGCGGAAATAGGCAGCACGCTGGCAGCCGCAGCACCAATCGCGCCCTTGCTGGCGAATTTCAAAAAGTCACGACGAGAGAACTTGGACATGTTGATTCACTCCTCATTCTGTTGATATATGGGCTGTATGTCCCTCAGTATAACAGGATGATGGAGGAAAGGGAAGGGATTTTTACCAACTGGGAGGAAATCGAACCAATTGGGCAGGTGTGGCATTATGCACCGGCGGAAGGGGCTGCATCATGCAAATCCTCCGGTAAGGGACGGATGAGCAGACGATCCTCCATGGCGCCGGAGCAGAAGAGCAGCTGGGGATGCTCCTCACTGGGCAGGAGGAAGTACAGCGTATCATCAAGCCGGGTCATGCCCGTGGCCAGACACGTTTCGCCGCGCAGACAGAAGACGTATGGCACGGAACGGTTCGTGTTGCGGTAATGCTCCCGCTGGAAGTGGCAGAAGTCCACCGGATTCGTGCAGCGGTACAAAAAGCCGTTCCAGATGCTCTTGCGCAAGCTGTCGATGCGGCCATCTTCCACGCAGAAATAGCGCTGGCTGTCGTTACGGCACATCATCATGTCCAGAAAGTAGTAGGCGTGATGATGCTCAATGCAGGAGATGATATGGCCGTTGCCATCCTCATGCCCGAACCAAAGGCTGTGCATGGCGTCATAGCGCCCTTGCAGCAGATAGGACAGCCAGTGCGTGTCGGTCGCGCAGCAGCCATGGTTGCGCACGACTGCCTCGCGGCCGGGTGTGTGCGTCTGCCAAAGCGTCTGGCCGTCGTCGTAGAAATGATTCACGTTATCCAGAATGCCGGTGAAGTTGCCGACCTGAAAAAGCTGCACGGCTTCGTAGACATTGCTGATTTTTTCCCGCTTTTCCTCCGGTGACAGGGGAATGATGGCCGCGATTTGCTCATTGGTATACCGGGTGCGCCCGAGGGTGTTCAGTGGCAGCCAGAAAACACCCGGATAGACCTCCAGGGAGAAATGGGCGTTGTGGCGATAGCGGCCAGTATCATAGCTGGGCATATGGATTCCTCCTTCAAGGTGGAAGCGGCAAGCGGGAAAAAGGGCTTATGCCTTACGCCTGAAAGCGGTGGAACAGCTCCTTGACAAGGCGATAGGACATCTTCGGGCGGCGGTATTCATCAACAACGCCCTTGTTGTTGTGCGTGCGCGGACGGCTCATGGCCCATTCGTTCACCACGCGGCAATCAGCAAATTGCCACAGGAAAACGCCCGACAAATCTGGGTGCGTCAGGATGGTCTCAATCTGCTCGCGCAGAATGGTGCATTGGCGCTCCTCAGACCATTTTTCCTCGCCTAAGGGATCGTGGCAGTTGTAAATCGCACCCGCACCGGTTTCGCTGATGATGACGGGCTTATTTTCGCCACCACAACGGCGGATTTCAGCCAACTTGTTTTCAATCGTCACGGCAACGGGCGTGTCGTGATACCAGCGCGGATAGATATTCACGCTGTCCACGTCGGAATCGCCAAAGACGCGACTGCCCGGACGCTCCAGCAGTGCGGCGGTCATGGGACGAGAGGCATCCAGTGACTTGAGCAGCGCAAACGTCTCCCGATAGCAGGCCGCGCCATAATCGCAATCATCCGCGCATTCGTTGAGGCAGCCCCAGATGAAGATGGACGGATGATTGTAGTGCTGGGCAATCATTTCCTGCGCGCACAGACGCGTCTGCGGCATGAAATTCGGGTTGCGCATCTGCTGCTCATTCAGGCCACGGGCGTGTGCCTCCTCCCAAACGAGCAAACCCATTTCGTCGCACAGATCGAGGAAACGCGGGTCGTTGGGATAGTGGCAGGTGCGCACGCAGTTGCAGCCCATGTCCTTCATCAGCAGAATGTCGTGTGTCATGGCTTCCAGCGGCACGGCACAGCCGAACGGGCCGTATTCCTCATGACGGTTGAAGCCCATTAGGCGCAGCTTCTGGCCATTCAGCAGGATGTCCTTGCCGGAGACGGCGACAGTGCGGAAGCCGAAGCGGTCAATCAGGTCGTCGGTGACGATGCCGTCCACGGCAATTTCTGCAACGGCGTCGTAGAGGACAGGCGAAGCGGGCGACCATTCCTGCACATCGGGACAGTCAATGGTGAAGGATACTTCCTTTTCACCCTGTGCGGGAACGGAAAGCGTCTGCGTAGCGGTGTGCTGACCACACAGCGTCATGCGCAGGGTTACATCCGTTGCCACCTGGGCAAAGCTGCGCAGGGAAAGCAGGACATGCGCCTGATAGCCGGTGTCAGCCTTGATGGGCGTGATGTGCATCTGCTGCACGTACACATCCGGCAGCTGCTCAAGCGTCACCGGGCGCGTGATGCCGCCGTAGGAGTAATAATCGTTGGGTATGTGCAGCGCGGAATCCTCGGCAAAATGGTTGCTGACCTCCACGCGCAGCTGGTGCGTGCCGGGCGTCACGTTGGGCGCAATGGCATCAAAGGCGGTATACGCGCCGTAGTGCGTGGCCAATTCAACGTCATCCAGCAGCACACGGGCGCGGAAGGACACACCACCAAAGTGGAGGCGAACATGGCCGCCACAGGTGATGTTCTGTGTATAGACGGCGCGGCCCTGATAGCGGTGCAGGGCAGGAATCAGCTCCCATGCGCTGGGAACAAGGGTCTGCATCGGCTGTGCAAGGCCGCCTTCATCAAGGGTTGAGAGTGTCCAAAGCTGCGCAAGTGCTGCGGTATGGCGAATGTGGTGCGTCGAGAAGAGGCGTTCCATCAAAATCAACGTCCTTTCAGTTATAGTAATATGTAGAAAACGAAGTGTACTATCTATCAGTGTAGCATTCTTACAAATGACTGTCAAGTAAGAACGAAGGCGGAACAAAAACGCACAAAAAAATTCCCCCATCTGTTCGCACAACAGACGAGGGAAATTGATGCAAACTCTACTTGAGAGAAGTGACGTAATGTCTGAAAAGACGATTACGCTTCCTCGTGGGTCTTGGGGAGCGCACGCATCACATTGCCGCTGCGCAGGCAGCGGGTGCAAACGTTCATACGCTTCGCCGTGCCGTTGACCACCACGCGGACGCTCTGCACGTTGGGCGCCCAGGTACGATGGGTCTTACGGTTGGAGTGGCTGACTGCATTGCCGTTCAGCGTACCCTTCTCGCAGATCTCGCAAAACTTACCCATGGAAATCCACCTCCTTGTTGGAGTATGCACACATCAAGCCCATACAGTATAGCATATCTCTTTCCAAAAAGCAAGGGGCGAAAATAGAAAATTTGGCATAACGGAAGAATTGGAGCGCAGGATGGCGAAAAAGTGTATTACACCTCGCGGCCCACGGCTTCGGCAATCTTGCGGACGTCCTTCATGACCTCCACGAAGCCCTCGGGTTTGATGGACTGTGCGCCGTCGCACAGGGCGTGCGCAGGGTCGTTGTGCACCTCAATCATCAGGCCGTCTGCACCAACGGCGATGGCGGCACGGGCGATGGGCTGCACCATCCAGTACTTGCCAGTGGAGTGGCTCGGGTCAACGATGACCGGCAGATGGCTGAGCTTCTTCGCCGCGCAGATGGCGGAGAGGTCAACGGTGTTGCGGGTGTACGTCTCGAACGTGCGGATGCCGCGCTCGCACAGAATGACCTGATCGTTGCCACCGGCCATGATGTACTCGGCGCTCATCAGCCATTCCTCGATGGTTGCGGACAGGCCACGCTTGAGTAGAATCGGCTTGCGAATCTTACCCAGCTGCTTGAGCAGGTCGAAGTTCTGCATATTGCGCGCGCCGACCTGAATGCAGTCCACCTTGTCCACGAAGGTATCAATATCGTAGGGCGACATCAGCTCCGTGACGATGGGCAGGCCCGTCTGCTCACGCGCGTGGCAGAGCATGTCCAGTCCCTCATACGCCAGGCCCTGGAAGGAGTAGGGCGACGTGCGCGGCTTGAACGCGCCACCACGAAGCGCCGTTGCACCGGCATCCTTGACGGCCTTGGCGACCTCGGTAATCTGCTCGTTGCTTTCCACGGAGCAGGGGCCAGCCATGATGGCCAGCTTCTTGCCACCAATCACGCTGTTGCCGATGCGCACCTCGCTGGGAGCAGGATGGAACATGCGGTTTGCCTTCTTGAACGGCTCGGCCACCTTCATGATGCGCTCCACACAGCGATAGGATTCCAGCTGGTTGGGGTCAATGCGGCTGGTATCACCGGTCAGGCCGAGAATCGTCATCTCCGTGCCGACGATGGGGTTCACGGAAACGCCGCGTGCCACAACGGCATTTGTAACGGTGTCGATTTCCTGCTGTGTCGTGCCCTGCTTCAATACGATAATCATACTGCTTCCTCCTGCCGATTTCATTGCTGATGTTGTATGATGAAAGAAAAAACGCAGAAGCCGTCAAAAGCTTCTGCGCATGAGAAAATGGCATCCAATGCGGCGCTCGCTTTACGGCATATCAACTGGCCCGGCAAAAGCCGGGAACGTAAAGCGAAACATCATGCTCATCTGCATGCCGCCATGCCTCCCTTTCTCGTGGATTACCCGTATTATATTCCTCCGGCACGGCCCTTGTCAAGGGATGGATTGTACATTTCGTGGTTTTGTTGCAGGGGAGTGAAGGATACAATAGGAAGGAAAATTGTTTACCGGTTCATTTTCATTTGCTGTGTTCGCCCGGTCAGGTAGTCCAGGGACACATTGTAGTAATCCGCAAGCTTGATGAGTAAAGGAAGCGGAATGGTTTGGAAGCCGCGTTCGTAGCGGCTATAGACGGTCTGCGCAATACCGAGGTATTCGGCAACTTGCGCTTGCGTGAGATCGGAGTCTTCGCGCATGTCACGGATTCGAGGAAAAAGCATAAAAAAACCTCCTCGGGGCGATTTTGTACTATTGAATTATGGCATGAAACGTGATATACTAGTGGAGGATAGTACTGATTAGTACTAGAGGTAAAAAGAGGGAGATGATGGAAAGTAGAACGTTTTTTTGTTACTTTCTCCCAAGGTGTGAAAATGAATAAGGAGGATAAAAACGATGAAACGATTGGTTTCGGTACTTCTGACGGCATTGCTTGCTTTGACGACCGTGGTGGTTCCGGCAGCGCAGGCAGATAGCTCGGTCGTTGTCAACGGCGTGACGGTGACGGCAGACATGATTCCGCACAGCGAAGTTCTGGTGACGTCTGGCGCAGGCTGCTACGTGCAGACAGTTGGCAACAGCGGCCATGTGTGCTGCTGGTCGTATGCGGCACGTGCATACAACAAAATTTGGAATAGAAAATTCTATCTGGACAGAGACAATGGCCACAATCTGCTGCGCAATGTTTCGTCCGAAAATAAAAAGCTGACGGTGGAGAACCTTAACAAGTTCTTTGCACAGGTTAAGCCGGGTGCAATTCTCCGCATTTCTCGTGCGGCGGCGGTGAATGACAATAATGCGGGTCATACGTTGCTCTTCCTTTCTGGTGGCCAGGATGGTGCAACGTTCTATGAAGGCAATTATGATGGCCGTGGTCGCGTGCGCATTCACTACTGGTCTTGGTCGGAGCTGATTCGCCAGTATGGCCCGAATTCTTCTTGGAACTATGGCTATATTTCCTACATCGTCTGGCCGAATGCACCCCAGTATCAGGAGAATGAGATGGAGGTCAATGGCTACCGTGGTCTGTGCAACCTGTCTGCTACGTTTGCTTGCACGGAAAGCGCATGGAGCAATGTGAAGCCGTATGGTGATTCGGCTGCTGTCAATCATTACGAAGCAGGACAGACGGTTCAGGTGTCTCGCCTGGTGGTGAATAAGTACGATAACGTCTGGGCACAGCTGACGGATGGCAACTTCATCTTCTTCTATAGTCCGGAAAGCGGTGAGAATAAGCTGTCCTATGTCTACAGCGACAGCAATTTGACCATTTCGGGTGTCAACAAGCCTAGCGGCGATTTGAAGATTGGCAAATCCTTTGAGCTGTATGGCAAAATGGCATCAACCGTTCCGATTTACTGGGTGAACGCACGCGTGATTGATCGCACGACGAATGCGGATGCGCTCAACGCAGTGAAGGTTTTGCCGAACAATATCACCCTGCGTGAGTTCGATTTGAACAAGAGCGTCAACGGAACGAACATCAACTACTCGATTAAGTTCAATAAGCTGCCCAAGGGTTCGTATATCTATCGTGTCACGGCACAGTTGGGCTTTGAGTATATGGGCAAGTTCTTCGCACTTGGTGGAGAGCGCACGATGATTGAGAGCGAGTTCACGGTGGATGGTGGCGTACCGGTGACGAATCCGCCAACGGAGACGCCGCAATTATCCTGTAGCGTAAGTGCACCTCAAAAGGTGTCTGTGAAGCCAGGGTCGAATGTGAATGTGGCATTGACACTGAATAACTCGAATCAAGATGTGCTGGGTGTGTTTGAACTGCGGCTTGATTTGCCTAACGGTGTGACGTTGTCGAATGTTACGCCAAGTGGAATTGCGGCAAATGCGACGATGCTGGCGATGGGAAATCCGGCGAATTTTATGTCGCTTGAAGGCATAAAGGGGAGCGGTGAATTTGTCCAATTGACGCTAACCACGGATGCGGCGGTTGCGCTACCAACAACGGTAACTATTCATACCTATGCGGTAGATGTGAATGGTCTGATTGAAAAGCAACTGAATGCTGTCACGGTGACGCTGGAAAACAATCGCGTTTCTGGTGACGCAAATGATGATGGAAAAGTATCCTATGGTGATTTAATCTTGTTGGCAAAGTACTTAGCTAAGTGGGATGTTGCAGTGAATGAATCGAATGCAGATTGCGATGGAAATGGAAAAATCTCCTACGGTGATTTGATTCTACTGGCAAAGTATTTGGCTAAATGGGATGTAACATTGAAGTAAGGAGAATGACAATGAAAAAGCTATCGAGCTTGATACTGATTGCGCTACTTCTGATTTGCAGCTGCACTTCCGCGTTGGCGGCTAAGGCAGGAGATACGGTAACAATTAGTTTGACGGTAACAGGGACGACAAATGGTGCAATGTCTGGCGATGCAACGTTGAACTACGATCGTTCGGCATTGGAATTTGTTGAAGCGGTTTCTGGGGCATTGGTGGCAAACGGAAATGGATTCAGCTTGTTAGATTTACAGGGAATTAAAGTTGGTTCAACTGTTACGTTGAAGTTTAAGGTCAAGGAAAACGCAAAGCCAGGACAGACCTACTACGTGTCCGTTGGCGGTGGAAGTTTCTTCAACGAAATGGATGAAGCAGCATCTGTTTCTTTCTCTGGTGGCTCTGTAACCATTGAATCCGCTGCATGCACGACCCATAAGTGGGATGCTGGCAAGGTGACGAAGGAAGCGACCTGCAAAGAAGCGGGCGTGAAGACCTACACCTGCACGGCTTGCGGTGAAACGAAGACCGAGACAATCGCCAAGAAGGCCCACACCGAAGTGACTGACAAGGCTGTCGAAGCGACTTGCACGACAACCGGCCTGACCGAAGGCAAGCACTGCTCTGTCTGCGGTACGGTGACGGTGAAGCAGGAAACGGTGGCCAAGAAGGCGCACACCGAAGTGACCGACAAGGCAGTCGAAGCGACCTGCACGAAGACCGGTCTGACCGAAGGCAAGCACTGCTCTGTGTGCGGTACGGTGACGGTGAAGCAGGAAGTGGTGGCCAAGAAGGCACACACGCCCGGCAAGGCAACGGTGAGCAAGGAAGCAACCTGCACCGAAACGGGCTTGCAGAGCTACACCTGCACGGTCTGCGGTGCGAAGATTAAGGACGAAGTGATTGCCAAGAAGGCGCACACCGAAGTGACCGACAAGGCGGTTGCGGCGACTTGCACGAAGACCGGTTTGACGGAAGGTAAGCACTGCTCCGTGTGCGGCGCTGTGACGGTGAAGCAGGAGACGGTGGCCAAGAAGGCACACACCTACGGCACGGCAAAGGTGACGAAGGAAGCAACCTGCACCGCCAAGGGCGAAAAGGTTTCCTCCTGCACGGTTTGTGGTGCGAAAAAGACCGAAGAAATCCCGATGAAGGCACACACCGAGGTTGTTGACAAGGCAGTCGGAGCGACTTGCACGAAGACCGGTTTGACGGAAGGCAAGCATTGCTCCGTGTGCAACAAGGTGCTGGTGAAGCAGGAGACTGTCGCTAAGAAAGCGCATACGCCCGGTGAATGGGAAGTTGTGAAGCCCGCTGAAAATGGCGAAGATGGTTTGGAAGAACGCAAGTGTACGGTTTGCGGCGCTGTGATGGAGTCCAAGGTGATTGAGGGCAACAAGGTGTCCTATTACTGGAACAACACGGCTTGCAGTGTGGGCCCGGCCTTCCGTGACGTCAGCAACTTGACGAGCAAATGGCATCGCTTCACGCCTGTTGACCTGAGCGAAAACGGCACGCAGACCTTCGAACTGATGGGCAGCAACATGTATATCATCGGTAAGGTCACGGTGACGGTACAGGATGGCTATGTGACGGTGGATTGTCAGTACAATTCTGTGCGCGTGAACGTGAAGAAGGAATTCTGCACTTTCCTGCCGTCCTTGGCGGAAACCACGACGCTGGATCAGGACAAGCTGACGAACTATACTTTCGGCACGCCGATTAGCATTGCGGATAATCTGGGTGGCGACACGAAGGTGTTGCTGTATATCTGCAACTTGATTGACTATGATTCGAGCATGAATGTCATCTATCAGGCACCGACGGAAAAGGACTTCCTCGAAAAGACGAATGCTATGAAGGAATTGATGGACTAAGAGTAGCATCCCTCCGTTGCCATCCTGCACGAGGCGGCGGAGGGAGCATCCTTCATCATCCAATGTGTGCTATGGAGATGGTGTGTACAGCTGGATTTGTATGCCATGCTGGTGGAAATTATGGCGTACAAATTACGGGAAATAGTACACAGAAACCAGCCAGGGGAGGAAAACGAAAATGAAGAAATGTATGCATTGCTACGAAAGCTTTTACGGTGAGCAAGAACGGTGTCCTCATTGCAATGTAGCCTTCACGGCGGAAGAACAGTTGCAAATGAAACGCGAAGAAAATGCGATACAGGCAAGGCGTGAGGCGGCACAGCGCAATGAATCGCAGAAACGGGAAGCGAAGAGTGTAGAGAATGTGCTAGGACTTATTACTGGCGGGTTGCTGGGAGTGGCCATTGCTGGAACGATAATTGCCAATAAGTATGTGAATGATATGGAATATCGCGCATACATCAATTTGTCATCGTGGACGAATCAGGACGATATCGCGGTGAAGTTAGCAACGTTTTGCATGGAGAATCGATCGGTTTTTCTGATTGTTGGTCTCTTTATGCTCGCGATTAGCTTGATTTTCCATTTTACATCAAGGCAGCAATAAACACGAGCCACCTGTTGAACAAAATACAAAAAGCAACACCTCGAAAGTTGGCCGATTCGGCCATACTTCCGAGGTGTTATTTTTATATCTCAATTATTTTACCCATCCACCACCATCTGTGCCACCACGTACTGTCCTTCTGCGCGCAGGTTCAAATTGGCGCGCGGATTGGTGCGCAGGATATCGCGGACGCTTTGGAGGCCGAGACCCTCATGGTGCGCCTTGGAGGATTGCTGGAAGGTCGGCGTGTCGGCGCCGAAGGTGTTGCGGATGATGACTTCCAGGCTGTGGTCGATGTTGCGCATTTCCAGAGAAATGTAGGGTGCGGCGCTTTCCTTGGCGGCCTCGCGGGCGTTGTCGAGCAGGACGCCCATCACCTGACAGAGCTGCGCGTCGGACAGGCCGCGGCGGTGAACACCCTTCTGAATGTAAACGTCCATCGGAATCGCTTCCTGATTCGCCGCATCAATTTGGTGCAGAATCAGGCTGGTCAGCGCGGGAGAGGTCAGGTTTTGCAGCATGACGATGTTCTCGTTGTGAATCAGGCGGCAGCGCTGCACCATTTCGTCATAGTACGCCTGAATTTCGTCCGTGCGCCCGGATAAAAGCAGGCCACCAAAGCCGAAAAGCATGTTCGCGATATTATGCCGGAAGACGCGGATGTTCTTGAGCAATGCCTGATTCACGCGCTGCTGCTGTTCCAGCGTTTCGTTGCGGCGAAGCTGCTGGAGGTAGTTGATGTCCTGCACAAAATAGCTGACGCTGACAAGCAGCAGGATAAGCAGCAGCACGTAGTAGCTGATCATCTCGTAGTACGCATTGGCCGCGTCAAGCAGGGACAGACGATCAATGGCCTGCGCGAAAATCCAGCAGTTGATGGCGGTCAGCAGAACGGGGCGCAGATAGCGCAGCGCCAGCGAAAGGCGATTGGTCTGCTTCTTGCGCAGAAGGCGGAAGAGCTGCACCACCAGCCCAAAGACAAAGTAGATCACGATGGGCATCGTGTTGGCCACCAGCAGGCCCGGCAGGCCGGAACGGTCACGCGCCTGAGCGTATAGCTCCGGCGGGAAAAACTGCATCATCAGGAAGGATGCGGCGAAGTCGGCCAGCATCGAGAAGAAAAAGACGAGGAAGCCTTGCAGGAGCGTCTTGACCGCCGCAAAGCGATAGCGAATCCATACCACGCTGATGTGGCAGAACAGTCCCCAACCCATGCTGAAAATGAAGGATTGGCCGGACAGCAGCAGCGCAACGGTGCAGGCGACAAGCTCAAAAAGATACAATTCCACAAAACGGAGCGGATTGCGCTCGCCGTGAAAAAGCGCGTGCATCAGGATGTCCAGCCCGATGGCCATGGTGAGTGGCGAAATCAGCAGGAAGATGACGTAGGAAAGCGTGCTCATGCGTGCAGACCTCCTGTCGCGTAGTTGCGGACAGCGGCCTTTCGGCGGCGCGAAATGGGAATCAACGCGCCGTTTGTCATTTCCAGCGTATCCAGCGGGAAACTGAATTCCCGCACCTGATCCAGATTGACGCAGTAGCTCTTGTGTACCATCAGGAAATGGCTGTGGTCAAGGCGTGCGATGAGGGAGTCGAAATTCTCACGCCAGGTCGTGGCCTGCGTGGCCTCGTGCGCGATGACGTATTCGCGCTGCTTCTCGAAATACAGAATTTCGTCCTGAAACAGCGTGACCATGCGCGAACCGATTTTGACGGAGAGCGTCGGCCGGCTGCGGACGGCCTCCATGCGGCGCAGGGCAGCGTGCAGACAGGTGGTCAATTGTGCTTCGCTGAAGGGCTTCAACAGGAAGTCGAAGGCATGCGACTGGACACAATCGAACGAAAATTGCTGGTATGCGGAGACATAGATGATGCATGCGCTGGCATCCAGGTCGAAGATGCGGTGCGCCAGGTCGATGCCGTGCGGCACGTCCAGATGCTCCTCGTCCAGACAGATGTCCAGAAAGTAGAGCGTCGGCGTGGTGGTCTGCCGGGCGTAGGCAAGCACATCCTCGGCGGAGGTGGTGACGCAGGCGAATTCTGCTTTCACGTCGCAGGTGCTCAGTGCCCGTTGTACCATCAGGCGCATGGTGGCGTTATGTTCAGGATGGTCGTCGCAAATGACAAGATGAATCATAGGGGACACTTCCTTTCTGATAGAAAATCGTTCTTTTTTCTATTATACCAGAAAAGGAAGAATGTGCATCATAAAATTGCAAAAAATGAAAATTTTCAAGAAATTATGCAGAATATGGATGGATTGTGCAAAAGTTGAGGAGTGCAAACAAAACCTATTGACTTACTAGGAAAACTGTGCTACAATCAACCTACCTACCAAGTAGGCAATGACAAGCAGGAGGAAAAGCCTCATTGGGGCTGTTTGAGAGCAATGGCGATTTATCTGGACAATGCGGCAACGACCCGGATGAGCCAGACGGCAATTCAGGCTATGCTGCCTTATTTTGATCAGGTGTACGGCAATCCGTCCAGCCTGCACACGGCAGGCCAGACGGCCAGGGAGGCGCTGGAGGACGCGCGGGAACGCATGGCGGCGTGCCTTGGCTGTCAGGCGAGGGAAATCACCTTCACCTCCGGCGGCAGCGAAGCGGACAATCAGGCGCTTCTGAGCGCGGCGGCCATTGGCGCACGCAAGGGCAAAAAGCACCTGATTTCCACCGCCTTTGAGCATCACGCGGTGCTGCACACGCTCAAAAAGCTGGAACGGCAGGGCTTTGCGGTGACGCTGCTGGATGTGCATGAGGATGGTCTGGTGCGCCCGGAGGAGGTGCGTCAGGCGATTCGCGACGATACGTGCCTTGTCAGCGTGATGTACGCCAATAACGAAATTGGCACAATACAACCGATTGCGGAAATCGGCCAAATCTGCCGTGAAAAAGGCGTGCTGTTCCACACTGATGCGGTGCAGGCGGTTGGTCATGTACCCATTGATGTCGTGCGGGAGCAGATAGACATGCTGTCCCTGTCGGCACACAAGTTCCATGGCCCCAAGGGTGTCGGTGCGCTCTACACGCGCCACGGAATTCCGCTGACGAACGTCATCGAAGGTGGCGCACAGGAGCGTGGCAAGCGTGCGGGCACGGAGAACCTGCCTGGTGTCATGGGCATGGTGGCGGCGCTGGAAGAGGCTTGTGCGCATCAGGCGGAGCATGCGGCACGCATCAGCGCCCTGCGGAATCGGCTGATTGCAGGGCTGAGCGAGATTCCGCATGCGGCACTCAACGGCGACGCCGAGCAGCGTCTGCCGGGGAATGTCAGCTTCTGCTTTGAGGGCATCGAGGGTGAATCGCTGCTGCTGATGCTGGACGATCGGGGCATCTGCGCATCGTCCGGGTCGGCGTGTACGTCGGGTTCGCTCGACCCAAGCCATGTGCTGCTGGCGATTGGGCGCGTCCACGACGTGGCGCATGGCTCCTTGCGCCTGACGCTATCGGAGGAAACGACGGCGCAGGATGTGGAGGAGACGATTCGCGCCGTTCGCGAGGTCGTGGCATATCTGCGCGGCATGTCGCCGGTCTGGCGCGACTTGCTGGAAGGCAAACGAGAATTTCTATTGAAGTGAGGTGGCCATTATGGCATTATACAGCGAAAAAGTCATGGATCATTTCCGCAACCCCAGAAACGTTGGCGTCATTGAGGACGCAGACGGCGTGGGCGAGGTCGGCAACGCTAAATGTGGCGATATTATGAAAATCTACTTGAAGGTCGAAGGCGATACGATTGCGGACGTGAAGTTCGAGACGTTTGGCTGCGGATCGGCGATTGCCTCCAGCTCCATGGCAACGGAGATGATCAAGGGTAAGCCGATTTCCGAAGCGCTATCGCTGACCAACCGCGCCGTCGCGGAGGCGCTGGACGGCCTGCCAGCGCACAAGCTGCACTGCTCGGTGTTGGCAGAGGAGGCCATCAAGAAGGCACTCAAGGATTATTTTGAGCGACATCAAATTCCGTATGACCACGATTTGCTTGGGGAAGGCGAGGCATGCCACCACGGCTGTTGCGAAGAAAATGCGTAATTGCCGGTAGTGCGCACGCTGCTCCAAATGAAAATCACCCCAAATCAGCCCTGTTTTCGCGGCTTCATCCCCGCAAAACAGGGCCTTTTCCTTGCTTCCTCGAAAGAAAACGAAAAAAGTTGCAAAAAAACCGAAAAAAATATGAATTTGGGTATTGACAAAATCCCGAAATGGGTGTATCATAAAGAAGTCGCCTGCAGGACATGCAAGAGACACGGGAACGACGGGGTGTAGCGCAGTCTGGTAGCGCACGTGCTTTGGGAGCATGGGGCCGGGGGTTCAAATCCCTTCACCCCGACAGTTGCTACTCTCCGATGGAAATAAGGATTGAGGCCCCGTGGTCAAGTGGCCTAAGACACCGCCCTTTCACGGCGGCTACTCGGGTTCGAATCCCGACGGGGTCATCCTTTTTCCCTTTTCCAATTTGGGCCTTTAGCTCAGTTGGTTAGAGCAACCGGCTTATATCCGGTCGGTCCCGGGTTCGAGTCCCTGAAGGCCTATTTACCAGATGGCCCGGTAGCTCAGTTGGTTAGAGCGCCAGCCTGTCACGTTGGAGGTCGAGGGTTCGAGCCCCTTCCGGGTCGCCATCTTCTGGTTTTGAATTCGCAGGCGCTACCGACTAGTTATGCTGGCGTAGCTCAATTGGCAGAGCAGCTGATTTGTAATCAGCAGGTTGCGGGT
>CAYXHF010000013.1:0-32248 GCA_964464815.1 uncultured Faecalibacterium sp.
CTTATTCCCACTCAATACTTGCCGGCGGCTTCGTCGTCACATCCAGCACAATCCGGTTCACGTGCGGCACCTCGTTAATCATGCGTGCAGAAATCCGGCTGATGACATCATAAGGGATTTTCGCCCAATCCGCCGTCATGAAGTCGTCCGTCGTGACTGCGCGGATGGCTACGGTGTAGTCATACGTGCGTTCATCGCCCATCACGCCGACAGAGCGCACGCCGGTCAGCACCGTAAAGTACTGATGAATACTTTCCGCCAAGCCAGCCTTGGCAATTTCGTCGCGTAGCACCGCATCGCTTTGACGGACAATCTCAACCTTTTCGCGCGTCAGGTCGCCCATGACGCGGATTGCCAAACCAGGACCAGGGAACGGCTGACGCCAGACCAAATCATGCGGCAGCCCCAGCGTTTCGCCCAGCGCACGCACCTCGTCCTTGAACAGCATCCGCAGCGGCTCAATCAGCTCGGTGAAGCCCAGCTCCTTGGGCAGACCACCGACATTGTGATGACTCTTGATGACCGCCGCGCCTGTGGCCTGACCACTTTCGATGACGTCAGGATAAATTGTCCCCTGCGCAAAATAATCCAGCTTGCCCAGCTTCTCCGACTCGGCCTTGAAGACCTGCAAGAAGTCACGGCCGATGATTTTGCGCTTCGTCTCCGGGTCGCTGACGCCCGCCAAATCGCGATAGAAGGTTTCGCTGGCATCCACGGCCACCAGACGAACCGGGAAGGTCTTCGTGAAAACCTCCACCACCTTGTCCGTTTCGCCCTGACGCATAAAGCCGTGATCCACATACACGCACGTCAGCCGATCACCAATCGCCTTGTAAATCAGCGCCGCCGCCACGGAGGAATCCACGCCGCCGGAAAGCGCCAGCAGCACCGTGCCGGTTTCGCCCACAACCTCGCGGATGTTTTCGATGGCCGTCTTGGCGTATGCCTCCATCGTCCAGTCGCCCACACAGCCGCAGATGCGCAGGAAGTTCTCAATGACCATGCGCCCTTCCTCGGAGTGCGTGACCTCCGGATGGAACTGCACGCCATAGATGCGCTGCTCCGCATTAGCCATGGCGGCCACCGGGCAGTTATCGCTATGCGCAATCGGATGGAAGCCCGTTGGACACTGCTTGACCTGATAGGTGTGGCTCATCCAGCAGGAGGAGGCATCCGACATACCGGACAGCAGGTTCGTCTTGTCATCCATCTGCACCGTGATGCGGCCATATTCGCGCTGTGCCGCCTTTTCCACCACGCCGCCCAGCAGATGCGCCGTCAGCTGCATGCCGTAGCAAATGCCCAGCACCGGCACACCCAGGGTATACACGCCCGCATCACACTGCGGTGCATCCGCATCCAGCACACTCGCCGGACCGCCGGAGAGAATCACGCCAACCGGCTGCTGTGCGCGGATGGTTGCCAAATCCGCATCATACGGCAGCACAACAGAATACACGTGGCATTCACGCACGCGCCGGGCAATCAGCTGGGTATACTGACCACCGAAGTTCAAAATCACAACTTTCTGTGTCCCAATCATGGAGATTCCTCCTTATAAGTAGGAAGCGTCGTTTGTTTCCACGTGTCCGCAGGGTGGTTGCGCCCTGTTTTATCGCTTGTGACGTGCTTATTCTGCCACATTTCCTGACCGAAAACAAGCCCTGTTTTCGTTTTTTTCTCGCATTTTTTCGTCCATTTCATTTGCTTAACGTGTTAGCTTTCCTGTTTCTTGCAAAATTGTTCCTTTCGGCCGTTTTTTCCCCAAATTCTTCATACATTTTCTCCTTTTTTCGCTTGACAACGACGTTTTTACAGGTTATAATACCAGTATGCCTAACCGTTAAGCTAACAAAAAGAGAGGATTTACACCATGCTCAGGAAGGATTTAACTCAGCACCTGCTTACGACTGTTCTCCCCTTCTGGGAAAACCTGACCGACTGGGAGCGCGGTGGCTGGTACGGCTATGTGGATAAGGATCTGCATATCCAGAAGGATGCCCACAAGGGCTGCATCCTCAACAGCCGCATTCTGTGGACATTCGCAACCGCCGCACGCGTGACGGGTGATGCCGATTACCTGCGCTATGCACGCCACGCCTTTGCCTTCCTGCCTCATTTTGAGGACAAGGCACTGGGCGGCGTCTACTGGTCCGTCACGCCCGACGGTCAGCCGCTGGACAAGACGAAGCACACCTACTGCCAGGCATTTGCCATCTACGGCCTTGCCGCTTATATGCGCGCCATCGGGCCGGAGGATGCCGATTACGCCGTGGCACAGGAAAAGGCCATGGCACTCTTCCACCTGATTGAAGACAAGTGCAGCGACGAGGGCGGCTACGGTGAAGCCTACGAGCCGGACTTCTCGCCGGTTGGCAACGAGAAGCTGTCCGACAATCCCAAGCTGATGGAGCGTCACGAGACGGCTTCCCGCACGATGAACACGCTTTTGCACGTACTGGAGGGCTACGCCGAGCTGTATCGCGCCACGCAGGACGAGTCTGTCCGCAAGGCCGGTGAATGCTGCTTGCAGCGTTTCCTGAACGTCATGTATTCTCCCGACAAGCGCCGTCTGGAGGTCTTCTTCGACCGCGATTATCGCTCCCTGCTGGATATGCAGTCCTTCGGCCACGATATTGAAGCATCCTGGCTGATGTGGGATGCGGTCGAGGCACTGATTCCTGCCGATGCACAGCAGCCCTATCGCGACATGTGCCTGACGCTTGTCAATGCCGTCACCGAGCGCGCCTATACCGACCACGGTCTGGAAAACGAAGTGGTCGAGGGCGAAATCGACCATACCCGCGTTTGGTGGGTGCAGGCCGAAACGGTGCTTGGCTTCATGAACGCCTATCGCCTGACGCAGGATGAAGTCTGGCTGCATCGCGCCGAGGCGCAATTCGCCTACATCCAGCGCGTCTTTGCCGACAAGCGTCCGGGTGGCGAATGGTACTGGTCCACCAGTGAGGACGGCATTCCGACCGACAAGCCGATTGTTGAGGAATGGAAGTGTCCCTACCACAACGGCCGCATGTGCCTGCACATCATGGAGCAGAACTGATTTTCCGACAATTACATTTCAGGAGCGTACTATGATTGAGTTGATTCAGACAGGTGATGTGCTTCACCTGCGCAATGCCCATGTCAGCTACGCCATCTATCTCTTGGAAGGTGGCATCCCGATGCACCTCTATTTTGGCGCGCGGGTGGACAGCATCAACCCCAACGCCGTCCTTCGCCATTACGACCTGCCCACTGACGGCCACTTCTCGATGCAGGGCTGTTCTCTGGATCACACGCCGCAGGAATATCCGTCCTACGGCATGGGTGATTTGCGCGAGGGTGCCTTCACGGTGCGCCGCTCTGACGGCACGCGCAGTGCCGATTTGCGCGTGGTGAAGGTCGAAGTCGTCGATGGCAAGCCTGCACTGCCGGGTCTGCCTGCGACCTTTGGTGACAACGCCCGCACGCTGCTGTTGCACATGCAGGATGCGCTGCTGGGACTGCACGCCGTGCTTTCCTACACCATGTTCGAGGATGTCGCTGGCGTGATGCGCAGCGTCTCCTTCCAGAACGAGAGCGACCAGCCGCTGGTGCTGGAACGCGCCTATTCCTTGAGCCTTGAGTTGCCCGACAGCCGTTGGGATTTGATCACGCTCTCCGGTGCCTGGAGCCGCGAACGCGAGATGATTCGCCGTCCGCTGACGATGGGCGAGATGCGCGTTTCCTCCCTGAAGGGCGCCACGTCCCTGCACAACAGCAACATGCTGTTCCTGGCCCGTCCCGAAACGACGGAGGCGCAGGGCGAGGCCATCGGTGCCGCGCTGGTCTACTCCGGCAACTTCACCGCTGCCGTGCATGTGGACTCCCACCGCACCAGCCGCATGATGCTGGGCATCAACGACGTGGATTTCTCCTGGACGCTTGCGCCCGGCGAAGTCTTCCACACGCCCGAGGCCGTCACGGTGTACTCCCGCACGGGTCTGGACGGCATGAGCGCCCAGTTCCACACCATCTGCCGCGAGCATCTGGTGCGCGGACAGTACGCACACGCGCCGCGTCCGATTCTGCTCAACAACTGGGAGGCCACCTACTTCAACTTCAACGAAGAGAAGCTCCTCAAAATTGCTGAAACCGCCGCGAAGGTCGGTGTGGAGCTATTCGTGCTGGACGACGGCTGGTTTGGTCATCGCGATGACGACCACACGTCCCTGGGCGACTGGTTTGTGGACAAGCGCAAGCTGCCCGACGGCCTGACACATCTGGCCGATGGCATTCACGCGCTGGGGCTGAAATTCGGCCTCTGGTTTGAGCCGGAGATGATTTCGCCCAAGAGTGAGCTATACGCCGCGCATCCCGACTGGTGCATTCACATTGACGGGCGCGAGCGCATTGAGGGGCGCAACCAGTTGATTCTGGATTTGTCCCGCGAGGACGTGCAGGACTTCATGTACCACGCCGTTGCGGACATTCTGGCCGCGAACCCGATTGATTATGTCAAGTGGGACATGAACCGCAACTTCTCCAATGTCGGTTCTGCCCTACTGCCGCCGGAGCGCCAGAAGGAGCTGCCGCACCGCTATATGCTCGGCCTCTATGCCGTGCTGGAAAAGCTGGTGCAGCGTTTCCCGAACGTGCTGTTTGAGTCCTGCTCCTCCGGTGGTGGCCGCTTCGACCTGGGCATGCTCTACTACATGCCGCAGACATGGTGCTCCGACAGCACGGACGCGCTTTGCCGCTGCCGCATTCAGTATTCGACCTCTCTGGTCTTCCCGCCGTTTGCCATGGGTAGCCACGTATCGGCCGTGCCGAATCATCAGACCGGCCGCATCACGCCCATTTCCACACGTGGCAACGTCGCCATGAGCGGCTGCTTCGGGTACGAGCTGGATTTGAACAGCCTGAACGAGGATGACCTGAACGCCGTGCGGGAGCAAATCACCCGCGTCAAGGCGTTGCGCACCACCCTGCTTTACGGCGACTTCCACCGTCTGCTTTCTCCCTACGAGGGCAATGACACGGCATGGATGACGGTCAGCCGCGACAAGCGCGAAGCGGTCGTCATGTACACGCGTGCGCAGGCGCTGAGCTTCACCTACGCGCCGCTGCTGACGCTGCGTGGTCTGGACGAGACGCTTTCCTACCACATCGAAGAAACTGGTGAAACCTACTCCGGTGCGGAACTGATGCAGCTGGGTCTTGCCTTCCCGCTGCCGTGGGGCGATGCTGCCTCCGTGAGCTTCACACTGCGCGCGGTCGAATGAACCCCGATGTGATTCGCTTTCTCTTGGCAGAAACCATTTCCTCAGGAGGGATCTCATGAGTGTTACCATGCGCGACATCGGCCGCCAGCTGGGTGTCAGCGCCGTTACGGTATCCAAGGCACTTTCCGGCAAATCCGGTGTCAGTGAGGAGATGCGCCAGAAGATTGTCCGTCTGGCATCGGAGCTGGGGTATGTGAACCCCAACGCCGCGCCCGCACAGCCCGCATCGGGTCTGGACGTCGGCATTCTGATTCCCGAAAACTTCTTCTCCATCGTATCCTTCTACTCCACCTTCTACAAGCGTTTGGTGCAGGTACTCACGGACGCAGGGCATTTTGGCATCATGGAGCTGGTGACGCACGACATGCAATCCAGCCTGACGCTCCCGAATCTTCTGCGTTCGCGCCATGTGGATGCGCTGATTTGTCTGGGCCAGCTATCCTCGCCCTACATGAAGCTCCTCAATCGCCAAAGCATGCCGGTCATCTGCCTGGACTTCTACGACCCCTTTGAGGCAACCGACGCGATTGTCAGCGACAACTCCTTCGGTTCGGCGCAGCTGACCTACCACCTGATGGAGCTTGGCCACCGCGACATTGGCTTTGTCGGCAACATCAAATCCACCTCCTCCATCATGGAGCGCTATCTGGGTTTCCTCTCGGCGATGCTATCGCGCGACCTGCCGGTGCGTCCGGAGTGTTTCTTCCCGGATCGCGGCGACGACGGCACGATGTTCTCGACCTTCCCGCTTCCCGAGAAGCTCCCAACGGCCCTGGTCTGCAACTGCGACCTGTCTGCCCAAGCGCTCATTCACGACCTGCAATCCCGCGGCATTCGCGTCCCTGAGGACGTATCCGTTGTCGGCTTTGACGACTTCTGTCCGCCGCAGGTTGGCATTCCTGCCCTGACCACCTTCCGCGTCAACATTTCCGCCATGTGCCGCATAGCCGTGAAGCTCATCAGCGATCGCTGCTCCGGCAGCACGACTTCTACCGGGCGCATTGTGGTGGGTGGCGAGTGTGTCTTCCGTGCCTCCGACGCGGCTCCCAAGGCCGCGCGGGACTAACTTCTCTGCCATTGCTGCCAAGAGGCTTCTTGCGCAATGAAAATACATGGAATCCCATCAAAAAAGATAAAGAAAGAGGTATCATCACATGGCTGTTAAGATGCTGAATGTTCCCTCCCTGCCGAACATCCCGTGGCAGGACAAGCCCGCCGATCACAAGCTGGCTGCGCCCGTCTGGCGTTACAGCGAGAACCCGGTCATGGGTCGCAACCCCACGCCGGAAATCGCCCGCATCTTCAACTCCGCGGTTGTGCCGTGGGAAGACGGCTACATCGCTGTTCTGCGCGGCGAGCAGGTCAACGGCGTTCCCTACGTCTACCTGGGCCACTCCAAGGACGGCATCCACTGGGATGTGGAGCGCACCAAGGTGCCCTTTGTCGATGACGAAGGCAATCCGAAGATGCCCCACTATGCCTACGATCCCCGTCTGGTGAAGGTCGATGACACCTACTACATCATCTGGTGCACCGACTTCTACGGCGCAGCCATCGGCATGGCGAAGACGAAGGACTTCAAGACCTTCACGCGCATCGAAAATCCCTTCATTCCCTTCAACCGCAACGCTGTGCTGTTCCCGCGTCGCATCGACGGCAAGTTCAAGCTGCTCTCCCGTCCGTCCGACTCCGGCCACACGCCCTTTGGTGACATCTTCGTTTCCGAATCTCCCGATATGGAATACTGGGGACATCACCGTCATGTGATGGGCCGCGGCTCCAACTGGTGGGAATCCGTCAAGATTGGCGGCGGTGCTGCTCCCATTGAGACGACCGAAGGCTGGCTGCTGTTCTACCACGGCGTGGCCACGACCTGCAACGGCTTTGTGTACTCCATGGGCGGCGCGATTCTGGACATCAACGAGCCCTCGAAGGTGCTCTACCGCTGCGAGAATCACCTGCTGACGCCCGAAGAGCCCTACGAGACGACCGGCTTTGTGCCCAACGTTGTCTTCCCCTGCGCCACCCTGCAGGACGGCGACACCGGCCGCATCGCCATCTACTACGGCGCGGCGGACACCAACGTCGGTCTGGCCTTCACCACCGTGGACGAAGTGGTCACCTACATCAAGGAACATTCCAAGCTCCAGTGGGGCGACGACATCGCCAAGGACGATTTCTAATCTTCCGAAAACCTTTGATGCCCGAAGGGGTCTGGGGGCGACCGGAAAGCCCCCAGATCTCAGGGAAAAAGCTGCTTGACGTTTTCACTACCGTATCAACCGCTTTTCCCCCGCAAGGATTCCGCGTCTGCGGACGCGGCCAAAGGGCTTTCCGTTCGCCCTTTGGAAACCTTCGGGCCTGCATCTAATAAACAATTTTGTACCGGAGCGGTATCATTTTTCCTCGCGCGGCGTGACGAAAAAGTCGCGTTGCGCATTTTTTCATATTGCGGAAGGAGATTATCCATGCAATCACGCAGTTTTTCCTCCCTCATGGAACAATACGAACGCCTCGTTGCGCGTCCGAATCCCGTGAATGAGCATTTCTATAATGGCCTCTTCACACGCTATCAGTACCCTGTCCTCACCCGTGAACATATTCCGCCCTTCTGGATGTACGATGCCAATCCCGACACCAATCCCTACATGATGCAGCGCCTTGGCGTCAATGCAACCATGAACAGCGGTGCCATCAAGATTGGCGACAAATATTGCCTCGTTGTGCGCACCGAGGGCATGGATCGTAAGTCCTTCTTCGCCGTTGCGGAGTCGGATAAGCCGACGGAAGGCTTCCGTTTCCGTGACTATCCGGTGGTGCTGCCGGATACGTGCGCGGAGGAGACGAATGTGTATGACATGCGCCTGACGCAGCATGAGGATGGCTGGATTTATGGCGTATTCTGCTCCGAGAGTAAGGATACGAGCGTCAATGACCTGTCCGCAGCGGTTGCGGCGGCCGGCATTGTGCGCACGAAGGACTTGGTGACGTGGGAACGCCTGCCGAATCTGAAGACGCTCCGTTCGCCGCAGCAGCGTAACGTTGTCCTGCATCCGGAATTTGTGGATGGCCAGTATGCCTTCTATACGCGTCCGATGGATGATTTCATCGAGACCGGCTCGGGCGGCGGCATCGGCTTCGGGCTGTGCAAGGACATCACCAATCCCGTCATTGACGAGGAGAAGATTATTGCGCCGCGCCGCTACCATACGATTACCGAGAGCAAGAACGGCGCGGGTGCGACGCCGATTCGCTGTGATAAGGGCTGGATTCACATTGCGCACGGCGTTCGTAACACGGCGGCCGGTTTGCGCTATGTGCTGTATGCCTTCATGACGGCGCTGGACGATCCGTCCCGCGTGATTGCCGAGCCGTCCGGCATGCTGCTTGGCCCTCTGGGACATGAGCGTGTGGGCGACGTGAGCAACGTGGTGTTCTCCAACGGTGCCATTGCCGATGATAACGGTAAGGTGTACATCTACTACGCCTCCTCCGACACGCGTCTGCACGTGGCCGAAACCGACATTGACCGTCTTTGCGACTATCTGCTGAACACGCCCGCCGATCCGCTTCGTTCGCCGGACTGCGTGAAGCAGCGTTGCGATTTGATTACCCGCAATCTGGAATTCTTGGGAAGGAAGTGATTCACATGCTGAAGCTGATGCCGCTGTTTGGAAACGGCGCGGTGCTGTGTCGCCGCAAAGAGCTTCGCGTGTTTGGTCAGGCCGACAAGGGCGTTCGTGTATCCGGCTGCATCAAGGCAGCGGATGGCACGGTGCTTTCCTCCGCCGAATGCATCGCGCAGGAGGCTTCCTTCCTCTTGCGTTTCCCGCCCATGGAGCAGCAGGTGAACTGCACCCTGACCGTCACCGACGGCGTGGACACCATCGTCTCCACCGACATTTCCATCGGTGAAGTCTTCCTCGCTTCCGGTCAGAGCAACATGGAGCTGGAATTGCAGAACGCCGATGAAGGCCAGACGCTGATTCCCGTCCATGACGATCCGCTGGTTCACTACTTCAACGTACCGAAAAAGAGCGTCTGGAACGACGATGCGATTCAGGCCGAAGGCTGGTCGCACTGGGAGCGTGTCCGTCCCGATTTCGCCAAGGACATGTCCGCCGTGGCATACTTCTTTGCGCGCAAATTGGCAAAGACCATCGACTGCCCGGTGGGCATCATCGACTGTTACTGGGGTGGCACGTCCGTAACCTGCTGGATTGACCACGAAGGATTGGAGCGCACAGCTGAGGGCCAGCGCTACATCGCCAACTTCATTGCGCAGGGTGGCGACAAGCCCTTTGACCAGTGGCAGCAGGAAGAAGACGCCTTCCAGAAGGAAATGGCCGACTGGAACGGCAAGGTCGATGCCATCAAGAAGGAACGTCCGGACATCACCTGGCCGGAAATCAACGAGACGGTTGGCCTTTGCCCGTGGCATCCGCCGGTTGGCCCGGGTTCGCCCTATCGTCCCGGTGGCTTGGTGGAAACGATGACCAAGCGCGTCGTTCCGGCCACACTGACGGGCATTCTGTTCTATCAGGGTGAGGATGATACCTGCAAGACGGATTGCTACGACGTGCTGCTCTCCTCGATGGTGCTGCGCCTTCGTGAGCTATTCCGCGACGATACCCTGCCCTTCCTGAACGTGCAATTGCCGATGTGGATTGCCGCCAACGACGTGGACAAGCACGATTGGGCGCGTTTGCGCCATGCGCAGGCCAAGGTGGCCGACCAGTTGCAGCCCGGCGGCATGGCCGTGCTGCTGGATTGCGGTGAATGGGACAACATCCATCCCACGGACAAGCGCACACCCGGCGAACGTCTCTGCGACGTGGCTCTGCGCGTCATCTACGGCATGGACGCACCCGAATCGCCTCGTGCGCTATCCAAGCACACCAGCGGCAGCAATCTGGTCATCACGCTCTCCCAGCCGGTCGTTCGTCGTCCCGAGGGCGAGCTGCTGCTTGAAATTGCTGGCGAAGACGGCGTCTATGCGCCAGTCAACGACCTCCGTCTGGAAGGCAACACCATGATTCTGCACAGTGCGGCCGTCCTGCGTCCGGTCATGGCGCGTTATGCGCATGTCAACTGGGGCAAGGTCTGCCTGTTCGGCGAGAACGGTCTGCCGCTGGCACCCTTCATTCTGGAAGCATAACCCATCCCCTGGCTCTCCCTCTGGGAGAGCTGTCGGCAACGCCGACTGTGAATGCGTTCACACTCCCCTGCGCTACAGAACCCGTTTCTGCGCGCAGGGGAGTTTTCTGCATACCAAAAGCCTCCTGCATGACAGTTGCCCATCATGCAGGAGGCCCTTTTATTTACGCGGTAATGAGATTACAGATCCCACTTCCAGTCGCGGATCTCGGGCAGATCCAGACCGACCTCGTGGATGTACTGCTTGTGCTCAACCAGCTTGTCGTTCATCTGCTGGATCAGGTAGCTGCCGCGGTTGCCCAGCTGGGGCAGGCTCTCGACAACGTCCTTGACCAGGTGGAAGCGGTCGATTTCGTTCTGCACGCGCATATCGAACGGCGTGGTGATCGTGCCTTCCTCCTGATAGCCATGAACGTGGATGTTACGGTTCGCACGCTCATAGGTCAGCTCGTGAATCAGCGTGGGATAGCCATGGAACGCGAAGACAATCGGCTTGTCCGTGGTGAACAGCGCGTTGTACTCAGCGTCGGTCAGGCCATGCGGATGCTTGGACGCAGGCTGCAGCTTCATCAGGTCAACCACGTTAATCACGCGGATGCGAACCTCAGGCAGCGCCTTGCGCAGGATGGTCACAGCAGCCAGGGTTTCCAGCGTGGGCGTGTCGCCGCAGCAGGCCAGCACCACGTCGGGTTCCTGACCAGCGTCGTTGCTGGCCCAATCCCAGATACCAACGCCCTGCGTGCAGTGCTTCACAGCCTGCTCCATCGTCAGCCACTGCTGGCGCGGATGCTTGCTGGTAACCAGCACGTTCACGTAGTCGCGGCTGCGGATGCAGTGATCGAAGCAGGACAGCAGGCAGTTTGCGTCCGGCGGCAGATACATGCGCACCACGTCGGCCTTCTTGTTGGCAATGTGATCCAGGAAGCCCGGATCCTGATGCGTGAAGCCGTTGTGGTCCTGCTGCCACACGTTGGAGGACAGAATCAGGTTCAGGGACGCGATGGACTGACGCCACGGCAGCTGGCTGCAAACCTTCAGCCACTTCGCGTGCTGTGCGCACATGGAGTCCACCACGCGGATGAACGCTTCATAGCTGGCGAAGAAGCCATGACGACCGGTCAGCAGATAGCCTTCCAGCCAGCCTTCGCACATATGCTCGGACAGCATGGAGTCCATCACGCGGCCATCGGCAGCCAGGAACTCGTCGCTCTCCAGCGTCTCGTTGTTCCAATCGCGGTTGGTCACTTCAAAGACCTTGCCCAGGCGGTTGGACATCGTCTCGTCCGGTCCGAAGATACGGAAGTTACGGGCATCCGCATTCAGCTTGAACACGTCGCGGACGAAAGCGCCCAGCTCGATCATGTCCTGCGCTTCGGTTGCGCCCGGATGAGGCACATTCACCGCGTACTTGCGGAAGTCAGGCAGGCGCAGGTCGCGCAGCAGCTTGCCGCCGTTTGCATGCGGGTTGGAGCCGATACGACGGTCGCCCTTGGGCGCCAGCTCCTTCAGCTCGGGAATCAGCTTGCCGTTCTCATCAAACAGCTCTTCCGGATGATAGGACAGCAGCCAATCCTTCAGCTGTTCCAGATGCTCCGGCTGTTCCATGGTGATCGGCACCTGATGGGCGCGGAAGCTGCCTTCGATCTGCTTGCCGTCCACAACCTTGGGGCCAGTCCAGCCCTTGGGCGTGCGCAGGACAATCATCGGCCACTTCGGGCGCGTGGTGTCGCCATTCTCGCGGGCGTTCTTCTGAATCGCCTTGATTTCGTCCATGCAGGCATCCAGGGCGTCGGCCATCTTGGCATGCATGGTCATGGGATCGTCACCCTCGACGAAGTAGGGCTTCCAGCCGCAGCCGTCGAAGAAGTTTTCCAGCTCCTCGTGGGAGATACGCGCCATGATGGTCGGGTTGCTGATCTTGTAGCCGTTCAGGTGCAGGATCGGCAGAACCGCGCCGTCGGTGACAGGGTTGATGAACTTGTTGCACTGCCAGGACGTTGCCAGCGGGCCAGTTTCCGCCTCGCCGTCGCCCACGATGCAGGCCGCAACCAGATCAGGGTTGTCAAACACAGCGCCGAAGGAGTGCGCCAGGGAGTAGCCCAGCTCGCCGCCCTCGTTGATAGAACCGGGCGTTTCCGGAGCAACGTGAGAGGAGATGCCGCCCGGGAAGGAGAACTGCTTGCACAGTTTCTTCAGGCCTTCCATATCCTCGCCGATGTTCGGATACACTTCGCTGTAGGTACCTTCCAGATAGGTGTTACCCACGAAGAAGTTGCCGCCGTGGCCAGGGCCAGAAATCAGAATCATGTCCTGATCATACTTGTTGATAACGCGGTTCAGGTGAACATAGACAAAGTTCTGTCCCGGAACCGTACCCCAGTGACCAACAATCTTCTTCTTCACGTGTTCGGCCTTCAGCGGCTCACGCAGAAGCGGATTGTCCAGCAGGTACAGCTGTGCAGCGCCCAGGTAGTTCGTTGCACGCCAGTAGGCATCCATTTTCTTCAAATATTCAACGGGGGTGCTCATGAGTTTCCTCCTTGTATGTTGTTCATCACATCAAATGCCGTTGGGCCTTTGACATGATTTCACGCTGTAGAGTCTGTCGAATTGTCAAGAATTCGGCAAACATCTTTCATTTTCTCTCTTCACCACGAAAATTCCTGCTTGTTTTTCTCTTTTTTTTAGTAAATTTTTTGGCCTATCTGTTTTTCAACCATTTTTCACAAAAAAGACTCTTTTTTTCCGTATTTTTTTCGATTTTTCTTGTGGCAAAAAGCGCATACACCGTTCGGTTACATCAAAACATCCCCTGCAAAAAGGAAAAGGCTTCCTTCCTCTCGCAGGGGATGCATGATTTGATATTAATTTCCGTCTAAGGCATGGCACCGAGCATCGCGGATTTTTCTCTGCTGTGCGAATGTCATGGGGTAGATGAAAATTAATATGTTTTAGTTCGGCACGATTGCGCGGTCAGAGACGTACTGGACGTACTGCGCCGGATCGACCTCGGTGCGGAATTCAATTTCCTGACCATCCGTGAGCATCAGGATGTTGCCATGGCGGTTGGTATAGATGTGCGGACGCGTCAGACGCGGCGTCTCGCTGTAGCCAGCCACGAAGTTCCAGATATCCCACACCGGCGCCGTGCCGGGCACGATGACGTAGTTGGGCGTGAGCACCTTCGTCACCGCCACGCCGATTTCGTAATTGCCGTTGTTATCATCCTTGATGCCGTGATGCGGGAATTGCAGCACGTCGATGTAGCGGCACAGCTCCTTGTGATTGCGGTTGATGTTGCCACTGGCGGCATAGTCGCCGGTGAACAGCACCTTCTTCTCGCCGTAGGTCAGCAGGAAGTTCAGGGAGTCCATGTTCGCATTGCCCTTGTTGCGGGGTGCCTCCGGGCCGACGCAGTTCACGCGCAGGGTGCCGCCAATGGTGAATTCGTCGCCATCCTTCATCCAGCGATATTCCGCGCCGTTGGCCAGGGGATCATAATCCGGATTGACAACCTCCGACGCACCATAAACCACGGTGTTTTCATCACCCCAGCGCGTCAGAACGTCGTTCAGGTGCATGCAGTGATCCAGATGCCAATGCGTGATGATATACACATCCACATGGTCAATGCCGATGGCTTCCAGATAGTTCATGAAAATGTTATCCGGCTTGGTCGGCCATGCTTCGCCGCCGTCAATGAGCACCACCTGATCTGCAAAGCGAATCAGATAGCCATTGGCGCAGCCCATGTTGATTTGATGCAATTCCAGTGTCGGCAGCGTTTCCGTCACCTGGCTCTCCTCCGCCTGCGCGGCAAAGGGCATCATCACCAGCAGCATGAGTAGCGACAGAAGCATCGCGATTTTCTTCTTCATCGTTGTGTTTCCTTTTTCTTGTCGTTGGTTCTGCGCCCGCGGCGCACAGAGATTACTTCAGCGGACGAATCAGAATCATGGGCGTCAGTTCGTCACCCTGGCCCGAGGGATTGTCCTTCATGGCATCCTGAATCTGATCATCGGTCAGCGGGAAATCATCGCACTTGCCCAGCTGGTTCTGGTCAATGTCGTTGGCGTCCATGATGACAATCGGCACGCCCGTTTCCTTCTCAATCTGGTTGGACAGCTCCACCGGATTTTCCGGGTTAATCAGCGCCAGCGTCTTATAGCGCTCAAAGCTGGAGCGGAAGTAGAAGCCGTCGATGCCCGCCACGCCGTGGCCGCAAATCTTGTAGAACAGGCCCTTGACGCCAAAGGGACGCGTCACCGCGCTGACAAAGCCTGCCAGCAGCACGCGCGGCAGACCCACCATATCAATCACCAGCTGCAATTTATACGGCTCATGCATGCCCACACCCGTGGAGTTGATGCCCGCAAAGCGCGCCATCAGCTTGGCGAAGAAGCCCAGCTTCATATCTTCCATGCGCTTGACGTTGCCGGTACACATGGCCATGACCTTGGCGGTGATGGACAGCACGTCACCGGGCTGCATCAGCGGCAGGGCATACTTCCTGACAAGCTCGGATGCGCTCTCCCCGACCTCCACAAAGTGGGTCTGGATGGCGAAGCGGTCATAGCGGCGGCCGTCACGGCCCGTCAGGGTGCCACGATCAAAATATACGATGCCGTTTTGTTCACGGCGCTGTGTTTCCACATTGCGAGATTCAGATGCCATGGTGTTTATTTCCTCCTTGCTATCCAGTGGAATAAGCTTTTTCCACCGCAACCGTTTCTATTTTACAACGCTTTTCCGGTTCTGTCAATTTCTCCGGGCAGGAATTCCCTGTAAGCAGGGTGGCTTTTTCGCAAAAAACGCCCGGTTTTGCTCCAATTCCGGCCTTTTTCGCAGAAAATGCCCTGCGGCTTGCCAAAAAGGAGCGAAATGTGCTATCATGTTGCATGGGCTTTTTGTCCCTTCAACAACATAGTAAGGAAGCGATTTTCTCCCATGGCCAAGCAGATAAAAACAAATGTCCTGCGTCATCTGGATGCGTGCCATATTCCCTACGAAACGCGCCAGTATGATGTTTCTGACGAGAATTTTGACGGCAAGCTGGTCGCCGCGAAGGTCGATTTGCCAGCGGACATGATTTACAAGACGCTGGTGCTGACAGGCGATCACCTGCCGCATCTGGTCTGCGTCATTCCGGTGGAAAAGGAGCTTGACCTGAAGGCCGTGGCGCGCGCCGCCGGATGCAAGAGCGTCTCCATGCTGCCGCAGAAGGACCTGCTGCCCCTAACCGGCTACCTGCGCGGTGGCTGCAGCCCCATTGGCATGAAGAAGGCGTTCCCGACCTTTGTGCAGGAGGATGCACAAGCCCTTGACCGCATCAGCGTCAGCGCCGGTGTGCGCGGATGCCAGGTCATTTTGGCCGTGGACGCGCTGTGCAGCTGCACACATGCGCAGTTTGCCTCGCTTTGCCGCGCCTGATGCGCAAAAGGATATGAATTTTACAACTTCCGCATCCGGAAATCATTGTTTCTTGGGCGGAAATGGTGTATAATAAGGAAGTTACCACGCTGAAAGGAGCTTCCGCCTTCATGAAGCAATCCCTTTCTACGCAAGAGAAGCGCCGCGCCTGGCTTTGGGCGTCGGGCATTGTGGTACTGCTGGTCGTGCTGTGTGTCCTTGGCGCATGGCTTGCCCTACGTCCCCAGACGGAGGAGGTCTTCCTGCCGCAGGAAAGTGCCGCGCTCCTTGCGCAAAGCAGCGCCATGGATGACATTACCGTCACCGCTGTGCTGGATGTGCAAAAGCAGCAGCTTTCCTTCACCCAGACGCTTTCCTTGCGCAACCGAACGGGTGAAGCGCAATCGCAATTGCTGCTCCGCTCATGGAGCGGCGCGTACTGGTCGCAAAGCACCTCCCCTGCCGCATCGGATGAGCTGTTTGCCGCATGCTACGGCACCGCCTTTGATGCCGGTGGCCTGACCATGGTGTCGGCCGAGGTGGATGGCCAAAGCGTCCCGTGGTCGTACTGGGAGGACGATTTGACAGTTCTTTCCCTGCCCGTGACGTGGCCGGCAGACAGCATCTGTCAGGTAACGCTGGAATGCCTGGTGGAGATTCCCACATGCGCCAGTCGCTTTGGCGTTTGGGAGGATGTCTACATGCTGGGCAATGTGTTTCCGCTGCCCGCTGTGTGGCAGGCGGGAGAATGGCGCACCGATGCCTACTGCGCCGTGGGCGATCCCTTTGTCAGCGAATGCGCGAACTGGGATGTAACGCTACGCGTGCCGCATGGCTGGCAGGTTGGCGCATCAGCCGTCAGCAGCACCGTCTTGTCAAACGGCGAGGAGGATGTCCACCACTTTGTCGCACACGGCGTGCGGGATTTCGCACTGGTCGTGCGCAAGCAGGCCGCCACCGCGCAGGTGATGGCTGGTGATGTACTGATTACCGCCTACGCCGCCACGGCGAAGGATGCCCGGCAAATGGCCCAAACGGCCCGACGTGCCGTGCTTTGCTTTTCCGCACGCTATGGCAACTATCCCTACCCGACGCTGACGCTGTGTCAGGTCAATTTCCCCTACGGCGGCATGGAATATCCCTGCATGGTGATGATTTCTGCCGATGCCATCTGCACTGGCGGCGACACGCTGGAAACAACCATCGTCCACGAGACGGCGCACCAGTGGTGGGCCATGACAGTCGGCAGTGACAGCTTCTTTGCCCCATGGCAGGACGAAAGCCTGTGCGAATATGCCGTGCTGGACTATCTCGGCGATGTCTACGGCGAGGAGCGCCGCCAAAGCGCCATCTTTGAGCGTGTGGAGACGGCCCTTCGCATCACCCTGCGCTCTGACCTCACGCCCGGCAGCCCCATTGACTATTTTGCCGACCTGACCGACTATTCCATCATCGTGTATCAGCGCGGTGCAGGACTCTGGACGGCGCTGGAAAGCTATCTGGGCCGCGACACGCTACAAGCCTGTCTGCAAGCCTATTATGCACAATACACGCTGAAAAACGCCACACGCGCCGATTTGGAGCGCGTGCTGGAAGTGACCTCCGGAAAGCCCGTTTCGGCGCTCTTTCTGGATTATCTGGACACACAAATGCCTTGAATGGATACAGATTGAAAGGATGTTGATTTTTCTCCATGCCTCAGCAGCACATGCAGCCTCAGGACGCCGTGATGCTCATTCCTTCCCTGGAGCCGGACAACCGATTACCGGCCTATGTCCGTCAATTGCTTGCCAAGGGCTTCTGCCACGTTGTCATTGTCGATGACGGCAGCGCCGCGTCATATCAGCCCATCTTCTCCGAACTGGACGCCATGGAGGGCGTTTGTGTCACCCATCACGAGGTGAACCGCGGCAAGGGCTGTGCGCTGAAAACCGGCTATCGCTATATTGCCGAGCACTTCCCCGATGCCAGCGGTGTCATCACCGCCGACGCGGATGGTCAGCACACGGTGGCGGATTGCTGGAAGCTGGCGCAAGCACTTGCGCAGGGCGAGCATGCCCTTTATCTGGGCAGCCGAAATTTCAACCTGCCCAACATTCCGCCGAAATCCCGCTTTGGCAACAAGACCACCAGTGCCGTCTTCCGTCTGCTCTACGGCGTATATCTGCCCGACACTCAGACAGGTCTTCGCGCCTTCTCCATGTCGGACCTGCCCTTCATGCTGGAGGTTAAGGGCGATCGCTTTGAGTACGAGATGCAGGTGCTGATTGCCTGCGCCCGTGCGCATCTGCCCATCATTCCCATTGAGATTGAGACGGTGTACGAAAACGAAAATGCCGGAACGCATTTTCATCCGCTACGGGACAGCTACCGCATCTACAAGGTGATTTTGGGCAGCTTCATCAAGTTCATGGCCGCATCGTTCACGTCCTTCCTGATTGATCAGGGCGTGTTCGCGCTGATGCACTATGTGGTGCTTGCCTCCGTCAATTGGCACACTGAGGGGATTCAGGCGGTCAGCACCATTGTTGCCAGACTCATTTCCGCGCCCTGCAATTTCCTGATGAACCGCAGCTTTGTCTTCAAGTTCAAGGAGAACACCGCCACCACGGCCCTCAAGTATGCGGCGCTGTGCGTGCTCATTATGGCGCTCAGCTCCCTCGGCGTCATGCTGTTCAGCAAGCTGGGCATGCCCGTGGAGCTGGACAACCTGTCCAAGCTGATTATCGACACGCTGCTGTATTTCCTCAGCTACCGCGTGCAGAACCGCTGGATTTTCACCAAGCAAACCGACACGGTCAAGGAGGCGCAGGGCTAAATGAAAAACAAGATGACGCATTTTCTCTTGCTGCTTGTCTCCCTGCTGCTGCTCGTCGCCTATGCCTTTGCCATTCCATCGCCTGCTTTGCTGGACGAGGCCAAGGACAGCTACATGAACGAAAGCAACTCCGAGGATGACGAGTATGCCTTCCTGTTCGACTGATGATAATAAGGAGGAATTTTCCCCATGCGCAAGCTGCTTGCTCTTCTTTGTGCCCTGATGATGCTCTCCACCGCCGCCCTTGGCGAAGCGGAAGGCGAAACGACGACCATCGCGCCCCTGCCGATGGATTTGAGCGCAACGGGCTATGTGCCCAATCCCGATGCCTATATCGCCGCAGATGAGGAAAACGGCGTGTTGCAGGGCTATCAGGATGATTCCATCACCGTGACGATGTGGCGCGAAACCGTGGGCGATGCCGTCTACAACATCTCCCGCGTCAAGATTGCCGATGCCAGCCAGTTCCGCACGGGTCTGAACCACCCCAAGGCCAAGACGAACAACAAGATTTCCGCCATTGCCGCCAAGCACAATGCCGTGGTGGCCATCGGTGGCGACTACTTCGGCGGTGACGACTACGGCTACGTCGTGCGCATGAACGAAATCTTCCGCAAGAAGCCCTCCAAGCAGCGCGATATGCTGCTGGTGGACAGCAACGGCGATTTCCACATCATTTTCAAGTCCGACGCGGACGAGTTGAAGACCCTGCTTGCCTCCGAGGACGTGACCTACCCCAACGTCTTCAACTTCGGCCCGGCACTGGTGGTTGATTCCACGGTTTGCGAAATCCCGGACTACTACAAGAACAAGTACAACGTCTTCGCCAACGAGCCGCGCTGCGCCATTGGTCAGCTGGGCGAGAAGGAATATCTGCTGGTTGTCGTGGACGGCCGTCGCAAGGATTCCGAGGGCTGCACGTGCGCAGAGCTGGCGCAGTTCATGGCCGATCAGGGCTGCACCATCGCCTACAATCTGGATGGTGGCAACAGCGCGCTGATGTGGTTCGGCGGCGAAAACTACTCCGACAAGACCGTCAAGGCCGAGCGCAGCGTGTCCGACATCATCTACTTCGCCACGGCCGTTGACGCTGGTGTGGAGGCTGCACAATGATGACCCCGACAATCTACGGCATGGGCGTGGCGCTGTCCATGCTGCTCCTGCTGCTGATGGTGGCGTGGCAGACGCGCAAGCAGCATTTGCCCGCAAATGCATTGCCGGTCTTCGCCATTGCATCCCTGGTGGCCAGCTTCCTGTTCTCGCGCCTGCTCTTTGTGCTCTCGAACATCCCCTACTACTTCGTCACGCTGGACAATCCCGCATTGATGCTCCACTTCTGGGATGGCGGCGCGTCCATGCTGGGCGCGATTGTCGGCGTTCTGCTGGCAACCCTGCTGGTGGAGAAGGCATTCCACCTTTCCTCCGGCCTGCTGATGGATGCCGTGGCGCTGGGCGCACCGCTTGCGATTTGCCTGGAACGCCTGACCGAAGGCTTCTTCGGCGACGGCATGGGCGTTGGCAAAACGATTGTCACGCCCTTCCTGATGCCCCTGGGGCAATGGCTGGATGGTTGCCATCCGGTCTTCCTCTACGAGGCCGTGGCGATGCTCCTCATCGCCGTCGCGCTGTACCTCAGCCGCAAAAAGGCACGGCCGCAGGGTGACACGATGCTGCTGTTCCTGCTGCTCTACGGCACGGTGCAGGTCGTGCTGGAATCGCTGCGCAACGACTCCCACATGATTGTCATTCACTTTGTGCGCATCAGCCAGATTGGCGCGATTGTCCTGACCGTGCTGGCGATGGGTATCTTCACCGCGCGCGCCGTGCGCCAGCAGCGTGCCGGCAAAAAGCAGCTGCTGCCCCTTTGGCTGGTGACGGCGGTATGCATTGGGCTGGGCATCGCGCTGGAATTCGCGGTAGACCGTCTGGGCGAGCCGCTACTGGCCTACAGCCTGATGGCGCTGGTGCTGGCGGTCATTGCCGCATGTGGCCTGCGCATGCGCATGTTTGCAAATGATTTCACGCAGAAAGGAAGCAATTGACCCATGGAAAAGGAAAAGATTGACCGCATCAATGAACTGGCACGCAAAAAGAAAGCCACCGGCCTGACGGAACAGGAGGCGGCTGAACATGCGGTGCTGCGCCAGGAATACCTGGATGCCTTCCGCGAGAATATGCGTCTGGTGCTGGAAAACACCTATGTGCAGCAGCCCGATGGCACGAAAACGAAGCTGCAAAAGAAGCATACCATGCACTAATCCATTCAATTTTGCCCCAATAAATACATTATATCACACCTGGCCAGCGAAAGTCAACGAGAAAACTTTTCGCTGGCCTCTTGTATTTTGGCATGCTTTCGTGTATAATGAAGGTGCAAAGAGAGAGAGGTCGCCGGAGAGCGACAGCAAAAGGCACCGCGGTGACGCGATGAGCCGGAAAGAGAAGGAGGCGTTTCCAATGAACTGTGAAGATCAGCATTCCAAGAGCGTGCTGCGTCAGGTCGTCGTGGGCATGCCGTCCATTTCTTTCAGAGCATAAAAGTGACAGTCCTCTTTGACTGATGCGCCCCACGTGAGAGCGCCTATAAGGATGGTTCTACAGAATATGGATGACAAGCAGACGAATCTTCAAATCGAGCTGGTTGACGACATGTCCGACAACATGGCCGATGATATGATCGAAATGACCGACGAGGAAGGCAACACGCTCCTTTTCAAGATTATTGACTATTTCTACTACAACGGCGAGGAATACGCCATTCTGACCGACTCCATCGAGGATGATGCGGACGAAGCAGAGGTAAGCTGCTACGTGATGAAGATTGTCGCGTCGACCGATGAATCCGGCGAGGAGCTGGAGGAATTCGTTCCCGTGGAGGATCAGAAGCTGGAAGCCAAGCTGATGGAAATTGCCACATTGAAGCTCAATGATGACGAACAGGCGGATGACGAGGACTGACCCTTGCTTCCTCTCCTTGTTGCGCCTATGCCATAAACACCCGGTACAGCATTTGGATGCATGACAAAACGACCGAATGATTCTTGTGTGTATATGATTGTTTCCCCGACCGACGATGAAACAAACAGTTCCTTCATCAATCATCCGACGGTTACAACTCCTGATGTCTGATTACGACGTGTTTGTTGCACCCCTACGACCGACCATTGCGGACGATTCAGCAATGAATCGCCCGTTTTTTCTGCGCTTTATCGCCAAAAAGACGAATGTTCCTGGTATCCTCCGTGTTTCCAGTCGTCTCTATTGTGGATAACCCTGTGGATAGTTGTGGATAAACTGTGGAATTCCACTGTTTTCCGTGGATGTCGCACCACGCGCTTGCCAGACGATTTTGTGATTTTCGGGCGATTGATTTCCGGTTGTTGCAACTTATCCACCGTTATCCACCGTTTTTCTGCCCAACTGTGGATAAGCTCACCTGTTTTTCTCGTTTTTATCCGTTATCCACCAACTTTTCCACAAAGTTCGTCCTTTTGGGAGCAGTCTCCCAAAGAATTCTGCATCATTTCCGCATCCAAAAAGCAAGGCCAGACGTTTTTCGCGCTGGCCTTGCTTTTCGTATGCATCTTTTTTATTTTACACTTCTTTCGGCATTTCCTTTGGAATTTCACCCGAAAATACCGTCTCCTGCGTGTCACTCATTAAATGAATGTCGCCCCCATATTGCCGGAGCGTTTGACGAACGATGTACAGACCCATGCCATGTCCATCCGCCTTGGTGGTGATGCCCGCATCGAAGATGCGCTTCTGGTCGCTCGCCGGAATCGGCGTCCCGGTATTGGCGACGGAGAAGGTGTAGCTCTTGATGTTCTCGCTGAGCGTAATGGTCAGGTGACGCTTGTCCGGCGCGTTGTTCTCCATGGCATCCAGGGCGTTGTCAATCAGGTTGGACAGCACCTTACACATTTCCCAGCCGGAGATGGGTGTCTCCTTCCATGGGGAGGTAATGTCCAGCGTGACCTGCACGCCCTCCTTTTCGCAGGCCGCCATTTTGACCTGTAGCAGCGCGTTAATCGGCGCGCTGGCGGTTTTGAGGACGCGGCTGACGGAGGTTATCTTGCCATACACCTTTTCGATGTAGCGGTTCGCCTCGTCATACTCCTCCATCTCCATCAGGCTGTAAACGACCTGCAAGTGGTTCAGGAAGTCATGTCGCTGGGCGCGCAGGGTGTTGTTCAGCTCCTCCATGGCCTCGATGGTGTCGTCCATGTCATCCAGCTGCCGCAAGAGCTTCTGGGTACTCATGGCATCGCGAATATCCATCACCGCGCCCCAGACAATGACCGCGGAGGCAAAGCCAGAGAGCATCAGCAGCATGTTCTGGCTCACGGAGAAGCGCGGCGACAGCACCAGCAGCGCCATCACCACGACCATCAGGCCGATTTGCAGGGCGTTGATGATGATGGCGTAGTTGGTCATCTTCTGCACCGACACCTGCTCCCGGACGTTTTTCAAGCACTTCATTTGCTTCCCTCCCGGACTTGATGATTCTTGCGAATCGTCGCTTCATGCCCCATTTCGGTCGGCTGGTAGTACTTCTTCCCCTGCAATTCCACGGGCATGTAGTTCTGCTTCACCCAATGTCCCGGATAGGCATGCGGATAGAGATACCCATCGCCACTGCCCACACGGGTATGCCCGGCGTAGTGCGTGTCGCGCAGATGCACCGGCACCGCGCCATAGCCACCATGCTCCGCATCCGCCATGGCCGCATCGACCGCACGAATCACGCTGTCGCTCTTGGGGCTTTCGCAAATGGCGATAATCGCCTGTGCCATGGGAATCCGCGCCTCCGGCATGCCCACAAAGTCCAACGCCCGGCTGGCGGCCTCCGCTTGCAGCATGGCGATGGGATTGGCTAGTCCGACATCCTCGCTGGCATGCACAATCATGCGCCGTGCAATCAGCTTCGGGTCAACGCCAGCATATATCAGCCGCGCGAACCATGCCAGCGCCGCATTGCTGTCCGAGCCACGCAGGGACTTGCAGAACGCGCTGAGCATGTCATAATACAGGCTTTCGTCACAGCGAATCATCGGCTTCTGGATGGATTCCTCGGCCACGGCCATGGTCAAATGAATCACGCCGTCAGCATCCGCCGGTGTGGTCAGCACGGCCAATTCCACCGCCCCCAGCGCCGCACGCGTGTCACCACCTGCAATGCGGGCAATGTGGCGCAGGGCATCCTCGTTTGCCACAACGTTCAGCTGGCCATAGCCACGCTCCTTGTCCTGCAAGGCGCGGTGCATGGCCTGCATCACGTCGCTTTCACCCAGCGGCTCAAACTGAAACACGCGGCATCTGCTGACGATAGCGGGCGTCATGGACACCATCGGATTCTCCGTGGTCGAGCCGATAAAACGAATCACTCCACGCTCAATGGCTGGCAGGATGCTATCGCTCTGCGCCTTTGACCAGCGGTGACATTCGTCCAGCAGCAGATACGTGGACTGGCCATAACGGCGGCGTTCCTGCGCATCATGAATCACCTGACGCACATCGCCAACGCCACTGGTGACGGCGTTGAGCTGGACAAAGGCCGACTTCGTGCTGCCCGCAATGATGGAAGCCAGCGTCGTCTTGCCGCAACCGGGCGGCCCAAAGAAGATGGAGGACGTCAGGCGATCC
Organism: uncultured Faecalibacterium sp.; assembly: GCA_964464815.1. GTDB lineage: Bacteria > Bacillota > Clostridia > Christensenellales > Aristaeellaceae > UBA11524. The sequence continues at coordinate 24,295 of CAYXHF010000013.1, forward strand.
GCCTCGATAGCGCGACGCAGCAGTCTTCCCTCGCCCAGCAGATGGCGCTGTCCAATGAATTCCGTCAGGTCACGCGGACGCATTCTGTCCGCCAGCGGTGCATCCTGCTCCAGCATCTGATCCATCATGTGTCTTTCTCCTCCTTGGGACATCGCCAATGCTTCTTCCGTCTGCCTTATGCCATCACCAGATACAATCCCGCGCCAAGCAGCGCCACCTGCACCACCAGCATGGCCGGAAAGCCATAGCGGAAATACCAGTGGCGCGTCTTATGATGGAACACGTACATGCCTGCCGTGCCGCCAATGCTGCCCAGCAGCACCACCGGCAGGAACAGTGTCCGCTCCGCAATGCGCCATGCGCCCTTTTTCGCGCGGCGCTTGTCAATGCCCATCAGCGCAAATGCCACCACGTTGATGCACACCAGGTAAATCCCTGCAATCCCCATCAGCCATTGCATTTCTGATTTTCCTCCTCGATTGTCATCAGCAAGCCTCTCCTGCCCTCCATGCGCGCACCGCTCAGGCGCTTTTGCACATCATGCCGCTTTGCGGGCAGATGCACCCGGCGCTCCACCTTGGGCAGACGGCGATTGCAGATGCAATGCGTCTGCGCCATGCCCACGCCATGGGTCAAATCACGCGCATACATCCGGCAGGGCGTTTCGCCAGCGCGCCAGATGAAGGGCTGTGCCTGCTGCATTTCCTCCATCACCTGATAAAAGTATGTGCCAATATACCCTTCCTTGGGATGCGGCGTCAAGGAATGCGGACAGGTCATCAAATCCAGCGTCGCCTCCATGAAGGGATGCAAGCCGTATCGGTCGATGATGACTTGCATCCGATACGCCTCAGCCTCCACCGCCAGCATGTCCAGCATATGTCCTGTCACCGATTCATACGCCACCGCCACGCGCTGCTTCAGTCCACGAAGGAAATCCACCGCCTCCGCTTTTTCCAGCACGCGATCCAGCGGCAGAAAGCCACTGCCACCCAGCAGCTTCACCAGTTCCGCGCTCCCCAATCGGCCCAGCACCGTCAACAGTCCCAAGCCACCGATGATACACGACGGCGTGTCCGTCATGCGCCAAAGCGTCGGACGTAGCGCCAGACGAACCGCCACGGATGCTTCATCACGCTTCCACGGATAGCATGCCTTGCGCATCTCGGGCGTCGCCTCCATGTGCAAGCAAAGCCCCAGATGCACCTGCGCACCGCAGCGCGGCACCAGATCATCACTGTTGAGCACATGGTAGAGCGGATAGGCCGACGGGTCACGCACCGCCGCACCCGTCATGACGGTAGGCGAAGCAAACCCATAGCCCAGCAGCTTTTGCGGACAAATGCCATTGTCGCGCAGCTTCAAGTACGCATACACCTGCATCAGCGCCGCGCCCTGACTATGGCCGCAGAGCCAGAGGTGAAAGCGGCTGTTCGGGCTTTGCATATCGCGCAGAATCATGCCCAGCGTCAGCCTTTCCAGTCCCAGCTCCTCCGCCGTTTCCGGAAATTCGATTTTTTCCTCGTTACCCTCAAACTGACGCGCCAATTCCAGAAAGCCGCGATGTGTGCCATCCTGCGTCGTCATGCGGAAATTGCTGAACCAGTCATAGAAGCGCGTGCCTGTCCCCATAAAGCCGACCGCCACCACATAGCGGCCATCCGGCGCAGGATGCAGCATCACCACGGCCTTGCCCGTCGTGCCACCGCCACGCACGCGCAGTGCGCCCAGCACCTGCCCCAAGGGACTCACCTGACGGATGCGCGCGCGAACCCAATATTTGCGCCACGCTGCGCTCAGCGGATTATCCGGCGGCAGGGCCGTCAATTCGCCATCGACCTGAATGGTCACATCACGCCAGCCTGCTTCAATCCACGGCTCAATCGCCATGCCGTAGGTGGCGCTGGCCAGCTCTGCGCTCATCCAAAGCGCCTCCTGCGACAGGGGCGGTCGTTTTCTGCCCCAGGGGTCAAGCGTCCACGGCAACAGCAGCGGCCCCGTTTGCGACAAATCGACGCCCGTTACTAGTGCCTTTCCGTCCATGCTTTTTCCCCTTTCTGCGCCGGTCGTCCTGCCAGTTATACCGTCTGTCCGTCATCACCGCGCCGGAAATCCACCGCCAGCAGCTCCTCACGCGCAATCAGCTGCTTACGCGGCGAGCGCGTCGTGATGAATTCCAGCTCCCTGTCATCATAGCGAACCACGTGCGCATTGACCTGATAGAGCCTGCCTTCCCGCATGTACATCAGACGAATGATGCGGTCATTCTCCACCGCGAAGCGCAGCAGACGCTCCATTGATTTCTTCCTCCTCCATCGGGCGAACCTGCCAGATGGTCGCCTCCCTGTTTTCAAAAATCTGCGGGAACAGCGCGTCCAGCGCCTCGGTATCCACCGCATAGCTGCTGCGCTCATAGCTGCTGACGTAGATGTAGTCCACGTCGTACTTTTCCAGCACGTCCAGATTTTCCGACGGGTCGGTGTAGAAGTCGGCAATGTCGTTTTTCCGCTCCGTCGTGTTCAGGCCATGGAAATACAGCCACAAGTCCGGCCCGCAGACGATGTTGCGTCCCGCAATGGAGGCCACCGGGTTCAGGTGCTGCGTACCCGTCAGGAAGGTCGAATGCTCCTGCGTATTATCGCGGACGAATTCTCCTGCCTCCACCGCACCGCTGGAAAACGCCTGGTAGTTGCTCACGCACTCACGCCACAGCGTCAAGCCAGCCGACAGGAACATCACCACCGCCGTCATCAGCGCCAGCACGCCACGGCCGCGCATGCCCTTGAGTCGCTGCCACACCTGGCGGCACCAGTCCGCCACAATCATACAGCACAGCAGCCACGCCAGGTACATCAGCTTATTATTATCATAGATATTGGGCTGAAAGCGCACCGTCTCCACCGCCACAATGATGGGCAGCGCACCGGCGAAAATCCGGCGATGCTTGGGATTGCGCTCAAACAGCGCCAGAATCAGCATCAGGAACGGCAGACCGATGTTCTTGACATAGAACCACAGGTACAAATCATAGAACTGGAAGCCATTGCCCGTCTGATAACCGTTGACCCAGTTCGGCCAGAATTGCAGGAAGCCTGTCGTGCTCCCGCCCTGGAAAACCTGCTGGAAGGTGAAACCAATCAGCTGCGGCAGGCTCAGCACCAGTGCCAGCACGCCATAGACCGCATACCAGAGCAGCAGCGCCCAGCGTTCCCGATCGTGAATCAGGTCATACACCATCATGCCCAGGCTACACAAGCCCAGCGCCAGGAAGGAATGCGTATGAATCAGCGGCAGCGCACCGCCCCATACGCCCAGCAGGACGACCATTCTTTCCCGCTCGATTGCGCGGACAATGCGGCCTTCTCCCTGCACCGTCACAAACGGCAGCGCCATCCAATCCGCATCCCGACGGCACGTCGGCGCAAACGCGCTATAGAGCAGATAGAAGCACGGCAGCACCATGCACCAGCCGCCTAGCAGCGTCCTTTGCGGAATCATCAGGTCAGCAATCACATTCGACCAGCGCAGGTTGTTTGGCGTGGGCTGATTCGTCGGCGTCTGGTAGTAGCCTTCCAGAATCTCCTTCACGCGCTCCACCACCGTCCAGGTGCCGGTGCTATCCGTGCCGCCAGCCAGGTCGAAATTGTACAGGAAGCCCAACCCGCCGTTCAGGAAGAACAGCAGCGTCGCCAAGACCACCGTCTTCTTCCCTGCCGTCATTTCCCTTGCCAGCACCATCACGCCCATGTAGCACAGCGCCATCATCAGCGTGCCCGGCACGACCAGGGCCGCCTGAATCGAGAAGCCAAGGAGGTACAAGCTTGTAGACAAGCTATCCATCAGGAAGGGATAGGACAGCTGCTGTCCCGGAAACAGCGCATAGTCTGGCGGGAAGGATGCGTTTTTCAGCGACGTGACGAAGGACATATGCATCGGCAGATCACCATACGTGCTCTGTCCGACCCACCAGCCGCCATCCGCGCCCACGCGCACGCAATGTGTATACTGCAAGTATCCCGAGAGGATGGTCAGGGGCAGCACCACCAGCAGCATCTGCCGCGCCAGCTGCTTTTCCTTGTCGTCCCAGCCTCGCGCAGGAGATGTCACGCGCCGCCAAAGCGTTTGCTTGCCTGCTGACGCATCACAAAGCGCGCCTGTCTCTTTCTCCCGCGCCAGGCAGCACACGCCCATCACGCCGCAAAGCGGTAGCAGCGCCAACAAATGCGCCTTCACCGTGAAATCCACCGCGAACGCCAGCAGCGCCGGCAGCCACATCAGCAGCAGCAAGCCGAAGCTTGTCCCTAACCACAAACGGGTCAGTGGCGATTTTCGCGGCAGCAGGCAGCGAATACAGGTGTTGCCAACCGCCAGATAGAGCAGCAAATACAATACGCCCGACAATGCGTGCATGAATGGTCTCCCTTCTTTTTGCCTTTGGCGCAGTTTTTTTGCTATAAATGCGCCCGTGCAGGCGAAGGGAGCTTTCGCTCCCTTCGCCGTTTGATATTACGCGCCGAAATACGCTTTCATCAGTTCCACGCCAGCTTCCATGTCGCGCAGGTCGACCGTCTCACAGGCCGAATGCACATAACGGCACGGAATGGACAGCGTGCAAACCGGAATGCCGCCACGGCTGGTCTGCATCGCAGACGCGTCCGTACCGCCATAGGGCAGCACCTCGCGCTGCGTCTTCACGTTTGCCTTTTCGCCCGCGGCAATCAGCGCCTCACGCAAAGCGGGATTGCTGATGCTGCCACGGTCCATCACCTTCACGGCAATGCCCTCACCCAGATGAATGTCGGGCTGCTTGGTGCCAGGCGTATCGCCCCAGCCGGTCACGTCCAGCGCAATCGCCTTATCGGGCGCCTTGGCAAAGGACGCCACCTTCGCGCCACGGCAGCCAACCTCCTCCTGCACGGAGAAGAGCGCAATCACCGTCTGACGCGTCTTGCCCACCGTTTGCAGGAAGCGAATCAGCATCGCGCATGCCGCGCGGTCATCCATCGCCGGTGCGGCCACACGGTTTTCGCCCAGACGGAAGCAGTCATTGGCATACACGCACACATCGCCAATCTGCACCATCTTTTCCGCATCAGCCTTATCCTGTGCGCCGATGTCCACAAACAGGTCCTTCATAACGGCGTCCTTGCCGTTTTCGCTCACGACCACACCATGCACGCCGTTTTGGAAGGTGACATGGCGCGTCTGGCTCATCAGCGGGCTGACACCGCCCACATTCGTCACACGCAGGAAGCCTTCCTTCTCGATGCCGGTCACGATATAGCCGATGTGGTCCATATGCGCGGAGACCATCACCTTTTCAGCCTGTGCATCCGTGCCGTTTTTGATGCAAATCAGGTTGCCCAGCGCATCCGTTTCGATGCTGTCCACATACGGAGCGACTTCCTCACGGATAACGGCCGCCACGGGTTCTTCCAGACCAGAGGGTGCAACAGGGGCAAGCACTTTTTTCAGCAATTGAAACATATATATTCTCCTTTATCATCACAATGCACGCAGCAGAGCGCGGCAGAGCGTAAACTGGCTTTCCACATCGCTGAGCTTCACGACAGAAGACGGCGAATGGATATAGCGGCACGGCACCGACAGCACCACAACCGGAATACCCTCTCTTGCGCGCTGAATCGCGCCACCGTCATTGCCGCCGGAAACGCTATGCTTGACCTGGCAGGGAATATTTTCCTGCTTGGCCACATCCAGCGCCTTACGGAACAGCGCACGGTTGGCAATGGACGCGCCGTCCATGAAGGACACCGCCACGCCCTGACCAGCTTCGCACACATGTGCATTTTCCGGCACATCGCCCAGGTCGTTGCACGTCGTGCCTTCCAGCACGATGCCAATATCCGGCTCCTGCGCAAACGCAGCGCCCTTGGCACCGCGGCAGCCGACTTCCTCCTCCGACACGAAGCAAGCCACCAAATCCACCGGCAGCTCCTCTTCCAGCAGGCGCAGAATCGTCAGGCAGCCCACGCGGTCGTCAAACGCCTTACCGCACGCATAGCCGTCGCCATACTCCACATACGGCGTGTCAAAGGAGATATACGTGCCCATGGGCGCCTTGCCCTCGGCCTCCTCCTTACTGGACGCGCCAATATCCACCAGCAGCTCCGACATCGGCAGCACGCGCTTACGTTCAGCCGCGGACTGCAAATGAATCGGCACAGCGCCAATAACACCGGGGATGTTATCATCGCCCACCAAAACGCGCTTGGAGACAAGCACGCGCGGATCAATGCCACCCGCAGCCGCCACACGCAGGTAGCCGTCCTCCGTCGCCGAGAGGACAATCAGGCCGACCTCGTCCATATGGGCGCTGACCATCACGCGTTTCCGGGGCGCAGGGCCATTGCCCTCCTTGACCACAATCACATTGCCCATGCGGTCAATCGTGGGCGCGAAGCCCATCTTCTTCAGCTCCTCCAGCAGAAAGCGACGAATCGCCTGCTCATGGCCGGACGGGCCGTTCAGTTCCGTGAGTGTTTTCAGATCCATAGGTCTTCCTCCCAGCTATCGTCCAGCTCCGCCACAAAGTGCGCCAGCAGCCGTGCGCCTTCCTCCATCGTGTTCAGATCGACCGTTTCCACGCTGGTGTGCATGTACTTTTCGGGCAGGGACAGCAGCACCGTCGGCACGCCCGCACGGCTCAGGCCGATTTCATCCGCATCCGTACCGGTGGAGCGGCTTGCCACGTTGGCATTGAGCTTCACGTGGTGCTTCTTGGCGCAGTCCATCAGGCGCTGATTCAGCTTCGGCTGCACAAACGGGCCATGCGTAACAATCATGGCATCAATGGGCAGCGTCGCGCCCGACGGGCAGGTCGGCGTCTTGGCAAAGTCCACATCCAGCACGACCGCCAGATCCGGTTCAACCGCAAATGCGGACGTTTCTGCGCCACGGCCGCCAACCTCTTCCTGCGAGGAGCAGACGAAATACACATCCGCGTCGCAAACCAGCTTTTGCAGCATTTCCGCCGCGCGCAGCAGAATCGCCACGCACGCGCGGTCATCCAGCGTCTTGGCGCTGAACTGGTGATTCATTAGTTCCGTCGCAGGGCCATCCAGCGTCACCAAATCGCCAATGCGCACCAATTCGCGGGCCTTTTCTGCCGTCATGCCGATATCCACATGCAGGTTATCCAGCGTGTAGTTATTTGCACGGTCCTGCGCGCTCATCAGATGCGGCGGCAGGGCGCCAATGGTTCCGAACAGCTTTTCGCGGCCATGCACCCACACGCGGCTTGCCGGCAAAATGCGGGCATCAACGCCGCCCACATTGCCCAGACGAAGACTGCCATCGTCCTCAATATGCGTCACCATCAGACCGATTTCGTCCAGATGGGCGCACAGCATCACCTTCGGGCCCTTGCCCTTCTTGTGGGCGATGACGCTATACATACTGTCCACCGTCACCTCGTCCACATACGGGCGAAATTGCTCCGCCAGTACCTGACTGACTGCCTCCTCGTGACCGCTCACGCCAGGCAGCGCCGTCACTTCCTTCAGCAGCTTCTTGACATCCATGGAATGCCTCCTTTATCCTGAAAGTATACCGATTATATTATAGCACATTTACGCCATACTGTGAAGCGAAAGTTCTTGGGCTTTGCCCAAACCCAGCAGGGCGCTGCCCTGCACCTGCGAAGGGTCTTCGACCCTCTCGACACCCGTTTTGCGATTGAATTGACTTGTTATTTCTGCTTTTTCCGCATGTTTGTCCTGCTTCGATGCAACTGGACTTTGCGTGACGCCGCGACTCTCCGAGCGCGTGCTGGTCCCCTTGGGCTTTGCCCAAACCCAGCAGGGCGCTGCCCTGCACCCGCGAAGGGTCTTCGACCCTCTCGACACCCGTTTTGCGATTGAATCGACTTGTTATTCTTGCTTTTTCCGCATGTTTGTCCTGCTTCGATGCAACTGGACTTTGCGTGACGCCG
>CAYXHF010000013.1:32348-51793 GCA_964464815.1 uncultured Faecalibacterium sp.
CGAAGGGTCTTCGACCCTCTCGACACCCGTTTTGCGATTGAATCGACTTGTTATTTCTGCATTTTCCGCATGTTTGTTTTCTTCTCTTCTCCTTCCTATTTTCCTTTTCCCTCTTGTTCTTCCCTTGCACTCGGCTTGTCAGATGGGCTGGGCTATGATATAATTCCTTTAAACCCCTTTTTATCATTCGCGAAAGAAAGAAGGCCCTCTATGTACGCGCAGCTCCAGCAGTGGATCGATCAAAGCCAACGTATCGTCGCCTTCACTGGCGCGGGATTCAGTACAGAATCGGGTATCCCTGACTTCCGCTCGCAGGATGGCCTCTATCACCAGCAGTATGACTATCCACCGGAGGAAATCCTCTCGCATCACTTTTTCGCCCGGCATCCAGAGGAGTTCTATCGCTTCTATCGCGCGAAAATGCTCCCGCTGGATGCTCAGCCGAATGATGCCCATGCATATCTGGCAAAGCTCGAAGCCGTAGGTCGCCTGTCTGCCGTGATTACCCAGAATATTGATGGCCTACATCAGCGTGCAGGAAGTAAAAACGTGTTGGAGCTGCACGGAAGTGTGCATCGGAACTATTGCCTGAAATGCGCACGCTTTTTTCCGCCAGAAATGCTTCGTGATTCGCAGGGCGTGCCGCATTGTCCCTGTGGTGGTGTCATTAAGCCGGATGTGGTGCTTTATGAGGAAAGCCTGGATGATGATGTGGTGTCACGCGCTATCAGACATTTGCAGCAGGCGGATTTGCTGATTGTTTCCGGCACAAGCCTGACAGTGTATCCGGCGGCCTCGCTCCTGCGGTATTTTCATGGTAAGCATATTGTGCTGATTAACCGCGACGCCACGCCGCTGGATAGCGCGGCCGACCTTGTCATTGCGCAGCGTGTGGGCGATGTGTTCCGCACCCTGCGTGCAACTCCCTTGTCCGCTTCTCCCACGGAGGAATGAGCATGCCCGCGCTTGAATATCTGTTTTCTCCCATGCAGAAGGAAGCGCTTGCCCGCGCCGCGCTGGTGCGAACCTCCTGCCGAAATTTTTCTGAACCGCTGGATGCATCCGATTTGGCGATGCTTTCTTATGCCATCGGGCGCTGCGCCATGCCCGGCGCACGCTTGGTGCTTATGCCCGTGGATGAATCGCTGTTTACGGGCACACTGCTTGGGCAAGGGCGCATCAGTGGCTGTACGCTGGTGGCCGTGGTGATTGCCTGTGGGCCCGAACCCCTTTGCCAGGTCAATGCGGGCATTCTGGGCGAAGCCTTTGTGCTGGAAGCCACGTCACAGGGCATCGGCACCTGCTGGCTGACCGGCAGCTATAAGCGCAAGCAGCTGACACTTCCCCTTGCGGAGAAGGAAACGGCACTTGCCATTATCGCGTTGGGCAAGCCCGAAGCACCACTATCCGCACCCGAGGAGCGCCACCGCAGACCGCTGGATCGTCTCTGCCGTGATGCGCTTTCCGGCACGCCGCTTGCTATGACGGAGCTGGTGCGCATTGCGCCCTCTGCCGCCAACGGTCAGCCGTGGAGCATCTGCTGTCCCGACGATCATCACATGACGCTGACCGTCGGCGAGCACAACCTGCTGGAAGGCGGCATTGCCCTATGCCACGCGGAGCTGGGCATCAGCAGCCGTCACAGCTGGCGATTCTCCTCCCTGCGCGGCCAGCTGATTGCCATGTGTACCATGTCATAAATATAGAAAGAAGGTTTTTGTATGTCTGATTATCGTCTGGAAACCCAATGTGTGCAAGCCGGTTATACGCCCGGCAACGGCGAACCGCGCCAGATTCCGATTATCCAGTCCACCACCTTCAAGTATGCCACGAGTGAGGACATGGGCAAGCTCTTTGACCTGGAGGCGTCTGGCTATTTCTACTCCCGTCTGCAAAACCCGACCTGCGACCACGTTGCGGCAAAGATTGCCACGCTGGAAGGCGGCAGTGCTGCCATGCTGACCGGCTCTGGTCAGGCGGCCAACTTCATGGCACTGTTCAACATTTGTGAAGCGGGCAGTCACATTGTCGCGTCCTCCTCCATCTATGGCGGCACGTTCAACCTGATTTCCGTCACGATGAAGAAGATGGGCATTGACGCCACCTTCGTTTCTCCCGATGCCACGGACGAGGAGCTGGATGCCGCCTTCCGTCCCAACACGCGCGCCATGTTTGGCGAGACGATTGCCAATCCAGCCCTGACCGTGCTGGACATCGAGAAATTTGCTGCCGCCGCGCACCGTCACGGCGTGCCGCTGATTGTGGACAACACCTTCCCTACGCCGGTTAACTGCCGTCCCATCGAATGGGGTGCGGACATTGTGACCCACTCCACCACCAAGTACATGGACGGTCACGGTGCGGCAATCGGCGGTGCAATTGTGGACAGTGGTCACTTTGACTGGATGGCGCATGCCGACAAATTCCCCGGCCTTTGCACGCCGGACGAAAGCTATCACGGCATCACCTACGCCGAGAAGTTCGGACAGGCCGGTGCGTTCATCACCAAGTGTACCAGCCAGCTGATGCGCGATTTGGGCTGTGTCCAGTCGCCGCAGAACGCCTTCCTGCTCAACCTGGGACTGGAAAGCCTGCATGTGCGCATGCCGCGTCACTGCGAGAACGCCACCGCCGTTGCGCAATTCCTCGAAGCACAGCCGGAGGTCGAATCCGTCAGCTATCCGCATCTGCCGTCCAATCCCTATTACGCCCGCGCCATGAAGTACATGCCCAACGGCGGCTGCGGCGTGGTGTCCTTCGTCCTCAAGGGCGGCCGTCCTGCGGCTGAAGCGTTCATGAAGCGCCTGACGCTGGCCGCCATCGAAACGCACGTTGCCGACGCACGCACCTGCTGCCTGAACCCGGCCACCTCCACCCATCGCCAGATGAACGAGGAACAGCTGGCCACCGCTGGCGTCCCTGCGGGCATGGTGCGCATCAGCGTCGGTCTGGAAAGCAAGGACGACCTGATTCAGGACATTGCACAGGCGCTTCACGGCATTCAGGCATGACGGAATATCTGCTGCGTTACTTGCTGCTCATGGCGATTTTACTCCCGCTATGGGCAGCTTTTCGCCGTCCGCATCGCCACTGGTGCTATCACGAGGGGCTGCTGATGCTGTTTGTGATGCTATTCGGCGGTCTCCTCTGTCTGGTGCTTGATGGCACATGGGCCACGCCTGCGGAAATGCTATCCGCAGCGCGCACACGCCTTGCCACCGGTGAAAAGATACAGATGCAGCCCTTATTCACCATCCGGCGCATGCTGAGCTACGGCACGGTCGATGAAATTCTCATCAATCTTTGGGGCAACGTGGTCATGTTCGTGCCCTTTGGCTTTTTCCTGCCGCTCCTCTGGGCGCGTTTCCGTCGTCCGTTTGTGATGGTGCTTTGCTGTCTGCTGCTACCCGTTGCGATTGAGTGCAGTCAGCTGTTCATCGGCCGCATGACGGACATTGACGATATTCTGCTCAATTTCATCGGTGGCATGCTGGGCAGTGGCTTCTTTTTGATTCTGCATCGCTGCTTTCCGGATTTCACAACGCTTTGCCTGGAAAGGAAATAAATCATGCATTTTCAGTATTGTCCCACCTGTGGACAGCACCTCTCTTCGCGTCCTCTTGGGGACGATGGGCTTGTCCCGTGGTGCGACACCTGCAATCGCCCTTGGTTCGATAGCTTCTCCACGTGCATCATTGCCGCCGTCTGCAACAAAAGCGGCGAGGTACTTTTGCAGCGCGAGCATCGTCGTCCGGAGCGTGAGGTGCTGGTTGCCGGCTACATCCAGCCCGGCGAAAGCGCCGAGGAGGCCGTCATACGCGAGGTACAGGAGGAAGCCGGCTTTGCATGTGATGCGGTGGAATACGCATGGTCAACGTCGCATCTGGGCGGCGAACAGCTGATGCTCGGCTTCTTCGCGCATGCAGAAGGCACACCCGGTGCCAGCAAGGAGATTCTCTCCGCACGTTGGGCCAAGCCAGAGGAGGCCGTGCAGGCACTTCGGGAAGGCTCTATTGCTCAGGCACTGGTTAAGGAGCTTGTGCGCAGAAAGGCAACGTGATTTTTTCACACACATAAAAGCAGCCACGCATCCGACTTTGTAACGGATGCGTGGCTGCTTTTTATGCAAATCTTAGAAATTGCGGGACATATCGTACTTGCTGTAGAATTCCTTGCGGAAATCCAGGAAGCAGTCGTTTGCAATGGCTTCGCGAATCTGCTCCATCAGATGAAGCAGGAAGCGAAGGTTGTGGATGGAGGCCAGACGACCGCCGGTAATCTCCCCTGCCTTGAGCAGATGACGGATATAGGCGCGGGAGAAGTTCTGGCAGGCGTAGCAATCGCACTCCGCATCCAGCGGGCCGAAGTCGTGCGCGTACTGGGCATTCTTGACCACCACGCGACCCTTGCTCGTCAGGACGGTACCGTTACGCGCGATACGCGTGGCCAGCACGCAGTCGAACATGTCCACACCGCGCAGGACGCCTTCCAGCAGGCAGTCCGGCGTGCCGACACCCATCAAATAGCGCGGCTTGTTGACCGGCATGTAGGGCTGAATTTCATCCAGCATGTCATACATGATGGGCTTGGGCTCACCAACGGACAGGCCGCCGATGCCGTAGCCGATGAAGTCCATATCCGCCAGCGTCTTGGCGCTTTCAATGCGCAAATCCTTGTAGAACGCACCCTGCACGATGCCAAAGAGCGCCTGATCCTCCTTGGTGTGGTGCTTCTTGCAGCGCTCGGCCCAGCGGTGCGTGCGCTCCATGTTTTCCTTGGCGGTCTTGTAATCGCAGGGATAGGGGCTGCACACGTCAAAGGCCATGCAGATGTCGGAGGCCAGCTTTTGCTGGATGTCCATGGACTCCTCCGGGCCGATGAAGTGGCGGCTGCCGTCCAGATGGCTCTGGAAGGTCACGCCTTCCTCCTTGATGGTGCGAATGCCCGCCAGGGAGAACACCTGGAATCCGCCCGAGTCGGTCAGAATCGGCTTGTTCCAGTTCATGAACTTGTGCAGGCCGCCAGCCTCCTCCACCAGATTCTCGCCCGGACGCAGGTGCAGATGGTAGGTGTTGGAGAGCAGAATCTGCGTGCCGATTTCCTCCATCTCGCGGGGCGTCATCGCCTTCACGCAGGCTGCCGTGCCTACCGGCATGTAAATGGGCGTCTGAATATCGCCATGCGGCGTGTGCAGCACGCCCAGACGTGCGCCGGACTGCTTGCAGATATGCTTCAATTCATAGGAAAAGGGCTTCGTCACGTTGTTGTTCCTCCGTTATCAGGGTTCAAAATGGCATCCGCAGATTGCTTGAAGCGGATGGCCATTTCCGTCAGCTCCTCGGCATAGCAATTCCACACCGAGCCGCAGGGCAGGTTCTGGAAGGTCATGATTTCCTTGCGCGTGGGATGCTCAAAGACAAGGCGGTAGCCCCAAAGCGCAATCTGCTGGCCCGCGATACCGTGACCATAGCGATTATCGCCCCAAAGGGGTGCGCCCATATGCGCCATCTGTACGCGGATTTGATGGCTACGCCCGGTTTGCAGGCGAATGGCACAAAGCGCCGTGCCGTTCTTGCGTGCCAGGCATTCGCCGGAGAGCATCGCCAGCTGCGCGCCCTTCTCGTCTGCGTCACAAATTTCGACCTTGTTCAGGAATTCGTTCTTTTTCAGATAGTCAATGCAGGTGAAGCGGTTCTTGACCTCACCCTCCACCACGCAGAGGTACTCGCGTCCCATTTCATGCTCACGCATCTGGTTGGACAGGCGCGATGCCGCCTTACTCGTGCGGGCAAACACCATCAGGCCGCCCACCGGACGATCCAGACGATGCACCAGTCCCAGATACACCTGACCGGGCTTGGCGTACTTAATCTTCAAGTAGTCCTTCAGCTCCGTCAGAATGTCCGTATCGCCGGTTTTGTCAGCCTGGGAGAGCATATTCGGCGGCTTCACGGCCACCAGGACGTGGTTGTCCTCATATTGCAGGGAGATGTTGGAGATCCGCTGAATCGGCATCTCGTTCATTTGGACGACCACCTTCCGCTTGCACCGCAGGGCAGTACGCCGCCCGTCGTCACCGGCAGGCACAGCTCCTGCGCATCAATGACGCCACCATGACGGCTGGAAACGCACTTCATCAGCATATTGCTCAGCACGCTTGCCTGAAAGCCCGTGGTGTAGCTGTTAATCAGGAAGAACAGCGGACGGTCGGACAGCACCTTCGCGCACGTATCGACCAGGCCGTACAATTCGTTTTCCAGCTTCCAGACCTCGCCCGACGGGCCACGGCCATAGCTGGGCGGATCCATCAGGATGCCGTCATACGTGTTGCCACGACGGATTTCGCGCTGCACAAAGCGCAGGGCGTCCTCCACAATCCAGCGGCTCTTTTCTTCCGGCAGGCGGGACAATTCGCGGTTTTCCTTACCCCACTGCACCATACCCTTGGCCGCGTCCACATGCGTCACATGCGCACCGGCCGCCATGCAGGACAGGGTTGCCGCACCCGTATAGCCAAACAGATTCAGGACGCGCACATCCTTGCGGCCGCTGTTTTCAATCAGATTGCGCATCCAGACCCAGTTCGCCGCCTGCTCCGGGAACAGGCCCGTGTGCTTGAAGCCCGTCGGGCGCACATAGAACTTCAGTCCCTGATGCTCAATCACCCATCGTTCCGGCAGGCGCGTCAGGAATTCCCATTCGCCGCCGCCCTTTTCCGACCGGTGATAATGCGCCTGCGCCTTCTTCCACAGTGCCGGATCGGCCTTGGGCCAAATCGTCTGCGGATCAGGACGGCGCAGAATCACATTGCCCCAGCGTTCCAGCTTTTCGCCGTCGCCGGTATCCAAAACTTCGTAGTCTACCCATGTATCAGCCAAAAACATGTGCTTCTATCTCCTTCATTCGTCCTCGTCATCCACCAGACGCGACAGGACATCCCCATTGAGCTGCACCAGACGGCGCACAACCTCCTGCACATACAGGCGATCCAGCCCTTCCATGGCCGGGTCAATTTCCACCACTTCACGCAGTGCCGTCCAGTCACCCTTGGCGGCCTGCGCACTCAGGCGGTTCGTTTCATCAATATCGCTCATTATCTGCACCAGCGGCATGGGCATGGTCAGGCGCTGCGGCA
The DNA here is from genome assembly GCA_964464815.1 of uncultured Faecalibacterium sp. Lineage (GTDB taxonomy): Bacteria > Bacillota > Clostridia > Christensenellales > Aristaeellaceae > UBA11524. The sequence goes on from CAYXHF010000013.1 coordinate 39,484, forward strand.
CCATCTTTCCCTGCTCCAAATGCAAATCGCTCTCCACCACCGCCATGGGCGAGAGCTGCGCCAAATCGCCCTGATTGCGATGCGCCACGGCAGGAATCGTACACGTTTCCTTCCGCAGAATCGCCAGCGCCAGCTGCACCGGGCGCGTCGGCGGCGTATCCTTGAGCAGCAGCAGCTGCGCCGTCATGCCTTCGGTCGTCTTCGCACCTTCCTGGCCGATGGTATTCATGCGGGCGATACGCTCCTTACGGCGCTCGATGCTTTCGCCGAATTCCGGATTCTCCGCAGGAATATAGTCCTCCTGCTCCGCCAGGAATTCCGCGTGACGCACCACGTCACCCACAGCCACCGCGTCATACCAGCGCAGCCAGCGCTGTGTCAGGCGGCCAAGCTTTCCCTCCTGCGCCAGCTGACGCGCCGCGGGCATCAGGTCAAGCTCCTTCCCCTTTTCGCGAATCGACATCAGGAACGAGAAGCCCGGCAAACCAGCCGAGACGCTTTCCACATTCTCTTCCTTACGATACAGCGCCTTTGCCAGCGCCGCACGGGTATTTCCGCGATACGCCGCGGTATCCATGCCATACGCCTGAAAGCCTGCCGACAGGAACATTTGCGTCGTCCGTGCCACCGGCTGTCCCAGCGTCACGACCAGGGCATTCGGGCATGCACTACGCATCTGGCGGCAAAGATCCAGCACCATTTCGCCCTGGCGAAGGGTATGCATCAATCCCTCGATACCGCCATGAACGCGCGCCTGATTCGTGAGGCCAGGGTCATCGTCCTTAACGCCGGAGAGGGCATCACGGTCCTGGCGGAAGCGTGTGGCGGCCATACAATCGCCCGCATACACGACGCAATCAGCGCCCATCAGGACTTCCTGACGATTTCCAGAAACGATGATTTGCGCCTTTTGGCCACTAGCATAGATAATTGCCTGTGCATAGCGGCGAAGAACATCCTGCATTGCAGCATTTTTCTCCTCGACGGCGAGGATTCCTTCTTCTTTTCCTGCGTAGAGGAAATCAACCAGCAAGAAGGGCAGGTGCATCGGTATATCCTGACCCACAAACGCAAACTTAAATGCCATCGTATCAGTTCCCCACTTTCTATCGAAGGTGCCACGAAACAGGATTTGTTTTTCTGCATTCTGTGACATTTTATCATATCATGAACGAGGCCAAAAGTAAAGAACAAACTCATAGGCACAACACAAGGTACAGCACAAATAAACCAAACACGCGGAAAAAGTAAGGAAACGCCGTCAAGCCAATCGCGAAACGGGTGTCGAGAGGGTCGAATGAAACGAGACGAAGTCTCCCCTTCGCAGGTGCAGGGCGGCGCCCTGCTGGGGTCTGGGGTAAAACCCCAGAGGTGCAATCAAAAAGCGCACTCAATCCTCTTCACAGTCCAGCAAAGCACGCGCTCGCAGAGCCGCGGAGACTAATTTTTCCGTCCCTCAAGCGACAATCCAGCAAAAAAGGATAGTATCCGAAGGGTTCCAAGGGGCGACCGGAAAGCCCCTTGGTTGCAATAAGCAAAGACCAGTTGCAAGAGAAAAATCAATCCACTTTCAAAAGTCGCATAGCAATTCAGCGGCAAAAATGGCGACCGAAGGATTCCGGAGGTATGAGCCACACTGGCAGCGACTGGAAATCCCTCCAGGTGCTGCTGTACAAACCAGTTACAACGAAGAGAACCAGGCAATTTTTATTAAAATATGCTTGTTTCTTTCCATTCGGGAAGAAAATTGGTCTCCGCGGCTCTACGAGCGCGTGCTTTGCTGGTACTTTGAGCGGATTGAGTGCGCTTTTAGGATTACACTTCTGGGGTTTTACCCCAGACCCCACAAGGGCGCTGCCCTTGACCTGCGAAGGGCCGTCGGCCCTTTCGAAACCCATTTCGCGATTGAGTTGGCGACGTTTTTCCTACTTTTTCCGCGTGTTTCGCTTTTATGTGTTTTGCTTTATATTTTTTCCATACAAAAATCTGCAACACAATCGCCAGATTGTGTTGCAGATTTTTCTTATCTATTACTGATGGACGCGAACGGCCAGCACACAGTCCTGACCATTGATATTCCAATCCTTCACAATGAAGCTATCATCCGCTTCCAGACGTTCCACCGTCTCGGCTAACGTACCGTGGCAAAGCATTTCCTTCCCAGCTTCAATCGCCTTGGAAAGCTCATCCTGACACGTGTAGCGTACATCTACCTTGTCCGTCACGTCAAAGCCGGCATCCTTGCGCATCGTCTGTACCTTGGAGATGACTTCGCGCACATAGCCTTCGGCAATCAGCTCGGGCGTCAGGTTCGTGTCCAGCACGACCGTCACACCCTTGTCCTCCTGCGTCACAAAGCCCGGCTTCTGCATGGGAGCGGTCAGCACATCATCCTTGGAGAGTACAACCGTCGTGCCTTCAATGTCAAAGGAGACGGTTTCGCCAGCGTCAAAGGCGTCCACGACATCGTTGCCGTCCATCACCTGAAGGTGCTGGCCAATCTTGCCAAGGAGCTTGCCGTACTTCGGGCCGAGGGTGCGCATCTGCGGCTTGAGCTGGTAGGTGGTGAATTCACGCGCGGATTCGGTGAAGACCACTTCCTTCACGTTCAGCTCGTCCTCACAAAGCGCCTGATAGCTCTCGGAGAAGGATACACCCTTAACGTAGAGCTTGGACGCCGTCTGACGGGTCTTGATGTTGGCCAGATTGCGGCAGGCGCGACCCAGCTGGACGACCTCAACCAGTGCCTCCATCTGCGCTTCCATGTCCGCATCAATGGCGGTTTCGTCCGCCACGGGGAAGTCGCACAGATGCACAGAATCCAGCGCGCCCGGCACATGGCCAACGACCAGGTTCTGATAAATCTGCTCGCTCAGGAACGGAATGAAGGGCGCGCAGACCTTGCTGAGCGTCACCAGCACATGATAGAGCGTGGTGAACGCGGCGTCCTTGTCCTTCACATCGCCCTTGCCCCAGAAGCGTTCGCGGCCGCGACGCACGTACCAGTTGCTCAGCTCATCCACAAAGTCCTGGATGGCCAGCGCCGGTTCGGTCACGCGGTAGTTCCACAAATCGTCATCCACACGCTTGATGAGCGTGTTCAGCTTGGACAGAATCCACTTGTCCATCAGGGACAGCTGCTCCGTCTTCAGGTCGTGCGCCGTGGGATCGAAGTTGTCGATGTCGGCGTACATGGCGAAGAAGGCGTATACGTTCTGTAGGGTCGCCAGGAACTTGCTCTGGCCCTCACGGACAGCCTTTTCGGAATAGCGGCTGGGCAGCCACGGCGCGGAGGTCGTGTAGAAGTACCAGCGCAGCGCATCAGCGCCGAACTTGTCCAGCTCGTCAAAGGGACTGACGACGTTGCCCAGATGCTTGGACATCTTGCGGCCCTGTTCGTCCTGCACATGACCCAGCACGATGCAGTTTTCAAACGGCGCACGGTCAAACAGCAGGGTCGAAATGGCCTCCAGGGTGTAGAACCAGCCACGCGTCTGGTCAATGGCCTCGGAGATGAAGTTCGCGGGGAAATTCGCCTCGAACTCTTCCTTGTGTTCGAAGGGATAGTGCCACTGTGCAAAGGGCATCGAGCCGGAGTCGTACCAGCAGTCAATAACGGCCTTGTCGCGCGTCATTTCACCGCCGCACTTTTCGCAGCGCAGCTTCACCTCGTCGATGAAGGGACGATGCAGCTCCAGATTTTCACCCGGATCGGTCACGGCCATCTGGCGCAGCTCAGCGCGGGAGCCAATCACATGCACATGACCGCATTCGCACTTCCAGACGGGCAGCGGCGTGCCCCAATAGCGCTCACGGGACAGACCCCAGTCATGCACGTTTTCCAGCCACGTGCCCATGCGGCCTTCCTTGATGTTGTCGGGCATCCAGTTAATCGTGCGGTTGTTGCGCACCAGATTGTCCTTCAAGGCCGTCATGCGGATATACCACGTCGGACGCGGATAGTACAGCAGGGGCGTATCGCAGCGCCAGCAGAACGGATAGTCATGCGCAAAGGGCGCCGCACGGAACAGCAGGCCGCGCTCCTCCAAATCCTGCAAAACCATCGGGTCTGCCTTTTTGACAAACACACCCGGCCACTTCGTGTCCGCGGTCATCTGACCCTGCTCGTCCACGAAGTTGACAAACGGCACGTCATTTTCCTTGCAGACGCGGTTGTCATCCTCACCAAAGGCAGGTGCGATATGAACAATGCCCGTGCCATCGGTCATGGTGACATAGTTATCACACACCACGTACCATGCCTTCTTGTCCAGCTTGCCCACAGCAAAGTCAAACAGCGGCACGTACTCCATGCCCTTCAAATCGCTGCCGGGCATTTCGGCGTAGACTTCCAGCTGCTGCTCGGGGAAAATCGTCTCCATCAGCGCCTTGGCCATGATGTACACGCGGCCATCCTCCGCCTTAAAGCGGCAGTAGGTATCCGTCGGGTTCACGCACAGCGCCATATTGGACGGCAGCGTCCAGGGCGTGGTCGTCCAGGCCAGCAGGTAGGTATTCTCCTCGCCCTTGACCGGGAAACGCACATACGCGGACGTTTCCTTGACGTTCTTATAGCCCTGCGCCAATTCGTGGGACGACAGTGCCGTACCACAGCGCGGGCAATACGGCGCAATCTTATGGCCCAGGTAGAGCAGACCCTTTTCGTAGATGGTCTTGAGGCTCCACCATTCGGACTCGATATAGTTATCCTCATACGTGATATAAGGATGCTCCATATCCACCCAATAGCCGACCTGTTCACTCATGACCTCCCAGTCATGGAGGTACTTCCAGACGGACTTCTTACATTCCTTAATGAACGGTTCGATACCATACTGCTCAATCTGCGGCTTACCATCCAGACCCAGCAGCTTTTCGACCTCCAGCTCCACGGGCAGACCATGGGTATCCCAACCGGCCTTACGCAGCACGCTATAGCCCTTCATGGTCCAATAGCGCGGAATCAGGTCCTTAATGACGCGGGTTTCGATATGGCCGATATGCGGGCGACCATTCGCCGTCGGCGGACCGTCGAAGAAGGTCAGGCGCTTTGCGCCATCACGATGATGGAAGGAGCGACGGATGATATCCTTTTCCTTCCAGAACTGTGCGATTTGTTTTTCCCGTTCCGGGAAATTCATGTCCTTTGCGACCTTTTGATACATACCATGCACCTCGTTCTTCGTTTGGTATTTCCGGAACAAACAAAAAAGTCCGTCCCGGCATGAACATGCACTTGGGACGGACGAAATCTTTCGATTCTTTAATCCGCGGTACCACCCAATTTGACGGCGAGAAAGCCATCCACTCTAAGGCAGGCGTGAACCCACCATCTCGATAACGGGAGAAGCCCGGCTATTCCCTACTGACAGATGTCACATTCAGGAAAGCACGCTCCGGGGTGATTTGCAATAAAGGTGAAGGACTATCGAGCTTTCACCAACTCTCGACTCGCTTTTTCAGGCTTCACCTAAGCCGTCCCCATCGTTGCGATATACGATTGTATTATAAGCGGTTTTCAGATTTTTTTCAAGGGGTTCGAGGAAATTTTCCGCATGTACGGCCATCTTCAACCTTCCACGCGGAAAAATTCAGCAGAAACCAGCCAACTCCATCGCGAAATAGGTTTCAAAAAGGCCAAATAAACGAGACGAAGTCTCCCCTTCGCAGGTCAAGGGCAGCACCCTTGTGGGGTCTGGGGTAAAACCCCAGCAGTGCAATCCAAAAAGCGCACTCAATCTGCTCAAAGTACCAGCAAAGCACGCGCTTGCAGAGCCACGGAGACCAATTTTCTTCCTTCATAGCAAGAAACAAGCATGATTTGAGTGCATTGCCTGGCTTTCTCCGTTGCGGGTAGGCTTTATTTGCTGCCCAGGGGGCTTTCCGATCGCCCCCTTATTCCCCTTCGGATGCCAGCTTTGTTTGTTGTGCTGTTTCGCATCAAAGGATTGGTTTTCAGGCTGATTTTTTTCTTCAGGATTGGCTTTGATTCGAGTGGACAATCCCTCAGTCAGCCGGAGCAGCTGACGGCGCAGATGTTTTCCTGACGGATATTGACGAAACGAAAACGGGCAGGTATAATAGTCGGTGACAAATGAATAGCCGGTGTATCTGCGCAGCGATGCGCGATATGAATTCGCCAGAATTCATACCATAGGAATCGGATGAGAGTTCCGAGCTATCCCAGTAACCGTGAAGCGGACGAAAGCGTGTTGGCGATTGTGCCATAGGAAGCCACTGCGAACAGCGGGAAGGTACGCAAGTAGGAGGAGGCCAAGCCGGGAGACTTGTTTACACCGTGAATCAATCATTCCCCTGGGTGTGGGATATGCTATTTGGGTTGACAGCCTGCTTTTTTTCGTGTGCAAAAAAAGTGGCTGGCAGTCTGTTTAGTGTTCCTCAGGGCGGAACGCTTTTTTTGTGCCACCTTGCACTGCGCAAGGTAAATATAAGGAAGCGATTCTCTCGCCATTCATTTGATCAACAATGAGGAGGGACAAACCAATGTCCAAGAAAATTGTTTCCCTGTTGCTGGCCATGCTGATGCTCTTTAGCATGACCACCGTGCTGGCTGAGGACAGCATGATCACCGTGACCGACATGTTCGGACGCGAGGTGACGCTGGAAGGCCCGGTGACGCGCGTGATTGCGACGGAGCCTGCTGACTGCGAAATCCTCTGCGCCCTGGGCTGTGAGGAGCTGCTGGTTGGTCGTGGCCTGTACTGCGACTATCCGGCCTCCATCCAGGAGCTGCCCGCGGTGCAGTCCGGCGCGAACACGAATCTGGAAGAGATTCTGGCCCTGAACCCGCAGGTGGTCATCATGGCCGACATGGCCCACACCGTCGAGCAGGTCAACCTGCTGGAAGAAAACGGTGTGAAGGTCATCTGCGTCAACGCGGACAGCATCAGCGAGGTGTATGACGCCATTCGCCTGATTGGCACGGTCGTTGGCAAGACCACTGAGGCCGATGCGCTGGTGGCCGACATGCAGGGCACGTTTGACGCCATCGCCGCCAAGTGCGAAAAGATTGACAAGAGCATCTACTTCGAGGTCAGCCCGCTGATGTGGGGGCTGTGGAGCGCCGGTTCGGGCACGTTCATGAAGGAGCTGGCCGAAATCTGCGGCATGCAGAATGCCTTCAGCGACATCGAGGGCTGGCAGGCTGTGAGCCAGGAGCAGGTCATCGAGCGTAACCCCGACTACATCGTGCTGATTTCCGGCATGGGTGACACCGCCGTGGAAGAAGTGATGGGCCGCGAAGGCTGGGGCGATATCAACGCCATCAAGAATGCCAAGGTGCTCAACGCTGACTCCAACACGATGTCTCGTCCTGGCCCGCGCCTGAAGGACGCCGCCGAGGAGCTGTACAACTTCCTGTACGGTGCAGAAGAAGTGCCCGCTGAGGAAGCTCCGGCTGCCTGATTTTTTTCCAACGCTCCGGAGGGAATCGCCTTGACGGGCGGTTTCCTCCCTTTTTCACGGATTGGATGGAATACACGGAATATGAAGAAGCTTTCTAACCACTTTTCTCCCCTGACCTACCTTTTGCTAACAATCGCGCTCCTTGGCACAATCCTGCTCTGCGTCTGCATGGGCAGCGTGTCCATTCCCCTGCATGACACCTTCACCGCCATGTGGAATACACTTTGGGGACTGGAGGTGCCGGCCAACATCTCCAAGAACATCATCCTGAATGTCCGTCTGCCGCGCGTGCTGAATGTGGCGCTGGTCGGCGCGGCGCTGTCGCTGTGTGGTGCGGCGATGCAGGGGCTGCTGCGTAATCCGCTGGCGGATGGCTCGACGCTGGGCGTGTCCTCGGGTGCGTCGCTGGGTGCTGTGATTGCCCTGGCGCTGGGCATCACCATTCCCGGCAGCACCTACGGCGGCACGATGCTGCTTGCAATGGCTTTTGCCTTCCTGTCGCTGGTGCTGATTTTGTCCCTGGCGTATGTGCTGGATCGGTCGCTGTCGACAAACAGCATCATCCTGATTGGCGTGATTTTCTCCATGTTTGTTTCCAGCGTCATTAACCTGATTCTTTCCTTCGCGTCGGAGAAAATCAAGTCCGTCACCTTCTGGACGATGGGTTCCCTGTCCGGCACAAATTTCAGCCACACGCGGATTCTGGCGCTTGCCCTGCTTATGTGCGGCATCATCCTGCTGCGCTATGCACGGGAGCTGAACGCCTTCGCCATTGGCGAGGACAACGCGCGTCACATCGGCGTCAACGTTCGCCGTGTGAAGCTGGTCATCCTGATCACCGTCTCCATCCTCATCGGCGTGTGCGTGTCGATTTCCGGCACGATTGGCTTTGTTGGGCTTGTCATGCCGCACATGGCACGCATGCTGACCGGGCCAAATTACAAGCGCTTGCTGCCCGCGTCCATGTTCTCCGGCGCGATTTTCCTGATGCTGTCCGATTTGGTCGCGCGCACACTCCTGCGCCCGATTGAGCTTTCCATCGGCGTTGTCACCTCCCTGGTGGGCGCAGTGGCCTTCATCATCATCTTCTACCGCACCAGAAAGGCAAGGTAATCAGCATGCTTCAAGCGGAACACATCACCGTCCGTTACGGCGATTACGTGGTCGTTCGCGACCTCTCCTTCACCCTACAGGAAGGCCAATGGCTAATGCTGGTCGGCCCGAACGGCGCGGGAAAATCAACCCTCATCGAGGCCGTTTCGCAGGGCGTTCCCTACGAAGGCCGCATTCTCCTGGAAGGCAGGGACATTCGTCGCTGCAAGCCCTCCCTGCTGGCGCAGAAAATCGGCGTACTGGCGCAAAAGAACAGCGTCGGCTACGCCTATTCCGTTGAGGAGGTCGTGGGCCTGGGTCGCTACGCCTACACGTCCAGCATCTTCTCCACACGCGACGACGATGGGCAGGAGCAGGTTGAAAAGGCGCTTGCCCTCACCGGACTGAGTGACCTGCGCCACGCCAGCGTCCTGACGCTCTCCGGCGGCGAATTACAACGCACCTTTCTGGCGCAGGTCTTCGCACAGAATCCGCAGGTGCTGATTCTGGATGAACCCGCGAATCATCTCGACCTCATCTACCAGAAGCACATTTTCACCCTGATTGCCAAGTGGCTGGAGCAACCCGGCCGCGCGGTGCTGTCGGTCGTCCACGACCTGAGCCTTGCCAAGCGCTACGGCACGCACGCCGTGCTGATGAATCACGGTCAATGCGCCTGTCAGGGAGAGATTCAGCAGGTGCTGACACCAGAAGGGCTGCAAGGCGTGTATGGGATGGATGTGTACGGATGGATGCAGGAAATGCTCGGACAGTGGGAGAAATGAAAAAGTACCAGAGCGCCTTCTGTTTAAGGAAGGAACTCTGGTACTTTTTATTATATGACAACCAGCTGATTGGTCTTTTTCAAGAATTTCGCAGGAATCGGCCGTTCCAATCGCCATGTGATATTCATCGGCCTTGACCCCTGATGCTTCACGTAATTTGCAACTCCCAGATACGTGTATGCCTCCGCGCCACCCGTCAGCCGATCTACTTTCCGTTCGCGGACAAACAGCAGCACCTTCGACCCGTTGCTTCTATGGTGAATATAGCGCTGACCAGTCGGTGAATTCTCCGCTGTTGTACTCTGACTCTGCCAATGGAACAGGCTTTCACTAATGGAGTAGTCGTTGTACATGGTCGTGGGTGAATAATCCTTATCGGACTTATTCAGCGTGACAAAGAACACATCCAGCCGTTTTTCCGGCAACCATTTTACACCCTCCCGCACGGTGGCTGGTTTCAAAAAGTCCATCGCTACCAGCAGCTGGTCACGCGTGTATGTGCAATGCAAATCCAGCGGACAGTCAAAGCCCACATCCACCGGTGCATCAATGAAATCAATCTGCTCAAAGCGATATTGAAGCAGCGCAAGCAATTCATTCAGCAGCACCGTACTATCAGAAAGCGCATACAGATTGTCCAGCACCTCATCGCTATCCCATCTATCCGCTACCTTGCCCCATACGGTGACATAAAACATCTGCATCATGCGCTTTTCCACAGGTGATAAGGCCTGAAAATCCACATCATCCAAGCGCGGCAGCACATCCAGCAGGAACGAAATCCACCGCCGGGAATCAATGACGGCAAAGCGTGCAAACGCCTTTGTCAATGTTTCCTCCAACGGTTCTGTAAAATCCGCCATGACATCGGCCCTGACACAAATTCTAGAAAAGGAGGAAAACCGGTATAGCGACCTGGCATCCAGATGGTAATAATCCAGGAAATTTTTCAGCGTCAGTGGCAGACCACTATCCTCCTGAAAGGTAGCCGCCCGTGCCACAAGACCCGCTGTATTGCCATACGACGCACGAATATTATCCAGAATGTATTGCGCCGCCTTCTTTTCCAATTGAATATAGCAGCCCTTTGGCAGAGACAGAAAGCCATCCTTGATTTCGCGCGTCACGCTGCGCGTTGTATTGGAGAGCAGTGCTGCGAATTTCTCCTCAAAGTTGTATTTTCGATTCGCCTGCCCGATAAAATCCAGCACAGTCAGGCATTCTTTGCCGTCAGACAAGCGCAAGCCACGCCCCAGCTGTTGCAAAAACACCGTCAGCGATTCCGTCGGACGCAGGAAAAGAATCGTATTGACCTCCGGAATATCCACACCTTCGTTATAAATGTCCACAACGAAAATAAAGCAGACCTTTCCCTCCACCAAACGTTGCTTGGCTTCCCTACGTTCCTCCTCTGGCGACTGGCCGGTCAGGAACATCGACGGAATATGATGCGCATTGAAATATTGGCTCATAAACGCTGCATGTGCAACCGACACGCAAAAGCCAAGTCCTTTCACGTCGTCAATATCCGTCACATATTTCAGCATTGCCGACACCACCAGGTCAGCACGGCGATTCGCCACTGCACCGCTGAGTGTATAAATCTGCGAAAGTTCTCGCTTGTCATAGCCACCTGCGCTCCATTTCAAGCTGTCCAGATCAACGGTATCGGTCACGCCGAAATACTGGAACGGGCATAGCAGCTTTCGTTCAATCGCTTCTGGCAAGCGGATTTCCGCCGCGATGCGGTTATGAAAATATGGCAGGATGCTTCTGCCATCCATGCGCTCCGGCGTCGCCGTCAGGCCCAGCAAAATCCGCGGATGATAATACGTTAGCAACTGCTGATAGGTAGGTGCTGCGGCATGATGGAATTCGTCCACAACGATGTAATCATAAAAATCCGGCGACGTTTTTTCCACAAAACGCTGGGAATTGAAGGTTTGAATGGACAGAAACAAATACTCAATGCTCTCCGGTTGATAGCCACCCACAAACAACTCGCCGAAATTCGCATCCTTGAGCACGGCCCGAAAGGTAGCAAGGCTTTGCTTGAGAATTTCTTCCCGGTGCGCCACAAACAGCAAGCGACATGGTTTTTCCGGATGCTGCTTGCGGAACCGCTTATAGTCCAGCGCAGAAATCACCGTCTTGCCTGTACCCGTGGCGGCAACCACCAAATTACAATTGTACCCACGCACCTCGCGTTCTGCCTCCAGGCGATCCAGAATCTCCTGTTGATAAGAATAGGGCGCAATGTCCATGGTGTAGAGGGCAGCATCGTTCGCGCCAAAATACCGTTCCGCATGCAAAGCACGCGCAAGGCGTTCCTTTTGATTTTCAGCATACGTTTCAAATTCACTGGCGTTCCAGTAGCTTTCAAACGTAGCTGCAATTTTATCAATTGTTTCCGGCAAGTCCTTCCTGGTGACCTTCACATTCCATTCAAGGCCGCTGGAAATCGCCGCATTAGAGAGGTTGGAAGAGCCCACATAAGCCGTGGTGAATCCCGTTTCTCGATAGAACACATAGGTTTTCGCATGTAGCCTTGTCCGCTTTGTATCGTAGCTCACCTTGATTTGCGTGTTGGGCAGCTGCCGCAACTCCTCATCGTTCGCGCCAAAATACCGTTCCGCATGCAAAGCACGCGCAAGGCGTTCCTTTTGATTTTCAGCATACGTTTCAAATTCACTGGCGTTCCAGTAGCTTTCAAACGTAGCTGCAATTTTATCAATTGTTTCCGGCAAGTCCTTCCTGGTGACCTTCACATTCCATTCAAGGCCGCTGGAAATCGCCGCATTAGAGAGGTTGGAAGAGCCCACATAAGCCGTGGTGAATCCCGTTTCTCGATAGAACACATAGGTTTTCGCATGTAGCCTTGTCCGCTTTGTATCGTAGCTCACCTTGATTTGCGTGTTGGGCAGCTGCCGCAACTCCTCAATGGCTTTCACATCGGTTGCGCCCATATAGGACGTCGTAATCAGCCGAAGCACACCGCCATTTTGCGT
>CAYXHF010000014.1:0-16383 GCA_964464815.1 uncultured Faecalibacterium sp.
AAGGAGTCCAGAGGGCGACCGGAAAGCCCTCTGGTTGCTACTTGTCAAATCAATTTGCAAGAAATCCGAAGGGTTCCAAGGGGCGACCGGAAAGCCCCTTGGTTCCTGCTACTTGCTGAATCAAGCAACAAAAAAGCCAAGCATGCTTTTTGCTTCATGCTTGGCTTTTTTTCATGAGGGAAGAAAGTTAGTCTCCGCGGCTCTGCGAGCGCGTGCTTTGCAGTTCTGTGTAGTGGATTGAGTGCGCTTTTTTGATTGCACTTCTGGGGTTTTACCCCAGACCCCAGCAGGGCGCTGCCCTGCACCTGCGAAGGGCCATTGGCCCTTTCGAAACCCATTTCGCGATGGAGTTGTCGCCGTATGCACACAACTTCCGCGTGGTTGGTTTTCGTTTGTTTCCCGGCGTTTTTTTTACATGTCCTTGATGCAGTCGCGGTTACGCACAAAATAATCAATTCCACTCCACAGCGTAATCACTACAACCCATCCTAATAATACCGTACTCACAATGCTCATCCAAAGTACACCTTCCCCATACATCGGTGCAGTGTACGTCGGCGCATGTGTCACCATTATCCAAATCAGCATTATCATCTGACTGACCGTCTTGATTTTGCCAAGCTGCCCTGCCGCAATCACATGCCCTTGCCCAACAGCTACCATGCGTAGACCGTCCACCGCAAGCTCACGCGCCAAAATCAATACCACCGCCCAACCGGGCATGATGCCGCCTTGAACCAGCATAATCATCGCGGAAAGATTCAATAGCTTGTCCGCCACCGGGTCAATGAACTTGCCAAAGTCCGTCACTAAATGACGGCTGCGTGCAATGTGGCCATCCAGATAATCCGTCAGCGCCGCCACACCAAAGACCGCCGCCGCAAGAAGATTGCAAACCAGCGTCTGAGGGAGCATGAGCGCAACCATCACAGGAATCAAAGCCACACGCATCAACGAGAGTTTGTTGGGCAGATTCATACCATCACTCCTGTCAGGTCATAGGTCGTTGCCTTGTCAATGCGCACGGACACAAAGTCGCCAATCTTGGGCATCTGCATGCCGGGCGCAGTGAAGATGATTTCGCCGTCCGTTTCGGGCGCTTCGCGTTCGCTGCGGCCGAGAATGCCGCCCTTGCTGTTCACGTCCGTCACCAATACCTTTTCGATTGTGCCGACGCGGCGCTGGTTCTTCTGGTAGGAGATTTTCGCCTGTAGCTTCATCAGACGGTCGAGGCGTTCCTCCTTGACCTCCTCAGGAATCTGCTCGGGCATGCGTGCCGCGGGCGTGTCCTCCTCAGGAGAGTAGGTGAACGCACCCAGACGGTCGAATTCGGCCTCCGGCAGGAAGTCGAGTAGCTCCTGGAACTGCTCGTCCGTTTCACCGGGGAAGCCGACGATAATCGAGGTGCGGAGCGTCAGACCGCGTTCATGCGCACCCTTGACAGCGCGGCGAATGTCGCTGCTGTCACCACGGCGGTGCATCCGGCGCAGCACCAGATCGTTGATGTGCTGAATCGGCAAATCCAGATAGTTGCAGATGTTGGGCGTGGACGCAATCACGTCCAGCAGGCGCTCATCGGTTTCATCCGGATAGCAGTAGAGCACGCGAAGCCAGTCCACACCGTCAATCGCGGCAGCCTTCTTCATCAGCTCCGGTAGCTTTGTGGACACGCCGCCCTCCGTGCCAAAGCGCGTGGTGTCCTGCGCCACGAGGATGTGTTCCTTCACGCCCTGACGCGCCAGCTGTTCGATTTCGGATAGCACGTCCTGCTCCGGACGGGAGCGATACGGGCCGCGAATCAGCGGAATCGCGCAGAAGGTGCAGCGGTTGGAGCAGCCCTCGCCAATGCGCGTGTACGCCGTGTAGGAAGGCGTGGTCAGCACACGGTCATGCGCATAGTACGAATGATCGTCCATGCAATAGCTCGTGCGCGTGCCACCCAGCGCCTTGTCAATGGCCGCCGGCAGCTGCTGATACTGGTTCACGCCCATCAGCAGGTCAATTTCCGGAATCTCTTCCAGCAAATCCTTTTCGTAGCGCTGTGCCAGGCAGCCCGTCACCACCAGCACGCGGCACTTGCCGGTCTGCTTATAGCGCGCCATTTCCAGAATCGCCTCAATCGACTCTTCCTTGGCGGAGGTAATAAAGCCGCATGTGTTGACCATCAGCACATCGGCCTGCGCGGGATCGGCGGTCAGCTCATAGCCGTGCGCCTTGAGCAGGCCCAGCGCCGTTTCGCTGTCCACGCGGTTTTTGTTGCAGCCCAGAGAAATCATGCCGACCTTGCGCGGCATGCTCATTCCATTCGTCATGAAAGCAAAATACTCCTTACTATGTGTCAAGAAAGATAAACAAGCTTCATTTCCGGACATTCGTCCAGTGTGTATTGTACCACGGAAATTTCTTTTTGAAAAGATGCTGATGCATGTTATCGGTGCAGTTTTCCGTGCATCATTCTGCCAGCAATAGCAGGTGCATGCACCGCTGCAAAAAAGAGGGCGATTCCATCCGTGGAATCACCCTCTTTTTTTCATTTCTGTCATGCATTCAGCACCGAGCGCAGGAATGCCTTCGTGCGCTGGTTCTGCGGGTCTTCAAAGATTTGCGTCGGCGTGCCTTCCTCGACGATGTAGCCATCGGCCATGAACAGCACACGGTTCGCCACTTCCTTGGCAAAGCCCATTTCGTGCGTCACGCACAGCATCGTCATGCCCTCGGAGGCCAGGTCCTTCATGACGCTGAGCACCTCACCTACCAACTCCGGGTCAAGGGCAGAGGTCGGCTCGTCAAAGAGCATGATTTCCGGCTTCATGGCCAGCGCACGGGCGATGGCCACGCGCTGCTGCTGACCACCGGAGAGGCGGTTGGGATACTCCTCCGCCTTGCTCTTCAAGCCCACGCGATCCAGCAGCGTCAGCGCCTCCTGACGCACCTTCTCCTTGTCTTCCTTCTTAACAATGATGGGCGACATCATCACGTTGTCCAGCACCGTCTTGTGCGGGAACAGGTTGAAGCGCTGGAAGCACATGCCCATTTCCAGCAGCAGCTCCTGCTGGGTCTTCTTGTCGATACGCTCCACCGTGTGATCATTTTCACGGTGCAGCAGCAGATGCCCCTTAATGAAAATCTTGCCACCCGTGATTTTTTCCAGCTGGTTGAGTGAGCGCAGATACGTCGATTTTCCCGCGCCAGACGGGCCAATCAGGCAAATCACTTCGCCCTTTTTGACCTGCAAATTGATGTCCCGGAGGACCTCCAGCTTGCCAAAGTGCTTGCTGACATGCTGTGTTTCCAGCATAAATGGTTCTTTCGTCAACACATTGCTCATGAAAGGCCCTCCTTACTCATACACCGAGAACTTCTTCTCGATTTTGTTGAAGATAAACGTGAACAGCGCGGTGATAATCAGATAGATAATCAGCGCCGGAATGAAGACCAGATTCGAGCCTTCGCTGGTGCGGATGTTGTTGGCGACGGTCGTAATGTCCTGCAGGGAAATAGCGAAGACGATGGACGCGTCCTTCAAAATCATCACGAACTCGTTACAGACCGGCGGAATCATGCGACGCACAGACTGCGGAATGACAATGTGCAGCATGGTCTGGGCATAATTCATGCCCAACGCCTTGGCGGCCTCATGCTGGCCACGGTCAATCGACTCAATGGCGGCACGGACGATTTCCGCACAGTACGCACCAGAGTTCAGGCTGAACGTGATGCACGACGCCAGGAAAGAGCCCATGTACGTCGCCTCCGTGCCATACGCGCTGAACAAGCCCGTCCAGGAGAAGTTCAGGAGCTTAGGCATCGTGAAATAGACCACGAACAGCTGAATCAGCAGCGGCGTACCACGGAAGAAGAAGATATACCCACTGCACAGCTTACTCAGCGGCTTAAACTTGCTGATTTTGCCCAGCGCCAGCAGCGTGCCCAGAATCAGGCCGCAGGAAACCGTGATGGTCGTCAGCAGAATCGTCAGCTTTGCGCCATACATCATGCTACGGCCACCGCCGAGCATGCGGTAGGTGTAGTTAATCATCTGACCGACCACCTGCATCGCACCCTCATCGGCCGGAATCACCTGTCCCGCAAAGCCGACATAGCTTTCCGAGGTGGCGCCCTTACCGCTGCTGGAAACAGACAGATAGCTCACGCAGAACAGCGGATTGTAGGAGATGGTCAGGCGCTTACGCGTGTTCTGCGCATCCTCCTCCAGACGCTGCTGCATTTCCGGAGAGGTATGTGCCAGCATCGTCTCCCGGGTCGGCATGACGGTAGAGAGCATGCCTACCGCCAGAATCACCAACAGCACCACACTGACAACGATTTTCGTCTTCCGCTGCCACCGATTGACCCGGAACAGCTTTTCGGGCATCTTGATTTTCATTCCTTGCTTTCCTTCCTCAATTGCATGGCCAGCGGAAAAACCGTGTTCCCATGTCGCCTCATGAACGGCAAAAACCCGCCGCCGCTGAAAACTGCTTTTCCAGCGGATGCGGGATTTTTGCGCAGCACTTCCTGTCCGGCACGCTTGCCGTCAGGGGGAAAAGATTACTCTTCCTCCGCGCCGAACCAGTAGTCGTAGGTCTCGGCCAGATAGCCTTCTGCTTCCAGCTCAGCCATGGCCTTGTCGATGGCCGCCTGCATGGCGACGTCTTCCAGACCAATCGCGATGGCGAACTGTTCCGGCTCAGACTTGTCGTAGAAGACAATCTTGTACAGCTCCGGATTCTTCGCCACATAGCTTTCCGCCACGCCGCTATCGACCACAACAGCCTGAATTTCGCCGTTGGTCAGCTGGGTGAAGCAGTTGTTCAGCTTGTCGTTAGCAACCACCGTGATGTCGATGGTCTTGGTGGACTCATAGTCGCCCATGACGATGTCAGCGGTCGTGCCCTTCTGCACGCCGATCACATAGCCGTTCAGATCCATCAGGGAGTTGATTTCCACATCCGCATCGGCTTTGACAACCACCGCCTGATAGTTGGTGATGTAGGGCGCGGAGAACAGCATGTTCAGCTTGCGGTCTTCGGTGATGGTCACAGCGGAGCAAACCACGTCGTAGTTCACGCCGATGCCGTCGAAGATGCCGTCAAAGGAGGTCGTCACGACCTGCTTCTTCAGGCCCAGCTTTTCCGCCACAGCCGCGACGATGTCCATATCCATACCAATAATCGTTTCGCCGTCATCCGCGACCATCTCAAAGGGCGGATAGCCAGCCTCACAGCCAACCGTCAGCACGCCCTCGTAGAGCGTCTTGAATTCCGCAGGAGTCGCTTCCTCTGCGCACACGCAGGACAGCACCATCATCAGGGCAAAAACCACACTCAGCAGCTTCTTCATTTTGCATAGCCTCCTGAAATCAATCATTATCGTTGGGTCACCGTTCTTGCTTGGTGACAGTGCATAGTATAGCGCATATTTCTCCGCTTGTCAATGCATATTCATACATTTTTGATGAATTTTTTTGTTTTTTTACAGCCTATCAGCCGTTTTTTCACAAAAAATATTCATGTCTATATCCATTTGCAGGCATTTTTATGCATCGCATACATCTCCCGCATTGCATAAATCGCCTTTTCGGCAGGAAAACTCCCCCGTTTGGGCATTTTTCTCTTGAATCCGCCCTGCAAACGTGCTATAATTTTTGTATCATCCATGAAGGAGGCTCTTTTCCGATGAAAAAATTCATTGAGGAATTCAAAAAGTTTGCCCTGCGCGGTAACGTGATGGATATGGCGATTGGTGTCATCATTGGCGGCGCCTTCACCGGCATTGTCACGTCGCTGACGTCGAATTTCATCAATCCCCTGCTGTCCCTGATTCTGACCGGCGGCCCGGGCGAATTGTCCGAGGGTGTCAGCTGGACGCTGGGCGCGGCGATTGCTGCCTTCCTGACGACGGTGGTCAATTTCTTCATCACGGCCTTGGTGCTGTTCGTGCTGCTCAAGGGCATCAACGCCCTGATGTCCATCGGCAAGAAGCCCGCCGCACCGGCCGCGCCGACGACGAAGAAGTGCCCCTACTGCCTCAGCGACATTCCGATCAAGGCGACGCGCTGCCCGCACTGCACCAGCCAGCTGGAAACGAAATAAGCAAAATGCAAAAAAACGCTCCTCGCGGCCATCAGGTCGCGGGGAGCGTTCTTTACATTCACAGTCACCCGGATGGACAACCAGGCGCATCCTGTGCGATTGCTTTGCCGATTATTCGGCCAATTGCACGATGGCGCCCAGCAGGCCCGGGCCGGTATGAATCGCCAGTGCCGGACTGACCGGGCTGATGAAGCTTGTCGTCACATCGAGGCGTTCCAGCAGACGTTCCTGGAGCTTGACGGCCTCCTCATACGCCGCACCATGCACCACAGCCAGACGTACCCGATGCCCCTGATAGCGGCGGACAATTTCATCCACCATGGCTGTCAGCGCATTGGAGAAGCCACGCGCCTTGCAGAGTGTGTTGTATACACCCTCCTCATTGACATAGATGACAGGTTTGATTTGCAGCAGCGATCCCAGCGCACCTTCCACGCGTCCGATTCGCCCGCCTTTGCGCAGGAATTCCAGCGTCCGAATCACGAATGCGCCCAATTGATGCTCGCGCCGCTTTTGAAGCAGGGAAAGCACATCCTCCACCGGCATGCCGTCTGCCAGTGCCTCTGCGGCCTCCAGCACCAGCAGCCCCAGACCGCAGGACAGCGTTTGGGAATCGACCACATGCACGCGCATATCCGCAAAGTCCTCCGCCAGCAGGGACACCATGTTGTACGTGCCCGACAGGCTGCCACTGAGCGTGATGTGTAGGATGGTCGTCGCGCCTTCCTCACGCAGGGTGCGGTAGAGATAGCTGACATCCTCCGGCAGCGGCAGGGAGGTCTTGGGCACTTCGGTTTCCAGCACCTTGTAGAGCTGCTCGTGCGTGATTTCCGTCCTGTCGCGGAATTCGCCCTGCGATGTGCTCACGCGCAGGGATACCGTGCGAATATCATATGCATTCAGCTGTTCATCGGACAGGTCGCAGGATGTATCGGTCACCAGTGCGATCATTTCATTTCCAATCTGGAACATAGTATTTTTCCTCCTTGTTGGTTGTTTGGGCATTGCTCCTCTCTGTTATTCTTCAATCGTACATCCGCCAATGAATTCCCGCAGCAGGCTCAGCGGCGGAATTTCCGCCAGCACGCCCTCGTCAATATCCGGGAAGTAGTTCAGCGTCTTAATCAAGCGTCGCGCCGCCAGATAGTTTTCGTCCTCCGGCTCAATGGCGCAAAGCAAGTCGTATGCATAATGCCGCAGCACCGGCAGCTCGTAGTGCAGGGCGGTGTTGAACATGCGGTCGGCGTTCTCCTGATAGGGGAAAATCCAGGTTTCCTCGCCATTGCGGACGCTGGGCCACATGGAGAGCGTCTCCTCGGGCGGCGTGGCGCGGAACTGCATGTCGCGCACAATGCGGCGCAGCAGTCGGGCATCCGTGGTGCGGATGCGGTTGTGGTCATCCAGATTCAGGCAGGTCAGGGCGCTGACGAACACGCGGTACACCGCGTCCAAATCCAGCCCGTCGGAGAGCATCGGGTTCAGGCCGTGAATGCCCTCAATCACCATCACCTGTCCTTCGCGCAGGCGCACCGGAATGCCCTTTTCCTCTCGCTTGCCCTGCTGGAAGGAGAAGCGCGGCAGCTCCACCTCCTGACCATCGAGCAGCGCCGCCATCTGCTTTCGGAACAGCGGCACGTCAATCGTCGTGATGGCCTCCAAATCGACCTTGCCATCCGGCCCTGCAGGAATGCTGTCGCGGTCGAGGTAGTAGTTATCCAGCGAAATCACCAGCGGTTGCAAGCCAATCACGTTCAGATGCAGTGCCAGACGCTGGGCGAACGTCGTCTTGCCCGACGAGGACGGCCCGGCCACCAGCACAATCTTCTTGTGCTGACGGGCCACATCCTCGGCAATATCGGCAATGGCCTTATCATGCAGCGCCTCATTCAGGCGGATGAAGTGGCGGAAGCGCTGTGTCTCCATCAGCTTGGATACGTCCGAGGCGTTATTCACGCCCAGCAGCGCACACCATGCCGTGGACTGGTCAAACACCGCCAGATGCTTGGCACGATGCACATACGCAGCGGGCGCATCCATCTGCGCCGCTGTGGGCAGACGCAGCACAATGCCGCGATCGGGCAGCCAGGTCAATTCAAACACCGGCGTCATGCCCGTATGCGCCGCCATCGCGCCGTAGAAGTACTCCCACACGCCGCCCAGACCATACATCGTGAAAAACGGCTTCTGGCGGCGATGCAGCAATTCCACCTTGTCCATCTGGCCGCGCCCCGCAAAATAGGCAATGGCGTCATCCAGACTCCATTCCTTCTTTTCAAACGGCATATTCTGCGCCGACAGGGCATGCATTTGACGGGCAATCTTCTGCGTCTCTTCCTCCGTCACGTCGTGGCCGGGCATATTCAGCATCACACCACCGCCCACGCTGTATGCAATGCGCACCCGCTGACCCGGCAGCACCTGCTCCACCGCCGCCAGCAGCAAAAAGCGCACCGAGCGCTCATAAATGCGCCGTCCTTCTTCCTGACGCAGGGTCAGGGGAATCAGCGCCCCATCATGCTCCACGCGGTCGTTCATTTCCAGCACGCGACCGCCCTGCTGTACCGCCAGCACCCCCTCCGGATCAACGCCGAAGCGGTGCAGGCACTGCATGACCGTCATGCCCTTTTCCAATTCCAATTGCTTTTCCTGACAGGTTACGACCATGCAAAGCAGCCTCCTCAAAAGCTCAATTTTGCCATTGTCGGGTCGTTTTCTACCAATGGCAATGTTGATTGTCCAAAGATTAATCCTCAAACGGCATGGAGGAGCGGTCGGCCTTTTCCAGCTCGTCCTCCAGGTTCAGCGGCGCGCCATGCTTTTCTTCATATTCCGCATCGCGCTGCGCCATCTGCATGCGCTTGGTGTGTACATAGGCGACATTGGACGGCGACGCCTTGCCAAGGGAGAGCGTCAGCCGCTTCTGTCCATCCGATTCCAGGCGCAGGCGTGCCCGCACCAGCATGTTGCCATGCTGCGGGCATTTCGCGAGGTTGATATACTTATCCGCCGCCTGACGCACATATGTCATGTCTTCCAGCTTCATCTTCTTGCCGCAAACCGTGCAACGCGGCGTGCGGGCAAATTCGCTGTCAAACGCCTCCTGCACGGTGGCAAACACCTGACCACTGGCGCGTTCGCGCTTGTCCACGTGAATCAGCGGACGCGGCTTCTGCGGATATTTGAGCACATCCTCCGGCTGAGGCAGCTTCGCAAACACAAGCGCCGTGTAATATGCATCATGCAGCGCGTTGTGGAAGTAGCGTGCCGCATCCGGCTCAATGCCCAGCATTTCCATGGCCACCTTCAGGCCCTTGCGGTCGCGGCAGCCGTTGACGTCGGAAAAGAGGCGCTGAATGTCGCACAGCGGCGGCATCGGCTTGGTGTAGCCGAAGAAGTCCATGTTCTGCTTGAGCACACTCACGTCATCACATCCCCAGGTCAGCAGGGTATAGTCCTCCCCACACCAGGTGGTGAATTGCTCCATCGCATCCAGGAACGTCGGCGCGTCAGCCAGCTCCTCGGCACCCAGCTGGGTCATTTTGCGAATGCGCGGATGAATCTTCACATAGTACTGCGGCCGAATCGGGATGGAAATGCTATCCACCACCTGATACTGTGCATCGACCTTCACCGCGCCAATCTGAATCATTTCAAACACCAGCCGATCGCCTACCTGGCGATAAACGGAGCTGTCATAGGACATCGGCTGATTCCATTCCAGGTCTACCACTATATAATGCAAAACAGTTTTCTCCTCAGTATGTTTCTTCGCCCGCACATTGGCCAGCGAGAGCGCCGGTTGCCCATGCAATCTGCAAATTGTATCCACCCGTGTGTGCATCCACGTCCAGCACCTCACCGGCAAAATAGAGACCGGTGACGAGCTTGCTCTCCATCGTCGCGGGCTGAACCTCCTTGACGTTCACGCCACCACGCGTCACAATGGCTTCCTCCATCGGCGCCAGCTTTTTGAGCGGAATCGGCAGCCCCTTGAGCGCCGCGACCAGCGTTTCGCGCTCCTCCTTGGTGATTTGCGCACACACCTTGTCGCCATCCACGCCACAAATTTCCGGGAAAATGTCCGCAAAGCTGGACGGCATCAGCTTGGGCAGCACATTGCGCAGCTGGCGACGGCTGTCCTCGGCAAAATCACGCTGCAAGCGCGCATCCAGCTGCTGCACCGTCAGACCCGGCTTCAAATCCAGCGTCACCTGCGCATCCTCCAATCGTTCCGGCAAATGGCAGGACATCGTCAGCGTCAGCGGGCCAGAAATGCCAAAGTGCGTGAACAGCATTTCGCCCAGGTCGGAGTACAGCACCTTCTTGCCCTTCTTGAGCGTCAGCGTCACATTTTTGAGCGCCAGACCCTGCAAGCGGCCGCACCAGTCGCATGCGGTTTCAATCGCCGACAGCACGCCCATGCGCGGCGTGGTCGTATGTCCCACACTTTCGGCCAGACGATACCCGTCACCCGTTGAACCTGTCAGCGGACAGGACATACCGCCCGTTGCCAGAATGACAGCGGCCGCTTTCATTTCCGTACCGTCCTGCAAACGAACGCCACGCACCTGCATCTGGCCCAGCTCATCCACATCGTGCAAAATGGCGGCCACACGGCTCTGGTAGCACACGCGCACGCCGTTTTCATTCATCATGCGCTGTAAGGTGCGCGTCACATCGCTTGCCTTCTCCGTCGCCGGAAACACACGGCGGCCACGCTGCACCACGACCGGACAGCCGTTTTCCTCCAGCAGGCGCATCATGTCCTGCGGCGCAAAGAACGACAGGGCGCTGTACAAAAAGCGCGGGTTGCGCGGCACTTCCTGCATAAATTCGTCGATGGTGCAATCGTTGGTGACGTTGCAACGGCCCTTGCCGGTGATATACACCTTCTTGCCCAGCTTCTCGCCGCGCTCCAGCAGTGTCACCTCAGCGCCTGCCTTTGCGGCAAAAATGGATGCCATCATGCCCGCTGCGCCACCGCCAATGACAATCACGCGCTTCTTCGGTTCATGAATGTACTTCTCCATGGCCTTCTTCCTCCAAATATACCTCGTATGTTTCCCAGATGGATTCCAGTTGCTTGAAGTGCTGCGTCAGCGCCTGCTTGCGGTGCAGACCCAGCGTGACCAGCAGGGCGTTAATCACACTCAGCGGTGCGGCCAGAGAGTCCACAAAGGACGCCATATCCGTCCGCGCCGTCAGGGACAAATCCGCGATTTCCGCCAGCGGCGACATCGGGCCGTCGGTGATGGCCACCACCTGCGCTCCGCAGCGCTTGGCAAAGCGCATCGCTTCGAGCGTGCGCGTGGAATAGCGCGGGAAGGAGATGCCAATCAGCACGTCATTTTCGCGCAGCTTGATAATATCCTCAAACACGTCCGTCGCGCCGGAGGACACCAGATGCACGTTGTCGAAAATGTAGTTGAGATAGTAGCCCATGAACTGCGCCAGCGGTGCGGCTGAGCGCAGGCCCATGACGTACACCGCATTGGCAGACAGCAAGCGCTGCACCACCTCATCAAAAACAGACTGTTCAATCTGCTCCAGGGTGTTGCGCAAATTCTGCATGTCGCTTTTGAGTACCGTCGTCAGGGCCGCACCAGGATCCAGCTCCGTGGACATTTCAAAGCGCTGATTCGTCGTCAGGCGATGGCTGACCAGCTCCTGCAAGGATCGCTGAAGCTGCGGATAGCCTTCATAGCCCATCGCCGATGCAAAGCGCACCACAGTCGATTCGCTCACGCCCACGCTTTCGCCCAGACGGCTGGCGGTCATAAATACAGCTTTATCATAATGCTCCACAATATATTGTGCGATTTTGCGATGCCCCTTGCTCAGTCGTTTCCCCGACTGATTCAGGCGGTCAATCATATCCTGCATATCCTGCATGGTTAATTCCTCGTATCTTTCTCTTTGCATCACTGACCGGGTGATGCATTTGCATGTTTTTCCCGGTCAATGCACCTTCATTATACGGGAATTCCCCGTGCTTTGCAAGTGGATTCCGCAGAAAATGCAGTTTTTTCCCTTTTCGCCCTCGTTTTTTGACAGAAATGGAGCAAATGTTGCGTTTTCGACAATTATACATGCCCCAGCAGCAGCGCCAGCAAGAGCATCAGCAGCAGGAAAAAGACGTTCAGCACCGTAAAGAACAGGAAGAAGCGTCCCTTCTTCGCACCCTCTGCCGCACCGTAAAGCCGGAAGGAAATGAGGCTCGCCAGTGACGCAATCAGCGTTCCCAAGCCGCCCAAATCAACGCCCAGCGCCAGCGCACGCGCATTATCCGTGAACGGCGACAGCAGCAGGCACGCCGGCACGTTGCTGATGACCTGACTGGTCAATAGCGCTGATAGCATGGGCGACGCCTGCATCATGCCCTCCAGCAGCGTGCGAATGGGCGCATATGCCTTGATGGACGCAACAAACACGAAGAAGCACACAAACGTCAGCAGCAGCGTGTAGTCCACCTGGCGCAGCGTCTGTGCATCCATCGCCAGTACCGCCAGCGCAACCACCACGGCCAGCACCCACGCCGGAAGCACCTTTGCAATTGCCAGCAGCGCCACCACCGACAGCACTCCGTAGAGCGCAAGCAAGCGGCGCAGCAGCTTTTCTTCTACTGCATTGTCGTTTTCCAGCGTTTCCTTGGGCAGATGAAAGCACAGTGCCACCAGCGCAACAAACGCCACCGCCGCATACGGCAACAGCAGCGTCACAAAGTCCAGCGCCGTCAATGCGCCGGAGGTGTACAGGTACAGGTTCTGCGGATTGCCGATGGGCGTCACCATGCTGCCCAGATTCGCCGCAATGGTTTCCAGCACGACCGTCCAGATGGCCGCGCCTTGCCCTTTCCCCTGCAACAACAGCAGCGTCAGCGGCACCATGGTCAGCAGCGCCACGTCATTTGTCACCACCATTGACAGCAAAAAGCACAGCGCCACCAGCACCATCGCCAGTGCGCGCAATGTATGCACACGCTGCGTCAGCTTCTGGCTAAGCATCGCCAATGCGCCCATACGCCGAAAGCCTGCCACGATGGTCATCAGCGAAAACAGCATCAGCAGGGTGGATGTGTCAATCCCTTCCACATGCGCCATGCACGGCGGTGTCAGCAAAAATGACAGCAGCGCCGCCACAAGCGAAACCGACAGGACAACCTCTTTCTTCAAATAGCGAATAATTTTCTTGCATTGCATACAAGCGCGCCTCCATGTAACCTTTTCGATGTCATCCTTGTAACCTTTTACCTAAAACTGTTTCTGTTTTGTACTTTCTTACAAAACGGAAAAAAATTCCTCACAATTACTTCCTTTTTTCCTATTTTTGTGGTATACTACAAATAGGAATTACTTCCAGTAGTCCAGTTTTTCGTTCCAGCTGTACAGAGGAGGTTATCACGATGGATGTTCCGAAGTTTGCCGTTTCCGATTTCAACGCGCCCGATGCCATCCCTGGGCACCCCTATGCATCCGGAGCATCCGTTGCCTATGGACAAGCCGCGCCTTCCGATGGGCAGCGTTCCTTTGGTGTCACCGAACCGACGTATCCCATCGCACAGCCGGAGGCGATCCCGGTCTATCCCGTCTACCAGATGTATCCCGCTTACTCGCCTTACATGCAAACAGGCCCGTTCCAGCCCATTCAAGCCGTTCCGGAAAACACCGTTCTCACGCTGCCGCCGCTGACACCCGGCACACCGCCAAAGTGGTACATCTCTGCCCTGCTGACGCGCCTTGGCATTCCGGCGCGCCTGTCCGGCTTTTATTACCTGACCTATGCGCTGATGTACCTGCTCAATCTGCCCGAAGGCACACATAAGCTCAATCTGGAATTGTATCCCTATCTGGCCCGCGAATGTCACACGACCCAGCTGGCCGTTTCGCATGCGATGCGCCACGCCATCAACCAAATGTGGCAGGAGCCGAACATCACGGCGTACTGCTCCCTGCTGGGACGCAACGCATCCCCATATGAGCCAAAGCCGACCACCAGCGAATTTCTGGCGAACCTGATTGTCTTCCTGCGCATGCAATTAAGCCAGTATCGCCGCTGAAGGCTCCCCCCTTTTGTCCAGACGTTGGGCAGTTGCAGAAGGTTACAATCTGCAACTGCCCTTTTTTACCGCCAATACTTTCCGTCCAGCTCGCGGTACTGAATCGCTTCGGCAACATGGGTTGTGTCAATTGTCTCCGCACCGTCCAGGTCGGCAATGGTTCTGGCCACCTTGATGACGCGCCCATAGGCACGCATGCTCATGCCCATGCGCTCCACCGCCATGTGCAGCAGATTCGTCGCCGCCTCCGTCATGGGACAGTACTTCTTGCTCTGCGCGGCGTTGAGCTGTGCATTGCAGTGGATGCCTTCCTGCGCATACCGCGCCTGCTGCAATTCGCGCACGCGCCGCACGCGCTCCCCGACCTCTGCCGAGGACTCCGACGCGCCGCCTTCGCTGATTTCCTTCACCGGCACGGCGTCCACCTCAATCTGAATATCAATTCGATCCAACAGCGGCCCGGAGATTCGATCCAGATACCGGCGAATGTCCTTGGGTGAACAGCGGCATTTTTTCGTTTTGCTCCCATAAAAGCCACAGGGGCACGGGTTCATGCTTGCCACCATCATGAAGCTTGACTGATACTGCGCCTGATTATGGATACGCGTCACATTGACCACGCCATCCTCCAGCGGCTGACGCAGCGCCTCCAGCGTATTCCGCTGGAATTCCGGCAATTCATCCAGAAACAGCACGCCATTATGCGCCAGCGACACCTCACCCGGTTTGGCATTCGTGCCGCCGCCGATGATGCTTGCCACCGATGCGCTATGGTGCGGCGCACAGAACGGACGCTCCGCCATCAGGCCACTACCCGGCGCAAGGCGTCCTGCAATCGAATGAATTCGCGTCGTTTCCAGCGATTCGGCAAACGTCAGCGGCGGCAAAATGCCCGGCAGGCATCTGGCCAGCATCGTTTTTCCCGAACCGGGTGTACCGACCATGAGCAGATTATGTCCACCACTCGCCGCCACCTCCAATGCGCGGCGCGCGCCGGTTTGTCCCTGCACCTGCGCCATATCCACCGCACAGCGGACGCTTGCCACAACGTCACTATAGCTTCTTTGCTCCTGCACAGGGATGATTTCGCGGCCCTTCAGGTGCTCCACGACCTGGCGCAGGTTCTTCGCCGGATGAACGCGCAGGTTTTGGATGCAGGCAATTTCCTCAGCGTTTCCCTCCGGGAGGATGATTTCCTCGATTCCGGCTTCGCTTGCGCTAATCACCATGGGCAATGCGCCACGCACAGGATGGAGCGACCCATCAAGGGACAATTCACCGAGCATCAGGACATTGGTCAAATCCATGCCTTCCATTTGGCCAGAGGCCATGAGGATACTGACGGCGATTGGGAGATCGAAGGCAGGGCCTTCCTTCCGGAGGTCAGCGGGAGCAAGGTTAACGGTCAATTTTGCCACCGGCATGGTGAAGCCACTATTGACGATTGCGGCGCTAACGCGATCACGGCTTTCCTTGACGGAGGCATCAGGCAAGCCGATAATTTCGAGCATCGGGAGGCCCGTTGCGGAATAGACCTCGACCTTCACGGCGAATCCACTAACGCCGCTCAATCCATATCCCAAGGTGCGTGCGAGCATACGGTTTTCCTCTTTTCCACAGCATTCACACAAATTGTACAACAATTCTCCACAAATTACAAGGGAACAAGCCTTAAACACGCGGAAATTGCAAGGAAAACGCATCAATTCCATCGCGAAATGGGTTTCGAAAGGGCCAAATAAAACGAGACGAAGTCTCCCCTTCGCAGGTGCAGGACAGCGTCCTGCTGGGGTCTGGGGCAACGCCCCAGAAGTGCAATCAGAAGAAAGCAATCCAATCCGCGACACCGACCCGCAAAGCACGCGCTCGCAGAGTTGCGGAGACTAACTTTCTTCCCGCATGGCAAGAAACAAGCATGGTTTGAAAGAATTGCTTGGTTTTCTCCGTTGCGGCTAGACATTGTTGGTTGCAACCAGAGGGCTTTCCGGTCGCCCTCTGGACTCCTTCGGATTCCTCGTTATTGAAGCTGGATTGTTGCATAGCAAAGGTTTTGGAGATGTTTTTCTTTTCTGCTGGATTTTGCTTGCTACTACCAAGGGGCTTTCCGGTCGCCCCTTGGAACCCTTCGGATTCCTCGTTATTGAAGCTGGATTGTTGCATAGCAAAGGTTTTGGCGGTGTTTTTCTTTTCTGCTGGATTTTGCTTGCTACTACCAAGGGGCTTTCCGGTCGC
>CAYXHF010000014.1:16483-51621 GCA_964464815.1 uncultured Faecalibacterium sp.
CCCTTGAAACCCTTCGGATTCCTCGTTATTGAAGCTGGATTGTCGCATAACTAAGGTTTTGGCGGTGTTTTTTCTTTAGCAGATAGACTTTGTACGTTGCTTTCTATATAAATAGGCGCTGATGAGCTGTTTGCTGCATCAGCGCCTGTGAGGTTAGTAGTAAATCCGTAGGAATTGTTTCATGAAGTCAAGCCAGGAGGTCGGCGTGAGGACGCCGCTGGCGTAGGGGAAGTAGGCAATGAACATCACCAGGCAAACGAACAGGAATGCCCAGAGGATGATTTTGCCGACCTTGGGATAGCGGCGGGAAAGCTCGTGGAGCATCACCGATACACTCAGCATCAGGAAGGGCGTCGTCGCAAAGTAGTGGTAGATGTACGTTCCGCGCGGCACAAGCACCCAGGGCAGGAACTGCGCAAGGGTGGCGACAATCAGAACGGGCATCGTCACAACGTTGTCGGAGGCATCCAGATGTAGCTGCGCGTCCTGTCCCGGTAGCGCGTAATAGTGGCGCTTGCCGTAGCGGTAGAGGACGTATGCAATGCCTACCAGACCAGCACACCAGACGGCCGGGTTGCCAAAGCACCAGATGGCGTAGCTGTAGCCGGGCGTGGTGATGTAGGACGGAGAGGCATAGTACATCGGGCGCTTGTTCAAGGGCCATTCGTACCAGGGCGAATAGAAGGGATGATCCATGCCGCGACCCGGCTCGGAATGATAGCTGAACATGCCCGTCTGCGCCTTCCAGACAGCAACCAGATAGTCCTTCAAATTGTCGTATTTTGCGTAGGCAAAGTACGGAATGTAGGACAGCAGGTAAATCACCAGCGGAATCAGCACAAAGAAGAGCAGACACCAGAGGCAAATGACCAGCAAGCGCTTCATCGTCGTCTGGTCGCGCAGGGTCAATTCCTGCTTTTGCTCCTCGGTCAGCTTCTTGTCACGGTGCAGACGCTGGGCGGACAGTGTTGCCATGCGCATGTGACGGAAGAGTGTCCAGAAGAAGACAAGCGCCAAGCCTGCGCCAGAGTAGATACCAATCCACTTGCTGGCGATGCCGCAGCCCATGAACAGACCCGATAGCGCCAGCTCCGGCAGAAGCTTTTTGAGCGGCAGACGCACAATGTCCTTTTGGATAAAGCGAATCATGAACAGCCAGCTCAGGAGGATGAATAGCACCGGATAGGAGTCAATGGTCGCAATGCGCGTTTGGGTGAAATGCTGGCAATCCAGCGCCAGCATCGCCATGGCGGCAAAGGCGAACGTCGATTTCTTCGTCAGCTGCTTGCCCAGCAGATACATGGCGGGCAGCATCAGGATGCCCATCACCGCGCCCATGAAGCGCCAGCCGAAGGGCGTCATGCCGAACATGGCCACGCCCCAGCTCATGATGACCTTGCCAAGCGGCGGATGGCTCGTCTCGTAGGGTACGGTGCCGTTCAGATGCTCATAGGCCGTGCGGGCATGGTAGATTTCGTCAAAGTACGTGCCGTTCCACCAGCTCGGTTGGCCTTCCAGCGTGTCCTGCTCGTCCAGCAGGTTTTCGGCGCTGGAGAAGAGCGGCGATTCGCTGCGGTAGTAGTCCTGCAAAATCACCTTGGCCGGAATCGTTTCGCCAGCCGCATCACGGAAGATGACTTCGTTGAGAATCAGGCCAATCTGCTGGGACGTGATGCGGACATAGCGGCCCGACAGCTTCTGCACATTTTCCAGATACCGCGAGGAATTGTAGATGCGCTGGCCGTTGCTTTCGTAGCTGGTGACAAGATACTTCCACTGGAAGCACTGTCCCTCGGCCATCTGCGCCCAGTATTCCTCCGACCAGTTTTCGCCGTCATCCGACACCGCGACGGAGAAGTCGGAGTAGCTGACCTGGCAGTAGTAGAGCATGGAGACATCCGCATACTGCGCACCCAGATCAATGACAACCTGTTCGCTGCGCGTGGTGGACTTCCACGGATTCTGCGGCGCCTTGAGGGAGCCGAGATTCGTCAGCGCCACCACAGCGTAGATGGCCGTCAGGCCCAGCATCAGCACCCAATCGCGCTTTTTCCAGTGCAGGGAGCTGTCCGGACGGAATTTGAGCGGATCAGCGGGCTTTTCAGTCAGTATCTCCGTTCCCTTCGCTTTCTTCGAGGACGGAGCGGCTGCCTTGCTACTCTTCGCGGGTGCTTCCACACCCATGCAGATCTGGCGGCACGTCACCACGGACAGGAGCGCCAGCAGGACATTGCCCAGAGACATCACCTGCGCCAGGAACTTCGTGTCGTTGTTCAGATGACCCTGCGAGGCGCCCAGACGAATGCTGTTATCCAGCACAATGCCCTCATTCAGGAAGAGGATGGCGCTCATGCCCACCAGAATGGCGAGAATGCGCTTGTCCGGCTTGTACAGATACGCCAGTCCCAGCAGGAACAACGCCGGGAAGAGATACCGCTCGTGCATCTTGATGCCAAAGACAAACAGCAGCACAAACAGCACCGCGCCGCAAAGCGGCAGATGCTCCAGCTTGCCCGCGCGAATGAACATCGGCAGCACCAACAGGAAGGCATACGCCATTGCCACCGTACCGACCATGGTGAAGCTTGCATTAAACAGGCACAGGCCGCCGAAGATGAGCACAAATGTCGCGGAGATTGCCGTTTCGAGCATATCCCAGCTGAACTGCTTCTGGCGCAGCACCATTCCCAGCGCCGCCGCCGCACCCGCAAGTGCCACCACGCCCAGCACCAGCAGCGTCAGGCGCGATACCGTCACCGTGAAGCCCAGACGGAAGACCATCTGGCGCGTCCAGTCCGATGGCGTGGCAATCGCACCCACCAGCGCAAAGCCCGCCACAATGCCGCACAGCACCAGCATCGCCAGCGGCCAGTGACGCTTTTCGGGGCGCTGATGCTTGACCAGATGCGCCGTCCAGAGCGCGGTCAGGAGCATCATCGTCACCGGAATCACCACCGGCGCGGCATAGACAATGGCACGCCAGTTGCAATTGAACAGATAATAGAGGTTCGCCGTGTTGACCGTGGCATAGGCGTAGGAGGACAGCGTGCTGCCATACAGCTCAAACAGCCACGTCAGGCCGCCCTGCTTGATGCTGAAGGGCACCACCACCAGCAGGGCCACCACCAGCGCCACACCGACGCCACGCAGCATGTCCTTCCAGCAGTTCTTGTCCTTGATAAGTGCCATCACAATGGCCGCCAGCCCTAAGAATCCCATCATCAGCGCCTGCGGCTTGACGAGGACGGCGAGCATATACACCGGCATGACCAGCGTCCACTGACCACTGATGGCAAAATACGCCACCAGCACCAGCAGCAGGCTCAGCACACTGTCCACCTGACCCCATGCCGCGCTGTTGAGCAGCATGGCCGGATTGAAAGCCATCAGCAGGAAGAGCAGGCGTGCATGCTTCTCCTCCATCTGCTTACGGCGTGCCAGACGGTACACCAGCGCGGCCGCCACCAAATCGCACGCCATCGGAAGCAGCTTGTACACCACGGCGCTTGGCACAAAGGACAGCAGCCCCGATAGCAGGGCATTCAGGCCCATGACATACACATACGCCGGCGGATAGTCACAGAAGCTTGTCGTCTGATAGAAATTCGCCGGGCCATGCGCCAGCATCGTGTTGCCCCAGGACAGGAAGCAGTTGATGTCCACCTGATAGCCGGTCACGTTCAGCGATACCACCAGACGCACCAGCGCCGCCACGGCCACACCGGCAATGACAAACACAGACGCCTTGCGCTTTTGTTCGCCCGTCTTTTTTATCGTTGCCTGTCCACTTTGCTTGTCCAGCATTTTCAGCACAGCGGCCGCCGCCAGCGCATACAGCGCCGCCACAACCAGCAGCCACGGCCACACAGGAGACGCAGCAGTCAGCGTGTCCTCCACCGGCGTGACAGCATTCGTTGTGCGCTTGGCCCACGGGTGCAGATACACCCCATCCGGCACAACATCGACCTTTTCCAGACAGAGATCGTCCAGACGAGCCGTGCCGATGCTTTCGCCACTGTAACCGCCCAAACGTGCATAGACCGTCACTTCGCGCTGGTCTTCACCCGTCAGGCCGTATACCTCGACATACACCCATTCATCTGCCGATTCGTAGATGCTCTCGGAGAACACATACACGTCCTTGATGGACAGGTTCGCACCACGGCCTTCGTCCAGCGTGTCCCACGCCTTGACATAGCCCGACAAGCGATAGGCCGTGTTCGGCTCGACCGCGACGGTCTGATAAAACCGCGCGTCGTTGTAATCCAGGTTCACAATTTCGGCGCATCTTTCCCCTGCATGCGCTTCTTCCGCGACGCCATAGAGCGTCAGCCCTTCCACATTCAGGTAGGCATCCGTGCGCCAGTTCAGGGG
Organism: uncultured Faecalibacterium sp.; assembly: GCA_964464815.1. Taxonomy (GTDB): domain Bacteria; phylum Bacillota; class Clostridia; order Christensenellales; family Aristaeellaceae; genus UBA11524. The sequence continues at coordinate 20,858 of CAYXHF010000014.1, forward strand.
CATGCCGTCCGCATCCAGCAATTCAAAGCTGGGATTTGCCAGCAGATTCGCCGTTTCCTCCGCCATGGCACTGGGCAGCAGCACCAGCAGCAGCAGCAGGAGCGACAGCACGCACCGCATCGTTTTCTTCAATCCGAGTCACCTCTCTATGGCATCATACAAGCATAGCACCGCGCACAAAACCATGCGCATGCTATGGTCAATGGAAAAACGTGTCCGTTTCCATGATTGTAACGGATGACAAGGCCATTTTGTTCCCCTGTCACTGGGCAAAAAATGCATTGGGTACATGGCACAGGCCATCCCGCGTGATTTCCACCACGTCAAAGCGCACCTGCGTCTGCATGCCATCGTGCGCCACCAGATAGCGCATGGCGGCATGCAGCATGCGGCGCTGCTTGCCCGGCGTCACGGCCAGTAAGCCCTGCCCGGCGGATGCTTTGGGGCGGTACTTGACCTCCACAAAGACCAGCATATCGCCGTCGCGGGCAATCAGGTCAATCTCGCCATCCTCCGCGCGGTATCGGCGCTCCACAATTGTCATGCCTTTTGCCTGCAGGGCCTCCTCGGCCAGCTTTTCTCCCTGTAGCCCTGCATCATAGCGCGTCATTTTGCCTCCACCGGCACAAAACGGCCGATAAACGTGCGGCGATGCGCCGGTGTCGGGCCGTATGCCTTCAAGGCCGCAATATGCTCCGGCGTGCCATAGCCCTTGTTGCGTGCAAAGCCGTATTGCGGATATTGCTTGTCCAGCGCCACCAGCTGACGATCACGCGTCACCTTGGCGACAATGCTGCTGGCCGCAATGGCGTAGGAAGTCGCATCGCCCTTGATAATCGGCACTTCCCGGCCATTCAGGCCAATATTCTTCACCGCATCAATCAAAAAGATGTCCGCAGGCACCTGTGCCGCCGCTTCGCGCATGGCCTTCTTTGTCGCCTCCAGAATGTTCATGCGGTCAATCTCCTCCGGCGTGGCTTGGCCCACACCCACATAGAGAGCCGTGCGCATGATTTCCTCGTATGTTTCCTCGCGACGCTTTTCGGATAGCTTCTTGCTGTCATCGACCCAGAGAATCAGCGGCTCCTTGGGCATCACCACGCAGGCCGCCACGACGTTGCCGACCAGTGGACCGCGTCCAGCTTCATCCATGCCAGCGGTAACAAATGCCGCGTACTGTGCATCATAATCGGCCAGCAGCTGCACCTTCTGCGCCCGGTCAATCCTCGCCATGCGCGTTTTCCTCCTCGGTCTTCGGGGCATCGGGGGCTTTTTGCGCCGGCGCGGCAGCTTTTCCTGCACCCGGAATCGTCAGGCGAGGCTTCTTCACCGGCGTTTCCAGCGTCATGCGTCCCAGCTTGCCCGCACGGAATTCGTCCAGCACCACCGCGCAGCAGCGGTCATAGTCGCACACGCCGCCACGCATCAGGAAGCCACGCCCCTTGCAGACCGCCTCCAGCAGCTCTTCTCCACGCAGCGTCGCATCCGGAATGCGGAAACGCGCCATCACGGCCTCCGGCTGCACCTTGAGCATGTCCTGTAGCAGGTGAATCGTCAGCATGGCCAAATCCACCACGTCATCCTTCACAGTGCCAATGTAGCAGAGTCTGCGCGCCGCCAGCTGGTCATCCAGACGCGGCCAGAGCAGACCGGGCGTATCCAGCAAATCCAGATACGGCGTGATGCGCACCCACTGATTGGCGCGGGTGACACCCGGACGGTCGCCAGTCTTGGCAATGTTGCCACCGTGCAGCTTGTTGGTGAAGGTACTCTTGCCCACATTCGGCACGCCGACGACCATTGCCTTGACGGTCTTGCGCATGCCCTTCTGTGCCGCACGCTCCACGGCCTCCTTCGCCGCACGGTCAATGACGGCCAGTGCGTCCTTCGCCTTGCCGGTCGATGCGCTGTAGGGCGCGGCATCAATTCCCTGCGCCCGGAAGAAGTTCAGCCAGGCACTCGTTGCCGCCGGATCGGCCAGGTCGGCCTTGTTCAGCAGCAGCACGCGCTTTTTGCCCGCAAGCAGCTTGTCCAGATCGGGATTGCGGCTCGAATACGGCAGACGCGCGTCACACAGTTCAATCACAACATCCACGCGGCTGAGCTGTTCCGCCAGCTGCCGCTTTGCTTTGGCCATATGACCAGGATACCAGTTGATGTCCATACATTTCACCTATCGTTTCTGTCGAATGCGCCTTATACGAATTTTCATCTACCCCATATCATTCGCACAGTGTCTGATTTCGCACCGTTCGCGCGTACCTCCAGTACGCCTCGCTGCACTCAGCTTTGCCAGAGCGAAAAATCCACTATGCTCGGTGCCATGTTTTAGACGGAAATTAGTATTAATTGACGCGATTGCATCATAGTGATTGCCTGATGGCAAAAAGAAACCCACTTTGTATTATGCCATGAAAAAAAGGAAAGAGCAAGCCCTTTCCCTTTTCCGACGCAAAAAAGTCAGCCACCAAATGCCGCGCAAATTGGGTTTTTGTTCAAAAAAGAAGCATCCGCACCACATTCTCAACAAACGGATAATGTGTGAACGAATGCTCCTGTATGCTACAGTTCAATAGCCTTGTTGGATATGTGATTTTAGTCGGTGAACAGATAGTCAAACGCCGGCAGCGTGGTGGTTTCGTCACCCTCCACGGTGTAGCCGCCCGTGCATTGCAGATACATGCGCACCTGATCTCCTGCCGTCCAGGTCGGCTGGGTCGTGCTGGACACGACCACCAGGTCGCGCAGACCACCTGCATTTGTCTTGCGCATGGCCGCAAAGGTCAGCCATTCGTCACCCGCCTGTTCCACATGGTCGATGAACAGCGTGTAGACCATGTAGCGACCGGTGTAGCCTTCCAGCAGGCGATTCAGTGTGGAGTAGGCAGGCTTATCGGCCTGTGCGCGAATGTCCTCCTGACGGTCGGCCTCGGTCAAGGCACGGGTGGCCGTGCTGGTGAAGCGGCGCGACGTGTAGCCCTTCTTCTGGAACGCCAGCGTGATGTTGTATTCACCCTCGGCATCCGTGGGAATCTTGAAGGAGAACTTGCCGGAGTTGTTGGTCGTCACGTTCTTGGTGTAGCGGCCATCAACAATGCACTGCACCTGCGTCTGCTTCATGGTCGTGCCGGAAATGGTGATGCTATCGCCCAGCAGCGTGGTCGGCAGCTCCGAATCCAGATTGACAATCAGCAGCGTCTTCTTGTACGTGGTGATGTTGAACTTGTCCTCCTGCACGACCTCGCCGCCGTTTTCCACGGTGTAGGTCATCAGCCAGACGCCTTCCTGCGGCAGAGCAATATCAAAGGAGAACTTGCCGTTCTTGCCAACGGTCGTGTCGTAATTCACCGGTTCGCCGCCCGACATGCGCATCAGGCAGAGAATCACGTGCTGGCCACTGGCGCCCGTACCAGCGACGGTGAACTTGCCCGTGTTCGTCTCAGACGGCGGCACGGAGGTGAAAACAACGGCCGTCTTGGCCGCGCTGCCTGCGGGCTTGGGGAAGATTTCGTTGAACTTCCAGGTGTTCATGATGGTATCCAGCGCCGTGTTGTCCGCCTTCTTGGGGCTGCGGCCATACACCTGGCACTCCAGATGGATGCTGTAGCCATTGCGGATGCTCTTGCGGCCATAGCCCGCATACGACACGCCGTTGTGCGTGCGGGTGTATTCCAGCACGAGGAATCGGGCATAATTCTTGCCATTCTTCCACTGCGCGGAGGTATAATCATAGCCCAGCGCACGATAGTAGCCATTCTTATCCGAGGAGTGACCCAGACGATAGGTGGCACGCTCATCGTTGGAAACGGTGTTCACGTCCCAATACAGCGTGGCGAAATCATCCTGCACGGCGGACAGCTCAATGCACATATCGCCCGCTTCGTTCCACGCCTGAAAGCGTACACCGCGCTCCTGCCAGTCGGCCTTTGCCGTTTCCAGGGTGTGGCCCTGCTTCGCCAGCAAATCCGTATGCTCCGCCAGATTATCCAGCGTGACCATCGTGTAGGTATCCGGCACGGTCATCGTCGCCGAGAAATCATCATAGCTCAATTCCGCCGCCATGGCCGTTGTGGTCAGCAGCAGCAGGAGCGTCAGAAGAAGCGCAGGAAACAGTTTCCGCATCAGAAATCACCAGCCTTTGTTGCAATTCGGGAGTTTTTTCTCTATTCCTACCCATTATAGCATACTTTCATAGGGCAAGCAAGGCAGAGTTTGTAACAAATTCTGTTACGCCGCCGCTTGTCCTTTATCCGCGCGGACGCTGCACCTTCCGGGTGCGTTTCCATCCCTTTCTCTTCCGCTTGAAGAGCAGGGGCATATGGAACAGCTTGCGCTTCACCACAGCATGAATCGCGCGCCTGTGAATCGGCCCGACGTTGCGGCTGTCGTTGGAATTGCGCCGATTGTCGCCCATTACGAAGTATTCCTCCGCACCCAGCGTCCTCTCCGGCATGCTGCGGATGTCGCGGCCAAACACGGCATCCAGATACGGTTCGTCCAGCACCTGACCATTCACCAGCACCACACCGTTTTCCACGGCGATGCTTTCCCCGGGCAAGGCAATCACGCGCTTAACACAGGTGATAGGCAGGAAGCGAATGCCGCGCCAGTAGTGGTTCGGATAGCGGCATAGCACAATCTCGCCACGCCCGGGCTTGCGCAAAAGCAGCGGAAACGCTGGCGCCAGATGCACATCCCGCGAATGAAGTGTGGGTAGCATGCTATTGCCCCGAATGACGGCCAGCACGCCCACATACCGCCGCACCAGCAGCGCCGCCAGCGCTGCCAGCAGCAAGAAAATTCCGTTGCTCATTCCTGCACCGGCTCCGGCCCTTGCTGAATCAGCTTCTTGCGGCGCTTGAGGAAGGTTTCACGGTCGAGCATCACGATGCGGCCGCAGCGGTTGCATTTCATCTTAATATCCGCGCCCGTGCGGGTGACGGTCCATTCATTCATGCCGCAGGGATGCTCCTTGCGCGTCTGCACCACGTCACCGATGCGGATTTCCACTGTCAAGTCCATTACTTTGGCCTCCTTGGTTCTTCATATTTCACATTATAACGCCTTTTTGCCTCCCATGCAACCGCAGATTTGCATTTCAGGCCGAAGAAGCGTATAATAGAAGCAAAAGCGTCTGTCGGCATCTTCCTGCACCAGGAAGCATTGCCACCATGCGCTTGCCTCAACCATTGTACAAACAAAGGAGTAACAACCATCATGAATGCGCATCCCATTGGCGTATTTGACAGCGGCGTTGGCGGTATCGGCACGCTGGCGGCCCTGCAAAAGGAACTGCCGCAGGAGAGCTTTCTGTATTTCGGCGATACACGCCATGCCCCATATGGCACAAAGTCCCGCGATGAGGTGATGACATGCGTCGATAGCGTGATGCAGCACCTGCTTTCAGCACCGGTGAAGGCCGTCGTCATTGCCTGCAACACCGCCACCGCCGTGGCCGCCAAGGCCCTGCGGGAGAAGTATACCCTACCCATTCTGGGCATGGAGCCGGCGCTGAAGCCAGCGCATGCCCTGCGCCATGGGGGCAGCATTCTGGTGCTGGCCACACCGATGACACTCCGGCTGGAAAAGTTCCAGCAGCTTTACGCCCGCTATGGCGAGGGTGCGATTCCCCTGCCCTGTCCTGGGCTGATGGAGCTGGTGGAGCAAGAAGCCACCGAGCAGGCGCGCCGCTATCTGCTGGAGCTGCTGCACCCCTACGACCTGCGCACGGTGGATGCCGTGGTGCTTGGCTGCACGCACTATGTCTTCCTGCGGCCGCTGCTGCGGGAGCTGCTGCCGGAAAGCGTATCCATTCTGGACGGCAACGAGGGCACAGCACGCCAGCTTCGCCGCGTCCTGACGGAGCGTGACCTGCTGACAGACGCCACCGCACCCGGGAAGATTCGTCTGGAAACAAGCGGCGATGCGGGGACGGTGTTGCCGGTGATGGAAAGGCTGTTAAAACAAGCAACAAAGTTTTAATTGCTACATGATAATTTTGATAAAACACCACGATTCACCACATCGCAAAAGGCGTTGGTACAGATAAGAAAGAGCTGTACCAACGCTTTTTTGTGTTTTAATGATGTTCCTTCACTTCTTTTGAGACTTCCTGAATACTATTCCAGTACGCCTGTTCCACAGGTGTCAGCGTATTCTGCTGATACTTTTTATATTCCAATTTTGCCTTTTCCATTGCCTGTTTATGACTCACAGTTCCTGAACCGACCAAGAGCTTTCTATTTCCAGACGATAAAATTGCATCCAATTGGTTTACATAATCTTCCATGTACATTGGTTTATGTTCAATTGCATTGATTTCAGCCAAATCAAAATAACCAGCTACCAGACGGTTCAGTACCTTTAGTTCTGATTCTTGTAAATAGTTTTTCGCCACTCCAATATCCTTCAAAGCAGGATATTCTCCTGAAAATGAAGTAAGACCCATAAATGGTTTTTCAGCATCCGCGCGCTGATATATAATTTCTGCCGCCGTATGCCCATTCGCAGCATAATGAAGCTTATTTTGAACAATCTTAAAAAAGCGAATAGATTCCTCATCCTTTGGGTCATAATCAACGCTTGTCGCATACAAATCAAGGACTTGCCGATATAGCACTTTTTCAGATGAACGGATATCTCTGATACGTTCAAGTAATTCTTTCCAATAATTACCTCCTGCGTTTCCTTTCAGTCGCTCATCATCTAACGAGAATCCCTTAATCATGTATTCTTTCAATCTTTCAGTTGCCCAGCGTCTAAAATTTGTCGCAATTTTTGATTTTATCCTGTATCCAAGTGAAATGATCATATCGAGGTTATAATACGTCATCTGATAATTTTTCCCGTCAGATGCAGTTGTTCGGAATTTCCGAACAACTGACGCTTCATCAAGTTCCTGCTCAGCAAAAATATGTTTAATATGCTCACTAATATTGGATTTGCTTGATTGATACAATTCAGATAGTTGCTGTTGAGTCAGCCAAACCGTTTCGTCCTGGACCTTGACTTCAACATTTGTCAGTCCATCAGCTGACTGATAAATAAGAATTTCTCCGCTGTTTTTCATCACACAACCACCTTTTCTTGAACTACTCTCCACTTTGTCGTACTGATTCATCAGAAGGCATCATATCTTCAAAATTGTAAAAAAACACCGTGAGCAAAACTTGCCCACGGTGACTTTTTAGCCGAAATTAGCCCTGCTTCTGCTTGTGCTTGGGATTCTCGCAGATGACCATGACCTTGCCCTTACGGCGAATGATCTTGCACTTTTCGCAGATCGGCTTCACGGACGGACGAACCTTCATGTGCTGTTACCTCCTGTTGAAAATGAGTCCACGAGGGCGAGCAGAGTGCACCGCACGCCCGGATGCGTCTGATGCGATTGTGCTTGTCACACAGTGCATCAGTTATTATACACCACAGAGCCCGGTTCGTCAAGAGGAAATCCCGAAGAATCGACGCTCCATGCATGGATGTTGTCAGTTTTTGCTGCGCCACGTGATACGGCCGCGGTTCAGGTCATAGGGAGAAAGCTCAATCTTGACCTTATCGCCAGGATAAATGCGGATGAAGTTCATGCGCATCTTGCCGGAGATCACGGCAGTCACAATGTGACCCTGAGGCAGTTCCACTTTGAACATCGCATTCGGAAGGGCCTCAACGACCTTGCCTTCCAGTTCGATGACATCACTCTTGGACATGTCAGTCCTCCTTATTCATCCCGGCCGCGTCTACCGCGTGGGGTTGTTCGTTCTGTGCAGTCAGTGACAGACCATGCTCGGCCAGAGCCTTTCGCAAATCGCTATCCTGCAAATGTCGATTGGGCAGCGTCGCCGCGTCGATATTCACCAGAATGGGCTTGGCACGCAGATGCATGATTTTTTTCTTTTTCGGATGCGCAAGGCGGCGGCTTTGTCCATCCGCCATAAGCACATAGCGGTCGTCCAGCACCTCCAGGATGACGAAATACCGACCGGCATCACGTCCCTGAATGGATTTCACCACGCGACCTGCTTCCATTGTCAGCCGTTCCATCCTTATTCCTCCCACTTGAAACCGGGATACGTCAGGACTTCCGGCAGTCCATCTTCATTGATGGCGATTGTGTGCTCGTAATGCGCGCACAGGCTCTTATCGCGCGTGCGATAGCACCACTCATCCGCATCGCAGCGGATGTGCCAGTCGCCTGCGGCAATCATCGGCTCAATCGCGATGGTCATGCCCTTGCGCAGGCGCAGGCCACGACCCGGCGTGCCGTAATTGTACACCGGCGGATCCTCGTGCATTTCGCGGCCAATGCCGTGACCGGTCAGGTCGCGAATGACACCGTAGCCATAGCTTTCGGCCAGCTCCTGCACCGCATGACCGATATCGCCCAGGCGATTGCCCGCGACAGCCTGCCGCGCGCCAGCCCAGAAGCACTTTTCCGTCACGTCAATGAGCTGCTGTGCCTCCGGCGAGATGTTGCCCACGCCGACGGTGAATGCACTGTCTGCCTGCCAGCCATCCAGCACCAGACCGCAGTCAATGGAGATGATTTGCCCTTCCTGCAAAATCTGCTTTTCCGACGGTATGCCATGCACCACTGCATCATCCACCGACGCGCAGATGGTCGCGGGGTACCCCTCGTAATGCAAGAAGGAAGGAATGGCATGGTTCTTGCGAATCAGCTGTTCGGCATATACATCCAGCGCGGCGGTGCTGATACCGGGCTTGACCGCCTCACGGAGACGGCATTCCACCTCGTACAGCAGCGCACCCGCGTCGCGCATCTTGCCGATTTGCTCAGGATTCTTCAAACTGATCATGTTATCAGTCCTTCACGATGGCCATGATGGATGCGAAAATCGTATCCATATCCTGGTCGCCATCAATGACGCGCAGCAGGCCCTTGTTCTGGTAGAAGTCCACCAGCGGAGCCGTCTGGTTGTGATACACCGTCAGGCGATTCAGGACAGTTTCTGCCTTATCGTCATCACGCTGCACCAGATCCTCGCCGCATGCCGCGCACGTCGTCTTGCCGTCCAGCATGGACACATGATAGGTTGCGCCACACTTGAGGCACACGCGACGGCCGCTCAGACGGGCGATGAGCTTCTCATCAGCCACATCCAGGTCAATGACAGCGTCGATTTTGGCGATGCCTTCCAGCGCTTCCGCCTGCGGAACCGTGCGAGGGAATCCGTCGAGGATATAGCCGTTCTTGGCATCGTCCTGCGCCAGACGATCGCGCACGATGTCGATGATAACGTCATCGGGCACGAGCTTGCCAGCGTCGATGTAAGACTTGGCCTTCAGACCGGTCGGGGTCTGATCCTTGATGGCGCGGCGAAGAATATCGCCGGTCGAAATCTGCGGGATGTTCAGGGCATTGCAAATGCGCTGCGCCTGCGTGCCCTTGCCTGCACCGGGAGGTCCAAGGAAGATGATATTCATCCGGATGCTCCTTTCTCTTTCTGAAAAAGCGGTCAGCGGAGGAAAAGCATTTTTCTCATCGTATGTACGATATGCAGAATGCTTGTGCATGATGACAGCAAACGGGCGAAAAGCCACATTTTGCCGTCATAGAAGACAAGCCATGCACCGTGAAAGCAAGTTCCAACGGTGCATGGCCTGCGTATAATTACATGAAGCCGTTGTCTTTGTCGGTTTCAATGCCGCGGATGGACATTTCACCCTCGAGCGTGCGCATGGTTTCCAGGGAAACACTCACAGCGATGAGGATGGAAGACGCCGCGAAGGGAAGCGTCGTGACCCAGGAGGTCAGCAGCGTGGGCACCACCGCCAGCACAGCCAGGAACAGCGCCGCAAACAGGTTGAGGCGGTTGGTCGTGCGAGCCAGGTAATCACGGATGTTCTTGCCGCGCTGACCAGGGATGGTCGCGCCCTGCTCGATGAGCTGCTTCGCCTGCTTATTCGGATCAAAGCTGATGGACGAATAGAAGAAGGTAAAGCCAACAATCAGGAGAGCAGAAATGATCATGTACACCCAGGAACCGGACTGGAGGTAGGTGTTGCACCAAGTGGTGAAGCCACTCTTGGGCGCCACCAGCGCGCCGATCGTTCCGGGGAACGCCAGCAGGCTGTAGGCGAAAATCAGGGGCAGAACGCCAACGGACACAACCTTGAGGGTCATGTGGGTGTTCTGGCCGCCATAAACACGACGACCCTTGACCTGCTTGGCGATCTGCAGCGGAATGCGGCGCTCGCCCAGGTCAACGTAGGTGACAGCGAAGGTCATGATGACCAGCATCAGGATGATGACCAACACGGACAGCCAGGACGTAGAAGCGCCCGTCGCCACCGCGGTGCTGATGCTGCCAGCCACGCCATTGAACAGGTTGGAGACGATACCGGCAAAGATCAGCAGGCTGATGCCGTTGCCGATGCCCTTGTCGGTGATGCGCTCGCCAATCCACATCGCCAGGGCAGAGCCACCAGCCATGCTGATACCGACCAGCACATTGTTATACCAGCCAGCCTTGACATAGTTGCCTGCATTGGCCAGACCAATGGCCTGGAACACAGCCAAACCGACCGTCACGTAGCGGGTAATGCGAGCCATCTTCTCCTGGCCGCCTTCCTCCTCCTGCATACGCTGGAGGGACGGGAAGGCAACAGCCAGAAGCTGCATGATAATGCTCGCGTTGATGTAGGGCGTAATACCCATGGCCATGATAGTCATCTGGCCAAAGGCACTACCCGTCATCATCTGCATCATGTTCAGCAGCGGCAGCTGGGTGAAGGTTTTGTCAGCGGCAATCTTTGCCGTGTCAATACCAGGCGCCGGAATCACGCCGACAAGGCGGAACACGATCAGCATCATGAATGTATAGAGAACTTTTTTCCGCAGATCTTCGATCTTCCACAGCTTGCGAAGTGTCTCAAGCATGTCAGATCACCTCGGCAGTGCCGCCAATGGCCTCGATCTTCTCCTTCGCGGAAGCAGTGTACTTCGCAGCCTTGACGGTCAGCTTCTTGCTGAGATCGCCCTTGCCGAGAATCTTCACGCCGTCCATCTCCTTGCGGATGATGCCAGCGGCGATCAGCGCCTGAGCGTCAACCACAGTGCCTTCTTCAAAGACATTCAGGTTCTCGACGTTCACGGTCGCATAGTTCGTACCAAAGATGTTGGTGAAGCCGCGCTTCGGAACGCGACGATACAGAGGCATCTGGCCGCCCTCGAAGCCGGGGCGCTTGCCGCCGCCGCTGCGGGCCTTGGCACCCTTATGACCCTTACCGGAGGTCTTGCCCAGACCGGAGCCAACGCCGCGGCCAAGACGCTTGGCAGCAGTGGTGGAACCCTCGGCGGGATGCAGCTCGTGCAGTTTCATGGCTTACCCTCCTTTACTCGTTGACTTCTTCAACCTTCACCATGTGCTTCACGGTGAAAATCTGTCCGCGGATAGCCGCGTTGTCGGGCTTGACAACGGTCTGGCCGACCTTGCGCAGGCCCAGCGCCGCCACAGTTGCCTTATGCACCGGCAGAGACGCGATGGGGGACTTGATGAGCGTAACTTTCAGCATTGTCCTTTACCTCCTCAGCCCAGCAGTTCTTCCACGGTCTTGCCGCGCATCTTGGCGACCTGCTCTGCGCTGCGCAGCTGCTTGAGCGCTTCCAGCGTGGCCTTGACCATGTTGATGGGGTTGTTGGTACCAAAGGACTTGGTGCGGATGTCGCCCACACCAGCCAGCTCCAGCACGGCACGAGCCGCGCCGCCGGCGATCACGCCAGTACCTTCGGGAGCGGGCAGCAGCACCACCTTCGCGGTGGAGAAATAACCAGTGGTATCATGGGGAATCGTCGTGCCGTCCATGGGAACGGTGATCAGGTGCTTCTTGGCATCCTCAGTCGCCTTGCGAATGGCTTCCGGGATTTCAACGGCCTTGCCCATGCCAGCACCGACACGGCCCTTGCCGTCGCCCACGACCACCAGAGCGGAGAACCGCATGTTGCGGCCGCCCTTAACGGTCTTGGAAACGCGGTTGACAGCAACCAGGCGATCCTTGAATTCGCTTTCCTGTCCGTAGCGTTGCATTTGCTTTGCTGCCTCCTTCTATTAGAAATCCAGACCCGCTTCACGGGCCCCCGCAGCAACCTCCGCAACACGGCCAGTGTAGACATAGCCGCCGCGATCGAACACCACGGTCTTGTAGCCAGCAGCGAGGGCACGCTCACCGATGAGCTTGCCAACCAGCTTGGCAGCGCCCTTCTTATCCAGATCGTTCAGCTGAGCCTGGACGTCCTTTTCCAGCGTGGAAGCGGAGCACAGGGTCTTGCCAGCCACATCGTCAATGAGCTGGACCTGGATATGCTTGAGGCTACGATAAACGGACAGACGCGGCATGTCAGGGGTGCCGCTAATCTTCTTACGAACGCGGGCATGACGAATCTCGCGAATCTCATTACGGTCGCGCTTGGTGAACATATGCAGTCACTCCCTTTCTTACTTCTTACCGGTCTTGCCCTGCTTGCGGCGGATGTGCTCACCAGCATACTTGATGCCCTTGCCCAGATAGGGTTCCGGCTTGCGGATGGCACGAATATCAGCCGCCAGGTTGCCGACCTGCTGCTTGTCGATACCCTTGACGATAATGGTGTTCGCGTTGGGCGTCTCGAAGCTGATGGTTTCGGGTGCATCGAGGATGACGGGATGAGAGAAGCCGATGTTGATGGTCAGCTTCTTGCCGCCTTCTGCCGACGCACGATAGCCAGTGCCGACCATCTCCAGCGTCTTGGAGAAGCCGTCCGTCACACCGACAACCATGTTGTGCACCAGGGCACGGTACAGGCCGTGCATAGCACGGTTTTCTTTCATATCATTCTCACGCGTCAGGGTCAGCACATTGCCTTCCTGCGTCAGCGTGATCGCGGGGTTAACCTGCTGGGACAGGGTGCCCTTGGGGCCCTTGACCGTAACCAGGTTATTGCTGTCGACAGTGACCGTCACGCCCGCGGGAACAGTGATCGGAAGTCGTCCGATACGAGACATGGAATCACACCTCCTACAAACGTGTCGGTATTACCAGATGTAGGCCAGCACTTCGCCGCCAATGGCGTTCTTGCGAGCCTCTTTGTCCGTCATCAGACCCTTGCTGGTGCTGATGATGGCGATGCCCAGACCGCCCAGAACCTTGGGCAGCTCTTCGCAGCGTGCGTACACACGCAGGCCGGGCTTGCTGATGCGCTTCAGACCCGCGATAACGGGGGTCTTGCCGTTGATATACTTCAAAGTCACCTTGATGGAGCCCTGCAGGCCGTCATCAATGTAGTCCACAGCCTTCACATAGCCTTCCGCCAACAGAATCTTGGCGATGGCCTTCTTCGTGTTGCTGGCCGGCAGCGTCACAGCCTCGTGCTTAGCGACCTGCGCGTTGCGGATACGGGTGAGCATATCGGCGATGGGATCATTCACAACCATGTTGGTACCTCCTTCCGTTTCTCTCCCCGATTACCAGCTGGCCTTGCGCACGCCCGGAATCTCGCCCTTGTAGGCCAGCTCACGGAAGCAGATACGGCACACGCCGTACTTGCGCAGGACAGAGTGGGGACGGCCGCACAGACGGCAGCGGGTGTAAGCGCGGGTGGAGAACTTGGGCGTCCTCGCCTGCTTGAGCTTCATACTCGTCTTAGCCATTAGATGTTCTCCTCCTTATTACGCCTGTGCAAAGGGCATGCCCAGCAGACGGAGCAGTTCCTTGCACTCTTCATCGGTCTTGGCGGTGGTGACGAAGATCATCTCCATGCCGTGGATGTGCTCAACCTTATCGTACTCGATTTCGGGGAAGAGCAGCTGCTCACGGATGCCCAGGGCATAGTTGCCGCGACCATCGAAAGCCTTGTCGGAGACACCACGGAAGTCGCGGACGCGGGGCAGCGCGATGCTGACCAGCTTGTCCATGAACTCTTCCATACGAACGCCGCGCAGAGTCACCTTTGCGCCAACATTCTGGCCCTCACGGAGCTTGAAGTTTGCGATAGACTTCTTTGCCTTGGTAATCATGGGCTTCTGGCCAGCGATGGCGGTCAGCTCATTGATAGCCATTTCAAACGCCTTGGCGTTGTCCTTGAACTCGCCCAGGCCCATGTTGATCACGATCTTGTCCAGCTTCGGGATCTCCATGACATTCTTGTAGCCGAACTTCTGCTGAAGAGCAGGAACAGCCTCGGCCAGATACTTTTCCTTCATACGGGTAGCCATCAGACTTTTCCTCCTTCTCAGTCAATATCAGCGCTGCACTTCTTGCAGACGCGGACCATCGTGCGTTCCTTCTTGCCATTGGCATTCTCAACCACGTTCACCTTGTGGGACACGCGGGTGGGCTTGCCGCACTTGGGGCAGATAATCATCACGTTGGAAGCATCGATGGGGGCTTCCTTCTTGACGATACCGCCGGGCTGCATGGCGTTGCGGGCCTTCTGGTGACGGGTCACCATGTTGACGCCCTCGACGATGACCTTACCGGTCTTGGGGAACGCGACGGTGATCTTGCCCTTCGTGCCCTTATTCTTACCGGTGATGACCATCACCTGATCATTCTTACGAACGTGCATCTCTTCCGCCTCCTTACAGAACTTCGGGAGCCAGGGAGACGATCTTCATAAAGTCCTTCTCGCGCAGCTCACGGGCAACAGGTCCAAAGATACGGGTTCCGCGAGGCATCTTCGCATCGTTGATGATAACGGCAGCGTTGTCATCAAACTTGATGTAAGAACCGTCGGGACGCCGCTTGTTCTTGCGCATACGGACGATAACCGCCTTCACGACGTCGCCCTTCTTCACGGTGCCACCGGGGGTCGCGGTCTTGACGCTGGCCACGATGATATCACCGATGGAACCGTCACGCCGGAAAGAACCGCCCAGCACGCGGATGCACATGATTTCCTTGGCGCCGGAGTTATCGGCGACCTTAAGCCGGGTTTGCGGCTGAATCATAGGGTTTTTCCTCCTTACATGACAGCGTGATTACTTGGCCTTCTCGATGATCTCGACCAGGCGCCAGCGCTTGTCGCGGGACAGCGGACGAGTCTCCATCACACGGATGGTGTCGCCCACGCCGCACTCGTTGTTTTCGTCATGAACCTTCAGCTTAGAAGTCTGGTTCATGATCTTGCCATACAGGGGATGACGGACGCGGGTCTTGATCTGGATCGTAACGGTCTTGTCCATCTTGTCGGACACGACGACGCCGATACGAGTCTTGCGCAGTCCGCGCTCCTGATTGTTGTTCATTTCAGACATGACAGCAGCTGCCTCCTTCCAATCTCACTTACGCCTGCTCCAGCTGGCGCAGCACGGTCTTGGCGCGAGCGATATCGCGCTTCACCGCAGTAATCTGCATGGTGTTCTGCAGCTGGCCGGTAGCGAGCTGGAAGCGAAGGTTGAAGAGATCCTTCTTCAGCTCAGCGACCTTCTCAGTCAGCTGCTCCTTGCTCATGGACGTGAATTCATTCGCTTTCATTACTCTTCACCACCCGCTTCGGTCACGGCTTCGTCAGCACGCTTGATGAACTTGGTCTTGAGGGGCAGCTTGTGGGAAGCCAGACGCAGGGCCTCACGGGCGGCTTCTTCGGGCACGCCAGCGATTTCAAACAGCACGCGGCCGGGCTTAACCACTGCAACCCAGTATTCCGGGGAGCCCTTACCGGAACCCATTCGGGTCTCGGCCGGCTTCTCGGTCACAGGCTTGTCGGGGAAGATCTTGATCCAAACCTGACCGCCACGCTTGGTGTAACGGGTCAGGGCGATACGAGCGGCCTCAATCTGCTGAGAGGTAACCCAGCAGGGCTCGGTGGCCTGCAGGCCGAAATCGCCATACGCCAGGAAGTTGCCGCGATGCGCAGCACCCTTCATGCGGCCGCGGAAAACCTTGCGGCGCTTGACTCTCTTAGGCATCAGCATGGGTTACTTAACCTCCTTCGCAACCGGGGCCTTCTTGGCCTTGGGCAGGATCTGACCCTTGTAGATCCAGACCTTCACGCCCAGACGGCCATAGGTGGTCTTGGCTTCGGCGAAGCCATAGTCGATGTTGGCACGCAGGGTCTGCAGCGGAATGGAGCCGTCATGGTAATGCTCGGTGCGGGCAATGTCCGCGCCACCCAGACGACCAGACACGCTGGTCTTGATACCCTTCACGCCGGGCAGCTTCATCGCACGCTGCTGCGCCTGCTTCAGAGCACGGCGGAAGCTGATGCGCTTTTCCAGCTGCTGGGCAATGTTCTCAGCGACCAGCTGAGCATCAGCATCGGGCTGCTTGATCTCCATCACGTTGATCTGCGCCGGATGGCCGAGCTGCTTGGTCACTTCGTTCTTCAGCAGCTCGATGGTCGCGCCCTTGGGGCCGATGATCATACCGGGCTTGCTGGTCATGATGTTGACGGTAACGTCCTTGGCCGTACGCTCAATGTCGATGCGGCTGATACCGGCAGCATAGTACTTTTCCTTAATCATCTTGCGCAGCTTGAAGTCCTCGACCAGGTTATTGGCGATGTCCTTCTTGCCCGCATACCAGCGGGTGCTCCAGCCGAAGATGACGCCCACGCGAGCTCCGTGGGGATTGACTTTCTGACCCATGGATAAACCTCCTTACGCCTTCTTCTGGTCCAGCACCACGCTGATGTGGCTGGTGCGCTTGAGCATGGGGGATGCACTGCCGCGGCTACGAGCAACGTAGCGCTTGAGCGTCGGGCCGGGGTTGGCATAAACCTCAGCAACATACAGCTCCTTGCGGTCCATCTCCAGGTTGTTCACCGCGTTGGCGATGGCGCTGTTGAGCACCTTCAGCACAACGGGAGAAGCGGCCTTGGGGGTATAAGTCAGAATCGCGGCGGCTTCGTCCACACTCTTGCCACGGATCAGATCGATGACGATCTTCACCTTGCGAGGAGAGATGCGAACGTACTTAGCAATAGCCTTCGGGCGCTTGTCAGCATTCAGCTTGCGAGCAGCCGTCTTTTCCTTAGAACGGGTTGCCATATCGTTTCACTCCTCTCTTCTTACTTGCGGCCGGTCGCCTTGTCACCCGCGTGACCCTTGAAGGTACGGGTAGGCGCGAATTCGCCCAGCTTGTGACCGACCATGTCCTCCGTCACATAGACCGGAACATGCTTGCGGCCATCATGCACAGCGATGGTGTGGCCAACGAAATCCGGGAAAATCGTGGAGGAACGGGACCAGGTCTTGACCACGTTCTTCTTGCCGGACTTGTTCATCTCAACAATGCGCTTCATCAGCGCAGATTCAACATAGGGGCCCTTCTTAATAGAGCGGCTCATTGGTTGGCTGCCTCCTTCCTGTAGGATGCGCGATTACTTGCCAGCGCGCTTGATGATCATCTTGTTGGAATACTTCTTGTGCTTGCGGGTCTTCAGGCCCAGAGCGGGCTTGCCCCACGGAGTCACAGGAGCGGGCAGACCAACGGGGCTCTTGCCCTCGCCGCCGCCGTGCGGATGATCATTCGGGTTCATGACGACGCCGCGGACGGTCGGACGCACGCCCATATGACGGACGCGGCCAGCCTTGCCCAGACGGACATTCTCATGGTCGGTGTTGCCAACAGTGCCGATGGTCGCCTTCGCGTTCAGCGGCAGCTTACGCATTTCGCCGGAGGGCAGACGCACGGTCGCATAGCCATTTTCCTTGGCCATCAGCTGAGCGCTCATGCCAGCGGAACGAACCAGCTGGCCGCCACGGCCGGGCTTGAGCTCCAGGTTGTGAATCAGCGTACCGACGGGGATGTTGACCAGCGGCAGAGCGTTGCCGGGCTTGATGTCAGCCGTCTCAGAGGAAACGACCGTGTCGCCCACCTTCAGGCCCAGAGGAGCCAGGATGTAACGCTTCTCGCCATCGGCGTAGAACAGCAGGGCGATGAACGCGCTGCGGTTCGGGTCGTACTCGATCGCGGCAACCTTCGCCGGAACTTCCAGCTTGTTGCGCTTGAAGTCGATGATACGATACTTCACCTTGTTGCCGCCACCCTGGTGACGAACGGTGATCTTGCCCTGCTTGTTACGGCCGGCATTCTTCTTGAGGTACTCACACAGGCTCTTTTCAGGAGTCGTCTTGGTGATTTCCTCGTAGGTCAAAACCGACATAAAGCGCCGGGCGGGCGAAGTCGGCTTATAATTGCGAATAGCCATGTTTCTTGTCCTCCCTGCTTTACTCGCCCATGCCTTCGAAGAACTTAATCGGCTTAGAGTCCTTCTTCAGCTGAACATAGGCTTTCTTGACTTCCGGGGTACGGCCCTGAGTGCGGCCCTGGCGCTTGATCTTACCCATCGTGCGCAGGGTGTTGACCTTCTCAACCTTCACGCCGTCTTCAGCGAAAATCGCTTCAACAGCCTGCTTGATTTCGGTCTTGGTGGCATTGATGGCGACTTCGAAGACGTACTTCTTATCAGCCATGCCGTCGTACGCCTTTTCGGTCAGCACCGGGCGGATGATTACGTCGTGCACAGACTTCATTATGCGTACACCTCCTCAACAGAAGCGACGGCAGCCTTGGTCAGGACGATCTTGCCGGCGTTCAGGATATCGTAGACGTTCAGGGTGTTGACGTAGGTGGTCATCGCCTGAGCCAGGTTGGCGGTGGCGCGAACCACGTTCTCGTCCTTCTCCGGCAGCACGACCAGCGCCTTCTTCTCAGCGCCCAGCTTCTTGAGCACATTGGCCATCAGCTTGGTCTTGCCCTCGGCGAGCTTCAGCTCGTCCACCACGATGATGTCACCATCGTTGAGCTTGGAGGTCATCGCGCTCTTGAAAGCGAGGCGGCGAACCTTCTTCGGCACAGCGATCACATAATCGCGGGGCTTGGGAGCGAACACGACACCGCCGTGACGGAACTGCGGAGCGCGGTTGCCGTGGTGGCGGGCGTTGCCGGTGCCCTTCTGACGGTAGATCTTACGACCACCGCCGCGGACTTCCGAGCGGGTCTTGGCACTCTGCGTGCCCTGGCGCTGAGCGGCCAGATAGGAACGGACGACCAGATGCATAGCGGCGACATTAACGTCGGACGCGAAGATCGCATCGTTCAGTTCAATCTCGCCAATGGCCGCGCCTTCCATATTGTAAAGAGCAGTCTTAGCCATTGTTCAATCCTCCTCGCGGCATCACTTGACGGTGTCGCGGATGATGAGCAGACCTTCATTGGCACCGGGCACAGCACCCTTGACCAGCAGCAGGTCGCGTTCAACGTCCACAGACACAACTTCCAGGTTCTGAACAGTCACACGATCCACGCCGTAATGGCCGCCCATGTGCTTGTTCTTGAACACGCGGGAAGGATCGGAGTTAGCAGACATGGAGCCGACGCCGCGATGATACTTGGAGCCGTGCGCCATGGGGCCAGTGTGCTGGTTCCAACGAGCCACCGGGCCGGTGAAGCCATGACCCTTGGAAGTGCCGGTCACGTCAATCTTGTCGCCAGCAGCGAACTGATCAACCTTCAGCACGTCGTTGACCTTGTAATTGGAGCAGTCGTCGAAGCGGAATTCACGCAGCACGCGTTTCGCTTCCACGCCAGCCTTCTTGTAGTGGCCCTGAACAGGCTTGCTGAGCAGCTTCTCAGCACGCTTTTCGGTCAGCTCGCCAAAACCAACCTGGACGGCATTGTAGCCATCAGATTCGACAGTCTTGGTCTGCACAACCGTGCAGGGGCCGGCCTTGATCACAGTGACCGGAACAAGACGGCCATCTTCGGTGAAGATCTGCGTCATGCCGATCTTCTTACCCACGATCGCTTTCTTCATTGTTTCGTCCTCCTGCCTTACAGCTTCATTTCAATTTCGACACCAGCAGGAAGTTCAAGCTTCGACATGGCGTCCACGGTCTTGGCGCTGGCGTTCATGATGTCAATCAGGCGCTTATGGGTGCGGCGCTCGAACTGCTCGCGGCTGTCCTTGTACTTGTGGGTCGCGCGCAGGATGGTCACGATTTCGCGCTCAGTGGGCAGCGGAATCGGGCCCGACACACGGGCACCAGTGCGCTTGGCAGTCTCGACAATCCGTTCCGCGGACTGATCGATCAGAGTGTGCTCATAGCTCTTGAGCTTGATGCGGATTTTCTGGGTGGCCATTGATTTACCTCCTAATGTCGTCTCGTTGGCGCCGTCCGACTTCCACTGCAGGTGCGGATGCCGCTGCGCTCCGAGTCCGTCGCCCGATTGTCGGGCTGGTCCGCGCTAATTACCCGCCATGGCCTGGCGGCAACTTAGCACATCATCCCTATACAGACAACACTCTGATTATAGCAGATATGCATCGAATAATCAAGAGGTTTTTCAAATATTTTTGAGAAAATTTTTTTGATTTTTTCACCTTCCCGACCCCGAAACCCCGCATTTTACGCAATTTGCAATCTTCATATTTGTACACGCTGTCCGGTGTGTCCTATTTTCCACCTTTCCGACCCCTTTTGCCCCTTGTAAAATCATTTTCTACTTTTGTCATTCGTCAAGTCGTTGATTTTACTGGCTTTGCGGCAAAATTTATACCCACCGTGCCGAGTGTGTCTATTGACGTGATGTGCTTCACCTCGTTTTTCCCCGAACGTTCGGTGTTTTTTATAAATCACTGTATACGCTTCATCGGTGCCTTCTCTTCTATAGAAAAGGGATGGTGCAAAAGCCGTTCTTCTGCACCATCCCGTACCAGATTGTCCAAATATTATTGCTCAAGCCGTGTCCACGAGCCGCCACCTTCGCCCTGCGTCAGCGATAGCACATTTTCCTCGCTCCCATCCACATGATAGCGCCTTACACGACCATCGTCACTGGTCACGACCAGGTCACGCTCCGCATAGGCCGTTCCGCTAACGATTTGCCACGTGCCACGGGAAACGATGCTCAGCTGCATGTTCGCCTGAATTCCCTGTGTCAGGTAGTCCTGCGATTCCATGACCTCGTCTGACACGCTGTAGGTGATGATGGTGCCGTCCTGCATAAGGGTAAGGATGGTCGGCATCAGCTCGCCACCACCAGAAAAGCCCCACGTACCCGCAAGCGCCTTCATGGCCGCCTCATCCACCACATCGTCCCGCGCAAGCAGGCGCAGTGGCACAAAGCCGCCAATCATCTGCCCTGCCGTCGTCTTCGCGCTGACGTAGCCCCATAATTCACCATAGCTAGCCAGCAGATGCACGTCCGTCAGCTCCTCCGCTGTCGCAATGGGTGTGGCCGACTGGCCAGGATCGTCGGTCAGGAAGCCGCCCGGCAGCATGCGCACCGCCACATCCGCAAGCATCACCGGTGCGCTTCCCTTCATTTTTCCCTGCACCCAGCCAATGCGGTTTTGCTTCGGCGATACTTCATATTCAACCAGCGACCAGTCATCCCACGTCATCAGAAGCTTCACGCCTGCGGAGAGTGCCACCTTCGCCCGTCCATTCGCCGCGCGCACACTATGTTCATCCCGCATGGTGTAGACCGGCCGAACGTCCTCGCCTGTGACCTTCTCACTCCAGAACCCGGAGGCATCCTCCAGCGCGGCCAGCAGGCCATTCACCTGCCGCACCTCCGCCTCCGACTGCGGCATCAGCGTTTCGCGGTACCACGCCATCGGAATGGCTCCCGCCTGAAAGCACACACCGTTTCCGGTGGTGTAGCGCCATGTGTCCCAGTCCAGCTTCATCTGAACACCGTTCACCTCAATGTAGTCGCAATAGGTTTCGCCCATCCATTCTTTTCCGCGAACCTCCGCCTGTGCGCTTCCCAACAGCAGCAGGGCCAGCAAGCATGCCAATGCCCGTTTCTTCATCAAAAAATCCCTCCTTTGTATCCATATAACGATACAAAAGAGGGATTTTCTTCCCAGCAAAAAAATTATTCCATTGCCGCTTCGAGTTCTTCCCACGCCGCATACAGGCGCTCGATTTCATCCTTCTTCGCCTGATAGTCCTTGGCAAGCCTGGCCGCCTTGTCGGCATCCTGATACGTCGCCGGGTCAGCCAGCGCGCTTTCGATGTCCTCGGCTTCCTTTTCGGCCACAGCAATCGCCTTTTCGGCATTCGCCAGTGCCGCCTTGCGTTCGCGGATGCGCTTTTCCTCCTCGCGGGACTTGCGCTTTTCCTTGTCCAGCGCCGTCTTCGTCATGCCAGCGACTTCACTGTCCGGCGCCTGTGCGCGGTTGATTTTCTCAAAGTAATCGTCGTAGTTGCCCAGATATTCCTTCACGCCGCCCGCTTCCAGCACGCAGACCTTTGTGGCGAAGCGGTTGATGAAATAGCGGTCATGGCTGATGGCCAGAATCGTCCCCGGGAAGTTTTCCAGCGCGTCCTCCAGCACCTCGCGGCTGTCCATGTCCAGATGGTTCGTCGGTTCGTCCAGCAGCAGCACGTTATCCTTGTGCAGCATCAGCTTGGTCAGCGCCACGCGCCCCTTTTCACCGCCGGAGAGCGTCGAAATGGGCATCAGCACGTCATCGCCCGTGAACAGGAACAGGCCCAGTGCGCCGCGCACCTCCGTCTGATCCAGCCGGTGGAAATCGTCCCACACCTCGTCCAGCACCGTCTTTTCCGCATGAAGCTTGGCCTGATGCTGGTCATAGTAGCCAATATCGACACCCGCACCAAAGCGAATCGTGCCGGTATCCTGCTTTTCCTCGCCCACAATGCATTTGAGCAGGGTCGATTTGCCCACGCCGTTATCGCCGATGAGCGCGATTCGGTCGCCCGCACGGACATGCAGCTTCACATGCTCAAACAGCGTGCGGCCGTCAAAGCCCTTGGACAATTCCTCAATCATCATCACGTCGTCGCCCGTGCGGCGGCGCACATCAAAGCGGAAGCGAATGGCGCTTTCGTCCTGCGGCTTTTCCAGACGCTCCACCTTTTCCAGCCGCTTTTCACGGCTTTCCGCCAGACGGATGGACTTTTCACGGTTAAATTGACGATAGCGGGCGATAATCGCCTCCTGCCGCGCAATTTCCTTCTGCTGAAGCTCATATGCCTTCATGCGGATTTCAAAGCGCTCCGTCCGCTGCTCCATGTAGCGGGTGTAGTTGCCGTCATAGCACTCCGTCGCGCCCAGCAGCAATTCGCACATGCGGTCGCAGACGTGATCCATGAAATAGCGGTCATGACTAATCAGCAAAACTGCACCGCGATATGTGCGCAGATATTCTTCCAGCCACGCAATGGACTTCAAATCCAGATGGTTGGTCGGTTCGTCCAGCAGCAGCAAATCCGGTTCCGTCAGCAGCATACGCCCCAGGCAGAGTCGCGTTCTTTCGCCACCAGAGAGGAGCGACGCCAGCTGTCCCTGCTGTTCCTTGCGGAAGCCAAGACCCGCCAGCACGCCTTGTACCGTAGAGCGCCAGCCGTAGCCGTTGCTCTCCTCAAAGCGGCGCGTCAGCTGGTCATACTGGCTGCCCAGACGATGCAGCGCCTGCTCGTCGTGCGCATCGGCCATCTGATGCTCCAATTCGCGCAGCTGCTGCTCCATGCGCTGTACCGGCTCGAATACGCTTTCCAGCTCCTCCAGCACCGTGCGGCCCTCGCCTACCTCGCCCTGCTGTGCCAGATAGCCCAGCTTGAGGCCCTTCTGCATGGTCATCGTGCCGCCATCGGCCGTTTCCATGCCCGCAATAATCTTCATCAGCGTCGATTTGCCGCAGCCATTGACGCCCACCAGGCCCATTCGCTGGCCGTCCTGCAACACAAGCGACGCATCGCGTAATACTTCGTTTGTGCCAAAGCTTTTCTGAATGCCCTGCAATGAGAGCAGTATCATGGGTTCTACACCTCCCTTGTCGTGGGGGTTTTTCTTCTATATTTTCAGAGCATGGCCACCCAATACGGCACGGTCATCAGCAGCAGGATGCCAGCGGCCAGATAGCTGTTTGTCCGCTTCATCCGCTGATGCGTCACCCGTGGCATCGTTGCGCATGCCCACGCCGCCAGGCCCAGCAGTGCCGCCACGCACAGCGCGCGCCAGCCCAGTGCCATGCCCGGCCAGACGAGTGCCGACAGGTTGTATGTCAAATGCATCGCCATGGACGCCATCAGCTTGCCCGTGCGCATCATCGTCAGCGTCAGCGCCGCGCCAATGAGCAGATGCGCCGGCAATCCTGCCCATGCGCCATGCATCAGCGCAAACAGCAGCGTCGTCAGCACAAAGGCTGTCCAGCGACCCGCGCCATCCAGCAATTGATTCAGCACCACACCGCGGAAGAGCCATTCCTCCACCACCGCAGGCACAACCGCCAGCGCCATCACCTGCAAGAGCACCTGCGCCGGTGTTGTCGCGGCAATCAGCGTTGTTTCTTCTATTTGAAGCCACTGCACCCAGCGCTCCGTCAGCGGTGCAATCACGCCACGAAGCGCAAGGCCCATTACCGCCGCCGCCAGCACACACGGCCACTTGCTGTTCATGCGTCCCAGCCGTGCGGACGGCTTTGTCCTCCAGCATATCGCAGGCACGGCGCATAGCAGCACTTCCTCTGCCATTGACAGCCATAAGCGGCCATCCTGCGTCAGCGGCAGGAACGGCAGAAAAACGCCCAGCAGCCCTTTCAGCAGTGTCAACGCGCCCAGAAGCAGCAGTATTTTCGCCACACCGTCCGGCGCACGGAAGCGCCGACGCCTGCTCATCGTGCATCCTCCAGGGTGTAGATGCTGCCCACGCGGTCGCGCAGCGCCACATCCAGCGTCAGCTCCGTGCCAAGGGCAATGCCCTCACGGCGCATGCGCTCCTCGTTGACGTGATAGGCCAGACTCGGCGTGTTGTTTTCGCCACTCAGGTGGCCCAGCACGACATTCTTCGTGCCGTTTTCCACCAGCTGCAACAGCGCATCGGCACACGCCGCATTGCTCAAATGGCCGCGATTGCCTAAAATACGATCCTTCAAGCGCTGATTGTAGTGGTCGTTGCGGCGTAGCATATCCGGGTCGTGGTTGCTTTCCAGCAGCACCAGAGCGCTGCCCGCAATGGCATCACGCACCGTGCGCGGAAAATGCCCCAAGTCCGTTGCCGTCGCAATGCTCACGCCACCGCCCCATAGGCGATAGCCGACCGGATCGGCCGCATCATGCGGAATCGAGAACGGCACAACCCCAATATCGCCCAGATAGAAGTCGGAGAAGGTATCAAACGTGCGGCGCATTCCCTCGGGAATCTTGCCGACCTTGCCTTCCATCGCCTCCCAGGTCAAATCCGTGGCATAAATGGGGATGTGGTGCTTGCGGCACATGACGCCCGCGCCGGATATATGGTCAATATGCTCGTGCGTGATGAGAATTGCATCAATTGAATCCGCATCCACACCAATCATATCCAGCGCCTCATCAATCATCTTGCCGGACTTGCCCGCATCAATCAGTAGCCGCGTTGATCCGTACTGGACGAACAGGCAGTTGCCGCTCGACCCCGAATACAACGGGCAGAATATCATTTCCATGCATGTCCTTTCGTTCTTTTCCCGGCGTTCCTTATACGTCCAGATGCTTCGCCACGCGCTCCGCTTCCGGCGGCGGCGTCATGTAGTCCGCACCAAAGAGGATGGTCAGCACCTCATCCCACTTTTTCGGAATCAGGACATCAATGCCCTCAAAGGACACCGTGATTTTTTCCGCAAACTGCTCCGGATGCCAGATGTGCATCATCAATTCAAACGCACCGTTGGACATGCACAGGTCGTTGCCCGTCTTCTCCTGGCGGGAAACCTGCTCATACCAGCGCGTTTTCGTCTTCACCGAGAAGGGCAGACCCAGCACATGCGTACCGAAAATCAGGATTTTGTTCTTCCAATTGAAGCGGGAATAATCCACGTTCTTTTTGAGCATGCCTTGCAGGGTGTGGAGCTTCAGGAACCACCACTTGCGCGAAAAGCCTTCCTTCGGCACAGGGTCCAGAATGAAGAAGTCCGTGAAGGCCGCCGCCTTTTCCGGGTCGCGGTTCATCACGCGCGGCGTCCAGGTGTCCAGATACGTCAGCTCAAAGCGCTTGTCGCACTCCTTGGGATAGATTTCGCGGAACTTCTGGAATTCCTCGCGTGTCATGAGCAAATCGACATCATCATCCCACGGAATAAAGCCGTGATGGCGCACCGCACCCAGCAGAGAACCACACATCATGTTGTAGGAAATATTGTGTTTGCGGCACACCGCCGTAATATCGCGCAGCTGTTCCAGCAACTCCGCGTGAATTTCGTCCAGCGTCAGCTTCTTCTCTTCCATGTTCTGCTCCTTCTTGTGATGCGCAATACGTCACCCGAACCGCATCACGGGTTTTCGTTCAGCCACGCGATTGTCCTGCGGCAAATGGCTACATCGTCCATCTGGTATTCGCCGCGCAGGTATTGCTGCGTGCCGACAATGGTGGAATAGACGTCTTCCATGCCGATTCGATGGATGCGGCAGGGACGGCCCAATTCCGAGGCCACCTCGCACACCGCCGAACCAAAGCCGCCAACCACGGAATGCTCCTCCACCGTCACGATGTGATGGAAGCGCTCGGTCAATTCGGCAATCTTTTCGCGGTCAATGGGCTTGATGCACGGGAAGGAAACAACCTCCGCCGACACGCCCTGCTCCGCAAGGAGCTTGCCCGCACTGACCGTCTGGGTCAGGATGCCGCCAGCAGAAAGAATGGCCACATCCGTGCCCTGGCGTAGCGTCAGCGCCTTGGGCATCGTCCAGTTTTCCACCGGCGCTTCATGCAGCGTCGGTTCGCCACCGCGCCCCAGACGCAGATAGCACGTGCCCGGCGTTTTGAGCATCACCGGCACGATGGCCTCGACCTCCTGCGGATCACCGGGCGTAAAGACGGTCACACCCGGCAGGGCGCGCATCATGGCCATGTCCTCCGTCGCATGATGGCTCATGCCCAGGCTGCCGTAGACGAAGCCGCCACCCACGCAAACCACCTTCACGTTCAAGCCGTGATAGGCGCAATCGTTGCGAATCTGCTCCAAGCAGCGGATGGTCGGGAAATTGCCGATGGAGTAGGTCAGCACCGTCCGGCCCGTTTTTGCCAGACCAGCCGCCAAGCCCGTCATGCTCTGCTCGGCGATACCCGCATTCACAAACTGCTCCGGATATGTCTCCCAGAAGGGACGCAGGACGCCAAAGCCCAAATCGCCCGTCACCAGCGTCAAGCGGCTGTCATTGGCCGCCTCACGCATCAGCGCTCGCGTAAATGCATCTCTCATGGCCGCTGCGCCTCCAATTCCGCCAATGCCGCATCGTATTCTTCGCCCTGCGGCGTGCGATAGTGCCACAGGATGTTGTTTTCCATGAAGGAAACGCCCTTGCCCTTTGTCGTCACCGCAATGACAACGGTCGGACGCGCTGTGCCGCGGTTATCCTGCGCCGTATGCAGCGCCTGCTCCACCGCCTCCACATCGTTTCCGTCCACTTCGATGACGTTCCAGCCAAAGGCACGCCACTTGTCGCCAAAGGGTTCCAGCGCCAACGTGTTTTCGCAGAAATCCAGACTCTGCATGCGGTTGTGATCCACAATCGCAATCAGGTTGTCCAGCTGGTACTGATGCGCCTGTAGCGCGGCCTCCCAGACGGAGCCCTCGTCGCATTCACCATCGCCCAGCACGCAGTAGACGCGCCAGTCCTCTTTGTCCTTCTTGGCACCCAGCGCCATGCCGGTCGCCACGCTCAGGCCATGCCCCAGAGAGCCTGTGGAGAACTCCACACCCGGTACGCCCTTGTGGCTGACGTGTCCCGACAGACGCGAGCCGTTGGCGTAATGCGTGGATAGCTCCTCCACCGGAAAAAAGCCGCGCTCCGCCAGCGCAGCATAGACCGCCGCGCCCGCATGTCCCTTAGAAAGGATCAAGCGGTCACGATCCGGCCACTGAGGATTTTCCGGGTTCACCCGCAGGATGCGGGTATACAGCACCGCCATGATTTCAGCCATGGAAAAAATCGCGCCGATGTGGCTACCACGGCTGATGTGGGTCATTTCCAATCCGTGGCGACGAATCAGCCACGCCAGCGTTTTCGGGTCGCTGGTGTCAATCGGCTGGCCATGGAAGGCGGCATGCGTCTTTTCCGTATATGAAGCGCTCATTTCCGCGTCTCCTTTTGCTTTTCGTCCGCCATCTTCCTGGCCTTGCCGAAAACGCCCGCAATCGTTTCAAAGAACAGCTGCGCATCCAGCAGGAAGGACTGATGCAGGGCATATTCCACGCGCAGTCGGTTCTTCTCCGGTAGGATGTACTTCTCGAAATTCTCCACCGGGTTTTCCGTGCCAACAATCTCGTCCTGCGCAATGTAGACCAGAGACGAACGGTCGGAAATGCCCGGACGTACCCATAGGATGCATTCCTGCTCCTTGGTGTACTGGGTGGTGTAGAGCAGCAGCTCCGGCCGCGGCCCGATGAAGGACATATCGCCCTTGACGATGTTGAACAGCTGCGGCAGCTCATCCAGCTTCAGGCGGCGCATAATCTTGCCCGCACGCGTCACACGGCTGTCATTGAGCGCCGTGCAGCCACCGGTCTTGTCCGCACCCACGACCATCGAGCGGAATTTGTAGATGTAAAACGGCTGATTGTGATACCCACCGCGCGGCGCTTTGTACAGCACCGGGCCAGGACTGTCCAGCTTGACCCAGATGGCCAGGGGCAGCATCACAATGCAACCCGGAATCAGCAGAAGCACTGCCAGCACCAGGTCAATCACACGCTTGATGACATGACTGTAGAACGGATGGGACAGCGGACCATCCCAACGCGGCATGTCCGGCAGATTCGTCTTGCTCATCCTGAAAAACCTCCTCGGTGACGCGAAAAGGAAGTCTGACGGTTTCACCCTGCTCAGCTTCCTTTTTCGTGCGTATCGTGTGCTTTTTGTTTGTTGCGACGTGTCCGCATCAATCGCGGTGCAGCTGGTGGAGCAGCTCGTAGACCTGCTCCAGCTCCTCCTGCGAATAATATTGCAGCGTAATCTTGCCCTTCTTCTGGTTACCGGTGATGGTCGCGCGAACGCCAAAGGTTTCCCGGCAGAAGGTTTCCAGCTCCGTCAATTCGGTGGAGAGGACATGCTTCTTGGGCGGCGGCACGGGCATCTTCGGCTTCTTGAGCAGCATCGCGGCGTTTTCCAGCTCGCGCACGCTCATGTCGTTTGTCACGACCTGACGTGCCAGCGTCATCTTCACCTCGTCCGACTCCACACCGGCCAGCACACGGGCATGGCCCGCGCTAATCGTTCCCTGACGCACCATTGAGATGATTTCCTCCGGCAGCGTCAACAGGCGCAGCAGATTCGCCACCGCCGGACGGCTCTTGCAGAGGCGCTCGGCCACCTGCTCCTGCGTGTACCCACACTGCTTCATCAGGGTCTGGATACCCTGCGCGATTTCAATGGGGTTCAAGTCCTCACGTTGCAGGTTCTCAATCAGTGCAATTTCCATCTGCTGCGTCTGATCCATGTCGCGCACGATGCACGGCACGCGATCCAGTCCTGCCATGCGTGCCGCACGCCAGCGGCGTTCACCCGCCACGATGCGATAGCGTCCACCACTCATCGGCACAACCAGAATCGGTTGCAGCAGACCCTGATCCCGGATGGACTGCGCCAGCTGTGCAATGCTCTCCTCCGAGAAGGCACGCCGCGGTTGATCCGGATTCGGGTCAATATCACCAATTGAAACTTCCTGACCGCCACCGGAGGACAGCAAATCCTCTTCCGGCAGCAGCGCATCCAGCCCACGGGCCAGTCCATGCGTCTTCTTGGGCATAATACAATCGACTCCCTTTGCTCATTGCCACGCGGATGACCGTTTCCCGCTTACAGCTTGAAATCCTTCACCCGGATATGATTGCGCTTGAGTACTTCCTTGGCCAGATTCACATATGCAACGCATCCCGCGCTACGCTTATCATAGACATGGATTGGCTCTCCATGCGACGGCGCTTCGCCCAGACGCACACTACGCGGAATCACCGTGGCGTACACCTGCTTTTTGAAATGGCGCTTAACCTCATCCACCACCTGCAAGCCCAGGTTTGTCCGGCCATCGAGCATCGTCAGCAGCACGCCCTCAATCTCCAAATGCGGATTGATGGTCTTCTTGACGCGCGAAATGGTATTCATCAGGCTTGCCACGCCTTCCAATGCGTAATACTCACACTGAATCGGAATCAGGACGCTACTGGCCGCACCAAGGGCGTTAATGGTCAGCAGGCCCAAAGACGGCGGGCAGTCAATCAGGATGAAGTCATAGTCATTCTGCACCGACTGGACAGCAGTTTTCAGGCGGAACTCACGCTTTTCGACCTCCACCAATTCCAGCTCAGCATTTGCGAGGCGGACATCACTACCCGCGATAGAGAGGTTCTCATAGTCCGTTTTTTCAACGACATCCGCAAGGAGCTTGCGTCCCATGACGACCTCATAGATACTATTTTCCTCCACCATCATTCCGAGGCCAGAGGTTGTATTCCCCTGCGGGTCGAGGTCAATCATCAGGACACGCTGGCCCATTGCACCCAAGAGTGCAGAGAGGTTAACAGCGGTTGTTGTTTTACCGACGCCGCCCTTTTGGTTAATTATCGCAATGACCTTCGTCATTTTTCACCTCATAGAGAAGGTAGGTGTATAGCACACGCGCTTCTCGGTTGTTATTTCGACACACCCATACAGTTTCTATTATACCGCTACAGGGGGAAAAAGTAAAGGCATCAAGGGAAAAAGTAAAGTAATGAAGGAAAACACAACAAAGTAACCATAGCCTCACGCGGAAATTGCAAGGAAAAAAAGTCAACTTCATCGCGAAATGGGTTTCGAAAGGGCCAATGGCCCTTCGCA
>CAYXHF010000015.1:0-6652 GCA_964464815.1 uncultured Faecalibacterium sp.
AAAAAAGACGACCCCGAAGGTGTCCAGTGGGCGACCGGAAAGCCCTCTGGTTCTAGCAAACAAAATCTAGCCGCAACGGAGAAAACCCGACTGGTTTTCTGAAACCATGCTTGTTTCTTGCCATGAGGGAAGAAAGTTAGTTGCCGCGACTCTGCGAGCGCGTGCTTTGCGGGTCGGTGGAGAGGATTGAGTGCGTTTTTTGGGGTTGCACTTCTGGGGTTTTACCCCAGACCCCAGCAGGGCGCTGCCCTGCACCTGCGAAGGGTCTTCGACCCTCTCGACACCCGTTTCGCGATGGAGTTGTTGGCTTTTTTGATGTTGCTTCCGCGTGGGGCGCTCTTTTTCCTTCTTTCTACCTTGGTTTTCCTCTTGTTGCCCCTTTTTCTTCCTTTCCTTGACAGTTTTCCTGCTTTCTGCTATCATGAAAGAAAAGCCTCACGTACAAGGAGCTGATCTCATGTTACTTTGGCTATCCGTTGCTATTATTGTCCTCCTCGTCATCCTTCTTCTCCTCCTCTATCGCCAAAGACGTCAGCATGCCCTCGAAGCACAAATGGTGCAACGCGCGCGAACCATGGCACTCTATCAGGCGCT
Source organism: uncultured Faecalibacterium sp. (assembly GCA_964464815.1). Classification (GTDB taxonomy): domain Bacteria; phylum Bacillota; class Clostridia; order Christensenellales; family Aristaeellaceae; genus UBA11524. Next base: position 595 of record CAYXHF010000015.1, read on the forward strand.
CTACCCTGTCCTCCAAACCGCCGAGCATTGCTGTGTCGACCGTGTCCTCATTCGCCGTGATGAAGTCCGTATCGTCCTCTTTAAGCCCATGAACCGCGTCTTCCGCTTCGTCTTTGAGGAGCGTGGCTTCGATAAGGTCTCTAACCCGCAGGTTCTGAAGGTCCTGGCACTGGCCATTTCCTCTGATATGGAGCATTTGCGTGATAGTAAATGCTATTCCTTTGATATGCGCCAGGATATGTCCTCCTCCGGCGAAAAGGTCGTTTGGTATGAATATAATATCACGCCACGCTATAAAGACATGCTGACCAAGGCGTGGTATTCTCAGCCAAACGTCGAGGATGGGATTATTCGCTGACAATTGGTGATGTTAGCAGGATTTTTGCAAAAAGATAGCGAATATATGATGTTGAGAATCCTCTGTGCCACTGCGGCGGTATCGGAGGAACATGAAAAAATGGAGGCGTTTTCCAATGGAGATTTTGTCCGTATACGATGCTGCATTTAAGCCCTATGGCCGTGTGGTGGAAGGCTACCCGACCGAGGATTTGGTGAAGGCGCTGGCGACCACGCCCTGCACCGACGGTGTGGTGTATCTGCCCCGCGTGGATGTGCTGCATCACGCAGCGCACGCCAACGAGATTGGCGAGGGTCTGTTCGGCGGCATGCCGTTCCAGTTCGGCTATTGCAATGGCCATAACACCAAGCTGAATTGCCTGGAATACCATCGTGATAGCGAATTCAACCTCGGCACGGAGGACTTCATCCTGCTCATCGCCACCCTGTCCGATCTGGAGGATGGCGTGCTGGATACCTCGAAGGTCAAGGCGTTCAAGGTGCCCGCCGGTGTGCTGGTGGAAGCCTATGCCACGACGCTGCACTACGCGCCCTGCCACGCTGATCCCGCGAAGGGCTTCCGCGTGCTGATTGCCCTGCCCGACCAGACGAACACCGACTTCCGTCCGGAAGGCGGCGCGAACAAGCTCGACAAGACGCTTTGGGCGCGCAACAAGTGGCTGCTGGCGCATGCGGATAGCAGCGAAGCCAAGCAGGGTGCGGCGGTTCTGCTGACCGGCGAGAACATCGACATCGCAAACGACCTGTAATTTCAATTCATTTGCATAAAAAAGCATCGTCCTGCTTCCCCATGCTGAGGAAACAGGACGATGTTTTTTTGCGAAAATTATTCCGTGATTGCGTTGCCGGTATAGAGCGTGTAGTACTTGCCACGCTGCGCAATCAGCTGGTCGTGCGTGCCGCGCTCGATAATGCGGCCCTGCTCCAGGACCATGATGCAGTTGGAGTCCTTGACGGTGGAGAGGCGGTGCGCGATGACAAACGTCGTGCGGCCCTTCATCAGGGCGTCCATGCCGCGCTGCACCAGCGTTTCCGTGCGCGTGTCGATGGAGGAGGTTGCCTCGTCCAGAATCAGTGCAGGCGGATCTGCCACAGCGGCGCGGGCGATGGACAGCAGCTGACGCTGACCCTGCGACAGGTTCGCGCCGTCGCCCGTCAGCATCGTGTTGTAGCCTTCCGGCAGCTTGCGGATGAACTCGTCCGCGTTGGCCAGCTTGGCTGCGCTGATGCATTCCTCATCCGTTGCGTCCAGACGGCCGTAGCGGATGTTATCCAGCACCGTGCCGGTGAACAGGTGCGTATCCTGAAGCACCATGCCCAGCGAGCGGCGAAGATCGTCCTTGCGAATCTTGTTGATGTTGATATCGTCGTAGCGAATCTTGCCGTCCTGAATGTCGTAGAAGCGGTTGATCAGGTTCGTGATGGTCGTCTTGCCAGCGCCCGTACCGCCGACGAAGGCGATTTTCTGACCCGGCATGGCGTACATGGTGATGTTGTGCAGCACCGTCTTTTCCGGCGTGTAGCCAAAGTCCACATCGTCGAAGGTGACGCCACCCGTCAGCTTGCGATAGCTGACCGTGCCGTCGGCGCTGTGCGGATGCTTCCACGCCCACAGGCCGGTGCGCTCCTCGGTTTCCGTGATGCTGCCATCGGGCAGCTCCTTGGCATTGACCAGCTCCACATAGCCTTCATCGGCCTCCGGCTCTGCATCCAGCAGGGCGAAAACACGCTGTGCGCCAGCCAGCGCCATGATGATGGAGTTCAGCTGCTGCGTAATCTGGGAAATCGGCTGGGTGAAGTTGCGATTCAGCGTCAGAAAGGACACCAGACGGCCGGTAGACATCATCACGTTGTTCGTGGCAATGGCCAGCGCAGAGCCAACCATGGCGCAAATCACGTAGGAGATGTGACCCAGATTGTTGTTAATCGGGCCAACGGTGTTCGCCCAGCGGTTTGCCTCATTGGCGGAGTAGCGCAGCTGTTCGTTCAGCTCCTTGAACTCCTCAATGGCCTTTTCCTCGTGGCAGAAGACCTTGACGACCTTCTGGCCGGTCATCATTTCCTCGATATAGCCGTTGACGCGACCCAGATTATCCTGCTGGGCGGCGAAGTGCTTACCGGAGAGCTTTGCGAGCTTGGCCGACGCCACCATCTGGAAGGACAGCAGCAAAATCGCCAGCAGCGTCATCACCAGCGAGTTGTTCACCATGGCGATGAACACCATCGTGACGGAAATCACGCTGTTGATGATTTCGGGAATGCTCTGGCTGATCAGCTGGCGCAGCGTGTCCACGTCGTTGGTGTAGATGGACATGATATCGCCATGAGAATGCGTGTCGAAGTAGCTGATTGGCAGGGACTGCATGTGCGTGAACAGGTCAATGCGGATGCGCAGCATCGTGCCCTGACCAACCTGCACCATCAGGCGCTGACGGACATAGCTGGCAATGACGCCGCAGCACAGCACCGCCGCCAGCGGCAGCATCGCGCGGCCCAAATCCGCCATGGTCTTTTCGCCATTGAGGATGCCCGCGATATACACGTCAATCAGCTCACTGGTGAAGGTCGTTGCGCGCACCGTTGCGTAGGACGTGACGCCAATGCAGGCAATCACGGCCACAAAATGCCACAAATACTGCCGGAACACAATTTTCATCAGGCGCTTCAGGATATGACCCTGTCCCTTCATGGACATGCGGGGCATCGGTGCGCCTCTGCGGCGAGGGCCTCCCATCATTGTGCGTCGCCTCCCTTCTGCTGGTCGGGGCTGTCGAAGTCGCCACCGCCAGACGTCTGCGTTTCGTAGATTTCGCGATACAGGTCGGATTGCTTCATCAGATTCTCATGCGTATCGAATGCGGCAATCTTGCCATTTTCCATAACGATGATGCGGTCGGCATCCTGCACGGACGCCACGCGCTGGGCAATGATAATCTTGGTCGTTCCCGGAATGCGCTGGGCGAAGGCGCGGCGAATCTTGGCATCCGTCGCCGTGTCCACTGCGGATGTGGAGTCGTCCAGAATCAGCACGCGCGGCTTTTTCAGCAGCGCACGCGCGATACACAGGCGCTGCTTCTGACCGCCGGAGACGTTCGCGCCGCCCTGCTCGATGTGCGTGTCGTAGCCATCGGGCATGCGGTCGATGAATTCATCCGCACATGCCTGTGCACAGACTTCCTTGCACTCCTCCAGGGTTGCATGCTCGTTGCCCCAACGCAGGTTGTCCAGAATCGAGCCGGAGAACAGCACGTTCTTCTGCAAGACCACGGCCACCTGATTGCGCAGCGCTTCCATATCATATTCGCGCACGTCCACGCCACCCACGCGTACCGTACCTTCCGTCGCGTCGTAGAGGCGCGAAATCAGGTTGACCAGCGAGGATTTGCCACAGCCCGTGCCGCCGATGATACCAATCGTCTCACCGGAATGGATGTGCAGGTCAATATCCGTCAGGATCGGGTCGCCATTGCCCTTTTCGTGATACTTGAACATCACGTGGTCGAAGTCGATGCTGCCGTCCTTGACTTCCTCCAGCGGATTTTCCGGATTTTGCAGGGAAGGCTCTTCCTTCAGCACCTCGACAATACGGCGGGCAGACGCGGCCGACATCGTCAGCATGACGAAAATCATCGACAGCATCATCAGGCTGGACAGCACGTTCATCACATAGGTGAACAGCGCCGACAGGTCGCCAACCTGCAAGGAGGAATTCGTGACCATGGATGCGCCCAGCCAGCTCAGCAGCAGCATGCAGGTATACACCGTGGTCATCATGACCGGGTTGTTCAGCGCGATGATGTTTTCCGCCTTGACGAACAGGTTGCGGACGTTCGTGGCGGCCTTCTTGAACTTCGTGTTCTCGTAGTCCTCACGCACAAAGGCCTTGACCACGCGAATGGCGCTGACGTTCTCCTGCACGGATGCGTTCAGGTCGTCATACTTGTGGAACACCTGGTCGAACAGATGCGTCGCGCGCTTGATAATGAACATCAGCACCGTACCCAGCACCAGCACCGCCGCCAGGAACACCAGGGAGAGCTTCCAGCTCTTCACAAAGCAGGCGCACATGGAGAAAATCAGCGTCAGCGGCGCGCGCACGGCAATGCGCGTAATCATCTGGAACGCATTCTGGACGTTGGTGACGTCCGTGGTCATGCGCGTGACCAGACCAGCGGTGGAGAATTTATCAATATTGGCAAAAGAGTAGCGCTGGATGCTCTCATACATCGCATCGCGCACATTAGCGGCAAAGCCCGTCGAGGCACGCGATGCCGTATGGGCGCAAATCGTACCAAAGATCAGCGACAGCATCGCCATGGCCATCATGATGATGCCGTATTTGAGAATGGCACTCTGATTATTCATCTGAATGCCCTGATTAATCAGCTCGGCCATCGCCATGGGAATCAGCACTTCCATCACGACTTCCAGCGCCGCAAAAAGGGGCGTCAGTAGCGCCGGCTTCTTGTACTGCTTGACCTGAGCGGCCAGTGTTTTCAGCATGGAATCATCCCTTTCTCTTTTCTGCACACGGTGGCGGATCAGACAGTGTTTCCTCCGCATCCTCATGCAGATTTTCGTATACCTTTTGCAGGCAGGAAAGCAGCATCTCCTGTTCCTGCTCCGTCAGCCCGGCACAGAGCCGTGCCTCCGAATTCCGCATATCCTGATGGCAGGTTTCGCGCATGGCCGCACCCTCCGGTGTCAGCCGCACGTGTTTGATGCGCCTGTCCTCCGGCGCAGTGTAGCCTTCCACCAGCCCCTTTTTTTCCAGCCGCGTCACCAGTCCTGCCACGGTGGATTGCGCGCAGGCAAAAATGGTTTCCAGCTCCTTGAGCGTGAGCGTTTGCTCCGGCGCATCCGACAGGCAGAACAGCAAATGACTCTGCTGCATCGTCAGGTTATGGGACTGCACATTCCGGCACGCCTCCCGCGCCAGTGCATTGTCAATGCGTTTGATGTACCAGCCATAGCCTTTCATTCTTCGGGACATGGGGACACCTCCTTTCCCATTTGTCCGTTTGACTGTTGCATTATAGCAAATCAATCGCATGATGTCAATAGCACGCGATTGATTTTTCATCTGTCCTTCACACAACTTTTTTAGTTGCTATTTTATCAACATTTCAACTTGTCTGATTGCCCATTTTCTTTTGCCATTCCGTGCATGTTGGCGGTGCAAAAACGCGAATTTTTGCAGGAAAATTGTTTGCCCTAAATTGGCAATTCACGCCAGAATTGGGGTGTTCATGCAAATTGTGCGTGTTCTGCACGTTCCGAACGGAAAATGTGCGTGTTTTGCGCATTTAAAAGGCGAAATATGCGTGTTTTGCACGTGACTTTTGGTCCATTTGCCACTATAATAAAGGTATACCAAGCAGAAAGGAGGAGCAATAACCGTTTACTTGGGTTGGATACTTGCCGCATTTCCTGCTGGATTTCTTCTGGCTAGGCACCTGGAAATTGCACCTTCTTCCCTGCGGAAGCAGATGATGCAAGTTTGTTCCTTTAAGGCCCTTTCCTAAGGTGTACAAAAGCATGTACTTTACAGAAGCTTCCCGATATACAAAAGCTGATTGCACCATAACCGTGCCCTGAAATACAAAAGATTTCCCTTTCCGGCTTGCCCTTGCGGGTGAGCCAGCCATACAAAAGCCAGTCCTTTTCCTTCCGGAAAGAACACTGCATCACGAAAGCAACT
>CAYXHF010000015.1:6752-40721 GCA_964464815.1 uncultured Faecalibacterium sp.
ATACAAAAGCCAGTCCTTTTCCTTCCGGAAAGAACACTGCATCACGAAAGCAACTTGGCGTACAAAAGCTCAGAAACCACAAACTGCTTTTCTCCCCATTTACACCACCACAAGGGATGCGTATGGGGCGAAAAGAATACTTGACGACGTATGGAAGATGAATACGATGGGGGTTTTTTTATGATCATTGCGGGTATCATCGTCTTGGTAATCAACTACCACCTTGCTAAGCTGGCAAAGAACATTGCTGCTGATAAGGGATACTCTGGCTCAAAATGGACCGTTATCTGCTTTTTCTGTGGCATCATCGGCTACATTCTGGTGGCCGCACTTCCCGACCTCCAGCTTCGATACGCTATCAGCGACCTGACAAAAGCTATTCAAAATAGCGGTTCTGCCACTAGCAGTGCTGGTACATCCGCTCCGAAACCTTTTGTTCCTGCCACTAGCAGTGCTGGTTCTTGGCTTTGTAAGGCTTGCGGAACAAAGAACCCCGCCGGTACTCTTTTCTGCAAATACTGTGGCGAATACCGTTAATTTCCCAACCCGCAATCACATATCAAAACACCCGTCCTGCGCAACATTTGGTTGCAACAGAACGGGTGTTTTTGGGTGCTTGTCCTTATGCTGTAGCCTTGGGTGCGCCGATGCGCTTTTTCAGCTTGGCAATGCAGGAGAAGTAGCACGGGAACAGGAACGCGTCCGCCAGCAGCCACGCCGCCGGATTCGCACAGCACGCCGCCGCAAAGCCAAACGCCGGCACAAACAGCACGGCCACCACCGCGCGGCCAATCAGCTCCATCAGGCCCGCAATCATGGCCACCATCGTGTAGCCAAGGCCCTGAATGGAGAAGCGCACGATGTTGACGAACAGCAGCGGAATGTACAGCGCGCTATTGACCAGCAGGAACTGCTGCGCCATGTTGATGACCTCGATGCGGTTTTCGCTATCGCTGCTGATGAACAGACCAACCAGCGGCTTACCGAAGAAGTAAATCGCGACAAACGCCAGCACGCAGTAGACACAGCCGATGATACTGGCCGCTTTAAGACCCTCGTTGACACGCTCGACCTTGCGCGCGCCCACATTCTGGCCCGCAAAGGTCGCCATGGTCGATGCCAGCGCGTCAAACACGCAGCAGAAGAACATGCTCAGCTTGCCGCCAGCCGTCACCGCCGCCACCGCAATCGTGCCAATGCCATTGACGGCATACGTCACCGTCAGCGAACCGATGGCCGTGATGGAATACTGCAAGCCGAAGGGAATGCCCATCGTCAGCAGACGGCGCACGAACGGCGCACGAATGCGCTTGTCCTCCGGATGCATCTTCAGCACCGGGAAGTTACGGCGCAGCTTCACCAAGCACCACACGCCGCTGGTCAGCTGGCTGATTACCGTCGCCCAGGCCGCACCCTCCACGCCCATGTGGAAGGCCAGAATGAACAGATAGTCCAGCGCAATGTTCATCAGGGCCGCGATGGTAATGGCGACCACGGGCGTTTTGCTATCGCCCAGCGAGCGCATGACGCCGCCGCACATGTTATACAGCACCGTCACCGGAATGGCAAAGAACACCGGCTGAATGTAGGCCACGGACATATCAATGATGTCCTCCGGCGTTTGCAGCATGCGCAGCAGCTGCGGCGAGAAGAAGCCCGTCAGCAGGCCCATGATGACGGAGATGATGGCGCACAGATACACCGAGTGCATCACATAGCGGCGCATTTCCGTCTCATCCTTCGCACCAAACGCCTGCGCAATCGGAATCGAGAAGCCCGAGCAGATGCCCATGCAGAAGCCGTTAATCAGGAAGTTCAGCGAACCGGTATCACCCACAGCCGCCAGCGCCTCCGTGCCCAGCACGCCGCCAACCACCATGGTATCCATAAAGCTATACAGCTGCTGGAAGAGGAAACCGCCCAGCAGCGGCAGAGAGAAAGTCAAAATCAGTTTCAGTGGCGAACCCTGCGTCATATCGCGGGTCATGTTCTTCTGCGCCATCGTGCATTGTCCTTTCGTCAGAAAAAAAGTGTGGGCATGAACGCCTATTTATAGCATGTTTTTCTGCACTTTGCAAGAGGGTTACGAACTTTTTTTCAGGAAAAAATGGCGCGTAAAGGGAAAGTAACATGAACGGCAAAAAAATGCCCGGAGCGTATCGTTGTGATACACTCCGGTGCTTTTCGCCAGGATGCTGCTTGCCTCGCTCAACCCCTTGGCTCTCCCTCTGGGAGAGCTGTCGGCCCTGGCCGACTGAGAGGGCCGCCTCCGCAACGCGCCTGTCGCTTGCCTCGCTCAGACAACCAATCCGCCATTCACGCCCAGCACCTGGCCCGTAATAAAGGAAGCCTTTTCACTGGCCAGGAAGTAGATGGCCTCCGCGCATTCCTCTGCTTCGCCGATGCGCCCCAGCGGCGTTTCCTCCGCCAGCGCCTCCATGTCTTCTTCCGTCAGTGAGGCATTCATCGGCGTGCGAATCACCCCCGGCGTGACGCAGTTGACACGCACACCACTCGGGCCGACCTCCTTCGCCACAGCCTTTGTCAGGCCAATGACCGCCGCCTTTGTCGAGGAGTAGGCCGCCTCACAGCTGGCACCAACTTCGCCCCACATACTGCTGACGTTGACAATCGCGCCACTTTCGCGCGATACCATTCCCGGCAGAACTTCCCGTTGCAGGTGGAACATGCCGTCCACGTTGATGGAGAAGATGTGTCGCCACTGTGCATCGTCCATATCGCTCAGCAAGCCACGATGCGCCACACCCGCGCAGTTGACCAGCACGTCAATATGCTTGTCCAGGCGCAGGATATCGCGCACGGTGCTTTTCACCTGCGCCGCATCGGCAATGTCACATGCGCGCCAGCTGACGTCCAGTCCTTCGCCGCGCAGCTGCTGCGTCAAGGCCTGCGCCTTTTCCGTTTGGTGACAGCACAGGAAGACCACGGCATACCCGTTTTTCGCAAACAGGCGCACGCACGCTTCCCCAATGCCACTGCTGCCGCCGCTAATCAGTGCAATTCGCCGCATGACTTATGCGTCTCCCATCGTGCGGATGGTTTCGTCCAGCAAGGCGCGGAAGGTGCCCTTCACACGCGCCGCCGTCTCGATAACCTCCTGCTCATCCAGCAGCTGGTCAAGGATGCCCGCCGCCATGTTCGTGATGCAGCTCACGCCCAGCACGCGCATGCCGCAGTGACGCGCCACAATCGTTTCCGGCACGGTGGACATGCCCACAGCATCCGCACCCAGAATGCGCGCCATGCGCACCTCTGCGGGCGTTTCATACGTCGGGCCGTTCATCCACATGTAGACGCCCTTCTTGAGGTCAATGCCCAGCTTGTCGGCCGCCTGCTGGCAGGTCTGCATCAGCTGAACATCATACGCATGCGTCATATCCGGGAAGCGCACGCCGAATTCCGACAGGTTCTGACCCGTCAGCGGATTATGCCCGGACATGTTGATGAAATCGGAAATCATCATCAGGCAGCCCTGCGCAAAGTCCGTGTTCACGCCACCCGCCGCATTGGTCACCAGCAGCGTCTTCACGCCCAGCAGTGCCATCACGCGCACAGGCATCGTCACGTCCTTGAGGTCATAGCCCTCATAGTAGTGGAAGCGCCCCTGCATCATGCACACGCGCTTGCCGTGCAGCTTGCCCGTCCACCAGCGACCCGCATGGCCGGGTGCGGTCGATACCGGGAAGCCCGGAATGTCCTTGTATTCGATGTACTTGGCATCCTCCAGCGCGTTCACATAGTCGCCCAGACCAGAGCCGAGAATCACGCCGATTTCCGCCTCGCCAACGGCCTGACGAATCGCCTCTGCCGCCGTGTGGAGCTTGTTCATGTATTCCTGCATCGTATGTTCCTCCTTATCGAATGTCGTTCATGAAGGACGTCGCGCCGAAGCGATCGGGCAGGCCCAGCCATTCGGCACACGTCGCGGCAATGTCCGCATACGTGGTGCGCACGCCCAGATTCACCAGACGGTTCATTTTCTTGTGATAAATCATCAGCGGGATATGCTCGCGCGTGTGATCCGTGCCGTGGAAGGTCGGGTCGCAGCCGTGGTCGGCGGTGACAATCAGCAAGTCCTCCTCGCCCAGCAGCGAAATGATTTCCGGCAGCTTGCCATCGAAGTATTCCAACGCCGCCGCAAAGCCCTGCGGATCACGGCGATGGCCGTAGAGCATGTCCGTATCCACCAGATTGGTGAAGCACAAGCCGTCAAAGGGCTTGCGCATATAGTCCAGCCATGCCTCGATGCAGGCCGGATTGCCAGCGGCATGGTTCGATCCGGTCAGGCCGCGCAGGGCGAAAATGTCCTCAATCTTGCCCACGCCGTAGGATTCCATGCCTGCCTCCTTCACCGCATCCAGCAGCGTGCGGCCAAAGGGCGGCACGGCATAGTCGCGGCGGCCACTCGTGCGCTTGAATTCGCCCGCCCTTTCACCAACGAACGGACGCGCAATCACGCGACCCACGCACAAATCGCCCGTGAGCATTTCGCGCGCGATGCGGCACATTTCGTACAGCTCCTCAATCGAGAAAATCGCCTCGTTGCAGGCAATCTGGAACACGCTGTCGGCGGAGGTATAGACGATGGGCGTCTTGTTCTTCAGATGCTCCTCACCCAGCTCATCCAAAATGGCCGTACCGGAGGCCGGCTTGTTGCCAATCACCTTGTAGCCGATGCGCTCCTCAAAGGCGCGGAGGAAGTCCTCCGGGAAGCCGTTGGGGAAGGTCGGGAAAGGCTTTTCGAGCGTCACGCCGCTGATTTCCCAGTGGCCGGTGGTCGTATCCTTGCCCTTGCTGGCCTCACGGCAGACGCCATAGGCACACACAGCCGACGCATCCGCCGGATAGTGCGCCCCTTCAATCTGGCCCAGACCAATCCTGGCCATGTTGGGCAAATGTGGCTTGGCCACATCCACCGCATGACCAATCGTGCAGGCGCCCACATCACCATATTCCGCCGCGTCCGGCAGGTAGCCCACGCCAGCGGCATCCAGCACGGTTAAAAACACACGCTTCATACGCTATTTTCTCCTTATTCAATCCATTGTAGCCTCTGCCGCATCCCTGCGGCCGCTATTATCATTATACACGAGAAATTCCGCTTTGAAAAGGTTGTTTTTTGTCCAAAAATCGTGTATGATAGCATTGAGGTGAAAAATTATGTTGCGTACCTTTGATGACAAGTATACGACCATGCCCTGGGACGAAATTGACGCCGTTGTCTTTGACGTCGGTCAAGTGCTGTTGACCTTTGAACCGCCGCTGATTTTGCAGGAATACCTGCCCGAGCATCCGGAGCTGCATCCGGTGCTGCTGCAAAAAATCTTCCGTTCGCCCTACTGGCTGATGCGCGACCGTGGCACCATCACGCGCGAGGAGGCCATTGACCTGATGACCGGGCGCGACGAAAGCCTTCGCCCCTACATCGCCCATATCATGGGCACATGGGTGCAGATGAAGGACGTGATTCAGGAGGGCGTGAACACACTGCGCATCTGCAAGGCGCACGGCAAAAAGCTCTACGTCCTGTCCAACTACCCCACTGATGCCTTCGCCGTGGTGGAAAACAAGTATGATTTCTTCCAGCTGTTTGACCAACGCTTCGTTTCCGCACGCTTGCAAATGGTCAAGCCCGACGAAAACATCTTCCAGCATGTGATTTCGACCACCGGCCACACGCCTTCGCGCGTCCTGTTTCTGGACGATTCGCCCCAGAATATCGAGGCCGCCCTGCTCTATGGCTGGCAGGCAATTTGCTACAATCGCCCGGGCAAGCTGACGGAATTTTTTGCCGACGTGTAATCCGCGCAAAAAGTCTGCAAAAAAACGCGCTTTCCCTTGCAAAAGCCGCATTTTTTTCTTGACAGAGGGCACAAAAAGTGCTATGATGTTAGTTGGCCGCACGGGAGAGGTCTGCCTAAATGCGCATCTGCGCAACCTCAGATCCCGGCGAGTATATATGAGGAGGTGCTTATTGTCATGTACGCAATCATCAGCGCTGGCAACAAGCAGTACAAGGTTTCTCAGGGTGAAACCATCTACATCGACAAGGTGAATCAGGAAGACGGTTCCGCGATCTCCTTCGAAGCCATCATGGTCGTCAACGACGGCGACGTGAAGGTCGGCAACCCCACTGTTCCCGGTGTGACTGTTGAAGGCAAGATCATCGGCCAGGTCAAGGGCGAGAAGATCAAGATCTACAAGTATAAGTCCAAGAAGAACTACCATCGTCGTGCCGGCCATCGTCAGCCCTACACGAAGGTGGAGATTACCGCCATTAACGCGTAATGACGCGGGCTGTGCTTTTTAAGGACGCTGCCGGACGCATTCAGGGTGTTTCCGTCAAGGGACATTCCGGATACGCGGAGGAAGGCAGCGACATCGTCTGCGCGGGCATTTCCGCTTTGGTCATCACGACCGATCAGGCGCTTTGCACCCTGGTGGGCATTGCCCCCATTGAGCATGGCGGTGAGGACGGGTTTGCAGAAATTCTGCTGCCGGATGCCTTGACTGATCAGCAGATGGAACAGGCGCAGCTGCTCTTTGGTGCGCTCCAGCTTGGCCTTCAGGGCATTGCGGAGCAGTATCCAGCGTATTTTCGGCTGACCACCCAGCGGGTGCGTTGAGCCATCGACCTGATACATAAATTGGAGGGGTATTACCATGATGAAGTTGAATCTTCAGCTGTTCGCTCATAAGAAAGGTATGGGTTCTACCCGTAACGGCCGCGACAGCGAATCCAAGCGCCTTGGACCGAAGCGTGCCGACGGTCAGTTCTCCCAGGCTGGCAACATCCTCGTTCGTCAGCGTGGCACCAAGATTCATCCCGGCCTGAACGTGGGCATCGGCAAGGACGACACCCTGTTCGCCCTGGTGAGCGGTGTTGTTCGCTTCGAGCGTCTTGGCCGCGACAAGAAGCAGGTTTCCGTCTATCCTGTGGCGGAATAATCGCTTCCTCAAAAAGGTTTCAAAACGCCTGACTATCGCAGCAATGCGCGGTCAGGCGTTTTGCTTTTCTGCAAATCGTGCTTTACATGAGGTGTTTGCCATGATGCGTCTGTTCCGCACATCCCCGAAAAAGCTGCCCGCACCGCCGGAGGAAATGCTCTTCTCCTCCAACGACTTGAAGCAGCTGCTCATTCCCTTGCTGGTGGAGCAATTCCTCGTCGTCTTAATCGGCATGATAGATACCGTGATGGTCTCCTCCTGCGGTGAACAGGCCATGAGCGGCGTTTCGCTGGTGGATAGCATCAACGTCCTGCTCATCGGCGTCTTTTCGGCCCTGGCCACCGGCGGCGCGGTGCTGGTCAGCCAGTATCTGGGGCAAAAGAAGCTGCAAGAGGCACAAACGGCCGCGAAGATGCTGTTCTATGTCGTTCTGCTCTTCTCCTGCCTGATTATGGCCGTCTGCCTGCTGTTCCGCAAGCCCTTGCTCCTGCTGATTTTCGGCAGTGTCGAGGAGGAGGTCATGGCCGCCAGCCAGTCCTACTTCCTGCTCTCTGCCCTGTCCTACCCGGTCATTGCCATTTACAATGCCTACTGCGCCCTGCTGCGCTGCATCGGCAATCCAAAGGCCACCATGCGCTCCTCGGCCATCATGAATGTGGTCAATTTGATTGGCAACTCCCTGACGATTTACGTACTCGGCTGGGGCGTGGTGGGCGCTGGCCTTGCGACGCTGATTTCCCGCGCCGTGGGTGCATATATCACCCAGCGGGCGTTGCGCGAGCCGACCTGCCGCGTTCCCTATCCGGGCATGTTCCCGCTGGAATGGCGCGGCGCGGAGGTCAAGAAGATTCTGACCGTCGGCATCCCCAGTGGCTTCGAGAACGGTCTGTTCCAGCTGGGTAAATTGATGCTGCTGCGCCTGATTGCCACCTTTGGCACGGTCAGCACCGCCGCCAATGCCGTTGGCAACACGCTCGGCTCCTTCCAGTGCCTGCCCGGCAACGCCATCGGACTGGCCATGATTGCCGTCGTCGGCCAGTGCTGTGGCGCGCGCAAGTTTGATCAGGCGCGCTACTACACGCGTCGCCTGATGCAGATTGTCTATCTGTGCATGGGTACGCTGAACATCCTGATGCTGCTGTGCAATCCCATCATCACCCTGCCCTTCAACCTCTCGCCCGATGCGACGGTGCTGGCACGGCAGATTGTGGCGCTGCATGGCGCGGGCTGCGTGCTGCTCTGGCCGATGTCGTTCGTGCTGCCCAACGCCCTTCGCGCGGCGGGCGATGCACGCTTCACGATGATTGTCTCCATCATTTCGATGGCATCCTTCCGCATCCTGTTCGGCTACCTGCTGTCGCTGTATTTCGGCATGGGCGTGCTGGGCGTCTGGACAGCCATGCAGATTGACTGGATTTGCCGCATCACATGCTTCATCCTTCGCTGGCGCTCCGGGCGCTGGCAGACAAAAGCGCTTGTATAATACCAGCATGAAAAAACAGCTCCGATGTCGCCATTATTGGCCCATCGGAGCTGCTTTGTTATCATGTTACTTCTGCGTCCAGTTCTGCTGTGCGCCCACGTTGTAGTTTTCGGGCAGCACACCGTCTTCCGTCAGCACAAAGCCCAGGTCAGCCGTCAGCGTTTCCGTGGCCGATGCAACCTGCACCGGAACGGACTCGCCGTCTTCGCCCAGGACAGAGCCAATCGAGGCAAAGTCCGTGCAAATCTGGGTCGGCTTCACTTCCTTGGGATACTGTGCCTTGATGGTGTAGATGGCCGGGTACAGCTCCTCAAAGCGGTAGTAGCCGTACTGGTTGGTGGTCGTGGTCTGCACCAGTTCCCCATCGCGCCAAAGCTCCACCGTCATGTTCGCCAGACCCATTTCCCCTGCATCCTGCAAGCCGTTTGCGTTCAGATCCAGCCAGCAGAAGTCGCCCAGCACGCCACTCTTGACGCTGCCAATGTTGCATTCCAGCTGGTCGCGCCCCATTTTCAGGGGCAGCACGTCGCTCTTGCCAATCTGGCTGTCGCACTGCGTCATCACGCTGATGAGCGCGCCGCTTTCCAGACGCTCGTCTTCCTTTTCCACCACCACATGGTCAGCAGGCAGGCGCACCGTCAGCTGATAGTCATCCGGCATCAGACCCGTGAAGGCATACAGGCCGTCGTCCTCGGTCACGATGGTGGACAGCACGTTGCCGTGCGCGTCCATCAGCTCCACCGTGCTGCCAGACACCGGCACGATTTCGCCGTCATTGTCCAGCCAGACAAGGCCAGCAATCGTCGTTTCCTTGCGCAGACCCAGCATGGGCGTGGTGATTTCAGCGGCCTCATCGACCGTGATGTTCGCCATCACCAGCTGGCCATCCTGCTCCGTGAAGGTCGTATCGCCCGTCTGTGCGCTCATGACGCCTTCCGTCAGCGGATACACCAGACTGTAAGCACCCGGTGCAAGGCCTTCCACCGTGAAGCGGCCCTCGCTGTCGGTCAGCAGCGTCTGATACAGCACGCCGTTGCCATCGAGCATCAGCACCGCTTCGTTTTCAGGCGTATATTCGCCCTCGGTGAAGCGACCGTCGTTGTTTTCATCCAGCCAAACCTGGCCGGAAAGCTTGGCCGGTGTCACCGCACCAAGCTCCTGATTGACCCATTCGCTGCCGATGGTGACTTCCAGCGCGGCTTCCTGTTCATTCAGGCCAACCGTCAGCGGGAGCGTCACCTGCTCATTCTTGGTGGAGAGCACCATGCCCTCTGGCAGCACCAGCGTCAGCGTGTAGGTATCCGGGCGCAGACCGTTCAGGGCGAACGAGCCGTCCTCCTCGGTCTTCACCATGACTTCTTCCAAGTCACCACGGGACGGCGTCAGGAAGATGCTGGCGCCCGCCAGGCCTTCCTCCTTGCTGTCCCAGATGCCGTTGCCGTTATGGTCGGCGAAAATCGCGCCATCAATCTGGCCCAGCGCCAGCGCACCGCACAGAGGCGCGGTCACAACATCGCCGGAGGAAATGGTGAACCATTCGCCCACACCTTCCTCAGAGATGACGTTGCCGCCCTCGGTGACGTTGGCAAACACGCCATCGTCCGGCAGCTCATAGACCAGATAGTACGTACCCGGCAGCACCGCGTCAAACACGTAATCGCTACTGGCCGTCACCACGGTGCGGAAAACCTCACCGCTGTTGCTCATCAGGATAACCGTCGTGCCCTTCAGGCCGGCTTCATCCTCATCCAGCAGACCGTTGTCATTCTTGTCGGCAAAGACCTTGCCCTGCACCGTAGCGGGCGTGACAAGACCCATGTTCATGCCCGTGACGCTTTCGCCCATGGGCACGGTGAATTCGTTGCTCTGACCCTTGCTTTCGGAGAGGTTGTGCATCACGTTGCCTTCGCCTTCCGACGTGAAGGCCAGACCGTCCACCGCCGTTGCGCTGAGCGTATAGACGCCGGGCGCGACCTTATCAAAGGCATATTCGCCGTTGCGGTTGGTCTTGACGGTGCGTTCGTTGCCCTGCGCATCGGTCAGGGTGACGTTCATGCCGCTGATGCCAGCCTCGCCGCTTTCCATGTAGCCAGAGAAGTTGTCATCGCGGTAGACCGTACCGGACACCGTGCCGTAGGTGATGGCACCGATGGCCAGCGTCATTTCCGAATCATTTTCCAGCACCACGTCATTGATGGTGACCTCGCGGCGCTCCGTGCCGGGCGCGAAGACGTTGCCGTACTCGCCTTCACCGGCGATGGTGTACACATAGCCCGTGGGGATGGTCGACTTCACGCGGAAGGTGCTGCCACGGATGTTGGAGAAGGTGAAGCGGCCTTCCTCGTCGGAAACGGTGTTGAGCAGCTCCTTGCCAATGGACTGGCGGTAGAGCACAACCTTCGTGCCGGCGATGGGCTTTTCGCCCTCATCGTAGACGCCGTTGCCGTTTTCGTCCATGAAGCAGATGCCGTTGATGTTGGAGCCCTGCATCACGCCGATAAGCACTTCCTGCAAGTCGCCACGCTCGAAAATCATCTGATCGACCTCGGAGCGCTTGAACTCCGACGTCAGCAGGGAGCGACGGTTGCCGCCCGTCTGGCTGTAACGTGCAAAGACGAGGCCGTCGGGCAGGAAGTATTCCACATTATACGTGCCATAGCGCAGCTGACCCAGATAGAACGAGCCATCCTCCGCGCTTTCCGTTTCGTAGACCAGACCGTTCTTCACGCCGGTCGCGACGATGCGGATGCCGGCCTGACCGGGTTCGCCATCCTGATAGATGCCGTCGTCGTTTTCGTCCAGCCAGATCATACCCTTGAGCGCCGCCATCGTCATCACGCCGATGCCGACATCATTGACCGCACCCTCTGCCAGGGTAAGCGGCGTGCTGTCCTGACGCTGCTCAATGGATTCATCCATGATGGAGAGCTTTTCGCCAATGCTCTTGGCGCGGATGCCGAAGCCGAAGCCAGCGGGCAATTCAGCACGCAGGATATATTCGCCTGCGGGCACCGCCAGAGAGGCTTCACCATTCTTGTCAGACTCCGCTTCAGCCGCCACAACCTCCATACCGCCAACGGTGGAGACCAGCTGCAGCTTCACGCCGGAAAGTCCTTCTTCATACATGCCACGGGAGCCGTTATTGTTGCTATCGCGGAAGACATGCACATTCAGCGCAGACAGACGGGCTGCCTTTGCATTCATTTCTGCGCTTTCTTCGCCGATGGTTACCACGCTGCTGGGAATGACCGTACCGTCCTCGGTGTCATAGGCGACGATGTACGTGCCGTATTCCAGCATATCCATCTGCCACGCGCCGTTTTCGTCCGTCACCGCCTCCGCGATGACCGTGCCATCCTCATGCAGCAGCTGTACCTGCACATTGCCCATCGTCTGGCCATTCAGGTCAAGCACGTGGCCGGACACATCGCCCGTGGCGCGGTTGGCAAGCACGGGCAGCGTGATGGTTTCGCCAGCGCCCACCGTGGTGGTCAGCGTAGCGGTCACGCCGTTGTCCGTTTCGGTCAGCGTCCAGTCGGGCGCGTCGTAGCGGCCACGCGGCAGCACCACCGTCACCTGATACGTGTCAGGATACAGCTCGGAGACGACAAACGTGCCATTGACGGCAACCGTCTCGCTCATGCGCTGGCCGGAAATCGTCACCTGCGCCGGCGCGGACAGCTCATTCATCGTGCCCGTGATGGTACCGCCCATCGTCATCAGGATTTCGTAGGTGCTGGTCTTCATCGCCTCGACGTTGACCATCCACTCGACTGTCTTCCTCTGGAGGTTCGGGTAGCCGTTGACACTGCTCAGCAGCACACCGTCGGGCAGCGTCAGCGTGACGGTATACGTGCCATAGTGCAGCTCGTCTTCCATCACCAGCTTGTCATTTGTCAGATAGCCCGTGCGGGTTTCCGCGCCATCCTGACCCACGATTGTATAGGCCACAGACGCATTCGCACCACTCATGGACAGCTGCACCGTACCATTGACAGGTTCCGGCGTTGCCGTGGGTGTGGGCGTCGGCGTCGGCGTTACGGTCGGCGTCGGTGTTGCCGTCGGTGTCGGTGTCACCGTGGGCGTTTCAGTGGGGACAATCGTCGGCGTCGGCGTTGCGGAGGGTTCCGGCGTGGGTGCCTCCGTCGGAACCGGACTTTCGGTCGGTTCTGCGGTGGGCGTCGGCGACGGAGACGGTGTGGGCGTTGCCGTGGGTGTGGGTGTCGGTGTCGGCGTTGCCGTAGGTGTAGGCGTCGGTGTCGGCGTTGCGGTCGGCACCATCGTCGGCGCCGTATAATAGTAGGAAGCATCAATCGCCGTTACCGACTCCGGGCCGGTATAAGGCTCAACGTTGATGATCTTGTCGCGCCAGCTTTCAATCGCCAGCGACGCTTCCGTCATGCGCAGGGTGTACTGGCCTGCCTTGATGGAGAGCGGCAGGGCATAGTCACCACGGCTGTCCGTTTCAAAGGTCATGACGGTTTCGCCGCGTTCGTTAATCAGCGCAAAGGCGCAGCGGCTCTCCGTGTGAATTTTGAACAGACCGGTGTCCGTCAGGACAGCAATCATGGCCGTGTTCGGGCGGCCATCGTTGATGGCGACGGTGTAGCTGCTGGCGACGATTGCCTCCTCCGGCATGGTTTCCATGTCCGGAATCAGCTGCACGTTGCCCGTACCGGTCAGGGTAATCGGTTCGCAGCCAAAGGCCGTCACCTTCAGGCGATTGACGGCCTTGCCATTCTGCATGACCGTGAATTCACCCGTCAGGGGCTCTGTCACATACTCCCCATCACTGTTTACATACATTCCCAGAAATTCCAGCTGAAAGATCGTCAGCTCCGTCGCAATCGCTGCCGGCAGCAATGACGATGTCATCAGCATCACGAGCATGAGCGCTAAAAACTTCTTGCCCAGCTTCCTCATCTGCTTCTTTCCTCCATCTGAATTATCCAAACTCCATCGGGAGTCGAATATCATAGCTTCGCATATTACATGGTAAATCAATCCGGCCAAGTTGTCAACCTTTCCGAGACTTTTTTTACAAATTGTCACACTTTTTTCACGAAAAAAAAGAATGCAGTGCCGGATATCGCCTCTGCATTCTCTCTTTCTACCTATATTATATTACTCAACGAGGAAGACAGCCGCATCATGAGGCTGGAGCGTGACAGTCAGTCCGTCCTGTGCCGACACGGTTTCCTTCGTCCACAGTTCACGCGCCTGGCCGCAGAAGCCTTCCAGCATGTCTGCGGAGATGTGCAGCGTGCGCTCCTCCTCCGACAGGTTGAACAGCGCGGCGTAGATGCCCTTGCCGTCCTTGCGGGGCGCAACCCACAGGCTTTCCGCATCCGTGGTCGTCAGCGGATGGCCGCACCAGCTTTCCTTGCCGATGTTCAGCACATCGCCATTGGTCAGCAGGGCCAGCGTGAAGTCGTCGTTCTTCGTCATTTCGCCGCCAATCATCAGCGGAGAGCGCATCATGCCCCACAGCGTCATCATCGTGCGCTGCTCAGCCTGCGTGAAGTGCGTCCAGTCGTCCGGATTCGTACACTGGCGCAGCGCACCCACGGGCAGCATGTCCGCATCCGGCCAATGACCCGGTGCGGCGTGGATGCACCACTTCTCCGCACGCTCGAACATGCCCTTGAGCAGGCGCCAGTCGTCCCAGAAGTCGTCGGTGATGCGCCACATGTTGGCATACTGCTTCAAATGCTCCGCCTGCTCCACCGGCGCAGGGCCAGGAGACAGGGACAGCACCATATCGCGGCCAGAGGCGCGGCAGGCATCGGAAATCAGCTCAATTTCGCGGCGGCAGTGGGGATATTCACGGGCAATGTCATCGCACTTGATGAAGTCCACACCCCACTGGGCATACATCTGGAAGATGCTGTCATAATACGCCTTAGCTTCCGGACGGTCGCAATACAGGCCGTACATATCCGGATTCCAGAAGCAAATGCTGTTGGGATTGGCCGCCTCATGGCAGCCCTTGTCGCTGCCCAGAATCGGCAGATGCTGATGCGCCGCCATTCTCGGCATGCCGCGCATGATGTGGATGCCGAACTTGAGGCCCAGCGAGTGGACATATTCAGCCAGCGGCGCAAAGCCCTTGCCGCCCTCAGAGGACGGGAAGCGGCCCGGTGCAGGCTGCAAGCGGCCGTACTCATCCATAATGACATGCGAGAACGGCTCATACGCATGCGACGAGGCGGTCGGCTGATACCACTGAATATCAACCACCACGTACTCCCAGCCATAAGGCTTCAAATATTTTGCCATATACTCGGCATTTTGACGGACGGTCTTTTCGTCCACCGCCGCACCATAGCAGTCCCAGCTATTCCAGCCCATCGGGGGATTCTGTGCGATCATGTGTATTTCTCCTTTTTTGCTCCGCTTATGAAAAACGGTTTTCTGTCCTACAAGATACCATAAAGCCAGCATCCTGTCAATCTGTGTTACACGGTTTTTTCCGCACTATAGACATTGCGGAATTGGCTGGGCGTGCAGCCGCGAAGGGAGCGAAACACGCGATTGAACGTGGCAATGCTGCCAAAGCCGACGCGCAGGGCGACCTGCGTAATCGGCAAATCTGACTGACTGAGCAAATCTGCCGCCATGCTGACGCGCCGCGCATTCAGATACTGCGTGAAGGTGCTACCCGTGTGCTTGGAGAACATGCGACTGAGCGTATAGCGGCTGAAGCCCGCATAGTCGGCCAGAGAATCCAGCGTGATGTCCTCGGCGTAGTTCTTGTTGACATAATCCAGCGCACGGTTGAAGGCATCCTCGCCGGAAATGCGGTTGATGGCGTTCAGCTCCTCGCGGCTGGCGATGGTCGGCAGGTATTTTTCGCCCAGCAGCGCATACACGTCCAGCAATCGCGCATAGCAGTGCATGTTGCGCAGTGTGCTGTAGCTTTCATATGCCGCCACCAAATCCATCAGCACCTGACGCACCGGCTCGGTGGCCTCCTCGTCCTTATTCAGGTAGATGGTGCGCAGTGTCATGGAGCGCAGGGCGGAAAATTCCTTCATTGTAAATGCACCGTTCATCTCAAAGATGACGAGGTAGCGTTCGCTACCTCGTTCCATGCGCAGCGCATGCGGCTCGCCTGGCGGCACAATCAGCACCTCGCCCGCACGCACGAAGAATTGCTCCTTCTGCGTCGTCACATAGCAGCCACCTACCAGCGGCAGGCAAATTTCCGTCGCCGAATGGAAGTGCATTTCATACGAGTCAGGATTCGGTTGATGCCAGACACGCACCGTCGCATTCTTCTGATAGGTGACAAATTCTCTTTCGCCCTTCATCACACGGAAGCCAGCGGCCGTGCGCGGACGATCCAGCTCATTGATTAGTTGGCGATTATTCATACTTTCTGCCTTCTCCTTTCCTTTTCGTGCAGAACTCTGCGTTTTCTTTTCTCTTTTTCTCCATCATATCACAAAGTGCAATCCATTTCAAGCAAATTCTGAGTAAAGACGAACAAAGTTTGATAAGAAAATATACGCCATCAGATTTATAATATGGTTGAAAGTAAGCCGTTTTGCATCAAACATCCCGCCAATCGCAGGACGATTCGGATGTCAAATCGTGATTCGGCAAGATTGAAAAGGAGGGACGACGGAAAGATGGAGCGCTCGTTTGGCAACAAGTATGGAAAATGGATCGCGGCCATCGTGGTCGTGCTGGCATTGGTGCTGTGGTTTGTATTATCCGCAGGCGTTGAAAGCTATCAGGATAAATATGAAAACACAGACCTGACCGCAAGCATTGGCGATATTGGTCGTGACAACACATACGCCTTATATCTTCGCGCACATGAGGATGCAAAGGATGCATCCTCAGACGTCGCTGTCGATATTGCCGGCGTGCAGCCCGCAGAGGGCATTGAAATGCAGGAAGAGGGCCTGTACACCGCAAATGGTTCGTCGGCCGTCTTCAGCGTGACTGTTCCCGAGTCCGGCTTCTATAATATCGCCCTGACCTACAAGACAGTTGCGGCCCGTGGCGTTGACCTGGAGCGCGAGGTGCTGATTAACGGCCAGCTCCCCTTCGACGGTGCGGACACGATAACCTTCTCCCGCCTCTGGCATGACGGTGGCGAGGTGCGTCAGGACTCCCAGGGCAATGACGTTCGTCCGTCGCAGGTCGAGGTCTTTGACTGGCAGACCGCCAGCTGCCGCGACGCTATGGGCTACACCACCGAGCCGTATCGCTTCTACTTTGAAGCCGGCGAAAACACCATCACCCTGAACGCCAGCAGCGAGCCGATGATTCTTTCTTCGCTGACGCTGACCGTTCCGCAGCAGATGGTGGATTACGATACCTACGTCGCCGCGCAGCCGCAGGTCAACAACGTCAAAACCGACTACGAGTTGGTTTTGCAGGGCGAGGCAAGCTCCCTGCGCTCCTCTCCTTCCCTGTATGCGCGCTATGACCGCTCTTCTCCCGCGACCGTTCCCTGCGACGTCAGCAAGACCGTCCTGAACTACATCGGCGGCGACGCCTGGCGCGATGCGGGTCAGTGGATTGAATGGGACTTCGAGGTACCGGAAAGCGGTTGGTACAACATCACCATCAAGGGTCGTCAGACCTACAACCGTGGCAGCGTTTCCAGCCGCATCCTCTACATCGACGGTCAGATTCCCTTCACGGGCATGGAGAAGGTTTCCTTCCCCTACACCACGACGTGGATGATGAACACCCTGTCCGATGCAGAAGGCACGCCCTACCGCTTCTATCTGGAGGCTGGCAAGCACACCCTGCGCCTGGAGGCAACCCTGGGCGACATGGGCACGATTCTTGCCGACATGGAGGAAAGCATCTACCGTCTGAATCAGATGTACCGCAAGCTGCTGGTGCTGACCGGCGTCAACCCGGATCGCTATCGTGACTACCATCTGGATCAGGTTTACCCCGATGTCATCGCCGCCATGGATTTGGAGAGCCGCCTGCTCTACAAGCTGGTGGACGACACCGTCGCCCTGACCGGCCAGAAGTCCGACCGCATTGCCGTCGCCCAGACGCTGGCTGTGCAGCTGGAAAACTTCGTGGAAGACCCGGCGAAGATTACCGAAGCCTTCACCAACTTCAAGGATAACATCACCTCCCTTGGTACCTCCATGCAGAACATGCGTGAGGTCAAGATGGACATCGACCTGATTACCATCACCGCCGACGGTCACACCGTCGCGCAGCCCTCTGAATCCTTCATCGACCGCGCGATGCACGAAATCAAGTCCTGCGTGACTTCCTATTTCGTTGACTACAACGCACTGGGCGACGTCTATGAAGACTCCGAGGACGTGCTGGAGGTCTGGCTTCTGACCGGTCGCGATCAGTCCACCGTGCTGAAGACGATGGTCGACGATACCTTCACCCCGAGCACCAACATTCCCGTCAACGTCATGCTGGTTGACCCCACCGCACTGCTGAACGCCGTCGTTGCCGGCAACGGCCCGGACGTTGTCATTTCCACCGACAGCTGGAATCCTGTCAACTACGCCCTGCGTCATGCAGTGGAAGATTTGCGCCAGTTTGATGACCTGGACGAGGTGCTGACGCAGTTCTATCCCAGCGCCTACGCGCCGTTCAGCTTCAATGGCGGCCTGTACGCGCTGCCGGAAACGCAGATGTGCTCGGTGCTGTTCTACCGCACCGACATTCTGGAGGAGTACGGTCTGGAAGTGCCCCAGACGTGGGATGAGCTGGTTGCCATGCTGCCCACGATTCAGGGCGCGAACATGTCCGTTGGTATCCCCTACCCCGACATTACCGCACCGAACCTTTCTACTTATTACTCCATGCTCTACCAGCGCGGCGGCGCTCTGTACAATGAGGACGCCACGCACACCACCATCAACTCCGAACAGGGCGTTGAGGCGTTTGAATTCTACACCAGCCTCTACAACGACTACGGTCTGCCCACGGTTTTCGACTTCGTGAGCCGTTTCCGTTCGGGTGAGATGCCCATGGGTATCTTCGACTACACCACCTACAACACCCTGACCGTTTCCGCACCGGAAATCCGCGGTCTGTGGGATATCGCCATCATGCCCGGCACGGTGCACACGAATGAAGACGGCACGACCTATGTCGATCACTCCGTCCATTCTCAGGGCGCCTGCTGCATGATGATTGCCACGGACAGCGAAAAGACGAAGCAGAACGCCTGGAGCTTCATGAAGTGGTGGACCTCCACCGAGTCTCAGGTTCGTTTCGGCCGCGAAATCGAGGCTGTGCTGGGCTCTTCCGCCCGTTACGCCACGGCGAACCTGGCCGCAATTGAGCAGCTGGCCTGGTCTGAGGAGCAGCTGGCCGTCATCCGTGAGCAGATGACGTGGGCCG
Organism: uncultured Faecalibacterium sp.; assembly: GCA_964464815.1. Classification (GTDB taxonomy): domain Bacteria; phylum Bacillota; class Clostridia; order Christensenellales; family Aristaeellaceae; genus UBA11524. The sequence goes on from CAYXHF010000015.1 coordinate 25,558, forward strand.
TTGGCTTCCGCGAGGTCGCCGGTGGCTACTACACCACGCGCCACATGACCAACGCCGTGCGTAAGGTCACCAATGATAAGACCGACCCGCGCGAAACGCTGCTGGATTACTCCCGCACGATTAACGAAGAAATTGACAAGAAGCGTCTGGAATTCGGCTTGCCGATTGACAGCGACGAAACGCCCTGAGCGAAAGGAGGAAGCGAATTACCATGGCCACATTCCTGAAGAAGTACTTCATGCTCAGGAAACGCAACACCATCATCGCTTGGGAAAAAGCAAAGCACATGAAGTTCTGCTACGCCTTCCTGGCGCCCTACGCGATTTTGTTCCTGACCTTCTACATTCTTCCGATGCTTACCTCGATTTACTATTCCTTCACCTATAACAACATTCTGGAACCGGCCCGCTTCATCGGCGCCCAGAACTACATCACCCTGATTTTGAAGGACGACGTGTTCCTGACCGCCGTCAAGAACACCTTCCTGCTGGCCGTGATCACCGGCCCTGTGGGCTACATCATGTCCTTTGGCTTCGCCTGGCTGATTAACGAGCTGCCGCGCTGGATTCGTACCATTGCCGTGGTCATCTTCTACGCGCCCTCGATTGCCGGCAACGCCTACTACATCTTCTCCATCATCTTCCGTGGTGACGCATATGGCTACCTGAACGCCATCCTGATGGATCTGGGCATCATCAGCACGCCGCTGCTGTGGCTGACGACGCCGCAATACATCATGCCGGTCATCATCATTGTCACGCTGTGGATGAGCATGTCCACCGGCTTCCTGTCCTTCGTGGCAGGCTTGCAGGGCGTCGATCGCGCCCAGTACGAGGCCGGTTATGTGGACGGCATCCGCAACCGCTGGCAGGAGCTGTACTACATCACGCTTCCGAACATGAAGCCCATGCTGATGTTCGGCGCGGTCATGTCCATCACCTCGGCCTTTGGCGTCTGTGACGTTCCGATGGCGCTGGCTGGCTTCCCGTCCACGGACTATGCCGCCCACACCGTCGTCACCCATCTGTTCGACTACGGCTTCACCCGCTTTGAGATGGGTTATGCATCGGCCATCGCCACGCTGTTGTTCCTGGTGATGATTCTGTGCAACAAGTTGATTCAGAGCGCACTGAGGAGGATCGGCACATGAGTACATATCCTGTAAGAGGCTATAAAGGGCCCGTCGGGCCTGACGGCACGCCGATTCAAGTGCCCAAGAAGGTGCAGAAGCTGACGCAGAAGTCGTCCATGAAGCACCGCAAACCCAATCGTTCCCGCGTGGGTGACTTCCTGGTGGGCCTGCTGCTGTTTGTGGTGGCATGCGCGATGGCCTTCCCGCTGGTGTTCGCCATTTCGTCCTCCCTGAAGCCCCTGGATGAGCTGTTCCGCTTCCCGCCGACGCTCTTCCCGCGCAACCCTACCACGGATAACTTCTCCGACCTGCTCGTCACGATGAGCCAGAGCTGGGTGCCCTTCTCCCGCTACATCACCAACACTGTTGTGATTACCTTTGTGGGCACCTTCGGCCACCTGTTCATCTCCTCTCTGGCCGCCTACGTGCTGGCCAAGTACGATTTCCCGCTGGGCAAGAAGTTCTTCTCCCTGGTCGTGACGGCCCTGATGTTCAACGGCTATGTCACCGCCATCCCGAACTACCTGACCATGACGCATCTGCACATTGTCGATACGCACTGGGCGGTCATTCTTCCCGCCTTTGCGGCGCCCATCGGCCTGTTCCTGATGAAGCAGTTCATGGAAGGTCTGCCCATGTCCCTGATTGAATCCGCCAAGATTGACGGCGCGAAGGAATTGCGCATCTTCTGGCAGATTGTGATGCCCAACGTCAAGCCCGCATGGCTGACGCTGATCATCTTCTCCGTCCAGAGCCTGTGGAACGCCAAGGCTTCCACCGTCATCTACTCCGAAGCGCAGAAGACGCTGGTCTACGCCCTGCAACAGATTCAGGCTGGCGGCGTTGCGCGTACTGGTCAGGCGGCCGCCGTTACCGTTGTGGTCATGGCCGTGCCGATCTTCATCTTCATCCTCAGTCAGAGTCAGATTCTTGAAACCATGGCCACCTCCGGCCTGAAGGACTAAGCGAGAAAGGACAAACGCAGATGAAAAGCATCACTTTACGCCTGTGTGCCTGTCTGATGGCTGTGTGCCTCCTCGCCGCCCTGATCGGGACGAGTACGGCGCATGCCGCAGACGGCTATGATTACGCTTACACGTACACCTACGACTATTGGTCTGACCAGCGTCAATCTCCTGACGCCTACCGCACCATGACGGTGTTGACCAGCGCCACCCTGGGGCTGGAAACCGCCATGCGCACCCCCAAGGGCTTGACCGTGCAGGGCGACGACATCTATGTGGTCGATACGGGTAACAACCGCATCCTGCAGATTCGTCGCGACGGCGAAAGCTTCACCCTGACGCGCATCATTGATACCGTGCAGGGCGACGTTGAGCCCAAGACCTTCTCCGGCCCGCAGGATGTGTTCGTTGCCACGGACGGCACGCTCTACATTGCCGACACGAACAACAACCGCATCCTGAAGGTGGATAAGGACCTGAACGTCCTGCTCACCTTCACCCGTCCGGAGGACAGCACCTTTGACCAGTTCTCCACCTTCCTGCCGACCAAGCTTGTCTGCGATACCTCCGGCCGTGTTTTCTGCCTGGCGCAGAACGTCAACCGCGGTCTGATTAAGTATGAATCGGACGGCACCTTCACCGGTTTCATCGGCGCAAGCGAAGTGAAGTACACCTGGTACGACCTGGTGTGGCGTCTGCTCTCCACCAAGGAGCAGCGCGCCCAGCAGTCCTCCTTCGTTCCGACGGAATACAACAACATTTCCATTGACAAGGACGGCTTCTTCTTCGTCGTGACCCAGACCTTTGACGTCAACGAGCTGCAGTCGGGTCAGGCCAAGCCGATTCGCCGCCTGAACTCCATCGGCACGAACATCCTGATTGAAAACGGCACCGAGCCGCCCATCGGCGATTTGCAGTGGGTCGGCGGCGACCAGAACGTGACCAACAGCGGCCCGTCCAAGTTTGTGGACATCACCGTGCTGGATAACGGCATCTACTCCGTCGTGGATAAGACGCACAACCGCATCTTCTCCTATGACAAGCAGGGCAACCTGCTCTGGGCCTTTGGCGGCGTCGGCAACATGGATGGTTACTTCCTCACGCCCGCAGCCTTGGAGCATCAGGGCTACGACCTGCTGATTCTGGACTCTCAGGAATGCGCCATCACCATCATGACGCCCACCGAATACGGCAAGCTGGTCTACAGCGCCACCGAGCAGTATCAGCGCGGTGACTACGCCGATTCCGCGGCCACCTGGCGCGAAGTGATGAAGCGCAACGGTAACTACGACCTGGCTTACATCGGCATTGGCCGTGCGCTGCTTCAGCAGAAGCAGTACAAGGAAGCCTGCGACTACTTCGCCATGGCGCGTGACAAGCGCAACTACTCCGAAGCATTCCGCTACTACCGCTCCGAGCTGGTCGAGGAGAATGTCGGCTGGATTTTCGGTGCCCTGGCAATTGTTGTGTGCCTGCCGCTGCTGGTGGGTCGCATGCGCAAGATCAAACAGGAGGTGGATAACGCATGACGCTTGTTTCCAAGCTGACCGATAAGCAGAAGTGGCAGCGCCTGCTTTCCTCCCTCAGGTACTCGCTCTACGTCATCTTCCATCCCTTCGATGGCTTCTGGGATTTGAGCCGTGAAAAGCGCGGTTCGCTGGCGGCGGCCAACATCATCGTGTTCCTGGTGCTGCTGATTCGCCTGCTGAAGATGCAGTTCACGCCCTTCCTGTTCATGAATGTGTATTGGCCCAAGGTCAATATCCTTCAGCAGTGCCTGTCCATCCTGCTGCCGCTGATTTTCTTCGTCGCTGGCAACTGGGGTCTGACCACGCTGTTTGAGGGCAAGGGCACGTTCAAGGATGTCTACGTCGCCACGTGCTACGCGCCGACGCCCTATGTGATTTTGCAGGCCATCATGATTGTCCTGTCCAATTGCATCACGGTCAACGAAGGCTCGTTCTACTACGTGCTGGAAGGTCTTTCCCTCATCTGGAGCGGCGCGCTGATTATCTCCGGCATGATGCAGACGCATGACTACTCCCTGGGCAAGACGCTGATTTTCACCATTGCCACCCTGCTGGCCATGGTCGTGATCATCTTCCTGCTGCTGCTGTTCTTCTCCCTGGTGGGTGACGGCATCGGCTACTTCGTTTCCCTCTACAAAGAAATCCTCTTCCGCCTGTACTAACGAAAGGAGAGAACATACATGAAACGGCGCATTATTGTGCGCATCGTGCTGGGTGTGATTCTTCTCCTGGCACTGGCGCTCCTGACGAATTACGTCATTCTTCCCCTGTTTGACACCTCCGATGAATTGCAGGGGCATGACATTTCCCTCTACGGCTACACCAAGCCCGAAACGGAAATGGTCATGGAAAACGACACCCTTCGCTTTGAGCTGGATCCCGACACCACGCACTTCACCCTGACGGATAAGCGCACCGGTCACGTCTGGTCCTCCTCCCCTGCCGATGCAGACAATGACCCCATTGCCCTGCCGGTTGAGAAGAACAAGCTCAACTCCACCATGACGCTGAACTACTCCACGTCCACAGGCATGAACACGCTCTTCACCGCGAATGAGCACAGCGTGACCAACGGCGTGTACGAGGTCGTCATGCAGGAGGACGGATCGGTTCGCCTGAACTACTCCGTCGGCCGTATCCAGCGTTCCTTCCTGATTCCCACGGCCATCGCGGACGACCGCATGCAGGTGTTCATGGAAAAGATGACCAGCAAGCAGAAGAAGGACATTAAGGAATACTACCGCGAATACAACATCGACAAGCTGCGCAAGACCGACAACAAGGATGAGCTGCTGGCCACCTATCCGGATTTGGCCGAACAGCACGTCTGGGTGCTGCGCGACACGACCAAGGATCACCTGAAGACGCGCCTGGAAGGCTACTTCGCCGAGGTCGGCTACACGGCAGAGGACAAGGAATACGACGATAGCCGCATCGTGCAGGGTGCAAACACCACGGCCAAGGCTGTCTTCAACGTCTCCATCGTCTTCCGTCTGGAGGGCAACGACCTGGTGGTCGAGGTGCCGCTGGAGGACATCGACTACGATGTGGACTATCCGCTGACGGCGCTGACGCTGCTGCCTGCCTTCGGTGCTGGCGGCACGAGTGATGACGGTTTCCTGCTTGTTCCCGACGGCAGCGGCGCCCTGATTCACTTCAACAACGGCAAGGTCAACTCCCGTGCCTACTACGCCAACCTCTACGGTTGGGATTGGGCGTCCATCCGCACGCAGGTGACGAATGAGACGCGCATCAACTTCCCGGTCTTCGGCATTTCCAACGGTGACAGCTCCTTCGTGTGCATCATGGAGGACGGTGCTGCCTGGGCTGGCGTGAATGCGGACATTTCCGGCCGTCTGACCTCCTACAACACGGTCAGCGCGACCTACACCATCATTCACGGTGACGCCTACGACGTGTCCGAACGCACGAACAACGCCGTGTACATGTTTGAAAAGGAAACGCCTCAGGGTGTCATCCGTCAGCGCTACCGTTTCCTGGACAGCGCCGATTACATGAGCATGGCCACGTCCTATCGTGACTACCTGACCGACAAGTATCCGGATTTCGCGGCGCAGACGGTTGATTCCGAGGCATCCGTGAATGTGGAACTCATCGGTGCGATTGACAAGGTGCAGCAGGTGGCCGGTGTGCCGACCAGCGTGCCGATTGCCCTGACGACCTACGATCAGGCAACCGAGCTGCTGCGCGAGCTGGTCAAGCGCGGCATGCCGAACCTGACCATTCGCTACAGTGGCTGGATGAACGGTGGCATGAACCAGCAGGCACTTTCCCGCGTCAAGCTGATTCGTGAGCTTGGCTCGGAATCCTCCCTGCTGACGTTGACCAAGACGGCTACTGACGCCGGTGTACCGCTGTATCTGGACGGCCTGACCGCCTTCGCCCGTGACAGCGGCATCAAGGAAGGCTTCGTTGCCTTCCGCGACGCGGCCCGCTTCACCACCCGTGAGCAGGCCAACATCCCCGAATACAGCGCCATCTGGTACGGCGCTGAGGACGAGGACGACCGTGCCTCCTACTATCTGGTCAAGCCCGCTTACGCCATGCAGAGCATCAACAACCTGACCGATGCCGCACAGCGTTATCAGGCGGCTGTCTCCTTCCGTGATGTGGGCAGCATGCTTTCCTCCGACTTCGACTCCAAGGATCTGACGACCCGCGAAACCGTGCTCCGCCAGCAGGTGGAAGCCCTGGCCGCCCTGCGCAAGGATGGTCAGCGCGTCATGATTCGTCAGGGCAATGACTACGCCGCTGTCTACGCCAATGTCATCACCGACATGGACTTTGACGGCAGCCAGTATTCCATCATCGACGAATACATTCCCTTCTACCCGGTGGCGCTGCACAGCCGTGTGACCTACACTGGCGCATCCCTGAATCTGGCCGACGACGCGGAGGAAACGCTCCTGCGCAGTGCAGAAATGGGTGCCAGCCTCCAGTACACGCTGATTGCCAGCGGCGTCCAGACCCTGCAGGATTCCTTCTACTCCGAGTACTACGGTGCAGATGCCGCCCTGATGCTGGATGACATCACCCAGCAGGTTGCGCATTACACCAAGACGCTCTCCGGCACGTTCAATCAGGAAATGGTTGGCCATGAGCGCATTGGCAACGTCACCATTACCACCTATGCCAATGGCACCAAGGTGTACGTCAACTACGGTTATTCCAGCGCGGACGTGGACGGCATCAGCATTCCGGCCCGCAGCTACACAGCAACGGAGGTGATTCAATGATGGGCAAGCGTATGACCATTCGCACGCGCCGTGCGATTTCGGGCTATCTGTTCATCATGCCCTTCATCATCGGCTTCCTTTGCTTCATGCTGTTGCCGCTGTATGACTCCCTGCGCATGAGCTTCTGCGATGTGCAGGTCACGGCCGGCCAGGGCTTCCAGAGCACCTTCATCGGCCTGCAGAACTACATCAAGGCATTCACCGTTGACCCGGAATTCAACCAGCTGCTGCTGGAAGAAACGGGCATGATGATTACCCACACCATTGCCATCCTGGTTGTCTCCTTCGTCATTGCGATTGTGCTCAATCAGGAATTCAAGGGCCGCGCGTTTGTCCGCGCCATCTTCTTCCTGCCCGTCATCCTGTCCAGCGGCGTGCTGCTGGGTCTGGAAACGGACAACAGCCTGATGGCCGGCATGCAGGACGTGATTCAGGAGTCCTCCAGCTTCACGCTGTCCGACTCGCTGATGAACATCCTGAAGCAGACCGGTCTGGGCGGCGATTTGCTGGACGTTGTCTTCAGCCTGGTTGACGAGTTGTACGACATCGTCATGGCCAGCGGCATCCAGATTATCGTCTTCCTCTCCGGCTTGCAGAACGTGTCGCGCAGCCTGTACGAGGCGGCGGACGTGGAAGGCTGCTCCAAGTGGGAGTCCTTCTGGACGATTACCTTCCCCATGGTCTCTCCCCTGCTGATTGTCAACGCCATCTACACCATCATCGACTTCTTCACCAAGTCGGATAGTGAGGTCATGGAAAAGATCAGCGAGGAAATGACCCTGCGTTACAACTACGGCTTCTCCTCGGCGATGGCCTGGATTTACTTCGGCGTTGCAATCCTGATGATTGTTGTCGTCACACTTATCATGAAGGGATTGGTGAGTAGCGATGAGTAAAAATACCGCCATGCACGCCCATCCTTCCGAAAGCTTCTGGGTACGCAACCGGAAATCCGGCGGCTATCTGCTGCGCAAGACGGTGCGCCGCAAAGGGTACCAGCTGCTTCGCTTCCTGCTGCTCTTCGGGCTGTGCTTCATGATCATCCAGCCGCTGCTGGGCAAGATCAGCGTCTCCTTCATGCAGGAGCGTGACCTGTACGATTCCACCGTCATTACCATCCCGCGTCACCTGACCACGGAGAACTACCGCCTGGCGGCCAGTAAGGTGCTGCTGAACTACGGTACAACCTTCACCAACACCTTGTTCGTCTCCTTCGGTATCGCCCTGTTGCAGATTGCGGCCTGTACGCTGGTTGGCTACGGCTTCGCCCGCTTTGACTTCCCGCTCAAAAAGCTGTGGTTCATGGCCGTCATCATCACGGTCATCGTGCCGCCGCAGACGATTTCGTCCTCGCTGTATCTGCACTTCAACTTCTTCGACATCTTCGGCATCTTCACAGCGCTGACGGGCAGTAGCATCAACCTGCGCGGTTCTGCTCTCCCCTACACGCTGATGTCGGCCACGTGCATGGGCCTGAAAAACGGCCTGTACATCTACATGATTCGCCAGTTCTTCTCCGGCGTTCCCAAGTCCCTGGAAGAAGCGGCGTATGTGGATGGCTGCGGCACGTTCAAGACCTTCTGGCGCGTCATCCTGCCGGATGCGGTGCCGATTCTGGTGTCCTGCTTCCTGTTCGCCTTCGTGTGGCAGTGGACGGACACGTTCTACTCCAAGATGTTCCTGGGCAACATCAAGCTTCTGAGCCTCGAGGCTGCCACCATCGCCGACCGCTTGAGCAACTACGTTTCCGTACAGCTGGGCATCGCCGGTGGCGCGTCGATGGGCTATCAGCAGCAGATGGTTTCCACCGGCACGCTGATGCTGGTGGCGCCCCTGCTGGTGCTGTATCTGTTCGCGCAGCGTTCCTTCGTGGAATCCATCGCGGCCAGCGGCATCAAGGGCTAATACTAATTTTCATCTAACCCATGTCATTCGCACAGCGGATTGTTCCGCATCGCTGCACTCAGCTTTGCAAGAGCGAAAAATCCACTATGCTCGGTGCCATGTTTTAGACGGAAATTGGTATAATGCGGGCGTAGCGGGAGAGAAATTGCTTCTCTCCCCTGCCCCATCCGGTTTTCCCACATCACTTCGATTCTCTGCCCTCTAGATAGGGCAAGAAAATAAAAGGAGGTACCAAACAATGAAACGGTATCTGGCACTGTTCCTGTCCCTGGTGATGATCCTTTGCGCGCTGCCCGCAGCGTTCGCTGAGGACGTCGAGAACCCCTACGAGGAAGACGGCATTGTGATTCAGCGCGACGCTGACGGCAATGTGATCGACCTCGGCGGCATGGAAATCATCATCTGCGACTGGTGGACCAGCGACTGGCACGATGACGAACCCACCACTGCTGCTGGCGAAGCAACCCACGACTATCGCACCTGGCTTGAAGAAACCTACAACTTCAAGATCACCCAGGTGAATGCCACGACCTGGGGTGACAGTCCTTCCGACTTCACCAACCTGGCCACCACTGGCAGCGATGTGAACTACGTGTGGATTCTGCGCGCTGACGCGACCCTGGCTCCCTTCAAGGCTGGTCTGTTCTACGACCTGTCCACGCTGGATTGCCTGGACTTCACGGAAGACAAGTGGAACGGCACCGTTACCAGCCTGTTCACCAAGGACGGCCATGCCTACGCCATGCGTCCTGAGAAGGCCGAACCCCGCAAGGGCGTGTTCTTCAACAAGCGCCTGCTGACCGAAGCCGGTGTTGATCCGGAGTCCCTGTACAACATGCAGGCCGACGGCACCTGGACCTGGGAAGCCTTTGAAGACCTGTGCGAAAAGCTGACCCGCGACACCGACAACGATGGTGTGACCGACCGTTACGCCATGATGTCCTTCTCCTCTCACCTGCTGCCCGCTGCGGCTGTGTCCAATGGCGCTGGCTTCGTTCAGGTGGACGAGAACGGCAAGTACTACAACGCGGCTGAGTCCGAGGCCTTCCTCGAGGCCATGAACTGGGTCATGGATCTGGTTTCCAAGTACGAAATGAAGTCTCCGGAAGGCGCTGAATGGAACTACTTCGAGTCCGCTTTCATCAACGGTGAAGTTGCCCTGCAGGTGCATGAAGACTACTTCGCTGGCAGCCTGAGCAACATGGAAGACGACTACGGCTTCGTGTTCTTCCCCAAGGGACCCAAGGCTGACACCTACCTGTATGCGCCCAGCGACAACATCATGGTCATCCCGGCTTGCTACGACGCTGACCGTGCTTGGAAGATTGCCTTCGCTTACAACCTGTTCACCAACCCGACTCCTGGCTATGCTGATTCTGACGACTGGAAGACCGGCTACTACGAGAAGTATCGCGACGAGCGCGCTGTGGACGAGACCATCGAAATGATGCGTGATCCGGCCCACCAGTTCGTGTGGTACTCCAACATGGTGACCGGCTACGACCTGGGCAGCCAGTATCTGTGGGACGTCTACGCTCTGGCCACGACTCCCGCCGAGAAGGCCGAGTCCATGCGTGGCACCTGGCAGGCGTACATTGACGAAGCCAATGGCGTCGCAACCACCACTGCTGAGTAAAACATCCCCATAAGGTTTCTCTTGGGCGGGATAACGAACCGCTACGGGCATCGTTGTCCCGCCCTTTCTTTACCTTTGTTCCGCATTTTTGCCCACATTTCGGATATTTTTGTCCGATTCTTGCGATAAAAACGCATTTTCTTCTCCGAGGGCTGCCGCATGCAGCCTTCCGAGAAGGCAGTGCTAGCACCGTCTTCATCAAATACGGCATTTCTGACTTCTCTGCCCCATTCGGGCATTGCAACATGATTCGCAGGAGGTTATCCACCATGCAGGCAAATCAAATTTACCTACCGATTCTTCGGGCGGACGAAGCACCTTCCCTCAAGGAATTCTATCAGCGCGATTTCCGCATCGGTGCCGCCATCGTCCCGGAATGGCTCAATGATGCCAACAAAGCCGCTGTGCTGCGCCATCACTTTACCTCCATCACGGCGGAGAATGTCTCCAAGCCCGAGGTGCTGCTCAGCCGCGCGGCCACCATTGCCTCCGGCAGCAACACCCGCGCCGTGTTCAGCCTCGTGCCGATTCGTTCCATGATGGATTGGGCGGAGGAAAACGGCATCGCAGTACGCTTCCACGTGCTGGTGTGGCACAACCAGACGCCGCGCTGGTTCTTCGCGGAAGACTGGTCGGACGCGCCCGATGCGCCGCTGGTGAGCCGTGACGTGATGCTGGAACGCATGCGCCACTACATCTGCGACGTTATGCGGGAGGTCAATGCCTCCTGGCCGGGCGTGGTGTACGCATGGGACGTGGTCAACGAGGCGATTGAGCCGGATCACCATGCGGAAAACTGCATGCGCACCAAGTCCTGCTGGTACCAGATTTTCGGCGAGGACTTTATTCCCGCGGCATTCCGCATTGCGCGTGCCTGCCAGATTAGCGGCCAGCAGCTGTATTACAACGACTTCAACGTCGCCCAGCCGGACAAGACGCCCTATGTCTACCGTCTGGTCAAAAAGCTGCATGATGAGGGACTGATTGACGGCGTTGGCATGCAGACGCATATCGGGCTGGACTATCCTTCCTTCGCCGATTATGAGCAGGCCATCCGCGATTTTGCTGCCCTCGGCTTGACCGTGCAGGCCACGGAGATGGACATTCGTGTGGACGATGCCCGTCCGAAGACGCAGATGCTGCTGGCCATGCGTTACCGCGACTATTTCCAGATGATGCTGCGCCTGCGCCGTGAGGGTCTTCCGATTGACTCCATCACCCTCTGGGGCTTGACGGACGACCGTTCCTGGCTGCTGGGCTGGAAGGGCACAGGCTATCCGCTGCTCTTTGACGGCACGCTGCGCACCAAGCCGGCCTTCTGGGGCGCACTGCTGGATGAGCGTGTTCCTACCGACGTCACCAACATGGAGGATACGCCGCTGCCCCTGGAAGCGCCCATCAAGCCGCTTTCCGAACACAACCCGGTCATCACGCACATGTTCGGTGCCGACCCGTGGGCGCTGGTGTGGCAGAACCGCGTGTATCTGTACCTGACCGCTGATGCGCCGGACTACGCACCCAATGGCACGGTCGTTTCCAACCACTATGGCCATATTCATTCCCTGCGCTGCCTGTCCTCCGCTGATCTGGTCAACTGGACGGATCATGGCGACATTCCGGCCGCAGGACTGACCGGCCTGGCGAAATGGGCACGCAACTCCTGGGCGCCCTGCGCCGCACACAAGCGCATCAATGGGCAGGATAAGTTCTTCCTGTATTTCGCTGACAGTGGCAATGGCATCGGCGTGCTGGAGGCGACCTCTCCTACCGGCCCGTTCCGCGATCCGCTGGGCCATCCGCTGATTAGCCGCAAGACGCCCTTGTGCGACACGGTCACGTGGCTGTTTGACCCGGCTGTACTCGTCGATGATGACGGACAGGGCTATCTGTACTTCGGCGGCGGCATTCCCGACGGCATGGCGGCCGCACCCGGCACAGGACGCTGTGTGCGCCTTGGCGAGGACATGATTTCCGTCGCGGACACGCCCGTGGTGCTTGACGCACCGTACCTGTTCGAGGATTCCGGCATCAATAAGGTTGGCAAGCACTATGTGTACTCCTACTGCTCCAACTTCGATGTCAACGACCCGACCCTGCCCTTCCGTAGCGGCGAAATCTGCACCATGGTGTCCGACAAGCCGCTTGGCCCGTTCCGCTTTGATGGCCACGTGCTGCGCAATCCGGCCGACGACTTCGGTGTGGGCGGCAACAACCACCACTGCATCTTCCACTTCAACGACAAGTGGTACATTGCCTATCACGCACAGGCCTTCGAGAAACGCCTTGGCCTTGCCCACGGCTATCGCAGCCCCTGCATCAACGAAATTCCCGTGGACGAAGCAACCGGCCACGTTTCCATGACGCGCGGCACACCCGAGGGTGTTGAGGCCATCAAGTCCTTCTCCGTGCGCCACCGCTACAGCGCCGCCACCTGCGCCGCGCTGTCGGGTGCAACCATCCTGCATGGCGATACGCCCACACTCTACGCCCAGAATCCGAATGCGTGGGTGAAGCTTGCCCGTGCCGATTTCGGCGACGGCGCATCCGTGCTGAGCCTGTGCTACCGTGCCTTCTGTGCCGGTGCGGTGTCCATCGTGCTGGACGACCTCTACGCCGCGCCTGTGGCTGAGGTACAGCTGAACGCCTCCGCCCTCAATTTCGTCACGGCTGATTTGCCGCTGAACACCACGATTTCCGGCGTGCATGACCTCTACCTTGTTTTCCGCACGCCTGCAATGGAATTCCAGACGTTCCAGTTCCAGGAATAACATACAAGGAAGCTGTTCATTTCTGATATTTTCGGAAGTGAACAGCTTCTTTTTTTCGTCTTATCATCTTGACATTTCCATGTTGTCGTGCTATGCTTTTGTTGAAAAACAACCGTTTCTCCACCGTATTTCCCATGATTTCACAAATCTGTCGTCCATTCATCTCCTCGTCATCAGAAAGGAGGGCCTTTCCGGAGGAGCGCAGACACCCGTTTATCCACACAACACAGCAAAGGAGAACACACACATGAAAAAATGCTTATCCCTGTTGCTTGCAATGCTCATGATGATGACGCTCTGCACCACGTTTGCCTCCGCAGAGGATTTTGCGCTGCGCAACGGCATTCTCTTCGGCGACACAATGGACGTCATTCTGACAAAGGAAACCTCCCTCGTGCGCGAAAGCGAAACCAGCAATTGGTTCGATGGGCGCATTGCTGGCTATAATGACGCACAATGCGGCTTCTATTTTGACGACGATGGTCTGCTGATCAGCATGGACTATTCCTTCAGCGATAGCATTTGCACCTCCCGCGACGAAACGAACAGTGTCTACGAAACGCTGTATAAGAGCCTGAACCGCAAATACGGCACGCCGCTGAACAATACCGGCGGCAGCTGCTACATCATCACCGGCCCTGCCATTGAACGAATGGGGCTTTATGTGTACCTGCTCGGTACGCTGGATGGCTATTCCGCCGACTACCTTGACTATGACGAATGGATTGTGGAGGAAGACGGCTATTCGGTCAAAATCGACCTGATTTCCTACTACTACCGCAACGATGATTACGATTACTACTACCACATTGACGTCAGCTATCACCGCTTCACCGACGAAGACCTGAAGCAGGCACAGCTGGAAAAGCAACAGGAAAACGACGAGATTGACAACGATATGTAATGTTTCTTCTTCCCTTGTTTACAAAAGAGAGGAGGAACCTGTTATGAAAAAAGCCCTTTGTCTGCTTCTGTCCGTCATGCTGGCATTCGCAACGTGTTCAACCGCCTTCGCCAGTAACTACGCCGATTTAATCTCCGGCATTCTCGATGACATGTCCACCAACAACGCCAAATGCACCGGCGCACCCCAGCAGACCGCCAACGGTCTCTACCGCTGCGTGGAGCTGGCGGCCATCATCGCCATGATTAACCAATAAGTTTTTCCAAAAAACAAACCGGCTGACACAGCATCTTGTCTGTGCCAGCCGGTTTTGTTACCAGCCACGACCGCCGCCGAAGCCACCGCCAAACCCGAAGGAGGAGCCACTGCCAACGACCGTTTCCGTTTGCTCCACCGTCACCGACTGTTTGCCAATCGTGACCGTGTATGTCTCGCCGACTTGCAGTGCCGGACTGCTGAATACCACGCTGTTGCCACTCTTGCACGTCTCGCCCTGGTAGAGGATGTTCCCCTGGCTGTCCGTGATGGTGATGGCCGATTGTCCGGTGAACGTCTTCATCGTCACCAGGAACGAGCACTGCGTGGACGTATCACCAAAGGTTTCCGCCATGCCGCTTGCACCCAGCGCGATGATGGTACCACCGCTGATGAACGCCGTGCCGCCATTCTCCGTGCCAATATCCAGCGCACCATTGCCGCTGCTTGCCGGGCCGTTGACGATAATTTCGCCGCCTTCCACGCGCAAATCGCCGTTGGTGTCCAGTCCGTCACCGTCAGCCGTCACTGTGATGCGCCCACCAGTAATCAGCAGCAGCGGCAGCGTGCTTGTCGCATCGGCTTCTTCCTCCGCGCTGTTTGCCTGGTCGGGCATGCCGTCGGGCGGCGTCATGTCATTCGGCATCGTCGCACCGTCGGGCATGCTCATGCCGTCAGGCGGTGTCATGTCATTCGGCATCGTTGCACCGTCGGGCTTGCTCATGCCGTCGGGCGGTGTCATCCCATCCGGCATCGTCGCACCGTCGGGCTTGCTCATGCCGTCGGGCGGTGTCATCCCATCCGGCATCGTCG